>NZ_QBBV01000024.1:0-656 GCF_003073115.1 Acuticoccus kandeliae | reverse complement strand
GGCCGATCGACACCACGACACGGTCGCGACTCCACGGAGGTGCCCCGCCCCGATGTCCGCCCCTCGCGCAACCGACGACGCCCCGTTCCGGGACGCCGCCGCCGGTACCCGCCCCGGTGAGGGTGCCGACTGGACCCCGCCCACCTGGGACGAGGTCGTCCGGGAGCACGCCGATCGCGTCTACCGACTCGCCTACCGCCTGTCCGGCAACCAGCACGACGCCGAGGACCTCACCCAGGAGACCTTCATCCGGGTGTTCCGGTCCCTGGCGTCCTACAAGCCGGGCACCTTCGAGGGCTGGCTGCACCGCATCACCACGAACCTGTTCCTCGACATGGTCCGCCGCCGCGCCCGGCTGCGGATGGAGGGCCTGCCCGAGGACACCGACCGGCTCCCGGGCGGCGGCCCCGAGCCCGAGACCGTGTTCGCGATCAACCACCTCGACCCGCACCTGCAGGCCGCGCTGGACGAGCTGCCCCCGGACTTCCGGGTCGCCGTCGTCCTCTGCGACGTCGAGGGCCTGTCCTACGAGGAGATCGGCGCCACCCTCGGGGTGAAGCTCGGCACCGTCCGTAGCCGCATCCACCGGGGCCGGACCGCGCTGCGGGCGTCGCTGGAGCGGCACCGCGCGGCCGCGGCGGAGGAGCAGGCGGGGG
>NZ_QBBV01000023.1:0-656 GCF_003073115.1 Acuticoccus kandeliae | reverse complement strand
CGGGTCAGGTCGCCGCCGGCGCCCAGGTCATCAACTCGACCAAGGACCGGAAGGAGCGCATCGGGAAGCTGTTCCAGATGCACTCCAACAAGGAGAACCCGGTCGACGAGGCCGTGGCCGGCCACATCTACGCGGTCATCGGTCTGAAGGACACGACCACCGGGGACACGCTCTGCGACCCGCAGAACCCGATCGTCCTCGAGTCGATGACCTTCCCGGACCCGGTCATCCAGGTCGCCGTCGAGCCCAAGTCGAAGGCGGACCAGGAGAAGCTCTCGCTGGCGATCCAGAAGCTGGCGGAGGAGGACCCGACGTTCCAGGTCTCCCTGGACGACGAGACCGGCCAGACCATCATCGCCGGTATGGGCGAGCTGCACCTCGAGGTGCTGGTCAACCGGATGAAGTCCGACTACAAGGTCGAGGCCAACATCGGTAAGCCGCAGGTGGCCTACCGGGAGACCATCAAGAAGGCCGTCGAGAAGTTCGAGTACACGCACAAGAAGCAGACCGGTGGCTCGGGCCAGTTCGCCCGCGTCATCATCAAGCTCGAGCCGCTCACCAGCGGTGACGGTGCGCTGTACGAGTTCGAGAACAAGGTCACCGGTGGCCGTGTCCCGCGGGAGTACATCCCGTCGGTCGACGCCGGTGCCCAGGAC
>NZ_QBBV01000022.1:0-656 GCF_003073115.1 Acuticoccus kandeliae | reverse complement strand
CCCCCAGCTTGTCCGCGACGGCCTCACCCTGCGACGACGGCAGGTCGATGATCAGCACCTTGGCGCCGAGCTCCACGAACTTCTCCGTGGTGGCGAGGCCCAGGCCGGACGCACCGCCGGTGACGACGGCGACGGAACCGTTGATGTCCATGTTCTGTCTGTTCCTTCCGGGTGGGGAGCGGGTGTCAGAGGAGCTCGAGGATGGTGGCGTTGGCCTGGCCGCCGCCCTCGCACATGGTCTGCAGGCCGTAGCGGATGCCGTTGTCCCGCATGTGGTGCACCAGGGTGGTCATGATCCGGGCGCCGGAGCCGCCGAGCGGGTGGCCGAGCGCGATCGCGCCGCCGTTCGGGTTGAGCCGGGCGGCGACGTCGCCGTCGTCGTCGGCGATGTCGGCCAGCCAGGCCAGCGGCACCGGGGCGAAGGCCTCGTTGACCTCGAAGGCGCCGATCTCGTCCAGCGACAGGCCGGAGCGCTTCAGCGCCTTCTCCGTCGCCGGGATCGGCGCGGTCAGCATGATCACCGGGTCGGCCCCGGCCAGCACCGCGGTGTGCACCCGGGCGATCGGGGTCAGGCCCAGCTCGCGGGCCTTCTCGGAGGTGGTCATGAGCAGCGCGGCCGAGCCGTCGGAGATCTGCGAGGAGTTGCCGGCGTGGAT
>NZ_QBBV01000021.1:0-659 GCF_003073115.1 Acuticoccus kandeliae | reverse complement strand
GGACGGTCTGATGCCGGGACGTACGCGGCGTGACGGCGGAGCCCCGGGCGGCAGCGGTGGGAACGACAACCGCAACAACCGGGACCGCCGGGACGGTGGCCGTGGCGGGGCGGCCCAGGACAAGACCCCGTACATCGAGCGGCTGGTCACGATCAACCGCGTGGCCAAGGTCGTCAAGGGCGGCCGCCGGTTCAGCTTCACCGCGCTGATGATCGTCGGCGACGGTGACGGCCTGGTGGGCGTCGGCTACGGCAAGGCCAAGGAGGTGCCGGCCGCGATCGCCAAGGGCGTGGAGGAGGCGAAGAAGAACTTCTTCCGCGTCCCCCGCATCGGCGGCACGATCGTGCACCGCGTGCAGGGTGAGGCCGCCGCCGGCGTCGTCATGCTGCGCCCGGCCTCCCCGGGTACCGGTGTCATCGCCGGCGGCCCGGTCCGCGCGGTGCTGGAGTGCGCGGGGATCTCGGACATCCTGTCCAAGTCCCTCGGCTCCGACAACGCCATCAACATCGTGCACGCCACGGTGGCGGCGCTGAAGTCGGTGCAGCGTCCGGAGGAGGTCGCGGCCCGCCGCGGCCTGCCGCTGGAGGACGTCGCCCCGGCGAGCATGATGCGCCAGCGCGCCGAGGCCGACGCGGCGAAGGTGTGAGCGACATGGCCAC
>NZ_QBBV01000020.1:0-662 GCF_003073115.1 Acuticoccus kandeliae | reverse complement strand
ACCTCAGCGGCAAACTCTGGTGACATGTACTGGCTCGCAATGCACAGGTACGTGATGAATATACCACATCAAATCACAGCCTGCCCAGATCGGAGCAGGCTTAATGTCAGAAGATAAATTCCTTTCGGACTACAGCCCCCGTGATGCAGTTTGGGATACCCAGCGCACGCTTACCGATTCTGTCGGGGGTATCTACCAGACTGCTGCTGAATTCGAGCGCTATGCACTCCGTATGGCCTCCTGTAGCGGTTTGTTACGTTTTGGTTGGTCTACCATCATGGAAACCGGAGAAACGCGCCTACGGCTTCGTAGTGCGAAATTTTGCCGTGTCCGTCATTGCCCTGTCTGCCAGTGGAGAAGAACCCTCATGTGGCAAGCCCGTTTTTATCAGGCTCTACCGAAAATCGTTGTGGATTACCCGTCTTCCCGATGGTTGTTTCTGACGTTAACTGTCAGGAACTGCGAGATAGGTGAACTTGGAACAGTCCTTACAGCAATGAATGCGGCGTTTAAGCGAATGGAAAAGCGAAAGGAGCTATCACCTGTTCAGGGGTGGATCAGGGCTACGGAGGTGACGCGAGGTAAGGATGGCAGCGCACATCCGCATTTTCACTGTCTGCTGATGGTGCAACCTTCTTGGTTTAAAGGGAAGAACTACGTTA
>NZ_QBBV01000019.1:0-663 GCF_003073115.1 Acuticoccus kandeliae | reverse complement strand
GGATCCCCACCAGGTGCCGCACGACCGCCCCCTCCGCCGACCCGGACGGATCGGACGGAACGGAAGCTATCAGCGCTTCCCGTTCGGCAGGGCCAGTCGGTTGATCGTGCCCAGGACCTGCATGTACTGCTTCCACAGCGGCCCGGTCGTGTACTCCAGCCCGTACTCCCGGCACAGCTCCCGCACCTCGGGGGCGATCTCGGCGTAGCGGTTGCTGGGCAGGTCCGGGAACAGGTGGTGCTCGATCTGGAAGGACAGCTGGCCGGTCATCAGGTGGAAGTACCGGCCGCCGTCGAGGTTGGCCGAGCCCAGCAGCTGGCGGACGTACCACTCGCCGCGGCTCTCGTCCTCCAGCTGCTCCTCGGTGAACTGGACCGCGCCGGTCGGGAAGTGGCCGCAGAAGATGACGGCGTGCGTCCAGACGTTGCGCACCAGGTTCGCGGTGAGGTTGCCCGCGAGCACCGGCAGGAAGAACGGCCCGGCCAGCGCGGGGAACGCGACGTAGTCCTTGAGGATCTGGCGGCCGGTCTTGCGGCCGATCGACTTGATCTGCTGCCACACCCGGCTCAGCGGCTTCTGCCCCGCCACGACCTTCTCGACCTCGAGGTCGTGCAGCGCGACGCCGTACTCGAAGAACAGGCTGAGCAGGAAGTTGTACAGCGG
>NZ_QBBV01000018.1:0-707 GCF_003073115.1 Acuticoccus kandeliae | reverse complement strand
GTCTAGCAGGGCAGCCGCCCGACCGGCCTGGTCGACCCCGAGGTCGACGTCAAGCCGACCACGGGCCAGATCGACGACCTGGTCGCCGAGATCCGGGACCGGACCGCCAAGGACGAACGGGTCCTGGTCACCACGCTGACCAAGAAGATGGCCGAGGACCTCACCGACTACCTGCTCGAACTCGGGATCAAGGTCCGGTACCTGCACTCCGAGGTCGACACCCTGCGCCGGGTGGAGCTGCTGCGGCAGCTGCGGTCCGGCGAGTACGACGTGCTGGTCGGCATCAACCTGCTCCGCGAGGGCCTCGACCTGCCCGAGGTGTCACTGGTGCCGATCCTCGACGCGGACAAGGAGGGCTTCCTCCGCTCCGGCACGTCACTGATCCAGACCATCGGCCGCGCGGCGCGCAACGTCTCCGGCCAGGTGCACATGTACGCCGACCGGATCACCGACTCGATGCGGTACGCGATCGACGAGACCGACCGCCGCCGCGCCAAGCAGGTCGCCTACAACACCGAGCACGGCATCGACCCGCAGCCGCTGCGCAAGAAGATCGCCGACATCCTCGACCAGGTCTACCGCGAGGCCGAGGACACCGAGGCCGTCCCGGTCGGCGGGTCGGGCCGCAACGCCTCGCGCGGCAAGCGGGCGGCGGGGGAGAAGGGCCGTCCGGCCGCGGCGGGCAGCTCCGGGGTGGCGGCGAAGGA
>NZ_QBBV01000017.1:0-720 GCF_003073115.1 Acuticoccus kandeliae | reverse complement strand
CCGACGTGTCCTACGAGACGCTGGGCTGTTCGTTCAGCCAGGCGTCGGTGTCGGTGCTGCACGACCTCGTCGCCGGGAAGCCGGGCGGCGAGGCGTGGGAGAGCATGGCGTCGTTCCAGGAGATGGCCCAGGGACGCGGCAGGGTCGAGCCCGACGAGGACGTCATCGGCGACGGCGTGGCCTTCGCCGGCGTCGCCAAGTACCCGGCGCGGGTCAAGTGTGCTCTCCTGGGCTGGATGGCATTCAAGGACGCGGTGAGCCGCACCGACGCCCGCATCGAGAACTCCGAGGGGAGTCCGGCATGAGCGAGACCACCGAACAGAGCACCTCCGAGGACGTGGTGCGCGGCGCGGCGGGCACGCCCGAGCCGCCCGCCCGGGCCGACGCCGGTGACGGCGCGACCCTCGAGGCCCTGGAGGAGGCGATGAAGGACGTCGTCGACCCCGAGCTGGGCATCAACGTCGTCGACCTCGGCCTCGTCTACGGCATCGACCGGGACGGCGGGACCGCCGTCATCGACATGACGCTGACCTCGGCGGCCTGCCCGCTGACCGACGTGATCGAGGAGCAGACCCGCTCCGCGCTCACCGCCGGTCCCGACGGCGGCCTCGTCGACGACGTCCGGATCAACTGGGTCTGGATGCCGCCGTGGGGCCCCGAGAAGATCACCGAGGACGGCCGCGAGCAGCTGCGGGCCCTCGGCTTCCGGGTCTGACGACC
>NZ_QBBV01000003.1:0-880515 GCF_003073115.1 Acuticoccus kandeliae | reverse complement strand
TGCCCTCTGCCCTCTGCCCTCTGCCCTCTGCCCTCTGCCCTCTGCCCTCTGCCCTCTGCCCTCTGCCCTCTGCCCTCTGCCCTCTGCCCTCTGCCCTCTGCCCTCTGCCCTCTGCCCTCTGCCCTCTTGGCGACTGGTGTCTGCTCCCATCGCTTGCGGGCTCCCGCGTCTCATCGGCTGCCGATCCCCGACGCCGAATGGCCGACGCCCGCAATCTCTTCTTGGACTCCGTCCCCTCCCCGCTTCCTCCTCGCATCGTCTTCGGGGGCTGTGTCGCCGAGCGAGACGGCGCCGGGTGGCGCGCGCTGCCCCCTCGGTCGGACAGCGCCGCAACCGGATGCGTGGCCGCGGCGGCCGATGCAGACACGCGCGGATGGCGGCGGACCCCGCCGCAGTGCAGCAGCCCCGGCGTCGCCGAGGGACGCGCCGGGCGACGGGTGCACCGCCGCGCGCATTTGCAACCCTGAAGTGTTTCCGGTTTCACCTTCCAGACTATATGAATAGGCAATCCTGAGTGCCCGTCCGCGGGGGCCGTTTCGTGCGGTCGCTGCCGGAGCCTTATGAGCAACGCTAGGATGTGGCGGCGCTCGCGGTCCCCTCAGAAGGACCTTTTCGCATGTGCGAGAAACACGGCTCCACCGGGCGCTCGATCGCGATGGCATCGCGCCCGCCAGCCGGGCGCACCGCCTCCATGCGGATCGCCTGACACCCCCGTCGCGGTCCGTGCGGGGTGGGCCGTCTTCCCCAGCCGGCGGTTCGTCCGCGTGGCGTCTGCGAGAATGCGGGCCCGCGTCGACAGCCCACGACGAGGACCGAATGAACAAACCCTTCCACGCCCCGAGCCCGGCGCCGGACGCGCGCGCGGCCGACCCAAACCGCCCCTTCTGGGACCCGGCGCTCGAAACGCAGACCCGCGCAGAGTGGGACGCGCTGAAGCTCGACCTCCTGAAGCGCAGCCTCCGTCACGCGTACGAGAACGCCCCCTATTATCGCGAGGCCTTCGACGCGGCGGGAATTTCGCCGGACGACCTCCAGTCGTTCGAGGATCTGCGCCGCTTCCCGACGATCAACAAGGCGATCCTGCGCGAGCGGCAGGTGGCAAAGCCCATCCTCGGCGACCTCGCGGCGGTGCCGGAGGAGGATGTCGTCTATGTCTCCGCCTCGTCCGGGTCGACGGGCGTGCCGACGGTCTCCCCCTTCACCGCCGAGGATTTCGACGAGTGGATGGACTATGAGGCGCGGCAGTTCTGGTCCTCGGGCCTCAGAGCGAGCGACCGCTACGCCCACTCGCTGAACTTCTCCCTCTTCATCGGCGGGCCGTGCGTGCTCGGCGCGCAGAAGCTCGGCGCGCTCTCGATCCATGCCGGCACCGTCCCGTCCGAGCGGCTCCTGTCGATCCTCGACACCTTCCAGGCGACCGCCATGTGGACGACGCCCTCCTACGCCTGGTATCTCGGCGAGACGGCGCTGAAGAAGGGCATCGACCCGAAGACGGACCTTGCGATCAAGCGCATCTTCGTCGCCGGGGAGCCGGGCGGCTCCATCCCCGAGACGCGGGCGCGCATCGAGGCGCTCTGGGGCGCCGACGTCTACGACTATTACGGCCTCTCCGACATTTTCGGCGCGTGCGCGGGGATGTGCGAGGCGAAGGACGGCCTCCACTGGGCCGAGGACCACATCCATGTCGAGGTTGTGGACCCGGAGACGGGCGAGCCGGTCGCGCCGGGCGGACGCGGCGAGATGGTGCTGACGACGCTCAAGAAGCGCGCGCGCCCGCTGATCCGCTTCCGCACCGGCGACATCGTCTCCTTCTCCGAGGAGACATGCAGCTGCGGGCGGACGAGCATGCGCCTCATGGGCGTCCACGGCCGGCTCGACGACATGCTCGTGATCCGCGGCGTGAACATCTTCCCGTCCGACGTCGAAGCGATCGTCCGCAAGGACCACGACTTCACCGGCGAGTATCGCCTCGTCGTCGAACGAGAGAACCACCTCGACAGCCTGACGGTCGAGGCCGAGCGGATCCACGGCGTGAACGTGCCGGACGACGCGCTCGCGAAGCGGCTGAAGGATCACATCAAGGCGGCGACGGGCGTCGGCGCGGCGGTCTCGATCCTCGAACCCGATACGCTGCCGCGCGAGACGCACAAGGCGAAGCGCGTCGACGACCGGCGCGGCAACGTCTGGACAGCGTAGGAGCGGCCCGCCCCGCTCACCCTGCGAAGGGTGGGCGGGAGGGACCGGCCTCGGTCAGAACCGGTAGCCGAGGCGGAGCGAGCCGCCGTGCGACTGAACGTCGTCGGAGAAGGCCCCGTCATACTGGAGTTTCAGCTCGAAACCCTCTTTCGCCGCGATGTCGATGCCGACCCCGACCCGCGCGATCGCGTCGCCGAGCGAGGTGGCGGTCTCGAACGAATCCATCGTCGGCACACCCTCGAACCGGGCCGTCGAGGTGAACGTGTCGTCGGTGAGGAAGGTCACGCCCGCGTTCGCGAAGAGGCGCGCGGGCAGCGTCTCGGTGATGTTCACCTTGGCCCCGATCTCGAGCGAGGGGGTGAAGGCGAAGAGCGTCTGGTTCTGCCCGTCGACCATCAGGTTGAGCGCCCCGGCCCCGGTCTCCTTGTAGGATTTCTGGTCGATATTGATCACGTCGACATCGATCGCCGGGCGGATATAGCCCCAGTCGGAGAAGGCGTAGGTGTAGGCGCCACGCACCCGGCCGAAGACATAGCTGGAGTCCGGGCTGCCCTCCACGGTGGCGACATAGGTGCCGTTCACCAAGGTGCGCTTGGCGTCGCCCCAGGTGTAGCCACCGCCGACCGCCGCGCCGAGGACGAAGCCGCCGATCTCCTTCTTCACCGAGACGGCGGCGAAGCCGGTGTCGGTGTCGAGCGTCTGGCCGTAGGCGTCGCCGCGATAGTCGCCCCGCTCGTAGCCGAAGGTGCCGCCGAGGAACCAGGACTCCGCGATCTCAGCCTGCCCGCCGGCCTGGAAGCCATAGGTGTCGACGGTGAAGCCCGGATCGGAATCCTGGAAGCCGTCATGGTCCGCCGTCGCGCCGAGGCCCGCCATCCAGGCGCATTCCCCCTCGCCGACGAAGGCGCCCTCGGTGAAGCCCTCGCACGTCATGAGGCGTGAGGCGGTGGAGATCGCCATCGTCGGCGCCCGCGCGACCGCGCCGAGCGAGGCGTGCGAGGCGAAGGTCGCGAGCATGTCCTCGAAGGTCTCTTCGGTCGCGGTGTGGAAGGTGGCGAACACCTCGCCGATCCTGGGTCCGCCGTCGGTGGGCGCGGCGGTCGCCGGCCGGGCCGCCCTCACCCCGTTGCCGCGCGCGGCGAGTGTGTCCCACGCGCTCTGGAGGCCGTTCGCGATCTCGCGATTGTTGTGGCCGAGCGTTGCGCCGACGGCCGAGAAGTTCGCGCTCTCGATCGTGGTGCTGAACCAGCCGTCCGACCCCTGCGTGACCGGGGCCATCTTGAAGACGTCGGACGACTGGACCGTGATCGTCGATCCCTCAACCGTGGCGGTCGGTTTGATAATGTCGATCTTGTAGTTCGGCTGGAGGTACATGGCGTTGATGCCGACCGACCAGTCGCCCGAGAACGAGCCGGTGACGACGATGCTGTCCGTGCCGCCCAAGCCGGCCGCGACGTCGAAATTCACGATCGTGGCCGCGACGGCGTCGGAGCCGCTCGGCTGCGCGATGAGATTGCCGTCGATATAGGACTGGAAGATGTTGCCCTTCCCGCCGCTATCGAGAGCGCCCGAGCCGGACGAACTCGTCGCCACGTACAGCGTGTCGATATTGACAAACCCGCTGACGAAAGTGCCGCCGTCCTTGACGGTGATCGTGCCGCGATTGGCGGTGACGTTGCCGGAGAGGGTGCCGGAGACCTCGATCGAGGTGGAGCCGCTATTCTTGTCGGTCGCGCCGTAGATCGCGCCGCCATAGCCGCTGCCGATTGCGCCGCTGACGGTGCCGGTCGAGCCGATCACGATCGTCGACGTCGTGTTCTGCACCTGCGTCCAGACCGCCCAGCTCGACGGGCTCGCCACGCTCACCGAGCCGTCCACGGTGACATTGACGGCCGCTTCGTTGTTGGGCCCGTTGCGGTGGAGCGAGCCGGCGTAGGTCTTGCCGTTCTTCTCGAAGATGCCGCCGCTGCCGGCGACCGACTGCGCGATGATGCCGTGGGCGTATTTGCCGGTGGTCGAGATGGAGCTGTTCGAGTCGACCTTGACCGTGACGGTGCCCGAATGGCGCCCGTCGCCGCCGGAATATTTGTAGTTCGCCTTGTAGCCCGCATAGTAGGCGTTGAGCTTTTGGGTGAGATCGCCCGCGAAGCCGCCGCCCCCGCCTATCGACTGGGCGACGATGCCCGCCGCGCCGTCGCCGGAGGTGGTGATGGTGCCAGACGTGAGGCTCACCTCGGCATTGTAGCCAGCACCCCGCTGCTGGTCGGACTCGAACGAGACGCTCTTGATGTTCGCCGACGAGGCGGAGATGAAGCCGCCGCCGCCACCGATCGACTGGGCGACAATGCCGATCGACCGCTCCTCGCTGGTGACGATCGCGCCCTCGTGCGTGACCGTGACGTCGCCGCCATCGAGGTCGTTGAGGTTCTTCTGGTCGGAGTTCGAGCCGAGCGTGATGTCGATGATGTCGGAGAGCGATTCGTCGTTCGTGTCGCTCGCGCTGCCGAGCGCGACGATGCCGAGGCCGCCGCCCGCGCCGATCGACTGCGCGATCACGCCGTGCGCATTGGCACCATTGGTGGTCAGCGTCTGCCCGCTCTCGACCGTGACGTTGACGGTCCCGCCCGTCCCGCCGCCGGACGAGACGTCCTTGGAGCCGAGGGAGAGCTTCACGCTGGAGACGGAGAAGCCGGAGGAGAGGCCCGTGCCGCCGCCGCCGCCGATCGACTGGGCGACGATCGCGGACGAGGCGAAGCCGTAGGTGGTGGTTGTGCTGCCATAGACGGTCACGGTGCCGCCGGTGCCGCCATCGCCGCCATTCGCGCCGATCGTCAGGGAGGCGTCGGGCGTGTCGTCATCGTCATCATCGTCGCTGGAGCTCGCGGTCGCGCTGGAGCTGCTGCTCGACGAGCTGTCGTCGTTCGACTGCGCGGTCGCGCCGGTGCCGCCGCCGCCGCCGATCGACTGGGCGTGGACGCCGTGTGAGAAGGCGCCGTGCGTGGTGATCGTGCCGAGCTTCAGCGCCCCGCCATCCTTGCCGACGCCGGCGAAGACGTCGCCACCGTTGCCGCCCCCACCGCCTCCGCCATTGCCGATGGTGATGGTGTGGCTCGCATCGTCGTCGTCGTCATCGTCGCCGCTCTTGTCGGCGTCGCTGTCGCTGTCATCGTCGTTGTCGTCGTCGTCATCCTTCTCGTCCTGGAAGGTGACGGACGATTTGCCGAGGCCGGCCGCGCCACCGCCGCCGCCGATCGACTGCACGAGGATCGCGTCGGCGAAGTCGCCCGACGTCACGATTGTGCCGGCGTTCCAGCCATAGGCCGCGCCACCATGGCCGCCGCCACCGCCATCGCCGCCGATGCCGATGGTGATGTCCCAGTCGGTCGAGTCGGTGCCCGAACCGCCGCCACCCGCACCGCCGCCGCCACCAATCGACTGCACGAGCACGCCGCGCGAGCCGTGGCCGGCGGTGCTCACATAACCGTTGTCGCTGAGGCCGCCCTGCGCGCGCCCGCCATTGCCGGCGACCCCGCCCTTCGCGCCGACATCGATGCCGAGGCTCGCGGAGGTCGCGCCCTTCGCTGTGCTTGCCGAGCCGGTGCCCGCGCCGCCCGCGCCGCCGCCGCCGCCGATCGACTGGACGAGGAGGCCGTCCGCGAGGTCGCCCGTCGTCTTGATGGTGCCCTGGATGTGGCCGTAGGCGGCCGCGCCATCGCCGCCGGTCCCGGACTGGCCGCCGAAGGCGAAGGACAGGTTCAGGCTGTAATTCTTGGTGTCGGTGTCGTCGCCGTCGTCGCTGTCATCATCGTCGTCGTCGTTGTCGTCGCCGCCGAAGAGGTCGGACAGCGACTTGGTGACGGCCGTCGCGGTGGAATCGCCGCCCGCACCGCCGCCGCCGCCGATCGACTGGACGACGACGCCGGTCGCGCCGTCCCCGCTCGTCGTGAGGCTCGCGCCCTGATTGACGAAGCCCGTGGCTTCGGCCGCGTTGCCGCCTTTGCCGCCGTCGCCGCCGTGCGCGACCGTGAGGCTGAGGGCGAACGTGTTGCCGTCCTCGTCGAACGGGACGCCTTCCGTCACCGCCTTCGCCGTCGCCGCGCCACCCGCGCCGCCGCCGCCGCCGATCGACTGGGAGAGGATGCCGATCGCGTCCTTGCCCTCCGTCGTCAAATTGCCTTCGAGGGTCGCGCTCGCCGTGCCGCCGGTGCCACCGACGCCGCCGCGGCCGCCGGTCGCGATGGCGATGGAGAAGCCGATGCCGTCGGAGCTCGCCTTCGCGGCGCCGCCCGTGCCGCCACCGCCGCCGATCGACTGGACGTGGAGGCCGATGCCGTGGTCGCCCTTGGTGCTGATCGTCGCCGCGCTGCCCGCGGTGACGGTCGCCGAGCCGCCATCGCCACCCGGTCCGCCGCTGCCGCCGACGCTTGACGCGAAGAACAGGCCCCAGGAGCTGGCGGTGCCGCCGACACCGCCGCCGCCACCGATCGATTGCGCGATGACGGCCGAGGCGGAGTCGCCCGCGACGGCGATGTCGCCGTTCTGTTTGACGACGACGGTCCCGCCATTGCCGCCGGCACCGCCGCTGCCGCCGACCGAGTGGAAGAGGCCCTTCGCGTTGCGTCCCGCGCCGCCGCCCCCGCCGATCGACTGGGCGACGATGCCGTGCCCCTCGTCGCCATAGGTCGTGAGCGTCGCGTAGTTGTTGACGGTGACCGCGCCGCCGATGCTGCCATTCCCCGACGCATTGCCGGAACCGCCGAGCTGGCCGAACGAGCCCTGGCCCGTGCTCGTCCCGCCGCCGCCGCCGATCGACTGGGCGAGGATCGCGATGCCGCCGCCGATCGTGTCGTCGCTCGACCCGCTCGAGGTCGCCGTCGCGGCCTTGCCGGACGTCGTGATCGCGCCGCGGTTGTTGACGGTGACCGCGTTGCCGTTCGCCGACGCGTAGCCGCCGATGCTTTGGCTGGCGCTCGTGTCGACGAGGCCGACGCTGTTCGTGCTCAGCGCATCAGAGTTGGTGAGGATGCCGCCGCCGCCGCCGATAGACTGCGCGACGATGCCGTGCGCGTCGGTGCCGGAGACGTTGATTGTCCCGGTGTTCGTCACCGTGACGGAGCTGCTCCCGGTCGCCGTGTCGTTGGTGTCGCCCCACACGATCGAGCTGTCGCCGGCATTGTCGTAGATCGCCGTCGCGAAGGAGGCCGCCGCCGACTGGGCGACGATGCCGTGGCCATAGTCGCCGGTGTTGGTGATGTTGAAGTCGCTGGTGATGGCGACGTTGCCGCCCTTGCCCGCCTGACCGTAGGTCGAGACATAGATGTCGTCGTTGCGGCCCGCGCCGCCGAGCGACTGGCCGAGGATGCCGATCGAGCGGGACCCGGTCGTCTGGATGTTGCCGCCGCCCGACAGATTGACCGTCGCCGTGCCCGCGTCGCCGCCGGAGAGGCTGAGATCGTTGTAGCCCGCGGCCTGGGCGGCGCCGCCGACGCTCTGCGCGAGGATCGCCGGGGAGTTGCCGCCGCCGGTCTTGATCATCGTGTCGGACGAGCCGTAGGCATTCACCGTGGCGTCCCCGCCCGCGCCGCCGCCGGAGATGAAGACGCCCGCATAGACGCCGACGCCGCCGACGCTGACCGCCGCCACAGCCGCGCCGGTCTTGCGGATGATCTGCTGCGGCCCGGCATTGGTCCCGACGTCCGCGGTGGAGATCGTCCCCGTCATCGCGGCGGTGCTGGAGCCGAGATTGACGGTGGCGTCGCCACCCGCCCCGCCCCCGCCGCCATAGATGTACTGGCCGAACGTGTTGGTCTGATAGAGGGCATTGCCGCCATAGGAGGCGGCGAAAACGCCGGGGCCGGTCGTGGTCGCCGAGACGTTGGCAGCGCCCGTCACCGCAACCGTGACCGTCCCGCCGACGGCGCCCGTGCCCTCGCCGCCATAGGGCGCCTGGATCGTCGAGAAGCCGCCCTGGCTGACCGCGATGATGCCGCCCTTGGCACCGGACACGTCACCGCTCGTGGTGACCGAGACGTCGCCGCCCACGCCGTTCTCGCCGCCGTCGACCTGGAGCCCGCCGCTCGAGAAGGCGTAGATGCCGGCGCCGATGCTGCTCGACACCGAACCGGTGTTGGTGATGGAGATCGCTCCGCCCAAACCAGCCGGATTCTTGACGTAGTCTTGCTTGCTGCTGCTGTAGGCGTGGTCGCCGCCGAGCGCCATCGAGCCGCGCGAATAGACGGACAGCGCGTTATATTGGGTCTTTTTCTGGAAGAGGAGATCGTCGGAACTGGTGTTGTTCGCGATGATCGAAGTCGTGTCGGCACTGGAACCAACGCTGATGTCGGCGTTGTTGGTGATCGTGATGTTCAGGCCGTTCCAGCCGAAATACGACCCCTTTCGCGTGAGGACATAGTTGTCGTCGTTGAGGTAGAGCTGGTTCGTCGGCGCGTTCTGATAGTAGGCGTAGGCGCCGCCATAGGCATATTGCGGCGTCGTGATCGTGGTGCTCGAGTCGATCGTGCAGGTGAAGGTCTGCTGCGTCGCCTTGCGCATGGAGGCGATGTCGGCCGCATCGAAATCCTGCGAGCCGTCGATCGTGTAGCTCGTGACCGACGGGCTGCAGGAGGCCTGCGCGTAGGCGCGCGAGTAGATCGGCAGGCCCGCCATCGTCCCCGCGAGCGCGGTCGACTGGAAGAGCAGCGAGGAGGCGATCCGCCGGACCCTCGCCTGGCGCTGCAGTCGCAGGATCCCGCCCGGCGCCTGCCCGTCCCTGCCCTCGTCCGATCGCGTCGTCTCAGATGAAGCGGCAGGGTTCCGGCGCTGCTTTCGTGCCATCCGTGTTGTCTCCAAGACCGGCCGCGATCGCATCGGCCGGGGTTGAATCGAGGGAGCGGGAGACACGCGCGGACACATGACCGACCCGACGGAAGTTTGAGGTTTTCCAGACCCGGCGGGTCAATGCGCAATCGGCCGTCGCCGCCGCCCTTCTGCCGCATTCGCGAGCGGAAGCGTTTTTTAGGCAACATATTCGGGCAATTTGAGCGATTCCGGCTGCGACAGGGGCGCAATAAATTGCATGAACCCAACGCAAGACGCTCCACCGCGCGGCTTGACGCTTACATAGCCGAATGGCTATACGTTATCTCATAGCCAACAGGGTATGAAATAGGCGTTCTCCACTCCCGTGACCCAGCCGTCCCCCGCGCCGTCCGACGCGCTCTTCCGCTCGCTGTCCGACCCGACCCGCCGCGCGATCTTCGAGCATTTGTGCCGCGAGGGGGAGACGGGCGTCGGCGCGCTCACCGCGATCGCGGGCGTCTCGCAGCCGGTCGTCTCCAAGCATCTGCGCATCCTGCGCGAGGCGGGGCTCGTCGAGCCGCGCCCGGACGGCCGCCACACCCGCTACCGCGCCCAGCGGGAAGCGCTCTCCCCCCTCCTCCACTGGACCGGGGAGATGGCCGGCTACTGGGAACAGAAGCTCGACGCCCTCGACGACCTTCTCAAAAGGATGGACCAATGAGCGACACCAAATCCGATGTGCGCACCGTCACCATCGAGCGCGACTTCCCCTATCCGGCCGCAAAGATCTGGCGCGCGCTGACCGAGCCGCACCTCCTGTCGGAGTGGCTGATGAAGAGCGACTTCGCCCCCGTCGTCGGCCATCATTTCCAGTTCAGCGCGGACTGGGGCTCGGTCGACTGCACGGTCGAGATCGTGGAGCCCAACGTCACCCTCGCCTACACCTGGAACGCCTATGGCCTGGAGAGCGTCGTCACGTGGACGCTCACGGAGACCGCCGACGGCACGCGCCTCAGGATGGAGCAGACCGGCTTCCGCCCCGACCAGGAGCAGGCCTTCCAGGGCGCGAAGGCCGGCTGGCCGCGCTTCCTCGCGAACCTTGAGCGGGTCCTCGCCGAGACGGCGTGACGCCCCGCGCACCTCAGCCGCGGGAGCGGGCCGCCTGCAGGTTCGCAAGATGGGTCCGGTCGTCGAGCGTGGAGAGGAGGATCGCGATCGCGATCCCGACCGCCGCGCCGACGATCGTGTCGAGCACCCGCTCCGGCGCCATCGCGACGCTCGCCGCCTCCGGCGCGGCGAGATGGCTCATCAGGAGCGCCATCGGCGTCACGAGGATCTGCCCCACGGCATAGTTCGAGCCGATGATGAGCTCGGTCGAGAATTGCAGGATCGCGAGCACCGCGATCACCGCCCCGACAGTGGGGTCGAGCAGCAGGATGAGCCACACGACGACCGCACCGACGACGGTGCCCGCCATGCGCTGGAGGGCGCGGTTCATGTTGATGTGGAGGTGCGCGCCCTGCATCACCGCGACGGCGCCCATTGCGGCCCAGGTCGGATGCGCCGCGCCGACCGCATAGGCGGCGAAGACGGCAATCGCAGCCCCGAGCGCGATCCGCGCGGCGGCGAGGAGCCGGTGACTTGCGGGGCGGAAGGGCTCGGCCGGAAAGGCCCGTTCCGCGGTCGCGGGATGGCGCAGCCGCTCCGTCGCCGCGCAGACGAGCCACGCGAGCGCCGCGACGAGGCCGACGGCGATCGTCCGCTCCCCGACAACCGACAGCGAGGCGGCATCCCCCATCGCGGCACCCGCCGCGAACACGAAGATCAGCGCGCCCGGCGGGCCGAACTCCCCCGTCGTCGTCGCGAAATAGAAGGCCCCGCAGGCGAGCGCGAGGAGGACGAGCCGCACCTCCACCGGCGCGCCGAGCCAGGCGACGGTCGACATCAGAAGCACCGCCCCGGTCTGGCATAGCGCGCAATAAAGGACGATGCGGCTCCGCCGGCCGGCCGGCGCGAAGCGGCCGAAGAGCGCCACCAGCGCGCCAAGCGCGGCGAACCCGATGAGGTGCGGCCAGGGCGAGACATGCGCGAGCGGAAGCGCGATCACCATCGTGATCGCCGCCTGCATCCCGGCGAGCATCGCGTTGCGGAGCGACGGCTGCCGCCCGAGCGCCATGCTCTCGCGGACCTGCTGCGGGCGCAGGAGATGACGCGCCGCATCGATCCGCCGCGTTCCCGGCGCCGCGGCCGTGCTCCCGCCGAGGCTCATCGCGGCGTCCCCTTTCGCGCGGCCTCGATCTCGGCGAGGCGCGCCTCGATCTTGTCGAAATGGTCGAGCATCGCGGTGATCTCGGCGTCGGAGATGTCGGCGAGCATCTCGGCCTCGCCTGTTTCGAGGGTCGCGCGGATCTCGGCGACACGGCGCGTCCCCTCCTCGGTCAGGAAGATGAGGCGCACGCGCCCGTCCGCCTCGTCCGGACGGCGCTCGACCAGGCCCTCGCGCGACAGGATGTCGAGGAGGCGAACGAGGCTCGACCCGTCGATCCCGACGCGGGCGGCGAGTTCCTTCTGCGTGATCCCGCCGCCGGTCTCCTGGAGATGGACGAGCGGCACCCAGGTCGCGTCGGAGAGGCCGGCCTCGGCGAGGCGTACCTCCAGCGCGCGGCGCCAGCGCCGGGCGAGCAGGGAAAAGCGGATCCCGAAGCGGGAGCGGACGGTGGGGGATGGCGAGGGCATGCCCTTATAAAGGGCGAATTAGTTTGAATTGCAAATCAAATTAATTCAGCAGCGAGGCCGCAAACGAAGAAAGCCGGCGCGGGGGGCTCCCGCGCCGGCTTCATCCGCAATCGGCTGATGCGATTAGCGGTAGACGTAGACGATCTGGCGGTTGCCCGGATCGACGAGCACCGGCTCGCTGTTGATGTAGGCGTAGCGGTACTGCGAGGACGGCACGTCGGTCAGCACGACGGCTTCCGGAACGCTCGCGCCGACGACGACTTCGCCGTCGAGATAGACGGTGTCGACCGGGTGATCGCGGACATAGGTCACGACCTGCGGCTCGGGCGAGATCGCGTCGGCGACGCCGCCGACCACATCGCCGACCGCCATGCCGAGCGAGCCGACGACATCACCCGCCGCGCGGCCGACGCCCTCGACGGGAGCGGTGATCGTGCCGACGAGCGAGGGACGCTGTGCGATCACGACGGTCTCGCCCGTGGTCGCCGCGGCGACGAGATAGTTGGAATAGGCAAAGCCGGTCGAACCGCCATAGGTGACCTGGCACCAGGTGCTGTTGCTGATGCAGCCATCGATGGTGACCGCGGAACCCGACGGAATCGTCGTGATCACGCCATAGTTCGAGCCGGGACCCTGGCGAAGGTTGAGATCCGTCGTCACCGAGCCGGCGGCCGCGAACGCGGCGGCGGGGATGAGGGTGGCGCCAACGGCCATCGCGAGAAGCTTCTTCATGCTCAAATCTCCCTAAATTCGCTGGGCAGTAAACAGCCGACCCTGCGCAAGTGTTCCTATCGCCACGCGGAATGACGTCTCATATTTTTAGGGAACGTTTTGGGACGGGAGTGTCTGCCGGATCGAGGCAAACCACGGTGGCCGTGCGATTTCCACGCGATCGTCCCGCGGGCACCGGCGGCACATTCCGCGCAAGGCGCGACAACATGCACCAGAACGCTCCGTCTCGCGGCTGCGGAGTTATTCGACGCGCGAAAACAATCCGCGCCTCTCGTCAATGTCGTCCGGACGAATACTCAACCAGAACGACCCATCACCTGGCCTATACGCTTGATAAATACAATGATATGATGAATGCATATTTTTGGAAATTAACCGAATGCGTCAGGACTTAGACCGGGCACGGCTTCTCATCTCAGATCTTTATGGCGCGGTTTCCGGCTCGGTTTCGCAGGAGCAAGTCATGCAAAACATGACGCGCACACTGCACTGCGAGCGGATCACTCTCCTCTCGATCGACAATGACGGCGCGATCCGTCAGGATTCCTATCCCTTCGACCCCGGCGCCCTCATCGAGTTCGCCGAGAATTTCGCCGACAAGGACGTCCGCATCTATCGCGCCCTCGAGGCCGGCCGGCAGGGGCCGATGTCGACGCAGGATCTCATGAGCGCGGAAGAGATCGCGCGCTGCCCGGTCCACAACGAGTTCTACAGGAACCACCGGGAGTGCTGGAACACGTTGACCGTTCGCACCGATGCGGAAGGTGCCCATTTCCTCCCGCTCTTCCACCGCAGCGCCCAATACGGCACCTTCGATGCCGAGGAACGCAGGTTCACCGCATACATGGCGCGCCATCTCGTGAGGGCCGAGCAGCTCGGCCGGTTGCTGCCGTCGCCCTCGATCTCCGCCGACGGGATCGTCGCGGCGCTCGACGGTCTGCCCGACGGCATGCTGGTCTTCGACCACGCCGGCCAGGTGCAGCACATGAACGAGGCCGCGCGCCGGATCGTCGACCGGTGCGACGGGATCATGCTCGTCAACAAGGTGCCGATCGCGACGGACCCGGTCGCGCGCCCCCTCCTGTCGCGCATCATGATCGACATCCTGATGCTCGCGGGCGGCGAGGCGATCGGGACGCCGTCGAGCGTCCCGCTCCCCCGCCCCTCTGGCGGGCGCCCGCTGCGCGCGACGGCCTACCTCGCCCCGCCGCGCGAGGGCTTCCGCCGCCTCGGCATCCTGCTCCTGAAGGCCGAGGGCGGCTGGACGGTTCCCTCGATCGAGACCGTCCGCGCCGCCGGCGGCTTCACCCCGGCCGAGGCCCGCCTCGCCCACGCGCTGATCGCCGGCGCCAGCATCCGCGACCACGCCGAGGCCCACGGCATCACCGAGCACACGGTCCGCTTCCACATGAAGCGGATCCGCGAAAAGCTCGGCGTCTCCCGCCAGGCCGAGGCGGTGGCGGAGATCCTGCGGCGGTGCCAGGGTTAGGGGCGCGGCGACGGGCCGGCCAGCCCGTCACGCCATCTGGTCGAGCCCGAACGCCGGGTGATGGATCACCTCCCCGCGCGGCGCGACCCCGTCGAACGGGATCGCCTGCACCACGTCGGGCGGACAGCCCGTCACCGTGAGGCCGGGGAAAGAGCGGAAGCCGAAGCGGCCATAATAGGCGGGATCGCCTACCAGCGCCGCGCCGCGGCCCGTCGCCCGCAGGCGGCGAAGGGCCTCCGCCATCAATGCCGAGCCGATCCCCTCGCGATGCCGCGCGGGCCGCACGACGAGCGGGCCGATGAGGCTCCAACCGTCATCGCTCCCGACCCGCGCCGGTGAGGCGGCAAGATAGCCGACCACCGCGCCGGCATCCTCGGCGACGAGCGACAGGGTCAGCGCCCCATCGGCCCGCAGCCTCTCGACGATACCGGCCTCGGTCCCGGTTGACTGGGCCAGCAATTTCAGCGCGTCGGTGACGAGGCGCCCAATCGCGCCCACATCCCCGGCAGTTTCGTTGCGGATCATCATGTCCTGTCTTCTTCAGCGATTGTCGAGTTGGGCGCGAACGGAGCGGCGGCCTCTATCGGAGATGCGATAGGGGCTGGACGCTCTGGATTCGATCAGGCGCTTGCGTCGAAGTCTGGCGAACACGTCGATCGTGCAGTCGGCCAGGACGTGGCCGTCACGGGTGAAGCAGATGACGTGTGAGATGCGGCCGTTATCGGCCCGTTCGTGACGGATAAACCCGCCCTGCGCCAGCACGTGCAGAACGCGCTGCTCGCGGCGTGAGATGTTCATGGCGAAGCCTGTGCATGGAAATCATCCGCGCAGCATTCGGCCCCGGCAAGACATGCCGTTGCGAATGATGCAGCTCGATGTCTCGATCAGCCGAGACGATCAGTGGATGAGCGCAAGCTCCGACATCGACAATTCCTTCACGCGATGTGGAAAGGACCATGCCGCGTACGCCCCGGCGCGGCGAAGGTCAATCGGCGCGGGCACGCTTTCTTGGACGATGCGTTGCGAGGCCGGGGGTGCGTGGCGAAAATGGCGGATGGGCGTTCGCCATTCTCCATGGACATCGATCGCGTCACCTTGATCGCCACCATCGTCCGGCTCGGCGCGTGGGAATCGCGGTGAGCACTCCAGGCACGTCGGGGACCAGCCCAGCCCCCGTCAATCTGGGGCCTGCGCGCTCGAATATGCGGAATAACGGACGGGGCCGCTAGGCTCCGGCCGCAACCAGGACAGGGCCCGCGCCCCTTCTTCGGCGGACGAGCCGATAGAATGGCGGACTGCGGTTAGCGGTGACCGTCTCCATAGAGGGAGGAGCCGTTCAAGTGCCACCAGCTGATCTTGCCGAGCCCGCTCATCAAGAGCCCGGTGGCCTGCGGTGGCCATGAGCCGCGAATCCGTCCGAAGAGCGCGATCGGAGCGACCGCGGCAGCGGCGATCGCGCCCTTGATCATGTGCACCAGCATCTCCTTGCGCCGGGGCGGCTCCAACATCATCGGCACCATGCAGCGGTGCTGGCCCGAGAGATAACGTCGCCTCAGGATAAACCGCGAGTCGAGCCGCTCCGGCGGAATAATCTCCACCATCTTCGCGTTGGGCGCCCAGACGAAGCGTCGCCCCGCCTCCACCAGCTGGCGAAACAGAAGAACGTCTTCACCGCCAATATTGTCGAGCCTGCGATCAAAAGGCGTCCCGACAAGGCAGCGCGCCTTGACGAACACCGAGCCGGGTAGCGGCAGATAGGCACTCATAGCGGTCACGTCCCCGGCCATCGGTTGACCGAGATCGCGCGAATAGGTGTCGAGGAAGAACTCCACGCCCATCGGGCTCGCGCCGTCGATCCTGGCGACGCGGGGGCCGAAGCTGCCGTCCGCACCGCTGATGCGCAGCGCCTCCACCTGCGCGGCAAGCCATCCGGGATCCGCCTCGCAATCGTCATCCACGAACGCGACGAGCTCGCCCTTCGCGGCCATCACGCCAGCATTTCGCGCGCTGGATACACCGGGCTGATGGCAGCGAATGACTTGAACGGGAAACGGAAGCTTGGCAGCCGAGACGACATCTTCAGCGATACCGTCCGACGTGTTGTCGACGACGACGATGTCCAGATCCACATCCGCCGGCAGGTTCAGAAGAGTGAGGCTTGCAAGGGCACGGGCCAAGGGAACTGGCCGGTAGCGAGTTGGAATCACAATCGTGACAGACGTCATCCGCCGCTCCGCAAACAAAATTTTAATAGATTCGAACTCGAAACTTCACTTAATGCATAGTTTCGTATATATACGACTCAATAATATTCTGCAACTGAGGGAAGCCATCCATCAAACAGATGAAGTGATGGCTTTCCGGAATCGAATGCGGCAGATCGCGATCGATTTACAGGGCAACGCGTATCATGGCGGTACATTCGGCGTGGCGTTTTCCCACGACGAAAAGAAACCAAGTCGCCAGCCTTATTGTAGCCCTAATTTAATAAACTGGAAGACATAATTTCAACATTCACGTCGCCTCCGAATTGCCTCCATCCAAGCTAGCCTGTCCGTGCCGGAGGAATCGGCGCGCAGAGTTCCTCGTCAAAGGCCGCCAGCGCCGCCGGCGTCGCCCGCATCCCCGGCAGTTTCGTTGCGGATCATCATGTCCTGTCTTCTTCAGCGATTGTCGAGTTGGGCGCGAACGGAGCGGCGGCCTCTATCGGAGATCCGATAGGGGCTGGACGCTCTGGATTCGATCAGGCGCTTGCGTCGAAGTCTGGCGAACACGTCGATCGTGCAGTCGGCCAGGACGTGGCCGTCACGGGTGAAGCAGATGACGTGTGAGATGCGGCCGTTATCGGCCCGTTCGTGACGGATAAACCCGCCCTGCGCCAGCACGTGCAGAACGCGCTGCTCGCGGCGTGAGATGTTCATGGCGAAGCCTGTGCATGGAAATCATCCGCGCAGCATTCGGCCCCGGCAAGACATGCCGTTGCGAATGATGCAGCTCGATGTCTCGATCAGCCGAGACGATCAGTGGATGAGCGCAAGCTCCGACATCGACAATTCCTTCACGCGATGTGGAAAGGACCATGCCGCGCACGCCCCGACGCGCCGAAGGTCAATCGGCGCGGGCACGCATCCTTGCGCGATGCATTGCGAAGGGCGGGGCAAGTGGCGAAAATGGCGGATGGGGTGGGATTCGAACCCACGAGACGGTTGCCCGCCTGCCGGTTTTCAAGACCGGTGCCTTCAACCGCTCGGCCACCCATCCGACGGGCGGCACCTTATGCGCAAATGCGCACCGAGGCGAGGGATGATGCGCTGCCGACCACAGGCGCGCGCAGATAGACATTGCGCCATTCCGGGTGGCGCACGAAGGCGTCCGTGAGGCCGAGCGTCGTCTCCGGGCCGCCGAGGACGAGATAGCCGTCCTGCGGCATGATGGATGCGATGCGGTTGAGCACGTCGGCCTTCGTCGGCCGGTCGAAATAGATGAGCACGTTGCGGCAGAAGACGATGTCCACCGGGCCGAGCTGGCCGAACGGCTCCAGGAGGTTGCGGCACTGGAAGGTCACGCGCGAGCGGATCTTCGGGGCGATGATGTAGTGGTTGCGGCCCGTCTTTTGGAAGTAGCGGTCCAGATAGTGGGGCGGCATCCCGCGGCCGACCTCGAAGGCGGTGTACTCGCCCATGCGCGCGCGCGTCAGCGCCGCCTGGGAGAGGTCCGTCGCGAGGATCTCCACGCCGTTCTTCGACAGGCGCGCCGCGTTCTCCTCCAGCATGATCGCGATCGAATAGGGCTCCTGCCCGGTGGAGGCGGCCGCGCACCACACCTTGATCGGCCGGTTCGCCCCGCGCACCGCCGCAAGGCGCGGCAGCATCATCGAGATCAGCGCCTCGAAGGGCTTGCTGTCGCGGAAGAAGAGCGACTCGTTGGTGGTCATCGCCTCGACCACCTGCTCGATGATCTCCGACGCGCCGAAGCCGCGCATCCGCGACACGAGCTGGGCGACATCCTTCAGCCCGTGATCCTCGATGATCGGCCTCAGCCGCGTCGTCACGAGGTAGGCCTTGTCGGTGGTGAGGGCGAGGCCGGAGCGCTCCTTCAGGAGCCGGCGCAGATAGGCGAAATCCTCCTCCCGCAGCATCAGAACACCCCCTGCATGGCCGCCTGGACCGCGGCCGGGATGTCGGTGAGGGGGAAGACCTTGTCGACGACGCCCGCCGCGACCGCCGCGCCCGGCATCCCCCACACGACGCTCGTCTCGCGGTCCTGCGCGAACACCGCGCCGCCGGCCGCCGCGATCACCTTCGCGCCCTCGCACCCGTCATTGCCCATGCCGGTGAGGATCACCGCGAGGAGGCCGCGCCCGAACACCTCCGCCGCCGAGACGAAGAGCACGTCCGCCGAGGGGCGGCAGAAATTGACCGGTGGCGTGTCGATCAGCTTCAGCCGCCGGCAGGCCCCGCTCTGGGCGACGATCATGTGATGGCCGCCCGGCGCGATGCGGATCTCGCCCGAGGTCAGCGCCTCGTCATTCGTCGCCTCCACCGCCCGCCAGGAGGTGGCGCGGGAGAGGTGCTCGGCGAGGATCGGGGTGAAGGCGGCCGGCATGTGCTGGACGATCAGCACGGGGACGGTGACGCTCGCGGCCGGGATCTTGGAGAAGAGGGTGATCAGCGCCTGCGGCCCGCCGGTGGAGCTCGCGACCACGAGCACCTGCGGCGGCGCGCGGTGGAGGCGCGGCCGGGGCGTCTGGGAGGGGGGCGCGGCCTCGCGGCCGCCCATCCGGGCGGGGCGCTCCGGCGCGCGCGGCGCGTTCGCACGCGGCGGCGGCGCCTTCCCGCGCAGGACGCGGGTGATCTCCTCGGCGATCGGCCGGTAGGCGAGCGGCTCGTCGACGGCCGGCTTCAGGATGAAGCTCGCCGCCCCCTTCTCGAGCGCCTCGGTGCGCATCGCGCGGCCCTCGGCCGTGTCGGGCGCGACGACGACCACGATCGTGTTGGGGTCGCTCCCGGCAATCTGGCGCAGCAGGCCGAGCCCGCGCATGCCCGGCAGGTCGGTGTCGAGAACGTGTGCCGTCGGCCGCATCTCGCCCGCCGGTCCGCTCCCCGCCTGCGGGTCGGTGGATTCCAGCGACAGGACGAGGTCGGATCCGGCGGCCGCGAAGGCGCGGCGCAGCGCCGTTCGGAGCGCGGGGGAATGGGCGAGGAGCTGGACGCGCCGCCGGGTCCGCTCCGGCAGAAGGGTCGCCGCACTCACGCGCTGACCAGGTTCATCACGCTATCGAACAGCCGGTCGACCGCGACGAGGAGGACGAGGTGGCCGTCCGCGCGCTGGACACCGGTGACGATCTCGCGCCAGCGGCGGTCGAGATTCATCGGCGCCGGCTCACGCTCGGCCGGGACCGAGCGCAGCACGTCCCCCATCTGGTCGACGGCGAGGCCGAACAATTCGTTGTGCCGCTCGATGCCGATCGCCATCGTGAGGTCGGTCCGCGCGGGAGCGAAGCCGAGGATCTGGCGCGTGTCGAGCGCCGTCACGATCCGGCCGCGCAGGTTGAGGACGCCGATGATGCCGGGCGGCGATTGCGGCACCGTGGTGATGCGCGACAGCAGGAAGACCTCGTGCACCGCGCTGATCGGCAGGGCGAACCAGTGGCCCGCGAGGCGCGCCGTCACGTAGCCGTCCGCCTCGTCGACGAGGGTGTTCTTCTTCGCACTCACGCGGCGATCTCCTCGGTGCGCGGCCGCGTGAAGTCACGCAGCGACTGAAGCAGGCCGTTGCGGTCGAGCTTCGAGATGTAGTCGGAGAAGCCGGCCGCCCGCGCCCGCTGGATCGCGTCCTCGTCGATAAGGCCCGTGAGGGCGAGGATCGGCACGTGGTTGAGCCGTTCGATCCGCCGCACGGCCTTGGCGAAGGCGAAACCGTCCATCTCCGGCATGTCGACATCGGTGACGATGACGGAGGGGACGAGACCGCCCTCGAGGCGGTCGAGCGCCTCGGGACCGGATGAGCAGACGACCGGCTCGAACCCCGCCGAGCGCACCACCGGCGCGACGAGATTGCGGAAGAAGATGCTGTCGTCGACGAGCAGGATCTGGTCCGCCCCCGGCGCGAGCTTCTTCTTCATGTGCGGCTCGAACCAGTGGGCCGAGGCGAGGCCGAGGAAGTAGCTGACGTCGATGATCTCGGTCGAGCCGCCGCTGATGATCGCGCTGCCGAGGATGCCCGCCTGCTCGGACGGGATCTGCACCTCGACATTGTCCTCCACGATGTCGACGATCTCGTCGACGAGGAGGCCCATCGAGCGCCCCGCGTCGGACATGACAAGGAGGGGCTTGCGCTCCTTGCTGGTCGGATCAGGCGGATCGCCGAACCAGACGAGCGGGATGAGCTCGCTGTTGTACTGGATGTGCCACTGCCCGTCGCTCTGGTCGGCGTCGGAGAGGGAGACCTCCTCGAGGCGCGTGATGAGGCTGATCGGGAGCGCCTTCCGGTTGCGCGTGCTGGCGCGGAAGATGAGGAGGAGCTGCTTCTCTTCTTCCACCTCCACCTCGGCCGCCTGCTTGTTGACCGATTGGACGGCGGCCTCGCTGGGGTTGGCGGCGGCGGAGCGCACCCCGTTCGGATCGACGATCATGATGACGCGCCCGTCGCCGAGGATGGTGGAGCCGGAGAAGATCTCGAGGCCGCGCAGCGCCGCCGGCATCGGCTTCACGACGATCTCCTCGGTGCGTGCGACGGTGTCGACGAGCATTCCGAAACGCAGCCCGCGGGCGCGCATCACCATGACGAAGCCGCGCGTCGATTCGTCGGCGACCCTCGGCTGGCCGTTTTCGTCGACCGCGGAGGGGAGCTGGAGCACCGCGCGGAGGTCGACGACTGGCAGCAGCCTGTCGCGCGAGCGCAGGACCGGTGCCTCCTTGATGAGCTGGATCGAATGCGGCCCGCCCGGCTCGACCTTGAGGAGCTCGTCGACCGAGGTCTGCGGGATCGCGAAATCCTCGTCGTCGACCCCCACGATGAGCGCGCGCAGGATCGCGAGCGTCAGCGGGATCTTCAGCGTGAAGACCGAGCCCGTGCCCTTGGCCGAGCGCACGTCGATCGACCCGCCGATCCGCTCCACGTTGGACTGGACGACGTCCATCCCGACGCCGCGGCCGGAGACGCTGGTCACTTTGGCGGCGGTGGAGAAGCCGGGCTCGAAGATGAACGAGTAGACCTGCTCGTTCGACATCCGCTCGGCTTCCTCGACCGTGGTGATGCCGCGCTCGATCGCCTTCGCCTTGATCTTGTCGACGTCGAGCCCGCGCCCGTCATCGGCGATCTCGACGAGGATCTGGCCGCCTTCATGGTAGGCGTTCAGCGAGATCTTGCCCTTCTCGGACTTGCCCGCCGCGACGCGCTCGGACGGCAGCTCCAGGCCGTGATCGGCCGCGTTGCGCACCATGTGGACGAGCGGGTCCTTGATGCTTTCGAGGACCTGGCGGTCGAGCTCGGTGTTCGCGCCCGTCATCTCGAGGTCGATCGCCTTGCCGAGATTGGACGACACGTCGCGCACGATGCGCGGCAGCTTGCGCCAGGCATTGCCGATCGGCTGCATGCGGGTGGACATGACCGCCTGCTGCAATTCGCCGGTGACGGTGGAGAGGCGCTGGAGGGCGAGCTTGTGCGTCGTGCGCTCCTCGTTGCGCATGATCTCGGTCAGCTCGTTGCGCGTCAGCACCAGCTCGGAGACGACCGTCATCAGGTGCTCCAGCGTCTCGACCGAGACGCGGATCGAGCGGTCGCCGCTCTGGTCGCCACCCTCGCTCTTCTCCTCCGCCTTCGGGGCAGGCTTTGGCGCGGCGGGCTTGGCGCTGTCGTTCGCGGCGGCGGTCGCGGGCGGCTTCTTCGGCTCCATGGCCTTCGCCGCGGCCGCGCTCGCGCCGCCATCGCCGGCGGCGGCGGGCTCCGCCGGGGCGGCCCCAGTCTCGGCCCCAGTCTCGGCCTCAGTCTCGGCCTCGGCCTCCGCATCCGCCTCGGTCTCCGCCTCGTCCCCCTCCGCCTTCGGCGCGGCGGCGTTCTCGCTGCCCGCCTCGTTGAGGGCGGCGATGATCGCCTCGTCGGAGCCTTCCGGCTCCTGGCCGCCACCCGACTCGATGGCGCCGAGGATGGATTTCAGACGGTCCGCGACGCGCAGCATCGCGTCGACCGCCTCGTGTGTCACGGGCTCGCCGTTGCGCAGCCGGTCCATCAGGCTCTCGGCGGCGTGGGCGAGGCCGGCCATGCGCGGAAGGCCCAGGAAGCCGCAGGTGCCCTTGATCGTGTGCATCATGCGGAACAGCTCGTTCAGCATGGCCGTGCCGTCCGCTTCGTTCTCCAATTCGACGAGGCGGACGTCGACCTGCTCGAGCGTCTCGTATGTGTCGGTGATGAACTCCGCGAGAAGATCGTCCATTCCGTCCATGTTCGTCCTCGTCAGGCGGCGAAAGTGTGCAAGCCGCGCGTGGGTGTGAGGGTCGTCGTGAGCCCCGCACCGGCGGCGTCAGGGATTGTCGCGGGTCTATCTTGTGCGAGGACTGTGGCGCGCACCCCACTCACCCATGAAGCGGCATGGCCGCTATCGCGCGATGATGGGTTTGCCGGTCCACGCGGCGTCGCGGCGGGGCTGGTCGGCATCCGCGTCTCCTCCCCGCGCGCGGCTCAATGGCCGCCCGAGGCGCCGCGCGCGCCGGACTCGGACTTCGCCTTGGCCGGCGCCCCGATCCCGATCGTGCGCACATTCTTGGCGAGCGGGGCGGCGCCCCCCTCCCCCGCCGGCGCGGACGCGAGGTCGATATAATTGAGCCCGTCGACGAGGAGGTCCTGCACCACGTCCGCGCCCATCCGCTCGTTGACGCGCGCCTTCGCCTCGTCCGCGAGGGAGGCGAGGTCGAAGCGGACGAGCTTGCCGAAGCTTGCCTCGGCGCGGCCGTAGATCGAGCGGAAGACCTCGTCCGTGATGAAGGCGTCGGGCTCTGAGGCGAGCGCGCGCAGGACCGCGGCGTCGGCGGTGTAGACCATCCGCACGACCACATATCCGCTGACATTCCCGTTCTGGAGGACAGGGACGGACATCGTGGGGAGCGAAGTGTAGCGCAGCCCTTCGAGGCGCGGCGTCTCCTGCTCCTCGCCCTGGTTCAGCTTCCAGGCGGCCACCGCGTAGCCGGTGCCGAGCGTGACGCACACGGCCCACAATCCGACGAGGAAGAGCTTCACGAGCGGTGCTCCGCGGCGTGCGGGCGGACCGGCAGATGCGGGCCGTAGGTGCCGTCCCATTCGTCGGCCATGACGGCGTCGGCGACGAGGCCGGCGACGATCTGGGCGGCCTGGAGGCGGACCTGGAGGAGCGCCTCCTCCCGCTGGAGCTTGCCGCGCAGGCGGCCGATCTGGACGGCCGTCGCGTCGTCGACCGCGCCGATCGCGCCATGGCGGCTGAGATGGAGGAGCACCCTCCGCTTGGCCTCGGCGAGCGCCGCATCATCGACGGCGCCGCCCGATTCCAGCGCGGCGATGCAGTCGTCGACGATCGTCTCCAGGCGGGTGAGCGATGTGGCAAGGGCTTGGGTCATCCAATGTCTCCGGTGCGATCGGCCATCATGCGATCCACGAGCACGGCGATGCCGAGGTCGCCGCTTTCAGCGATCTCGGCCGCGAGATGTTCGGCGAAGAGGCCGCGCCAGAGCCGCCCCGCGCTCCCGCCCCAGACGGGATTGTCGTCGTCCGGCAGCATCTCGGCGACGAGCGGGGTGAGGACCACGGCTTCGAAGGACTGGCCGAGCGTCGGCGCCGTCTCGACGCGCGGTGCGGCGCTTTGTATCGTTTCAAAAATTCTGGCGAACGGTGCCCCGCCTTGCGAGACGCCACGCGACGCGGGCTTTTCGGGCGCGAGCGCCGGGGCGGTGGATCCCGAAGCCAGGACCCCGTCGAGAGGGACGATCGCCATATTCACCTCCCGTGAGCGGACGCCGGGCCAAGGGTGGCGCATCCGGCGGTATGGGCGGACCCTACGCGGGGTCGCTGTCCGGAGGCTTGCCGGAGGGGCTGGCGCGCCGCGTCGCGATCGTCCGCGCGAGGCTCTCGAGGGCGACCGCCTCGAGCCGCCGCCGTTCCGCCTTCGCGCCCTCGGCCCGCTCGGCGAGCCGCGCTTCCTCCTCGAGGCGCCGCGCGGCCGTGTCGTCGCGCATGTGGCGCGCCCGCGCGAGATCGGCGTTGCGGCGCAGCGCCTCAGCATGACGCGCATTGCGGCGGAGCGCCTTCGCCATCGTCGGCACGATGATGCCGTGGAGGTCGCTCTCGGCGCTGAGGGACGCGATGATCGCCTCCCCGGCGGCGATGCTGTCGCGGTGCGCGGCCTCGGCGTTGGCCCGCTCCAGCGCCGCCACCCGCGCGAGCGCGCGCTGCGCCCTTGCGACGCGCGCGAGCCGCTCGGCCGAGGCGCGCCTCACAGGCCTGCCGAGAGCTGGCGGAACGCGTCCATGAAGGCGAACATCATCTCCCGGATCGTGACCGTCATCATCAGGAGCCCGCCCGCCGTGATGAACGGGAGGGCGACGAAGAAGGCCGGGATCTGCGGCGTCATCTTGTTGGTGAGGCCGACCGCGAAATTCACGACCACCGAGTAGATGATGAAGGGCGCGGCGAGGCGGAGCGCGACGAGGAAGGCTTCGGACACCCGGTCCGTCACCGCCACCAGCGCGGCGCGCAGGTCGAGCCCTCCGCCCGGCGCGATGACGGCGTAGGAGCCGATGAGCCCCCGCAGGATCTCGTAGTGGAGGTCGGCGAGGAAGAGGATCGCGATCGCCGTCACCATGAAGACGTTCGCCGCCGCCTGGCTCGGCTCGCCGCCCTCGATGCTGGTGCCCGGAATGCCGCCGAGGCCGATGGCGTTGGCGATGCCGACCGAGAGCGTCTGGAGCGCCATCAGGAGGAGGCGCGACAGGAGGCCGATGAGGAGCCCCGTCGCGGTCTCGCTGACGATGATCGCGAGGAGGCCGGCGGGGTCGGTCCCCTCCACCCGCGCGACCGCGCCCGGCAGCACGATCGGCGTCACCGCGAGGGCGACGCCGAGCGCGAGGAAGACGCGCGCCTGCACCGGGACGCGAAGCGAGGAGAGGCCCGGCGCGATGAGAAACACGCCAGCGACGCGCGCGAAGACGACCGCGATGCCGAGAACCTGGTTCGACAGCGCGGTCTCGCTCACGAAATCGAGCCGATCGGCTGCACCGTCGCCCCGCGCGCGATCTCGAGATGGGAGAGGACGGGGATCGAGGGGAACATCCGCTCGATGATCATCCGCACATAGGGGCGCGCGTCCGGCGCGGTCACGATCGCGAAGCGCGAATGGATCGCCATCAGCTCCTTGATGACGCGCGAGGACGCCTCGCCGAACTCCTCCACGAGGCGCGGGTCGAGGGTGAGCTCCACCACCTCGCCCTTCGCGTCGCGCTTCAGTCCCTGGTGGAAGGCGAGGTCCCAGCGGTTGCCGAGGCGCAGGACGTAGAGCGTCCCGTTCTCGGCGAGATCGCCGCAGATCTGCGAGGCCATGCGGATGCGCACGTGCTCGGCGACGATCTCGGCGCGGCGGGCGTGCGGGCTCACCTCCGCGATCGCCTCCAGGACGAGGTGGAGGTTGCGCACGGAGACGCGCTCGGCGAGCAGCAGCTTCAGCACCGCCTGGAGGCCCGAGTTCGAGATCTGCGCCGGGACGATCTCGTCGAGAAGGCGCTTATACTCGGGGTCGAGCCGGTCGAGGAGCGCGCGCATGTCCTTGTAGGAGAGGAGCTGGGCGAGGTTGTTGCGCGTGATCTCGACGAGGTGGGTGAGGACGACCGACAGATTGTCGATCGGCACGAACCCCTCCCGCTTCACGTCGGTGATGAACGCCTCGTTGATCCAGACCGCGCGCATCCCGAAGGCGGGATCGCGCGTCTCGTCGCACGGGACCTGCGGGGCGGGCGCCTCGCCGGTGACGATGAGGAAGTCGCCGACGCGCAGCGCCTGCGAGGCGATCGTCGTCCCGTGGATCGCGATCTGGTAGCCCTTGGTCGGGACCGTCAGGCTCTCGCTCACCTTGATCTCGGGGATGACGAAGCCGTACTCGCGGGCGAACTTGCGGCGGATCTTCGCGACGCGGTGGGCAAGCTCGGTCGGCGAGCGCAGCACCGTGCGGGCGAGCTGCTTGCCGACGATGAGCTCGATCTCCGGCACGTCGAGCTCGGCCTTCACCGAATCCTGCGCGGAGCGGGCGGCGTCGTCGGCGGCGGCCTGCGCGGCCTTCTCCCGCGCGACCTCCTCCGCCCGGCGCTGGCGCGGGATCGTGTAGGCGACGAAGGCGAGGATCGCGGTGAGGATGAAGAACGGGATCGTCGGCAGGCCCGGCACGATCGCGAAGATCGCCATCAGCGCCGCCGCCATGATCAGCGCGCGCGGATAGGCGCCGAGCTGGCCGAGCACCGCCTTGTCGGCCGAGCCGCGCGTGCCGCCCTTCGACACGAGGAGGCCGGCCGCGAGCGAGATGATCAGCGCCGGGATCTGGCTGACGAGCCCGTCCCCGACCGAGAGGCGGGTAAAGACGTCGGCGGCGGGGGCAAGGTCCATCCCATGGCGCGTCGTCGCGATGACGATGCCGCCGAAGATGTTCACCGCGATGACGATCAGCGAGGCGATCGCCTCGCCGCGCACGAATTTCGAGGCGCCGTCCATCGCGCCGAAGAAGCTGCTCTCCTCCTCGAGTTCCTGGCGGCGGCGCTGGGCCTCCTCCTCGTTGATGATGCCGGAGGAGAGGTCCGCGTCGATCGCCATCTGCTTGCCGGGGATCGCGTCGAGGGTGAAGCGCGCCCCGACCTCCGCGATACGCGTCGCGCCCTTGGTGATGACGAGGAAGTTCACCACCACGAGGATGATGAAGACGACGATGCCGATGACGAAATCGCCGCTCATGAGGAAGTTCGCGAAGCCGGCGATGACGTAGCCGGCGGCCGTCACCCCGTCGTGCCCGTCGGCAAGGATGAGGCGCGTCGTCGCCACCGAGAGGGCGAGGCGCAGCATGGTCGCGATGAGCAGGATCGTCGGGAAGGAGGAGAATTCGAGCGGCTTCTCGATCCAGAGCGCCACCATCAGGATGAGGACGGCGAGCGCGATCGAGAGGGCGAGGCCGACATCGATGAGGAAGGTCGGGATCGGCAGGATGAGGACGCCGAGCATCGAGATGACGCCGAAGGCGAACGCGACATCGCGTATCCCCGTGGGGACGAGCTTCGTCAGGATGGGGGGCCGGGCCTCGCGCCCGGCGGTGTTGGCAGTCGTCATCTCGGGTTCGCCCTCATGGCAAGACCTTGCGGGCGTGCGGGGTGGCCGCCCGCCCTCTTCGGGATCCGTCACGGCCGAGTGTGCCGGTCGGGGCTTGGCTGTGGCTGGCCCCTCCCCGGTCCGGCCGGCCTCAGAACCCGTTGGCGATCCGGCCGAACACCTCCTCGGTGAAGGCGAAGATGTGCGCGCCCATGAAGGAGGCGGAGACGGCGGCGACGACGAGGATCGCGATGATCTTCGGGATAAAGGTCAGCGTCATTTCCTGCACCTGCGTCAGCGCCTGGAGGAGCGAGATGGAGACGCCCACCACCATCGCCACCGCGACCGCCGGCGCGGAGGCGACGAGGACGGTGAAGATCGCCGACTGGACGAGGTCGATCGCGTCAACTTCGCTCATCGTCAGGTGATCGTGATGCCGGCGCCGAGGCGCACGGTGTCGCCATTGTCGAGGACGGCGTAGGAGCCGTCGGACACGATCGTCACCGCCGTCACGGTGCCGGAGACGCCGCCGGCGGTCTCGATGGTGCGGCCCACCATGGCGCTCGCGTCGGCGAGCGCGTTCGCCGTCATCATCGCCGACAGGCGGTCGTTGGTGATGATGTTCTGCTCGACATTGGAGAAGTTGGCGAGCTGGGCGACGAACTCGGTGTCCGACATCGGCTCCAGCGGATCCTGGTTCTTCATCTGCGTGACGAGGAGCTTCAGGAACGCGTCATAGTCGAGCGTCTGGGTCTGCAGCGCGGCGGCGGTCGCTTCGCTGCCGGCGGTCGACGGGTCGTTGCCCACGGGGGTCACACCGGACATGGCCTTCTCCTTTCAGTTCAACAGGGTCGGACGGCCGGCGGGCCGCGCCTCGCCGCGCTGGTCGGGCGCGACGGGGATCGGCTCCGCCTCCTCGGCGAGCGCGGCGCCGGGATCCTTCGCGCACGGCAGGCGCGCGGCCTTCGCCTGGCGCGCGCCGGCGCCCTCGCGACGCGGCCGCTCGATCTCCTCAGGGATCTCGAGGAGCGCCGCCTCCTCCGCGAAGAGGCTGCGCAGGCGCTTCAGCGCGTGGAAGGGGCGCTCGTTCGCGACCTGGGAGATCGCGTCCTCCAGCCCCTCGCGCAGCCGCGCCGTGGTCAGCGCATCGCGCACGTCGACGGCCATCGTCTCGAAGAGGGTGCGGCTCGCGGCCGCGTTCTGCGGATCCATCAGCATCGCCTGGACGGCGAAATAAAGCTGGCGGAGCGGGGTCGTGGTGTCCTCCACCTGGAGGACGTGGTTCTCGAGGAGGAAGGTCGCGTCGTTCAGGAGCTCGATCGTGACCTTGCGGTCGACGCGGACGACCGCGCCGTTGATGAAGAGGCGCTCGCCCGCGCGCAGCGACAGGTGCATCGGCCGCATCGGGCCGCCGCGCCCCTCCCCCTCGCTCGCACGCCGCCGCCGCGTCGGGGCGCTCATTGGCCGAGCCCCTGGCGGATCGAGCGGTTCACGTCGATGAGCGCGGCCCAGTTCTGGTCGCGCCCGGCGATGATCGCGTCGGTCTCCTTGATGACCCAGAGCCCGATCGAGATGAGGTTGCCCTTCAATTCGTCGGACAGATCGTTCGCCGGGTCGGTGAGGTCGCGGATGAGGAAGCCCCACAGCGTCTGCATGTAGCGCGCCGCCTCGCGGCCATGGGCCGGCACGTCGGGCGCGGCGCGGGCCTTCTCCATCAGCGCGAGGCCCTCGTCGAAGGCCATGCACTCGCGCTCGCGCCCGACCTCGCTGGCGTCGTGCCGCACGTCCACATAGGTATCAGCCTGCAAGACCGTGCTCCTTACGCGTAATTGAGGATGCTGAGGCGCGAGAGCTGGCTCGTCATCGCGTAGCTCATCTCGATCTGCGTGGTCAGAAGGTCGATCCGGACCTTCGCCTCGGCGGGGTCCGCGCCTTCGGCGTCGGCGACCTTGAGGGCGAGGATGTCGGCCGCGAGGCTCATCCGGTTGTTCGCCTTGGCGATGGCGTTCTCGGCGAAGCCGAGCTTGCCCTTCAGCGCCACCACCTCCGTGATCGCCGTGCCGAGCACGATCCGCGCCTTCTCCACGATCGCGTCGCGCGTGCCCTGGTCGAGCGCGGTGAAGCCGAGCCCGGCCATCATGGTGAAGGCCATCGCGAGATTGCGCATCGCCGTCTCGTTGGCGTTGGTCGAGGTCTCGGTCCGCTCCGAGGGGGCGATGCGCGAGACGACGTTGCTCGACGAGGCGCTCGACCAGTCCGTCGTCCAGGCCGGGTCGGCGAAGAGGTCGGCGAACTCGTTCTCCAGGAAGTCCACCATGTCGGCGGGCGTGATCGCGGACGCGCCGGCACTCCCGACGGCGACGCCGAAGCGGGTGAGGAAAGCCGCCTCAACCGCCGCCTGCGGCCCGTCCGCGTAGCGCGAGAAGGGCTTGGTGTCGGAGTTGAGGCCGGCGAAAAGGTAGGAGCCGCCGTCGGAGGCGTTGAGCCGGTCGGCGAGACGGTCGAGCGAGGTCTGGCCCTGGATCTCCAGCGTCTTGGCGGACTGGAGGCCAGGCGGGAGGGCGACGAGGGCCGTCAGCATCTCGGAGGCCACCGTCTCGAGGTCGGCGAGCGCGGTCTGCGTCTGCGAGAGGCGCGCCGTCGCCGAGCCGTTCGAGGCGATCAGCATCTCGAGGAGGGAGAGGTCCATCCGCGTCGCGACCGTGCGCCCGGTGCCGCTGCCGAGCGTCAGGCCGACATCGGCGTGGCGCTGGGTCGCGATCTCCGTCGTGCGATCGACCAGCTCGTTCTGCAGCCGCTCGATCGTCGCGCGCGGCGCGTTCCGCAGCGCGGCGGTGGAGATGTAGCTCGTTTGCATTAGGCGATCCCCAGAAGCGTTTGGAACATCTCGTCGATGATGTTGAAGAGGCTGGAGCTGGCCGCGAAGTGGCGCTCGATGAGGAGCTGGTTGGCGTACTCGTCGTCGAGGTTCACCCCGGTCTCGCTCGCGAGCGCGTCGGAGGCGCGCAGGAGGATCGCGCGCTCGATGTCGACCTGGCGCGAGGTGTCGGCGCGCAGCCCCTCGATCCAGCCAATCGATCCGGTGGCGAAATTCTGCAGCGTGCCGGTCGCGATCAGCTCCGCCGTCGGATCGAAGGTCTGGATCGCGGTGAGGTCCTCGCCGAGCTGCATCAGGCGGTCGGCATAGGCGGCGAGGCCGGTCGGGTTGCCGGTCCCGTCGCGCAGATTCTCGACCGAGCCGCCCTGGGTCGGGTCGACATCGGGCGCGACGGCGATGGTGCCCGCATAGTCGGGCGGGCCGCCATTGACGAAGAGGCTCCCCGTCCCGTCCTCGAAGACCTCGGTGAGGACGCGCGCCATCTCGTTGATCTGGAGCTGATAGGTCGGCGCGATCTCGTCGCGGACCGTCGCGTGGCCGAGGATCGAGCCGCTGCGCGAGGGCATCGGCGCGGTGTCGCCGGTGATCGCGAGCCCGTCCACATAGACGACGCCGCCGATCGTGCTCGGCGTGTAGACCGAGGTCGGCTGGAAGGTCACCGCGCGGGCCGACCTGTCGAACAGCGTGACGCCGCCATCGGTGAAGAGGGCCATTTCACCCTTGTCGCGCTGGAGGACGGTGACGCCGAGATATTGCGACATCTCCGCGACGATCCCGTCCCGCTCGTCCTCCCAGATGGTCGGGTCGGCGCCGGAGGCGTAGGCGTGCATGATCTTGGTGTTGGCCCGGTCGAATTCACCCAGAAGCCGGTTCACCTCGTCGACCGCGTCGGACATCGCCCGGTCCGCGTTCTCGCGCAGAAGGTTCAGCTCGTTGTTGGTGCGGTTGAGCGCGTCCGCGAGGTCGCGCGCGCGCTCGACCGTCGTCTGCCCGAAGAGCGGGTCGTCGGGCGCGTTCGCATACTCGGCAAGCGCGGTCTGGAGGTCGCCGATGAGGGCGGCGGGCGAGACGCCGTCCTCCGGGTCGCCGACCGTGTCGGAGAGGACCGTCAGGTGGGCGATCATCGCGTTCTGCTGCGCCGTCTTCGAGGTCGCCTCGATCATGCGCGTGTAGAGGACGGTGTTCTCGGCGCGGCGGACGGCGGAGAGGTGGACCCCGCCGTCGAGCGTCGTCGTGTTGAGCCCGACCGCCCGCGAACGCGTGGGGTCGCTGGCGGCCGCGACGTTGCGGCCGGAGAGCGCGATCTGCTGCTGCGCGACGATCAGCGATTGCCGCGCGACATTGGCCGCAACATTCAGGCTCATGTTCGGGCCCTATCCCTTAGCGCTTGAGGTTGACGAGGACTTCCAGGAGCTCGTTGCCGGCCTGGAAGCTCTTCGAGTTCGCCGTGTAGGCCCGCTGGGCGATGATCATCCCCGTGAGCTCGGTCGCGAGGTCCACGTTCGACTGCTCCACCGCGCCGACGATCAGCGAGCCGTTGGCCGCGTCGTTCGGCAGCGCGACGCGCAGATCACCCGACTGGACGGTGATGCCGTAGACATTGCCGGGGCGCGGATCGAGCTGGTCCGGGCTCGGCACGTTCGCGAGCGGGAGGCGGTAGAACTCGACCTGCGCGCCGTCCTCGTAGATCGCGGAGATGCGCCCGTCCTCGCTGATCGAGACGCCCTGCACGCGGGCCGGCGCGTTGCCGTTGACGGCGATCTCCAGCGGCTCGAACTCGGCGGCGAGCTGGGTGGTCGAGGTGATGTTGAGGTTGAGCGGCGCGGTGGCGTCGGGAAGCTGCACCTCCAGCATCGCCTGCATGCTCGGGTCGATCGACAGGACCGCGCCCGAATAACCGGTCGCCGGCACCGTCGTCGCGATGTCGCTGATGAGGCCGGTCGACTGGTCGAAGGTGATCGTCGCCTGGGCGAGGATCGGGTTCGCCGGCGTCGCCCCGCCGATCGGCGGGTTCGGGTTGCCGTAGGGGAAGTCGGTCGTCACGCTCGGATCGCGCGTCGACTGGTCGAACACGACGACCTCCCACTGGGCGGGGGTCGGGCCGGAGGGATCGTACTCCTGCACCTTCGTCCAGTAGACGTCGAGCGTCACCTCGCCGCCGAGATCGTTGTAGGCGACGATGGAGCTCTTGATCGTGTACTCGGAGGTCGCAAGGTTCGCGGACGGCAGGTCGCCCGTCACGACCTCTGCATCCATCTCGAGGTTTGCGCGATAGACGCCCGAGGTCGACGGCGTCGCGCGCATGTTCATGTAGTCGATATTGACCGGCTCGAGGCCGCCCGTCCCGTTGAGGGTGATCACCGGCTCCTCGCCATCGATCGAGGGGAAGCCGAGGAGGGCGTAGCCGGCGGCGTTCACGAGATTGCCGGACTGACCGTCGACCACGAAGGAGCCGGCGCGGGTGAGGAAGTGCCCGCCATTGGCGTCCTCCACCACGAAGAAGCCGTTGCCCTGGATGGCGAGATCGGTGGTCGACAGCGTGTAGGAGAGCGAACCCTGGCGCGAGATCTCGTAGTTGACGTTCGCGGTGACGGCGCCGGACGAATAGCTCCCCGGCCCGGCCTCCAGGATCATCGACGAGAACTGCGTGTCGGCCCGCTTGTAGCCGATCGTGTTGGCGTTCGCGATGTTATCGGCGACCGTCGCCAACTTGTAGGACTGCGCTTCCATCCCGGAAACGCCGGTGCGCAAGACATTGTAGAGGCTCATGACTTCCCTTCCTTGGGCGCCTGTCGATGGCGGCGGGGACCCCTGCCACGCATGGCGCATCCGGGCCGTACGCCCGTCCGCTCGACGAATTGCAGTGTTGCCTAAAGGCCTTGTCTCAGGCTGAGACGCTCTCGCCCTCGCCGCCCCCGCTCCGCGGCGCGAGGACGGCCGCAAGTTCAGAGAAAGCGTCCCGCGAGGCGGGGTCGGTCGGGGACTGGACGAGCGCGTCGTAGATCTGCGGCACGAGCGCGACGGCGCGGTCGAGCTCGGCGTCGGAACCCGGCTTGTGGCCGCCGAGGAGGCGCAGATCGCGCGTGTCCTCGAAGCGGGAGACGAGGCCGCGCAGGCGTCGCGACAGCTCCATCTCGTCCGGCCGGAAGGCGCGGTTCGCGACGCGCGAGAGCGAGGCGAGCGGGTCGACCGCCGGATAGCGCCCCGCCTCCGCGATGGCGCGGGCGAGCACGATGTGCCCGTCGAGCGTGCCGCGCGCGGCGTCGGCGACGGGCTCCTCCATGTCGTCCCCGTCGACGAGGACGGCGAAGACGGCCGTGATCGAGCCCGCCCCCGCGCCGCGCCCCGCCCGTTCGGCGAGGCGGGAGATGTCGCCGAAGACACTCGGCGGATAGCCGCGCGAGACCGGCGGCTCGCCCGCCGCGAGCGCGACGTCGCGCGCGGCGTGGGCGAAGCGGGTGAGGCTGTCGAGGAGGAGGAGGACGCGGCGGCCCTCGTCGCGGAAGTGCTCCGCGATCGCCGTCGCGGTGAGCGGTGCGAGGCGGCGCATCATCGGGGTCTCGTCCGCCGTCGCGACCACCGTGACCGTGCGCTCGCGATGCGGCTTCAACGGCCCGTCGAGCATCTCGTTCACCTCTCGCCCGCGCTCGCCGACGAGCGAGGCGACGACGACGTCGAAGGAGGAGGCGGCCGCGATCATGCCGAGAAGGGTCGACTTGCCGACGCCGGAGCCGGCGAAGATGCCGACGCGCTGGCCCTCCACGAGCGGGGCGAAGATGTCGAGCACCTTGACGCCCGTGCGCATCGGCGTGGTGAGGGGGGCGCGCGAGAGCGGCGGCGGGGGCGCGGCGTCGACCGTGCGGGCGACCCCACGCTCCAGCGGCGCACCGCCATCGATCGGGCGGGCGAGCGCGTCGACCACGCGGCCCGGCCAGGTCGCGTGCGGGCGGACCCGGAATTCGCCCAGAAGCGTCGCGCGCGCGCCGAGGAAGGCCGCCCCGCGCCGCTCATAGGGCGCGGCGACCACGCGCTCGCGGTCGATCCGGATCACCTCCGCGAGCGCGGGCCCTCCCGCGTGGCTGATCAGAAGCTGGTCGCCGAGCGCGGCGTGGGCCGAGAGGCCGCGCACGCAGCGCTCGCTCGCCGTCGCCTCGTCGACGAGGCCGGAGACGCGCACCGCGGGGGCGGTGTAGCCCGCGAGCGCCGATGCGATCCGTTCCAGCGCGCCCATCCGCGCCTCCTTTCGGGGGGATGCCCCAGGCAAGATCGGTGACGCACCGGCTCATCCGGCGCGGCTGGTGTCGGCCCTACTCGGAGCCGAGGATCCGCACCGCCTGCTCCAGCGAGGCGTAGCGGTCCTTCGCGGCCGAATCGGCACGCTCGAAGGCGCGCTGGATCTCGATCAGCTCGGTGATCGACTGGACCGCGTTGACGTTCGAGCCCTCGCGATAGCCCTGGCGCACGCCGTTCGCGACGCGGTCGGCAATCGGCTCGGCGGGCCGGTCGGAGAGGACGGCGGAATCACCGTAACGGGTGAGGCCGGCCTCCGGCGCGATCGAGAAGAGGCCGAGCACACCGACGACGCGGCCGGACTGGGTGATCGTCCCGTCCCCGCCGATCGCGAGCGGCCCGTCGGCAGGCTGCACCTGGATCGGCGCGCCGCCCTCGTCGGCGACGCCGTAGCCGGTGAGGGTCTGGAGGTCGCCCTCGGGGCTGATCGTGAAGCGCCCGTCGCGCGTGTAGGCAAGGCCCGACGGCGTCGCAACGCCGAACCAACCGTCCCCCACGATCGCGACGTCGAGCGGGTTGCCCGTCACCTCGATCGGCCCCGGCGTGCGGTCGATCGTGACCGTGTCGACCGCGGCGAAGGCGACCTGGTCGCGCCGATAGTCCGACAGCACCGTGTCGAACGTCACGAGCTCGGCGCGGAAGCCGCCCGTGCGCATGTTGGCGACGTTGTTCGCGACGGTCGCGAGGCGCGTGTCCATCGCGATCTGCCCGGACAGCGAAACGTAGATATCAGACGACACTCAGTTGCCCCCGAGCCGGAAGGATTGGAGCGACATGGCAAGGTCGAGCGAGAGGGTCGGCGAGGCGTTGCCGCCGGCCCCGAAGAGGCTGAGGATCGGGTCGGTCGACGTCACCTCCGTCGCGTCCCACACCGCGGTGAAGCGGGTGAGGAAGCGGTCGAGCTCCACCGGGTCGGAGAAGGACTCGAAATCGATCTCCTCCTCCAGCACCGCCGCCTGGCGGTCGATGTCGATCGCGGAGAAGGCGGTCGGCAGGCCGAGCACCGTGCGCACCACCTTGAAGAGGGCGGCGTCGGCGAGGATGTCGAAGGCGCTGTCGATCTTCGGCGCCATCCGCTCGAAATAGAGGGCGAGACGGACGCCTTCGCCGTCGACCTCGCCGGCGTCGACCTCCATCGTCTGGCGCACATAGCGGTCGACGGTGGGTTGGCCGTTGATCTCGCGGCGCATGGTGAGGTCGCCGAAGGATTCGAAATCGAACGCGGCGGCGAACTCGCGCAGGCGATTGTCCGAGGTGCGGTTCGCGAGCGAATCCGGCTCGGTGACGCCCTCTTCCAGGATCTTGCGCATGTAGCCCTTGGCGAAGGCGAGATCGGCGAGGCCGTAGGCCGTCATCGCGAAGCGGAACAGGCGCGTGTCGGCGAGGAACTCGTCGATCGAGCTGATATTGCGATAGTTCTCGAGATAGTACTCGCTCTCGAGCTTCACCGGACCCTGGCTCGCGGTGATGGCGAGCGAGCGGTCGAGGTTCTGCGCGATCAAGCGATAGCTGACTGAGACATTCATACTATGCCCCCCAAATTCCGGTGCGCGGGTCGCCGGGTTTGTCGGGCCGGCCACGCGCTGGTGGCATCACATTGGGGCGCACGGCTTGTGCGGGACTGGTGTCCTCGGCCGGTTCCAAAGTCGACGGCCAAACCAGCTATGCGTCCAGCCTCGCGCAAGTTGGGCGCGGTCTACTCCCGTCGGGTCTTACGGGAGATGAACTCTTGGCAGTCATATTGGGTCTGGTCGTCGGCATCGGTTCGATGCTGGGTGGCTTCATGGCGATGGGTGGCCACATCGAGGTCATCTGGCAGCCGTTCGAATTCCTCATCATCTTCGGCCTCGGCGCCGGCATCTTCATCGTCGCGAACCCGCTCGCGATGGCCAAGCAGACGCTTGGCGCGATCAAGGATGCCTCCGTCGGCAAGGCGCCGAAGCGCAAGGACTTCCTCGAGCTCCTCGGCCTCCTCTTCGCGCTGATGCGCGACCTCAAGGCCAAGCCCCGCAACGAGGTTGAAGAGCACGTCGACAATCCGGAGGAGTCGGAGCTGTTCAAGCAGTTCCCGAACATCCTGAAGGACAAGCTGCTCCTCAACTTCATCTGCGACTATGTGCGGCTGATCCTGATCGGCAACGCGCGCGGCTTCGAGATCGAGGCGCTGATGGATCAGGAGATCTCGACGATCCGCAAGGAGAAGCTGAAGCCGGCGCTGGCGCTCGGCGAGATCGCCGACGCGCTCCCCGCGATCGGCATCGTCGCGGCCGTCCTCGGCATCGTGAAGGCGATGGGCGCGATCGACCAGTCGCCGGAGATCCTCGGCGGGCTGATCGCCGCCGCGCTCGTCGGCACGTTCATCGGCATCCTGTCGTCCTACGCGTTCTTCTCGCCGATGTCCTCGAAGATCAAGACGATCCGCGAGAAGCAGATGAAACCCTTCCTCATCACGAAGCAGGCGCTGCTCGCCTACATCAACGGGGCGATGCCGCAGATCGCGCTGGAGCACGGCCGCAAGACCATCGCCTCGGGCTACCGCCCCACCATCGACGAGGTGGAGCGCGAAGCCCTCGGCGGCGGCGAAAAGCAGGCGGCGTGAGGCATCGATGAGCGCCGACAACACCTCCGTTTCCGACCGCCTCCTCGACGCCGCCGGGATCCAGATCGACCGGCTGCCGATGCTGCCGGTCATCTTCGACCGCGTCGCCAACCAGTGCGCCGAGCAGCTGCGCGCGATCGCCGCCTCACCCTGCTATTTCTCGGTGATGGACATCGAGCAGGGCCGCATCGGCGACCTCCTCGAACCCTACGAATCGAACGCGGTGGCCGCGATCCTCGAGGTCCCCGAATGGGACTCGGAGGTCGTGCTCGGCTTCGACCGCGACTTCATCTTCACCATCGTGGAGGTGATGTTCGGCGGCGACGGGCAGGAGCAGCCGGAAGAGGACGGCCGCACCTTCTCCAATATCGAGATGAAGATCTGCGCCAAGCTCGCCGACATGATCTGCGGCACGCTGAGCCAGGCCTTTTCGGCCGCCACGAAGGCGACCTTCAGCCTGGAGCGGCTCGAGACGCGGATGCACTTCGCGGTGATCGGCCGGCGCAACTCGCAGGCCGCGGCCGCCAAATTCCTGGTCCAGGCGATCAATCGCGGCGGCGAGATGTTCGTCATCCTGCCCCATGCCGGCCTCCAGATGGTGCGCCGCTCGCTGTCGACGACGGCGAACAGCGAGCCGGGGACGCGCGATCCGGCATGGGTCAAGCAGATGCAGGCCGGCGTCACGCGCGCCGAAGTCTCGCTGCGGGCGATCCTCGAAGAGAAGCAGATGTCGCTCGGCGACATCACGCGCCTCAAGCCCGGCCAGATCATCCCGCTTTCGGCGACGCCGAAGACACCGGTGAAACTCGAAGCCAACGAGCAGGCGCTGTTCTGGTGCCAGCTCGGCCAGTCGGACGGCGTCTACAAGCTCCGCATCGACGAAGTCTTCGATCCAGAACAGGAGTTCTTAGGTGATATCCTCAATCATTGATTTCGTTCTCCTGTCGGCGCTCGCGGCGACGTCGGCGTCCGTGCTCCTGATGTATCGCCGGCTCCAGCGCTTCGACGCGCTGCAGGGAGAGGCGGCGCGGGCCTTCGCCCGCTCGTCCGAGGCGCTCGACAATGCGCGCGAGGCGATGCGCGCGCTCCAGGCCGATGGCGGCAACATGGCCGTCACCCTCGCCGCCCGCCTCAACGAGGCGCGCGTGATGATGAACGAGGTCGACGAGGCGACGACACGCACGGCCGAGGCCTTCGTCAACGGCCAGCGCGCCGCCGCCGCTGCGCCGCCGCCCCCGCCCCGCGCGGTCGCGGCCCCGGCCCCGGCTCCCGCTCCGGCACCGGCCGCCCCGAAGGCCGCCGCGCCCAGGCCGGCGGCCCCGCCGAAGCGGCCGCTCGAGGACGTCGCACCGCCCGTCCCCGCCGCCGAGCGCATTCGCAACGCGGCGCGCGCGCGGGCCGAGGCGGCGCGGGCCAAGCTCGCCGCCCGTGCCGCGGCGACACCCGCTCCCGCGACCCCCACCCCGCCCGAGATGCCGGGCCACGGCGACGCGCCCTCGCACACGACACCCCCGGTTCCGCCGACCCTCCACCGTGCGCCGGAGCGTCCGGCGCGGATGGCGGAGACGGCCCAGTCCCGCCCGGTGCCGACCGGCCCCGTCATGGTGATGATGCGCCCGCCGGCCACCGAGCCGGAGTCGGCCGAAACCGCCGAGGACGCGCCGGTCGCGCCTCCTGCCACCGCCCCCTTCGCCGCAACCGCCGCCACGGCGAAGCCGACGCTCGCCGCGCAGGCGACGCGCTGGACGCCGCCGCCCGCCCCCCCGATGGCGAGCGTCGGCGCCACCGTCGCGCGCATCGCGACCGCCGCGCCGAAGACCGGCACCGGCGCCATCACCTGGAACGACCTCGCCAAGGCCGCGCAGCGCGCGGGATGACCCCGCCGCGCCCCCTCCCCGTTCGAGCAAGAGGATCATCATGTCCGAAGAAGAGAGCCCCACGCCCAAGCCGCGCCAGGCGGGTGTCGCGAACGAACCGTCCATCGACACGATCCTGCGCATCCCCGTCGTCATGCAGGTCGTGCTCGGCTCGGCGACGATGCCGGTCGCGAACCTCATGAAGCTCGGGCGCGGCCAGGTGGTCGCGCTCGATCACCGGGTGGGCGAGCCGGTCGACATCGTCGTCAACGGGCGCACCATCGCGCGCGGCGAGGTGGTCGTCGTCGACGACGATTCTTCCCGCTTCGGCGTCTCCCTGACCGAGATCGTCGGCCCGGCCTCCGTCGACGAGAAATGACCATGAACTCCGCCCCGATGGTCCGCACGCGGTCGATGACGCCCGTCGAGAAGGTGGCGACCATCATCATGACGATGGGTCCGGGCGCCGCCGGCACGGTGATGCGTCACTGGGACCAGAACGAGTTGAAGACCGTCACCCACGCGATGGCCGAGCTGCGGCCGGTGTCGGTGACCCAGGTCGAGGATCTCGTGAACGAGTTCCTCGAGCAGTTCGGCATCGGCGCGAACCTCGTCGGCGACGCCACCCAGGTCCAGAAGCTCCTCGAAGGGATCCTGCCCCCCGACCAGATCCGCGAGATCATCGCCGAGATGGAAGGGCGGGTGAACCAGTCGATCTGGGACCGCATCTCGGCGGTCTCGGAGGGGAGCCTCGTGCCCTATCTCCTCAACGAGCACCCGCAGACGACGGCGCTCGTCCTCTCCAAGCTGCACCCCGCGACCTCCGCCAAGGTGATGAGCGAGCTGCCGCAGGATCTGCGCGACGGCGTCGCCCGGCGGATGCTGAACTGCAAGGCCGTCGTCGACGATGCGCTGAAGCTCGTCGAGAAGGCGCTTCACGAGGATTTCACCGTCAACCTCTCGCTCAACATGGGCGGCGACAGCCACGCCCGGATGGCCGACATCATCAACAAGATGGAGCGGTCGCAGATGGAGGGCGTTCTCGACGGTCTCTCCAACACCCATCCGAAGTCGGCGGAAATCCTGCGCTCGCTGCTCTTCACCTTCGACGACATCGTCAAGCTCAACCCGAAGTCCCTCACGGCCCTCTTCGACGCCATCGACAACACCGATCTCGTCATGGCGATGAAGGGCACGGAGGCCGGCTTCCGCACCACGGTGCTCTCCTGCCTCGCCTCACGCACGCGGCGCATGGTCGAGCAGGAACTCGCCTCCGGCGAGCCCGCCACGCAGCGCGAGGTCAACGATGCCCGACGCAAGATCACCGACCTCGCGCTCGCCATGGGCCAGCGTGGCGAGATCGACCTGTCGACCGGCGACGAGGATGGCGAGCTCGTCCAATAAAGGGAGCGCGCCCGATCCGGCCAGGCGCCGGCGGGCCGCCCCTTGAGCGACCGCCCCGACAGTTCGGAACGGACAGAAGAGCCGACCGCCAAGAAGATCGAGGACGCGCTGAAGAAGGGCCAGACGCCCTTCTCCCGCGAGGCGCCGACCTTCGCCTCGCTCCTCGGCCTCCTCGTGGTGCTCGGCCTTCTCATCAGCGAGCAGACGCGCGTCTTCGTCTCCGATCTCGCGCGCATTCACGACAACGCGGGCGGCTACGCGCTGGAAGACGGGACCGACGTCACCGCCCTCTTCCTCAACGTCTACCGCGCCTCGGCGATCTTCGTCCTGCCGATCGTGATCCTGCTCGCGATCTTCGGCGTGATCGCCGCGCTCGCCCAGTCGCCGCCGAGCATCGTCGCCGAGCGCGTGCGCCCGAAGCTCGAGCGGATCTCGCTGGTGGCGGGGGCGAAGCGCATCTTCGGCAGCCCCGGCATCGCCGAGTTCCTGCGCTCGCTCTTCAAGTTCGCGGTGGTCGGCACCATCGCGGTCACGCTCCTCGCCGGCGAGATCCCGCACGTGGTGCGCGCGGTCTTCGTCGACCCGACGCTGCTGCCCGCGCAGATCCTGTCGATCGCGACGCGCCTTCTCGCCGTCGTCTGCGCCACCACGATCATCCTCGTCGCCGCCGACCTCGTGTGGACCCGCTTCAAGTGGAAGCGCGACCTCAAGATGACGCGCCGCGAGGTGAAGGACGAGCTGAAGCAGAGCGAGGGCGACCCGATCCTGCGCGCCCGCATCCGCTCGGCGCAGAAGGACCGCTCGCGCCGGCGCATGCTGACGGCGGTGCCGAAGGCGACGGTGGTGATCGCGAACCCCACCCACTTCGCCGTCGCGCTCCTCTATGCGCGCGGCGCCGGCGGTGCGCCACGGCTCGTCGCCAAGGGGGCGGACCTCGTCGCGCTGCGCATCCGCGAGATCGCGGACGAGAACGGCGTGCCTATCGTGGAGAACCCGCCCCTCGCGCGCGCCCTCTACCACGCGGTCGAGGTCGAGCGGCACATCCCGGAGGAGTTCTACCGGGCCGTCGCAGAGGTCCTCTACTACGTCTACGCGCGCTCCGATCCGGCCGGCGGCCGGCGTCCACCCCACACGCCGGCATAGCTCTTTTTCGCTCCAGCCCCGGACAAGCCGCGTCCCGTACCGTCGCGGTGTTCGAGGAAACGGACGCTGGAGCCCCCAGGAAACCGACATGATCGTTGGAACGAGCGCCACCGAAGCGGCCCCCTCGCCGCTCTATGTGATGAACCACGCGACCCGCCGCGCGACCTGGGCCTCGACCCGCGAGGCCGCCATCGCCGGCAACATCGCGAACGCGAACACGCCAGGCTACAAGGCCCGCGATATCGAGCCCTTCGTCGCCGACATCCACGCCCGCCGCGTGCAAATGGCGACGACCTCGCCCGCCCATCTCGCCCCCACCCCGCTCGAGATGAGCGCGGCGGACGTCGACGAGAGCGACAGCTGGGACGTCAGCCATTCGGCCAACACGGTCTCCCTCGACGAGCAGCTCATGAAGGCCGACGAGACGCAGCGCACGCACCAGCTGTCGCTGTCCGTCATCGGCACCTTCCACCGGATGCTCCTCAGCGCGGTGTCGTTCCGGTGACGGGCGGCGATCCCCTCGCGGCGATCTCCCGCCTCGCCGGCGCCGGGCTGGAGGCGCAGTCCTATCGGCTGCGCGTCGTCGCGGAGAATATCGCCAACGCGCGCTCAACCGGCGGCTCGGCCGGCGCCGACCCCTACCAGCGCAAGACCATCGTCTTCGGGGCCGAGCTCGACCGCGCGATCGGCGCGCTCTCGGTCAAGGTCAAGCGCACCGGGCTCGACGAAAGCCCCTTCGTCGTGGAGCACGACCCCGCGCATCCGGCCGCCGACGTGGAGGGCGACGTCAAGTATCCGAACGTCAATCCGCTCGTCGAGATGACCGACATGCGTGAAGCCAATCTCTCCTACGAAGCCAATCTCCAAATGATGAAACGAGCTCGCTCGATGATCTCGATGACCATCGATCTTTTGAGGAACGGTTCATGATGAACATCTCAGCCATCACAGGCGCCGAGCCGAAGCGCCCCGCGAATGTCGGCACGAACGGCACCGGCGCACCGGACGAAACCTTCCAGCGCATGTTCGCCGAAGTCGCCGCCTCCGCACGCGACGCCCTTCGCACCGGCGAGGCGGCCTCGATCGCCGGGGTCAATGGCGACGCGTCGGTCCAGAACGTGGTGCGCGCCCTCATGACGGCCGAGCAGCAGCTGCGCGCCGCCATCGCCGTGCGCGACCGCGTCGTCGCCGCCTACCAGGAAGTGAGCCGGATGCAGATCTGAGCCTCAGCCAGATCCGTCCACCTCGCCACCATCATCGACGGCACCAGAGCGTGCCCACCACGGCCAGACCCGTCCGGCCGCGCGACCCCCCTTGTCCATAGGAGCGCGACATGAAGGCCCTCGCCATCGCCGCCACCGGCATGAGTGCCCAGCAGACGAACCTCGAGGTGATCGCCAACAACGTGGCGAACATCAACACGACCGGGTTCAAGCGGTCGCGCGCAGAGTTCGCCGACCTCCTCTACCAGACCAACCGCGCGCAGGGCGTGCCCAATCGCGGCGGCGAACTGCCCGTTCCGGAAGGGACCCGCATCGGTCTCGGCGTGCGCACCATCGCGGTGCGCAATCTCCACATGCAGGGCTCCCTCGCCCAGACCTCCAACCCCTTCGACCTTGCGATCAACGGCAAGGGCTGGTTCCAGATCACCGGCCCCGACGGGGAGACCCTCTACACCCGCGCCGGCGCCTTCAATCTCGGGCCGAACGGCGAGATCATCACGCTCGACGGCTATATCGTCGACCCCGGCCTCACCGTCCCGGCCAATGCGACCGAGGTCGTGATCAACAAGTCCGGTGAGGTGTTCGCCGAAATCGCCGGCCAGGTCGACCCGCAGCTCCTCGGCCAGTTCAGCCTCGCCACATTCGCGAACGACGCCGGCCTCGAGGCGATCGGCGACAATCTCTTCCGCGAGACGCCCGCCTCCGGCCAGCCCGTGGTCGGCTTTCCCGGAATCAACGGGATCGGCGTCGTCCATCAAGGCTATCTGGAATCGTCGAACGTGGACGCGGTGAAGGAGATCACCGAGCTGATCGCCGCCCAGCGCGCGTACGAGATGAACTCCAAAGTGATCCAGTCCGCCGACGACATGGCCGGCGTCATCTCGCAGGGCATCCGCTGATGCGCCGGGCCGTCCTCGCCCTCCTCGCCGGCGGCGCCGTCGCGGCCGCCGCGCCGGCGGCGGCCGACAACTCGGGCGGCCTCCTCCCGGTGCCCGCGCAGACGATCGAGCGCGGCGAGCGGATCATGCCGGGCAGCCTCACCGAGAAGCACTTCTACTACGACCCGGAGCGCCCCCTCGCCGTCCTGACCGACCCCTCGCTCGCGATCGGGCGCGAGGCGCGGCGCACGCTTCCCGCCGGCAAGCCGATCCCCGCCAACGCTTTCCGCGAGGTGAAGCTCGTCCTGCGCGGCCGGCCGACCGAGGCGCGCTTCCGCATGGGCAACCTCACCATCACTGCGACGGTGATGCCGCAGCAGGATGGCGGGCCGGGCGACATCATCCAGGCGCGCAACATCGATTCGGGCCGCACGATCAGCGGCATCGTCGGCATGGACGGCGCGATCGAGGTGTCGGCGCCATGAGGCGGTGGATCCTCGCCCTCCTGCCGGTGCTGGAGCTCCTCGCGGCGATCGCGCCGGCGGGCGCGACGCGCGTCAAGGACATCACGACCGTCCAGGGCGTGCGCGACAACCAGCTGATCGGGTACGGCCTCGTCATCGGCCTGCAGGGGACCGGCGACACGCTGCGCAACGCGCCCTTCACCGAGCAGGCGCTGAAATCGATGCTCGACCGGATGGGCGTCGCCGTGCGCGGCGTGCCGCTGCGGGCGCAGAACGTCGCCGCCGTCACCGTCACCGCGACGCTGCCCCCCTTCGTCGGCATCGGCTCGCGCATCGACGTCTCGCTCGGCTCGATCGGCGACGCGACGAGCCTGCGCGGCGGCACGCTCGTCGTCACCCCCCTCACCGGCGGCGACGGCCAGGTCTATGCGGTGGCGCAGGGGCCGGTGCAGGCCTCCGGCGTCAACGTCCAGGGCGCGGCCGCCGACCTCACACAGGGCGTCGCCACCGCCGGACGCATCCCGAACGGAGCGCTGGTGGAGCGGCGCGTGCCGGGCTCGCTCGAAGGCCTCGATCGCCTCGTCCTGGAGCTCAACAATCCCGACTATCGCACCGCCGCCAAGATCGCCGACGCGATCAACGCCTACACGCAGACCCGCTGGGGCCGGCGCATCGCGGCGGAGCAGAACCTGCGCACCGTCCTCCTCCACAAGCCCGCGAGCGTCGGCGCGACGCGCTTCCTCGCCGAGATCGGCAACCTCGAGGTGGAGCCCGACATTCCTGCCCGCGTCGTCATCGATCAGCGCACCGGGACCGTCGTCATCGGCCAGAATGTCCAGGTGTCGACCGTCGCGCTCGCGCACGGGAACCTCACCTTGCGCGTCACCGAGACGCCCACCGTCGTCCAACCGAACCCCTTCTCCGACGGCGTCACCGCGATCGAGCCGAACACGATGGTGAGCGCGGACGAGGCCGGCGGAAAGCTCGCGGTCGTCAACGGGACGGACCTCCAGACCCTCGTCCACGGCCTCAACCGCATCGGGCTGAAGCCGACCGACATCATCTCGATCCTTGAAACCATCAAGACAGCCGGCGCCCTTCAAGCGGAGCTCATCGTCCAATGACGCATCCACTTCACGCCCACGCCCCGTCGACGCCGCGCACGGCCCGCCGTGTCGCGGGCGGGGTCCTCACCCTTCTCATCGGGGGGATGGCGGTGCTGCCGCCGCTCATCGCCGCCGCCCAGCCCCAGCCCGTCGACGAGACGGCGATCGCCTATTGCACCAACCTCGCCGACGAGGCGGCCGACGCGCGCTTCGCCCGCAAGCTCGCGACGCTCCAGGAGGCCGAGCAGAAGGTGGAGGCCCGCCTCCAGGCGCTGGAGAAGAAGCGCGCGGAGTACGAGGAGTGGCTGTCGCGCCGCGAGAAATTCCTCCGCCTCGCCGAAGAAGGCCTCGTCTCGATCTATTCCGGGATGCGCCCCGACGCGGCCTCGGCCCAGCTCGCCGTCATGGACGAGCTGACGGCCGCCGCCGTCATCGCGAAGGTCTCGCCGCGCACCGCCTCGGCGATCCTCAACGAGATGGAGCCGAAGAAGGCCGCCCGGATCGCCTCGATCATGGCCGGCCTCTCGCGCGCGGAACCGCAACGGTCCGCCGGATGAGGCGGCGCGCGCTCCTGGCCGCCGGCCTCGCCGGCCTCTCGCTCGGCGGATGCGCCGAGGGGCAGCTCCTCGGCACCCCGGCGCTGAGCCCGATCGGGGACGGCCTCACCGTCACCCGCACGGCCCTGCCGGTGACGATCCCCGAGCCCGGCTATGGCGACCCAACCTCCCTCTACGGGCGGCGCAACCGCGACCTCCTCACCGACGTGCGGGCCAAGAATGTCGGCGACACGCTGACCGTCGTCATCGAGATCGACGACAAGGCCCAGTTCGACAATGAGAGCGAGCGCAGGCGCGAGGCGGACTCGAATTTCGACTTCTCGATCTTCGGTACCGCGCGCGGCTTCGACGGACCTGAGAATTCGGGCGAGGCGGCCGGCAATCTCGGCATCGGCTCCAACTCGCGCTATCGCGGGACGGGGGCGATCGACCGCTCCGAGAAGCTCGATCTCAGCGTCGCCGTCGTCGTCACCGAGGTGCTCGCGAACGGCAATCTCCTGATCTCCGGCTCGCAGGAGATCCGCGTCAACGACGAGATCCGCGTCCTCACCCTCGCCGGTCTCGTCAACCCGCTCGACGTCTCGCGCGCGAACACCGTCAGCTACGAGAAGATCGCCGAGGCGCGCATCTCCTATGGCGGCCGGGGCCGCCAGAGCGAGATCCAGTCCCCCAATTGGGGCCAGCAGATCTATGACAGAGTGGTGCCCTTCTGATGGATGAAGACGACATCGAACAACCCGCCGAGGCCGAGGCGGAGGCGCCGAAGGGAAGCCCGATGGGGCTGATCCTCGCGGTCCTCGGCATCACGATCCTCGGCGCGGGCGCGGGCGGCTTCTTCGCGATCCAGCAGGTCGACAAGATCGCGACGGTCGCGACGAAGCGCGCCAACGAGGCCCCGACCAAGGACGAGGCGGCCCTCGCCTGGGACGAGAACAGCGCCATCGCCCAGATCGAACCCGTCCTCACCAACCTCGCGAGCCCGCAGGACGTGTGGATCCGGCTCGACACCGCGATGGTGTTCGACCGCGAGGCCGTCGACGACGTGGAGCGGATGAAGGCGGTCATGGGCGAGAGCATCCTCGCCTTCCTGCGCACCGTCTCGCTCGGCGAATTGCAGGGGGCGAGCGCCTTCAACCACCTGCGCGACGACCTCAACGAGCGGGCCCGCATCAACTCCGGCGGGTCGGTTCAGGAGCTCATCATCGAGACGATGGTCCTCCAATGACCCGGATGATCGGAAGGAGGATGAGCCTCCGCCGGGCCGCCGCACCGGCCGCCCTCTTCGCGATGATCGCGGTTCCGGTCGTCACCCTCGCCGCGCCCGCGTTCGCGCAGGACGCGGCGCCGGCCTTCGATCTCGGCCAGCTCCTGCCCGAGGGGGCGGGCTCGGCCTCGGCGCGCATCATCCAGTTCGTCGCCCTCATCACGGTGCTGTCGCTCGCGCCGGGGCTCCTCATCATGGTGACGAGCTTCACCCGGCTGATCGTCGCCCTCTCCTTCCTGCGCGCCGGGCTCGGCCTGCAGACGACGCCGGCGAACATCGTGATGATCTCGCTCGCCCTCTTCATGACCTTCTACGTCATGGGGCCGACCTTCGACCGCGCCTGGCAGGACGGGGTCCGTCCCCTCACCCAGAACGAAATCACCGAGGAGGAGGCCTACGGCCGCATCACCACCCCCTTCCGCGAGTTCATGCTGGAGCAGGTCCGCCCGCGCGACCTGGAGCTCTTCGCCGACCTCGCCGGCATCGACCCGGCCTCGGACAAGGCTGTGGAACTGCGCACCCTCATCCCCGCCTTCATGATCTCGGAGCTGCGGCGCGGCTTCGAGATCGGCTTCCTGATCCTCCTGCCCTTCCTCGTCATCGACCTCATCGTCGCGACGCTCATCATGTCGATGGGCATGATGATGATGCCGCCCACCGTCATCGCGCTGCCGTTCAAGATCCTGTTTTTCGTGCTGATCGACGGCTGGAACCTCCTGATCGGATCCCTCGTGCGCTCGTTCACTTAAGACTCGACGAACGGGGCGGGCGCGTCGCACGCCTGCCCCGCGCAAGCAAGCGGCTCCAGATAGGTCGCAGCGCAGGTTGAGCGCACGCCGCACCACGCGGCGCGCCAACGGCATGATGCCCGACTGCGTAGCCTTTCATCGGCATGTTTCCCCCCGAAAGCCTTCGAGTAGAGGAACTACGATGACGAGCCTTCTCACCAACACCGCCGCCATGGTCGCTCTGCGCACGCTGAGCGACATCAATCGCGGCCTCAACGAGACGAACAACCGCGTCTCGACCGGCCTCAGGATCGCCCAGGCGTCCGACAGCGCCGCCTATTGGGCGATCGCCGCCACCACGAGCTCGGACAATGGCGCACTCTCCACCGTGCGCGACGCCCTCGCGCTCGGCAAATCGACCATGGACGTCGTCTATAACGGCCTCGATTCCACCCGCGAGAGCCTTCAGCAGATGAAGGAGCTCCTGGTCGCCGCACGCCAGCCCGGCGTCGATCGTGCGAACATCCAGACGCAGATCACCGGCCTCATCACCGACATGCAGAACAAGGCCTCGGCCTCGGTGATCAACGAGCAGAACTTCCTGTCCGTCGATTCCGCCGCCGCCGGCTACAACGCGGACAAGCAGATCGTCGCCTCGTTCGAGCGTTCCTCGGCCGGGATCGCGGTCTCGACCATCACGCTCGACATCGACACGATCAAGCTCATCGATCCGGCGGGCGGTACCCCGGCGGGCATCCTCGACATCGACCGCACCGGCACCAACGCGACGACGGAATCGATCACCGGCCTCAACGGCACGGCGATCTCCTCCCTCACCGACTCGGCGGCGGACCTGCAGACCCTCGACGACTATATCGAGATCGTGGACGCGGCCTTGGTCGACGTCATCTCGGCCTCGAACAGCGTCGGCGTGATCCTCGCGCGTGTGGAATCGCAGGAATCGTTCATCTCCGCCCTGATCGATGCGAACGACCGGGCGGTCGGCGCGCTGATCGACGCCAACATGGAAGAGGAATCGACCCGCCTCAGGGCCCTGCAGACACAGCAGCAGCTCTCGGTGGAATCCCTCTCCATCGCCAACGCCTCCGCGCAGAACGTCCTCGCCCTCTTCCGCTAAGCGGCGCGAGGTCTCAACCGGACGAACCGGGCCGCCCCTTTCGAGGGGCGGCCTTTTCTATTTCGGGGAAGCTGTAATTCAAAAAACTCGCCGTATTTTCGGGCGCTTAGACGAAAAGATTTCCGCCCTTTGCGCGTTCATCTGGCGAGGTTCGAGAGGCACGGTCACAGCGCCCCGGAGGGGCAGACACCCCCGCCGCGCCACCTTCGACCCTCACCCTGCGATGTATTTGCGTGGAGGATCGATAACATGATGAACGACCTCGATGGCGGCCTCACCGGCGCGCCCGGAAGCATCCACGACACCCCCGTCGCCGCGCGCCTTGCGGACGACTTCGCGACGCAGCTGAGCTTCGTCTTCACCGACCCGCCCCGTCCGACCCCCATGGCCGCCGCGTCCCGCACGCCGGGCCGGATCATCGACTACCGGACGGCCGTCGGCCGCATCCGCGCCTGCGCGGCGAACGACCCGCTCCCGGCGCTCGCACAGGCCGCGATCCCGCCCCTCCTCGGCATGAGCGCGGACCGGCGCCTCGCCCCGGCCGAAGCCGTCATCTCGGCCTATGGCAACGTGATCTACCTCGCCGGACGCCCGCTCGTGCCGCACCATTGTCCCGTCGCGCCGGACCGGCGCTTCGTGAACGACGCGCTCGAGGCCGCACGCCGGGCGCGCCGGATGCAGAGCCCGCTCGCGGAGGAGCGCTCCCCGTCGGGGGACGCCACCTTCTCCAGGAAGCACGCGATCGCGCCCGGCCTCACACCGGTCGCCTGGCTCAACCGCATCATCGCGCGCGCCACCCTGGAGCCGGCCGGCTGACACCGCGCAGCCTCCCCCGGCCCGGCCGAACACCGGCGCCGCCTCCTCCGAGGCGCCCGCGCGGCCCAAGTGCGCCCCGCCCGCCCCGTCGCGGGCGCCCGCTTCTCTCTTTGTGTGGATCTGCCCATGTCGACCAAATTCTCGTCCGACCCGATCACCGCGCCCCGTCCATCGGCCCGCCGCACGCCTGGCGGCTCGACCTCGGGCGCGCCCGCGGCCCCCGTCCGCGCCCACCCGCGACGCCGCGCCATGGACCGGCAGCCCGCCGCGCGCGATCCGATCGACGACCTTCTCGTCCGTCACACCGAGTCGCTGCTCGTGATGATCGAAAAGCGGCCGAAACTGGAGCTCACCCTTGATTTCCTGCGCTGATCGGCGGCGGCGGCGACACACGGCCGCCGCCCCACCATCGCGTCAAAGCTGAAAGACGATTGGCAGCTATCCCCGACCCCGCGCCGCAAAACGCGCCCATCCCGGCCCCAGGCAAGCGCGACGCGCATGATCGAAGCGAGGTGCACGTTGCGGTCCGCGAGATAGGGCGGCCGCGAACGGCATGACGCCCGCGCGCATCGCCCCACGGCATGTATCGCCCAGGATCGAGTAGGGAAAACGGTGATGAGCTATTTGACGAATATCTCCATGAGTCCGGCCGTTCAGCCCCTGAACGCCGTCAACACGGAGCTTGCGACCCAGAAGATCAACGCAACACAGCGGCCGACCGAGCCACGCGCGAACACGGCCTACTGGACCATCAGCGGCAGCACGCAGGCCGAGCTGACGGCGCTCTACGCCATGCGCGACGCGATCGTGCGCGGCGGGGTGGCGCTGGAGCGCGCGGCCGGGATCATCAACAGCGCCCGCGAGCGCGTGGGCACGATCCGCGACACGCTGGCCACCGCGCAGTCGAGCGGGGCCGACCGTGCCGCGGCGCAGCAGGTGATCGCGACACAGCAGAGCCAGCTCCGCGCCATCCTCACCGGCGCCCGGAGCCAAAACTCCGCCGCGAACCAGCAGGCCCGGCCCGACGCCCAGGGCGGCGGCCTCCCCGCGGCGCGCGAGATTCTCGCCAAGGCCCGCACGGTCGGCGCCACGACGAGCGCGGTGGAGCGGATCGACATCTCGGCGCTGACCAATTCTGTCGCCGACCTCACGACGCTCTCCGAATATCTCGGCATCGTCGACGCGGCGCTCATCGACATCATCTCCCAGTCGCAGCTCGTGACGACGATGGTGGCGCGCGCGAAGTCGCAAGGCTCCTTCATCGCCGCCCTCATCGACATCAGCGCCTTCCCCGACCCGGCGCTGGTGGAGAAGAATCTCGAGGAGACGGCGGCGATGCTGCTCGCGATCCGCGCGAAGACGGCGCTTTCCAAGACCGATCTGCCGATCGCCAACACGCCACCGACAGGGGCGACCGGCGGCACAAGCGGCACCGGCAGCACGAGTGGCACCGGTGGCACGGGCGGCACGGTCGAGGCGCCGGTCACGAGCGCGGCCGCCTAGTGCGCCCGCCCTCGGCAGGACGGCGCGGCGGCGCGGGCGGACGGGCGCGTTCGGGCGCGATCCCGGCCGCGCACGCCGCCATGCGCCGCCTTGTCCGGGGCGGTGCCAAATCCGGCCGCAAGGGCAATTCGGCTTGCACGCCGCGACCGTCGGTTTCGCCAATCCCCGCGCAAGCTCGCGTCCCTATATCGCTTTGCATCGCAGGTTGGTCGGGCGAGTGCCCACCTCGCTCTGTCGCCGAGCAGCGCGCGCGAGAACCAAAGGCATGACGCCGTCCTGCTCTGCCGCCCGTCGGCATGTCTTTCAGTAATCATCAGGGGAAAGACGATGACGAGCCTTTTGACCAACACCGCGGCGATGGTTGCGCTGCAGACGCTCAACCAGATCAACCAGAGCCTCAACACGACGAACAACCGCGTCTCGACGGGCCTGCGTATCGCCCAGGCGTCCGACAGCGCCGCGTATTGGGCCATCGCGACGACGACCGACTCCGACAACGGCGCCCTCGGGGCGGTCCGCGACGCGATCGCCCTCGGCCACTCGACCCTCGACGTGGTCTATAACGGTCTCGATACGACCCGCGAGAACCTTCAGCAGATGAAGGAACTCATGGTCGCGGCTCGTCAGCCGGGCGTCGACCGCACCAACGTGCAGACGCAGATCAGCGGCCTGCAGACCGACATGCAGAACAAGGCCTCCGCGTCGGTCATCAACGAGCAGAACTTCCTCGCGGTCGACACCTCCGCGGCCGACTGGAACGCCACCAAGTCGGTGGTCGCCTCCTTCGAGCGTTCCGCCGCCGGCATCGCCATCTCGACGATCGACCTCGACATCTCCACGATCGTCCTGACCGACGCCCACACGACGGCGGCCTCCAAGACCGGCATCCTCGACCAGGAGCGTGCGGTCGCCGCGGCCGGCGCCCTCGCCGCCACCACCGCGACGATCGTCAGCATCGACATCAGTGCGCTGACCGACTCGGCGGACGACCTGATGCGTCTCGACCAGCTCATCGAGCTCGTGGACACCGCCCTCGTGGAGGTGATCTCGGCGCAGAACACGGTCGGTGTGAACCTGGCGCGCGCAGAGTCGCAGCAGATGTTCGTCTCCGCCCTGATGGACGCGAACGACCGGGCCGTCGGCGCCCTGATCGACGCGAACATGGAGGAGGAATCCACCCGTCTGCGTGCGCTCCAGACGCAGCAGCAGCTCTCGGTGGAATCGCTCTCCATCGCGAACGCCTCCGCCCAGAACGTCCTCGCCCTATTCCGCTAAGCGGAACGGCCTCCCTCTCCCACAGGTGGCGCTCGGGGCGAGCGCCACCCGCCTTGACGGCGGCCCGTTCCACGGGACCGCCGTTTCTTTTTTTCGCCAAGCCACACGCCGAAACGCCAGCGCACGCGCGCTTTTTGCGTCGCACACAGCGCCCCGGCGCCTTGCAAGTCACGGCACAGGAAGTTCGGCGACGATCGCGAAGTCGGGGCGCCTATGTGGGCGCAATGAGCGCCTGCCCCGCAATGGATGGACACATGCATCGCCATGAGGAGGGCCGATGACCGGCCGCGAACACGTCGAGCGGGTGCTCAACAACATGCGGGAGTTGGGGCCCCGGCGCCTGGCTGCGCTTGCCGCCATCGCCATCGCGACGCTCGTCGTGGTGGGCGTGGGGGCGAGCTACCTGGCGCAGCCACAGCGCGTGGTGCTCTATACCGGCCTCGACCGCGAGGACGTCACACGGATCGGCAACGTCCTCGCCGACGCCAACATCGCGTTCGACGTGTCGGCCGAGGGTGACGCCGTCCTCGTCCATCACGCGGACACGGCGCCCGCGCGGATGCTGCTGGCCGAAAACGGCCTGCCGAGCAGCCCCAATGCCGGCTACGAGCTGTTCGACGAGATGAGCTCCTTCGGCCTCACCTCCTTCATGCAGGAGGTGACGCGGGTGCGCGCCCTCGAAGGCGAGCTCGCCCGCACCATCCAGGAGATGCAGGGCATCAGCGCCGCGCGCGTCCACCTCGTCCTCAGCGATCGCGGCTCCTTCCGACGCCAGAACCAGCCCGCCTCCGCCTCCGTCGTGATCCGCACCGACGGGCCGAAGGGCGACGGCGCGGCCGACGCGATCCGCCACCTCGTCGCCGGCGCTATCCCCGCGATGGAGATCGGCGCGGTGACCGTCCTCGACACGCGCGGCACCGTCCTCGCCTCGGGCGACGATCCGGCGAACCAGTCCTCCGGCAAGCTCTCGCGCCTCCAGAAGGACACCAACAGCTCGCTGGAAGAGCAGATCCGCAAGACGCTCGTCCCCTTCCTCGGCGTGCAGAATTTCACCGTCAGCGTCACCTCGCGCCTCAACATCGACAAGACGCGCGAGAACGAGACCATCTTCGACCCCCAGTCGCGGGTCGAGCGGTCGGTCCGCACGGTCAAGGAAGAGGAATCGGCGCGCAACCGGAACCTCGACCAGCCGGTGACGGTGCAGCAGAACATCCCGCAGGAGCAGCTTCCCGCCGCCAACGGGGCCGACGCCACCGAGGATTCCTCACGCCGCGAGGAGCTGACCAACTACGAGATCTCCACCCGCGTCGTGGAGCGGGTGCGCGACGGGTTCGCGATCGAGCACCTGTCGATCGCCGTCCTCGTGAACCACGGACGCCTCCAGGCGAACGCGGACGCGGAGAACGGTCCGACCGTCGACACCCAGCTCGCCGACATCGAGGCGCTGGTGCGCACCGCCGCCGGCTTCTCGCAGGATCGCGGTGACGAACTGAAGGTCGCCACCATCCCCTTCGCTCCGGAACGCGACCACCTGGAGCCGGTCCCCTCCGAGGGCTTCCTCGCCACGCTCAACCGCCAGCTCGGCACGATCATCAACGCCACCATCGTGCTGATCGTCGCCGTCCTCCTCATCTGGTTCGGCCTTCGCCCGGCCATCCGCGCCCTCACCGCGCGACCCGCGCAGGGCTCGATCACCGAGCTGATCGCCGCACAGGACCAGGCCGCCGGCGAGCGCGAGGGCGAAGAGCCGGAACTGAACCTCATCGAGCAGCTCAAGGCCAACATGCACAAGACGCCACAGAAGCGGCTGGAGCAGGTCGTCGACTACGACTCCGTCCGCGTCGCCACGCTGTTGAAGCAGTGGCTCCTCCAGGCGGAGCGCGCCTGAGATGCGCCGCTTCGCCGACACACTCCCGACGCTGCGTGAGAGCGCCCCGTCGCGCAGCCCCCTCGTGGTCGACGGCCAGCGCTTCGACCCGGCGATCCTCACCCGCCTCATCGCAGAGCGGAAGGATGCCGCCCCCGCCGGTGCGATGGACGCCGATGCCGCGCCCCGCGTGATCCCCTTCACGCCGGGCATGGCACCGCCCGAGAGCCCCGCGCCCGAGCCGCGCAAGGCCGCCCGCTCACCGATCCCCCCGCTCGACGGCCCGACCAACTCGCGCGAGGACGAGATCGCCACCGCCCTCGCCGAAGCGAAGACGGCCCATCAGGCCGAGCGCGACGCCGCCGTCGCCGCCGCACGGGCCGACGAGAAGGCGCGCGCCGCAGCCGACCTCGCCGCCGCGCGCACCGCCTGGTGCGAGGCCGAGGCGGCCGCCCTCTCCGCCCGCTTCGAGGCCGCCTTCGACGACCTCCACCGCCGCCTCTCCGACGCGATCGGCCGCGCCCTCGTCCCCATCGCGCTGCCGGTGATCCGCGAGGCGGCGCTCCGCCGCTTCGCGAGCATCCTCGACGATCTCGTCGGCCCGTCGGCGGACGGCCCGGCCGTCACCGTCACGGGCCCGGCTGACCTCATCGCGGCCCTGCGCAAGATCATGGGGCCATCCTGCGGCGTCGCCTTCGCCGAGGGCGAGGACACGGAGCTCGCCGCGACGGTGGACGCGACGCGGCTCGAGACCACGATCGGCGCCTGGGCGGAGACCCTCGCCGAAGCCATGGGGCCCGCGCGCGATGACGCCTAACAAGCAAGAACTCATCATCCTGAAGCGGGTGGAAGAGACCGCCGAGGCCAAGAAAGGCGGCGTGTGGAAGATCGCCCACGCCGACTTCATGACCGCCATGATGGCCTTCTTCCTCATCATGTGGCTCGTCAACGCGACCGACGAGGAGATCAAGAAGTCGATCGCGAACTACTTCAACCCGATGAATCTGATGTCCGCGCCGACCGACTCGCGCGGGATCATGGACGTCGAGAAGGACGCAGAGCCGCCCGTCTCCGGCGAGGAGGAGGGCGACACCTCCGGCACCCGCCCCCTCGGCCGCGACGTCCCCGGTGATGGCGGCGTCGCCTCCGGCGGCAACGCGGAGCAGGGCGACAACAACCACATGGATTCAGCCGGCATCCTCGATGCGACCGACGGCGCGGCCTTCAACGACCCTTACGCCGTGATGGCCTCGGCCGCGTCCGACACCACGCCGGAGGTGCCGGTGCAGGTCGACGTGCCGGACTCCACGCAAGGCACCACCGGCCACACCGCCGTCACCGAATCGACGCGCGACCCGTTCGACCCGGCCTACTGGCAGACGACGACCCCGCGCGTCGCCCGCACGCTCCGCCCCGGCCCCGCCGACAGCGCCGACGCCCTCCCGCCGAACGCCACGCTCGACGTGCGGGACCGCCGGCCGACCGAGACGCCGCCCCCCGGCCCCTACGCCGCGAGCACGCCCGACGGCACGCAGGACCGCCCCGCCGACTCCTCCGTCGCGGCCTCCGGCCCCGCCCAGTCGGCCCTCCCGCTGCCGCCGCCACCCGACACGGCGACGACCGCGCAGCCGGTGATCGTCGGCCCGCGCTCGGCGATGGCCGAGGCGATCATCGCCGCCTTCGGCGACAGCGCGACGGGCACGCCGGACAGCATGTCGGGCACCGTGCCGGAGGCCCCGGACAGCCAGACCGCAGAGAGCACGCCGCCCGCCTCCCCGGTCGAGCAGGCCGCCGACGAGATCCGCGACGCGCTCGACGGTGCGGCGGCGGCCGAGGTCGACGTGACGCCCGGCGACGGCAACGTCCTCATCTCGCTGACGGACGACCGCGCCTTCTCGATGTTCCCGATCGGCTCGGCCGCGCCGACGAAGGAGGCGGTCGCCCTCTTCGCCCGCGTCGCCGGGGCGCTCGCCTCGCGCGAAGGCCGGATCGTGGTGCGCGGCCACACCGACGCCCGCCCCTTCCGCAGCGGCACGTCGGACAATTGGGTGCTCTCCTTCTCGCGCGCCCACGCGACCAAGGACGCCCTCGTCACGAACGGCATCCCGGAGAGCCGGATCGCCCGCGTCGAGGGCCTCGCCGACCGCGAGCCGACGCGGCCGGAAGACCCGTTCGCGGACCAGAACCGCCGCATCGAGATCCTCTACGAGCCCGCGGGAGAGACGCCATGATCGCTCGACGGTCCCGATATGGCCGGCTTCTCGGATCGACCGCGCTCGTCGCGGCCATGCTCGCGCTCGCCACGACCGAGGGCGGGATCCGCGGCGGCCAGCGCGCCCACGCCGAGCCGATGAGCCTCCTCACCGACGCCGCCCTCGCCGGGCAGGTCCGCCCCGCTGATCCGGTGATGACCGAGCCGCTGCGCCCGCACGCGATGCGCGCCGCACGGCCCCCGGCGCCGCCCGCCCCGGACCACGCGCTGACCGAGGCCGACCGCGCCCTCGCCGGCTCCCCCCTCACGATCGCGAGCGTCGAGGGGACGGAGTATCAGCGCAGCATGCCCGAGCCGCCGCGCAAGAAGCGCAAGTCCGGCCCGGCCTTCCAGGCCGACTTCTCGATCAAGCCCTCCTTCAACACGCCGCGCGGCGCCGCCGGCGGCGGCGGCCGCTCCGCGCCCGGATCGCGCTCCGGCGACACCGACCGCGCCCCGCTCGCCGACACCGGCGCCGCCCCCGCGGCGCGCGCACCCACGGGCGAGGCGCCGGCCGCCAACGCGACGCCGGCCGGCTCCACCTCGCCCATCGCCGCGACCGCGGCGCCCGAAACGGGCACCGCCCCGACGCCATCGCGCGGCGAGGCGCGCCGCCGGACACGGGCGACCCCGCCGGTTCCCACCGCCGCCCCGCGCCGCGCCCGCACCGCCTCTCCGGCCCACGCGGACGCGCCCGCGGCGACCACCACCCATCCGGAGAATGCCACCCAAGGCGCGCACGCGGCGACGCCGCCCGCGGCCGCAAGCGAACGCACCGCCGCCACGCCGGAGGCCGCGTCCCCCGGCGCCATCGAGGCCGCGCCGCTCCCCGACAACGTGCCCCGCCGCCACCCGACGCGGACCGCGATCCTCCTGCCCCGACCGGAGCCGGCCGCCGACACCCCTCCATCGGAGCCCGCCCCGCCGGACGCGCCACACGCCGCCCCGCCCGCCGCGGAGGCGGCCCCCGCGCCGACGGTGGTCGCGGTCGAGCCGGCGGCCGAGCCGGACGCTCCGACAGCGCCGCACGCCGCCCCTGGCTCGCCGGAGACGAACGGCGCGAGCGAGAGCCCGGCCGCGGACCACCCGGCCCCCGCCCCGGCGCGCGCCGATGAGGCCGCCGCCCGGCCCGGCCACGATGCCGAGGCCCGAACCGCTCCCGATGCGCATGACGCAGCGCCATCCCACGGGGGCGCGGCCGCCGACGGCCACGCCGCCCCGGCCGCCTCCGGGCACGCGCAAGCCAAGCCCGACAGCCATGGCAACCCGCACGCGAGGGACGGTGAGGCGGAGACGCCCGCGCCGCCCCCCGTCCCCCCGCTCCCGGCCGACTATGACGGCCCGCGCCCCGACCACCTCATCCGCCTGCTCACCACCTTGCAGGACGATATCGCGCGCGGGTCGGTCGAGGCGCTGAAGGCGCAGCGTATCCTCGCCCGCCGCCTCGGCGAGACCTTCCAGGAGGTGCCGCCGGGGATCTGGGCGATCCGCTCCCACGCCAACGCGCTCGCGATCTACGCCCTCTCGGGCGGCAACCCGACCGTCGTGCGCACCGTCTCCGCGCACGGCAACCTCGCCCCGCCCTATGATGCGGTGGTCGCGGGGGCGCTCGCCTTCATGGAAGGGCGCGCCAAGGACGCCAAGCGCCACTTCGAGCCGGTGCGGGTCGCGAGCCTCGACCACAGCGTCCGCGGTTCCGTCCTCCTCGCGCTCGCCGCCCTCTCCGTCGCCGACGATCCGAACGGCGCGCGCATCCTCCTCGACCGCGCCCGCGTCGAGAGCCCGGCGACGCTCGTCGAGGAGGCGGCGCTGCGGCGCACCGTGCTGATCGCGGCCGAGCGGGACGACCTTTCCGTCTTCGACAGAATGGTCGGGCGCTATCTGCGCAAGTTCGCCGCGTCGGTCTATGCCGGCAATTTCCGCCAGCGCCTCGCCTCCGCGCTCACCCGGATGAGCTTCATCGACGAGCCGGCCGCCTTCGTGCGGCTGGAATCGATGCTCTCCTCCATGACGGTCGCGAGCCGGCAGGAACTCTACCTTCTCCTCGCCCGCGCCGCGATCGAGAACGGCAACCGCCTCGCGGCCGAAATGGCGGCCCGCCGCGCCGGCGAGACCGCCACCCCCGGCAGCCTCGACCATCGCCGCGCCCGCCTCTACGAGGCCGCCGCCGAGATCGTCGACCCGAACGACTATGTCGGCGCGGTGGCGACACTGAACGCGCTTCGCGAGGAGGCGCTGCCGGACGACGACCGCGTCCTCCTCGAGGCGGCGCTGCGTCTCTCCTCGACCGTCAGCGATCTTCCGGTCGCCGCCCCCGCCCGCACCCCCGTCCTCGAAACCGACCCGGCGCCGGAGCCTGGCGACCCGGCCGGCCCGCCGACGCCGCTCGACGCGGCGCCCGCCCCGGCCGCCGCAGACACCCCAATCGCCGCCGCCGACACGCCGAACGAGGCGGAGGCGGGCCCGTTCGCCCGCGTCAGCGCGATGGAGCAGCGCGTCGCCAACGCCATCGCCGCCATCGACACACTCCTGGAGGACACACAATGACCCGCGTCCCCGCCGAACACGGCGCCGTCGCCCCGACTTCGCGCCAGCCGAGGCTCGACGCCAAGAGCTCCGGCTTCGCGCAAGCGCTGGCGAACCTCGAGCGGATGGCGGAGCGCGGCACCGCCCGCGCGCCGGACCTTGAGACCGCCCGCGCCCGGACACCCGCACCCACCGCCGCCGACCCCGCCTCCGGTCCGGCGAAGGACGCCCCGCAAGGACGCGCGCCGGCCATCATCCGAACGCCCCGCGACGTGCAGGCCCGCACGGCGCTGACGCCACCGCCCGCCGCCCGCCCCGAGGCGGCCGACGCCCCGGCCCGCCCAGCGACCCCCATCACCACCAAAGACGCGCCCCCGGCGGCGAGCGCGGCCGCGCCCCCCCAAAAGCCGGCCGCGAAGGCACCGGCCGCGCCCCGCCTCACCCCGGCGGCCACCACGCGCCCCGCACCGGACGCCACCCCCGCAAGGCCGGCCGAGACGAACGCCGACGCGCGCAAGCCCGACGCCGCGCCCGAGACGCGCCGCCGCACCGCGCCGGCGGCCTCCGCGGCCGAACCCCTCCCGACGCTCCGGACCGAGGCCGCGCCACCGCCATCCCCGGCGGCAACAGCCGTGCCCTTCGCAACCGCACCGACGCCGCGCGAGGAGATCGGCCCGCGCGAGCCCCGCCCCGCCCCGCGCCGGCCCGCCGTGGCAAGGCCCGCCCCCATCCCCGAGCCCGCCGCCGAAACGCGCACCGCCGCCGCCAAGACAGCGGCGCCAGAGGCCCGCGACGTCGCGCCTGCGCCCGCACGTGCCGCACCGCGAACCCCGCCCGCACCGCAGATCGCCGACGCGCCCGCCCCGGCGAAGAGCCCGGCCGCGAAGGCCGACGCGACCTTCACGATGCTCCCCGAGCCCGTGCGCCTCTCTCAGGACCTGCGGCACGCGACGCGCCATGAGGATCGCCGGCCGCAAGGCGGCGCCACCCCGCAGCGCGGCACCGACCCGGCTGACGCCCCGCGCGTCGTGCGGCGCGAAACCCATTTCGCCCCCGTGAACCGGCCGGCGATCACCCCCGCCCCGGCCGCCACCGCCGCGCCCCTTGTCGAGGACCAGGCGGAGCCCGCCCCGCGCGCCTCCTCGCTTCTCGACCAGTTCCAGCGTGCGCTCGAGGTCGCGCCGAAGGCGGGCGCGATGCCTGACGCGAAGCCCCTGCCGCAGATCCAGGCCCCGCCCCAGCCGCTCCAGGCGAGCGCGCAGGGCCCGGTCCGCGTCGTCGAGATCCAGCTTCAGCCCGCCTCTATGGGCACGCTGTCGGTCACATTCCGCCTCACCCCGTTCGGGATGAAGGTGACGGTGGCGGCGAACGTGCGCGAAACCGCCCAGCGCCTCCAGGACGACCGCGCCGAGCTGACCGACATGATCCGCCGCGCGGGCTACGAGAATGTCGAGGTGAGCATCGAGGAGAGCACGGCTGCGAACGACCCCGGCACCGGCCAGGGCTCCGGCACCTTCGGCCAGAACGCGGACCGCCGCTCCCGCGAAGACACCCCCGCCTTCCCGCTGGAGGACCCGCACGGACGCTCGCTGCACGTTTAGCGCACGAAGGGTGGCGTCGGCGCGGTGAGTGGCCGATCACCTGTCGCGCCGGCGCCGGCCCCGGTGTGCCGCCGGCACCGCATTTCAGCAGTGAGGGGGTGCGCGAAACACGTTTGTGCGCCAGGTCGCGTCTTGCAAAAAGTCGGGCGCGAACGGCGGCTCGGCCCCACAGCCCCGCAAAACGGCGGCTTCACCCGACATACACACTCAGCACGCCGCAAGGTGGCTCCGCCTCCGAAAAGACCGCACGGCAAAGGCGCGCGCCATTGCGTGCCGGGCTGTCAGAGGATCGGACGGACCGTCCCGCGCCTGCCCAGCGGCGAACACGTCACGCGGAAAGCCGCGCCCCCGCCCCACTTGGCCGGACACGCGGCGCACGTTTCCGCGAAGTCCGCTAGGGGCCGGAGATGATTTGCGATCCATCCCGCCAGCGCGCGATCCGCGCGGGCGCAAACTGCACCACGCCACAGGAATGCACGCGCTGGCTGGGCATAGAGCGAATATCCACACGAACGGCTCGGGTCGATGCAAAGGCGAAGGCCCCGATGGGCTGCGTGACCAGTCTCCCGGTCGCGACCCAACCTGCGCATCCCGCACGCGTCTCTCCGGTTCGCCCGGCGACGCAGGCCACTGATCGATATCCGCCAGGCCCGAACGACACGTCCACAACGCCGAGCAGGACCGGATCACGCCGATCGAAGCAATGGTCGGCCTCCGCCTGCCGGATTGCAGGGCGCGTCCATGCTAGCGCGGCCCCTCGAGGGCGAACTGTCCCTCTGCAATAAGGCCCGCCTTCCGGGCGTCTTGGGCATCGGCTCACGGTTCCGGTCCTTCTCAGGGCCCGCCCAAATTCGGAACACGTGACCAGCGCCGAACAAGGGCCAACGCAGCAACGTCCACGAGAGGGCAACTGTGTTGTCGGGTCATGCCGTGAGCGGTGCGCCGTCGCGCACCATAGCGTTGAGGATCACGGGGAACTTGTCGTCGACGGCGGTGGGGGTCGCGATGTCGAGCACCTCGCGAACCTTGCGGTGACCTCTCCAGATGCGTCGAGCGCTGCTCTTGCGAGCATGCGTTGTGAGTCCGGCAAACGAAGGCGGCGGGCTCGGGGGAGTTCGAGAAGACTGGCGAGAACCCTCGCGCCGATGCCAGACACGGCACGCAGAATGCGGGTCGCAATCTCATTGCGAATGGCGTTTCAGCGCCGCGTCCTGTCAGTCTCGCGGATGTCCACCAACTCCACGGCTCCTGAGGAATGTGGACAATCGGCTCCTCGCCGGACGCCTTGAGCAGGTGATGAGATGGTCGAGAACCGGAGCCGCCGGCAAAGTCGCCCCGATGCCGGTCGAGCGTACGATGGACGCCGACGCCCCACCCGCGCGCCTCGGCTTGCGGGTCGGCCAAACCTGCGCGAACCGTCAGCGCGCATCCGGCCGCCAGCACACCCTGTCCGTCGCCACGGGCAAGATTCCCCCGCACCGGCCAGACATGCCGCGCGCGGCCCCGACCAACACACCCGCGACACGGATTGCATCGTCCCCCGCCGGTCAGGCCGCCGGAGCCAACACGATCGCTCGTCAGCGTGCGTTGCCTTGCCGTGATGGGCGATCACTTCCGCAGACCGGTCGAGGGTACGGCGGGGATCCGCACCGATCCTCGCCTTCGGTGCCCGGATCGCGATCCAGCCCGCACCGCATCCATTCAGAATCGCCGGCGAGCTCCACCCCGACCACGAGCGGCTGATCACCCAGCACCGTCCGGCGTGGTGCGGCCCAGGCAAAATCGTACTGCTTCGACCAACAGTCCACACCGCCTCGCGCCGCGCGGAAACCCAGCCGGCGCCGCGCCACGGCGGCATCGCCCCGCGCCGGCCGGAGCGCGGGCGCAGTTGGGCAACTCATCCGAACGCCACCACCTGCGTCACGAGGCGCGTGCGGCGGCCGACGTCAGCCGAAGAGGGCGTCGACGTCGTCCTGGCTGACGACGCCGCGGTCGGTCTCGAGCGCGGGGCCGTTCAGGAGGTCGCGGTCGGTCTTCTCTTTCTTCTCCTCGCCCGGCGCGCTTTCCAGCGTCGTGCGCCAGACGTCCACCATCGTCGCGATCCGCTCCTCGATGAATTGGAGCGAGTCGAGGACCTTGGTGATGCGCTGGCCCGTGATGTCCTGGAAATTGCAGGCCTGGAAGATCTCGAGCACGCAGTCGGCGACGGTCTGCGCGTTCTGGCGCGTCGCCTCGTCCTTGCAGTCGAGCAAAGGCTGGACGACACCGTCGATCGTCTCGGCCGCGGCGAGGATCGCGTCGGTCGCCGTCTCGGTGCCGCTGACCACCGCACGAAGCTCGTCGACGGCTCTGTTGTTGCCGATATCGGCGGAGTTGCGCGCCTGGAGCGCCCCGATCTCGGACTTCGTGACGTCGATGCGCTTCTGAATGTCCTCGACACCGCTCCACATGGCGATGGCGGTATCGACCGTCTCGTTGCCGGCGGTCTTCGAACGCAGATGATGCAGCTCCTGGAGGATGAAATCCACCTGCTGTGTCATCGGCGAACTCTCAGCCAGCCGTTTCGCTTCGGAAATCTCGACCCGGAATCGTCGCGCCTTCATTCGCCGGCTCCAATTAACCTACGCCTGACGTGAACATACACGCATAGAGTGCAATTGCAATGACCCTCGCCGGTCCGGACTGAGCCCCGGGCAAGGCCGTCTGTCAGGCTCGAGCAAGCGCTAGGAACTAAACCTTGGGTTATCACGGCACAGATACCGTCGAGCAGGATCAACCACGGAGCGAAGCCATGTCCCTAGACTTGAACATGCCGGTTCTCGTCGTCGACGACTACAAGACGATGATCCGGATTATCAAGAATCTCCTCCGGCAGATCGGCTTCAACGATGTTGATGATGCGGCCGATGGCGGCGAAGCTCTCGAAAAGCTTCGCGCCAAGAAATACGGCCTCATCATCTCCGACTGGAACATGGAGCCGATGACCGGCTTCGAGCTCTTGAAGCAGGTTCGGGCCGATCCTGAGCTTTCGGATCTGCCGTTCATCATGGTCACCGCCGAAGCAAAGTCCGAAAACGTGGTCGCCGCGAAGAAAGCCGGCGTCAACAACTACATCGTCAAACCGTTCAATGCGCAGACGCTGAAGGGCAAGATCGAGTCGGTCTTCCAGCCGGCATAGACGCACAGAGGATGATCCTGGGTTGCGCCTGCGCCGGCGTCCGCACCAACCGGACACCGCGCCGGCAGCACCCCGGATCATCGGGGTAGGGCAAACCCGAAAAATCGCATAAGTTGTATTTTCGGTTGCAAACCCTTACCCATCGTTTATGTTTGGCGGTGCCGATCGGGGCGCTGCGCAAATCGGGAGGGTGAGCCTCCCGGCGCAGGAGTTCCTCATCGTCGACGCAGCGGCCCTGCGAGGGCCGGGCGCCCAGGCGCGAAGCATCGAAAGGATACCGATCGTGTACATCGTCATCGACTCGCGAGACGTCGTCTCCAACGGCTACAAGTCGGGCTTCGAGCGTGAAGGCCTCGCCTGCACCGCCTTCTTTGGACGCGACTTCTCGGACTGGCTGCAATCCCTGTCCGACACGGACATCCACGCCATCCAGGCCGTCATCGTGGGCGAAACACCGGACCGGCTCGGCATCCCGAGCCTCGTCCGCGCCCGCGCCAAGACCCCCATCATCGCCCTGAAAGAGGAGCGCGGGCTCGACGAGACGCTCGCCCTCTTCAATGTCGGGGTGGACGATGTGGTCAAGAAGCCCGCCCCGGTGCGCGAGCTCGTCGCCCGCGCCCACGCCATCTGGCGCCGGTCGAGCGACGCGCGCGAGGAGGCCCAGTTCGGCCGTCTCACCGTCTATTTCGACTCCCGCGACCCGACGGTCGACAGCACCCCCCTCGAGCTGCCGCGCCGCGAACGCCAGATCCTCGAATATCTGGTGAAGAACCGCCGCCGCCGCATCACGAAGACCCAGCTCTTCAACGCGATCTACGGCCTCTTCAACGACAATGTCGACGAGACGGTGATCGAGGGGCACATCAGCAAGCTGCGCAAGAAGCTGCGCCAGCGCCTCGGCTACGACGTGATCGACGCCAAGCGCTTCGCCGGCTACGCCTTCATCGGCGAGCGCCAGCCGTGCGAGGTCGTGCAGCCGGCCGCCATCCACCACCCGACGGGCCTCTCGGTGGTGACCGTCGGCAAGCCCTTCGCCATCGACCGTCCGGCGAACCGCACCACGAACTGACCGCGCCGCCGCTCCACGGCGGCAGGGCCGACACCCCGACGCGCCGCGCAAGCGCGACCGTCAGAGCGCTGAGTGGCTGGGACCGGCGGAACATCGCGGGACCCGCATGCCCCAAAGCCGCGCAACCGCGTCAGTGCGAGAGCCGCTCTCAACCGCGACACACGCGGATTGGCGCGACCCTGCGGACGAACGCGAAAGCGCAACGCCCTCGGGCGGCTCGTCGCAACGCTCCACTGGAGCGGCGCGAGGCCACCACGCACTCTGGCGAGCCGCAAGCCGCAACTCTCTTCACGCGACGCGAGGCCGTGACCCCGCTTGGGAGTACAGCACCACGGCCGATTGGCTATGGTTCATCTGCAGGGTTGCCTACCCGGCGCGCGCCGCGTTCAGCGCCTCCCACACGCGGCTCGGGCTCGCGGGCATGTCGAATGCCGTGACGCCCGCCGACGCCAGCGCGTCGCACACCGCGTTCATCCCCGCCGCGAGGCCGCCGACCGAGCCCGCCTCGCCGACGCCCTTCACCTTCAAGGGGTTCAGCTCGGTGTCGATCTCGACGAAGCCGCACGTCACCGGCGGCATGTCGTCGGCGCGCGGGATCGCATAGTCCATGTAGCTCGCGCTCAAGACCTGGCCGTCCGCGCCGAAACGCATTTCCTCCATCAGCACCTGGCCGAGGCCCTGGGCGACGCCGCCGTGGATCTGCCCCTCGGCGAGCTGCGTATTGAGCACCCGGCCGATGTCCTCGATCGCGCGATAGGACACCACCTGGGTGAGCCCGGTCTCCGGATCGACCTCCACCTCGCAGACATGGCAGCCGTTCGGGAAGGTCGCCTCCTTCGGCTGGAAGTCGCCCGAGCCGCGCAGGGGCGTCCCCTTCTCGCTCGCGACGCGCGCGAGGCGGGCGAGGTCGACCGCCCGGTCGGTGCCGACCACACGGAACGCGCCGCTCTCATACTCGAGATCGTCCTGCGCCGCCTCCAGCTCGTCGGAGGCGAGCGCCTTCGCCTGGAGGAGGAGCTTGTCCACCGCGTCGAGCGCGGCCGAGCCGCCGACGATCATCGCCGACGAGCCGCCCATCCCCTTGCCGCGCGGCACGTTCGCCGTGTCGCCCTGGACGTAGCGGAAGCCGTCGGCGGAGATGCCGAGCGCGCCGGCCACGAGATCGACCATCGCGGTTTCGAGCCCCTGCCCGGCGTCGAACGCCCCGGTGAGGACCGTGACGGTCCCGTCCTCCGACAGCGCCACGTCGGCGAAGTCGCGGCCGGGGGTGCCGTAGGGACCGCCCGCCGCCTCGATGCAGAGCGCGAGGCCGAGCCCGCGCAGCTTGCCGCGCGCCTCGGACTCGGCGCGCCGCGCGGCGAACCCGGCGAGATCGGCCTGCGCGATGCCGGCGTCGAGCACGCGCTCGAACTCGCCGACGTCATAGTCGAACAGGAAGGGCGAGCGCCACGGCATCGCCTCGGGCGGGATGAGATTCTTGCGCCGCAAGGTCACCGGATCCATGCCGATCAGGCGCGCCGCCTCGTCGACCGCGCGCTCGATCGCGAGCGTCGCCTCCGGCCGCCCGGCCCCGCGATAGGGCGCGACCGGCGCGGTGTTGGTCATCACCGCGACGACGCGGCCCGCGATCACCGGGGTCCGGTAGACGCCCGCAACGCCGCCGAAATTGAGGACCGGCGGCAGCGAGCGCGCCGAGACATAGGCACCCACATTCTGCAGCATCCGCACGCGCTCGGCGGTGAAAATCCCCTCGGCGTCGAGCCCGAGCTCGACCTCCATGAGGACGTCGCGCCCACCCTCATCGGCGAGGAAATCGTCGGTCCGGTCGGCGCGCCAGCGCACGGCCCGGTCGAGGCGGCGGGCGGCCCAGAAGATCAGCATCTCCTCGCGCAGCGGCCCCGCCTTCATGCCGAAGGAGCCGCCGACATCGCCCGCGACGACGCGCAGCGCCTCGGCGGGAACGCCGAACGCCTTCACGAGCGCGTCCTTCATGGATTGCGGCGCCTGGTGGCTCACATGGAAGACCCAGGTCTCCCCCTCGCGGCGCGCGTTCGCGGTGCGCGGCTCCATCGCCGCGGCGTTGACGCGCGAGACCGGCACGGTGATCGACACGCGATGGGCCGAAGCCGCGAGCGCCGCTCCCGCCTTCTCCCAGTCGCCCCGTTCCCAGACATAGCCGACATTGCCGGGCCGCTCGTCGAAGACGGCGGGCGCCCCCTCCTCCATCGCGGCGCGCACGTCGACGACGGCGTCGACCTCGTCGAACTCGGCCTCGATCGCCTCGGCGGCGTCCATGGCGGCTTCACGGGTCTCGGCAAGCACCATCGCGACCGGCTCGCCGACGAAGCGCACCCGGTCCGAGGCGAGCAGCGTGCGCGGCACGGCGTGCCACTTGTGCCCGTCCGGCCCTTCGACATTCAGCGGCGCCTGCACCGGGCCGACACCGTCGGCCGCAAGGTCGGCGGCCGTCAGCACGGCGTGGACGCCCGGCATCGCCTTGGCGGCCGTCGTGTCGAGCCCGACGACGCGCGCGGCGGCGTGCGGCGAGCGCAGGAACGCCACCGACAGCGCGCCCGGCTCCGCAATGTCGTCAGTATAACGGCCTTGTCCGGTCACGAGGCGCTGGTCCTCGATCCGGCCCTTTCGCTCAGACATCAGCAAAGATCCTTTAGACGTGCACCATCTCGCCATCCGCGCGCGCAAGGCGACGGGCGACGCCCACGCGCGGCTTCTTGTGCAGGAGACAGTCTAGCACGACTTTCCAATCGTTCAGTTTACCAGCAATCATGGCTGGGTTGCGCACCGGAGACGACGACGCGATGGCAGGGGTCAAGCATCGACGATCGCCGAAGGGGGAACGGCGGAAAGAGGAAATCGTGGCAATCGCCGCGAAACTTTTTGCCGCCCAGGGGGTCGATCGTACATCGATCCAAGACATTGCCACCGCCGCCGGCATCACCAAGCCCGCCGTCCACTATCACTTTTGCGAGAAGGAGGCGCTCTACGAAGCGGTCGTCCTCTCGCGCGCGGCCGACACTTACGCGCACGTCCTCGCCGCCGTCGACGCCGCGCGCACGCCCCTCGACAAGCTCGAAGCCTTCATGATGGCGGCGGCGAAACGCATCGAGGACGACCGCAGCGCCTGGATCGTCGCGGCCGACCTCTTCCGCTTCCTGAAGTCCACCCCGCGCGCCCGCGCGGTGATCGCGACGCGCGACCGGATGGAGGCGCTCCTGCGTTCGATCATCGCCGAGGGGGTCGCGGACGGGACGTTCCGCGCCGTCGACCCCGCGACGGTCGGCCGCCTTCTCTTCGGCGCGCTCAACGCGCTGCCGCGCTGGCACGACCCGGCCGGACGGCAGTCGATCCGGGCCGTCGTCGCCGACTATCTCGACATCGTACTTGAGGGGGTGCGCGCCCCGCGCTAAAACAGACCAATCGGTCAGATCAAGCCATGCGCGCCACGCGCCTTCCTTCGTCGACCGGTTTGTCATCGACCGTACCGACCCGAAATTTTTCGCAATGGCTCCTCTCCGCATCGCTGGAGAAAATGTCGATCCCCTCGCCTGGGCGCTGACCTTTGCCGTCGGCGCGCTCGGCGGCTTCGTGGCCAAGGAAATTGGCGCGCCGCTGCCGATGCTGACGGGTTCGGTGTTCCTCCTCGGCGCAATCTCCGTCTTCGGCTTCCACACGCGCGGCCGCCCGCCGATCTTCCCGATGTGGATCCGCATGTTCCTGATGCCGATCATCGGCCTCTCGATCGGGGCGGCCTTCACGCCGGAGATCCTGGAGCAGGCGCTCGGCTGGTGGCCGACGCTCCTCGCGCTCTGCATCTTCATCCCGGCCGTCCACCTGCTCGGCTTCTACGGCTATCACTATCTCGGCGGGATCGAGCGGCGCACCGCCTATTATGCGTCCGTGCCCGGCGGCCTCATCGAGGCGATCGCCATGGGCGAGGAGGCCGGGGCGGACGTGCGGATGATGGGCGCGCTCCAGTTCATGCGCCTCATTTTGTGCCTGATGCTCGTCCCCCTCGCCTTCACGATCCTCAATGGCGGGTCGGTGGGGAGCGCGGCGGGCGCGGTCCTCGTGCGGGGCGACGACGCGCTCACCTTCATCAACGTGATCGAGATCATCGGCCTCGGCGCGCTCGGCTTCTTCGGCGGGCGCAAGCTCGGCTTTCCGGCCTTCATCGTGACGGGACCGCTGACGGTGAGCGCGATCGCGCACCTGTCCGGCCTTACGGACGTCGTGCCGCCCGGCTGGTCGGTGCAGCTCACCCAGCTCGTCATCGGGGTGAGCCTCGGGACGCGCTTCGTCGGCATGTTGCCGAGCGCCTTCCTGAAGGCGCTGAAGCTCGCCTTCGTGAACATCCTCGGCACGATGATCCTCGCCGTCCTCGTCTCGCTCGCCCTCCATCGCGCGGTCGGGCAGAAGACGGAGGCGGTGACGCTCGCCTTCGCGCCCGGTGGCGTCGCGGAGATGTCGCTGGTGGCGGTCTCGCTGGAGATCAGCGTCGTGTACGTGACGGCGCATCACGTCCTGCGCATCGTCCTGTCGATCACGCAGGCGAAATTCTTCTCGCGCTATCTCCTGCGCGACTACGCGAAACCCGAGAAGAGCTGAGCGCCCCGGCGCCGGCCGCGCGAGGTCTGAACCGCCCCGAAGAGCCGCGCCGCCTATTCGGCGGCGCTGCGGCTCACGGTCGGCTCGTTGCGCCGCACGACATATTGCCAGGCGAGCACGGCGATCAGGATGGCGATGCCGGTGAGGTCCGTCAGGAGGCCCGGCTTGATCAGCACGAGCGCGGCGATGATGAGGAGAATTCGCTCCACCGCGTTTGCGCGGGTGATGAGATAGCCCGTCATCCCCGCCGCAAGGCAGATCACCCCGATGGTCGCCGTGATGAGCGTCGTCGCGATCGTCGGCCATTCGCCGATGAGGAGGATCGACGGGCCGAACACGAACATGAAGGGGATGATGTAGCCCGTCGCGCCGAGCTTCAGCGCGGCGACGCCGGTCTCCCACAGCCCGCCCCGCGATATGCCGTTCGCGGCGTAGACGGCCATCGCCACCGGCGGCGTGATCGCCGACAGGATGGCGTAGTAGAAGACGAACATGTGCGCCGCTTCGAGCATGACGCCGAGCTTGACGAGCGCGGGGACGAGCAGTGCGACCTGCACGATATAGGCCGGCGTCGTCGGCATCCCCATGCCGAGAATGATGCCCGCGATCATCGTCAGCACCAGCGCCAGGACGAGCGAGTTCTGCGAGACCATGATGACGAGCTGGGTGAACTCGGTCCCGAGATTGGTGAGGGTGATCGTGCCGACCACGATGCCGGCGCAGGCGCAGGCGAGCGCCACGGGCACGGTGTTCTTCGCGCCCGAGATCAGCGCGTCGCTCAGCGTGTCGAGGCGGATCTCCTTGCGCGTGGAGGAGCGCAGGAGCGCCGTCGGCACCACCGAGACGATGCCCGCGAGCGCCGAGAGCGGCGCGCTGTAGCCCGCGAGGAGGACGCCGACGATGATGGCGAGCGGCAGGAAGAGGTGCCCGCGCTCGCGCAGCACCGTCCACAGGTGCGGCAGCTCGCTGCGCGGCAGGCCCACCATGCCGGTGCGCTTCGCCTCGAAATGGACCGCCATGAAGAGGGCGAGATAGTAGAGGATCGCCGGGAAGAGCGCGAAGGCGGCGACTTCCAGATAGGAAATGCCGAGAAACTCGGCCATCACGAACGCGGCCGCGCCCATGATCGGCGGCATGATCTGGCCGCCCGTCGAGGCGACGGCCTCGACCGCGCCGGAGAAGCCGCGCCGGTAGCCGATGCGCTGCATCAGCGGAATGGTGAAGACGCCCGTGGTCATCACGTTGGCGACCGCGCTGCCCGAGACCGAGCCGAAGAGGCCGCTCGTCACGCACGCGACCTTCGCCGGCCCGCCCGCGGCGTGGCCGGTGAGGCTCATGGCGAAGTCCATGAAGAGGCGGCCGGCGCCGGAGCGCTCCACCAGCGCGCCGAAGATGATGAAGAGGACGATGTAGGTCGCCGAGACGCTGAGGGGGATGCCGAAGATGCCCTCGGTCGTGAGGTACAGCTGGTCGATCACCATCTCGAGCGAGAAGCCGCGCCACAGGAAGGTGTAGAGCAGGAAGGCGGCGGCGGTGGCGGGCAGCGCCCAGCCGACCGCGCGGCGCGTCGCCTCCAGGATCATGAGGATGGCGAGGACGCCGAAGATGAAGTCGGGCGTCGTCAGCTCGTCCACATAGTACATGCGGTTGACGAGATAGTCGTAGTAGACGATCGGGTAGACGGCGGACGCGAACGCCAGCGCCAGAAGAACCATGTCGAGGATGTTGGGCCGGCGCGGTCCGGGCTTTGCCCAGTAGCCGGGCAGCATCAGGAACGACAGCACCAGGACGAACGCCAGATGGACGGCGCGGAAGATCTGCGCGTCCGGCGGTCCGAAGAACGCGACATAGAGGTGGTAGAGCGACATCGCCAGCGCGACGGTGGCGATCGCGACGGCGCTCCAATGGTTCTTGAACAGGCTCACATCATCACCGTTCGGTTGCCGGCGCGCGCGGGGCGCGCGCCGGACCTATCGCAGGACGATCAGCTCGCGCCGTGCTCGCTGTAGAAGCGGGCGGCACCCTCGTGCATCGGCACGCCGATGTCGCGGCCCATGTCGGCCGGGGTCGAGCCCTCGATCGCCTTCGCCACTGCCGCGAGGTCGCCGATGTGGTCGTTGATGGCGGTCAGCACATTGTAGACGAGGTCGGCGTCGAGCGAGCAGCTCGCGATGATGTGCGTCGCGTAGCCGATGGTCGGCACGTCTTCGTCCTGGCCGGGATAGCTGCCCGCCGGGACCATGATGCGCTTATAGCCGGCGTTCAGCTCCTGCATCTTGGCGAGCAGGTCGTCCGGGATCGGCACGACCTTGATGTCGCGCGCGCTCGCAAGGTCCATCACCGAGCCGGAGGGGACGGTGGTGCCGAGCGTGAAGAAGTCGGCATTGCCGTCCTTCATCAGGGCGACGGCGTCCGAGTAGGAGCCGTGATTGACGCGCGGAAGCTGGTCGTAGGTCATCCCCTGCGCCTGGAGGAGGTGCTGGGTGATCGCCTCTCCCGTGTTGCCCTTCGGCTGGACGGCGGCGGCCTTGTCACCGATATCGGCCGGGGTCTCGATCCCCGAATCGGCGAGCGCGATGATCTGGAAATATTGCGGATAGAGCGTCGCGACGTTGCACACGTCGGTCGCCTTCTCGTCGAACGGGGGGCTGCCGTTGATGGCGTCCACCGTGGACACCGAGTTCGCGAAGCCGAGCTGGGCCTTGCCCGCCTCGACGGCCTTCACGTTGGCGATGCCGGCGCCTGGAAGCACCTGGACGCTCACCCCGTCGACCGTCGTCTCGATGATGTTCTGGATGGCGCCGCCCAGCGGGTACCACGAGCCGCCCTGCGGGCCGGTCATGAGGCGGATGGTCTCGGCGGAAGCGGCGTTGGCGCCGAGCACGATCCCGACGGCTGCGAGCGCGCAGACGGTTCCCTTCATTATGAATTCCTCCCTTTATACGTCTTCTGTCTGTGTGCGGCACTGTTATGCGAAAAAGCCTCCGAGACAACCCGTCACGTGGCCGGCCGCGCTTGGCGCATCCGCGCCAATGGTCCTAGTGTCGCATCCAAACGAAACCGCATACGGGCGAGGACGGATGAGCATCGAGCTCTATACTTGGGGAACCCCCAACGGCCGCAAGGTCTCTATCATGCTGGAGGAAGTCGGCCTCCCGTATAACGTGCATCCGATCAACATCACGAAAGACGAGCAGTTCTCCTCCGAATTTCTCGCCATTGCGCCGAACAACAAGATCCCCGCGATCGTCGACAACGACAACGGGATAGAGCTGATGGAATCGGGCGCGATCCTTCTCTATCTTGCGGAGAAGACTGGGAAACTTCTTCCCACCGACGAGGCGGCCCGCTGGAAGGCCGTCGAGTGGCTGATGTGGCAGATGGGCGGATTTGGACCGATGCTCGGCCAGACGCACCACTTCCACCACTTCAATCCCGGCAAGGCCGACTATGCCGAGGAGCGCTTCATGAAGGAGACGAAGCGCCTTTACACCGTCCTCGACAAGCGCCTCGAAGGGCGGGACTTCATCGCCGGCGAATATTCCGTCGCCGACATTGCGACCTGGCCGTGGGCGGCGCGCTTCGCCTGGCAGGGGATCGATCTCAAGGCCTATCCGAATGTGCGGCGCTGGTATCGCGCGATCGCGGAGCGGGACGCGGTGAAGCGCGGCTACAATGTGCCGACCGCGCAGGAGATCCCGGGCGCCTGACGCGCCCCGCGCGATCAGCCGCGCGCGATCGCGATCATGAAGCGAATGGCGACGGTGGCGAGGAAGAGGCCGAACAGCACCTCCAGCCACCGTCGCGGCAGGCGATGGGCGAGCGCGACGCCCATCGGCGTCGTCACCAGCGTCGCGGGCACCGTCAGCGCGAAGGCGATCAGCGAGACGAAGCCGAGCGCGTCGGCCGGCAGGCCCGGCTTGCCCCACCCGGCGGCGACATAGCCGAGCGCGCCCGGCACCGCGATGAGCGCGCCGACGCCCGCCGACGTCGCGACGGCCTGATGGATCGGGCGGTTGTGCAGCGTCATGACGAGGGTCGAGATCGCGCCGCCGCCGATCCCCATCAGCGACGACACCGCGCCGATGAAGAAGCCGTAGAAGCGCAGGATCCAGCCGCGCGGCATTTCCGTCGCCACGCGCCAATGTTCCTTGCCGAACAAGAGCTTGGCGGAGATCACCGTGCCGAACACGACGAAGGCCGCCTGGAACACTTCGGGCGCCGCGAAACGCGCGACCGTCGCCCCGCAGAGCGCCCCCACCATGATCGGCAGCGCCCAAGCCCGCAGGACCGACACGTCGACCGCGCCGCGCAGATAGTGCGCGCGCACCGAGCGCAGCGATGTGGGGATGATGACGGCGAGCGAGGTGCCGACGGCGAGCGGCATCCGCACCGGGTCGGCGACGTGCATGATGCCGAAGATCTCGAAGAGGATCGGGACCGTGATCGCGCCGCCACCGACGCCGAACAGTCCGGCCAGAAAGCCTGTCGCAGCACCACCGACGAGCAGCGTTGCAAGGGCCGCGATATCGAACGGCGCTAGCATGTCGTGAAGATGGAGGGGACCAATTTCTGAAACGTGGAGCGGGCGATGGGATTCGAACCCACGACCCCAACCTTGGCAAGGTTGTGCTCTACCCCTGAGCTACACCCGCGCTCCCCGTGGCCAGCGATATGGACGATAACCGCTGGCCACGCAACCCCCTTTTTAGCGGTCGAAACGTCTGCCGCGAAGATCCAGTGCAAAACGTTCCGGCAGGATCGCGAAGCTCGCCATTCCGGCAATCGCCGGCTTGGGCTCGGTGATCAGGAAAGTCGGCATTTCCTCGACGATCGCGCGGTGCGGCGCCTTGTCCTCGAACGCCACGCGGAAGGGGCTGGCGGCGAGACGGTCGGCGAGGCGCGGCACAATGCCCCCGGCGATATAGACCCCGCCCTTCGGCAGGAAGATGAGGGAGAGGTCGCCGGCGAGGCGGCCGAGATAGGTGAAGAAGAGGTCAAGCGCCTCCTCCGCCACCGGGTCGCCTTCGTGCGCCGCGCTGGTGACGTCGGCCCCCTCCGCGCAGCCGCGGTCGCGGGCCGCATCCGCCGCCACGATCGCCCGGTAGATCCGCACGAGCCCGTTGCCGGACAGGAGCGTCTCCCCGGTGATGCGGCCGTGGAAGCGGGCGATGTGCGGCCAGATCGCGAAGTCGCGGTCCGACACCGGCCCCATGTCGACATGGCCGCCCTCGCCCGCGAGCGGGCGGTAGCACTGGTCGCCATAGACGAGGGCGGCGACGCCGAGACCCGTGCCCGGACCGATCACGACACGCGGCTCGCGCGGGATCGATTCACCGCCGCCGATCTGCATGACCTGGTCGTCGGTCAGCGTCGGCAGGGCGAGCGCGACGCCCTCGAAGTCGTTGAAGGTGATGACGGTGTCGAGATTGAGCTCGGCCCGCAGCTTCTCCGGATCGATCAGCCACTCGGCGTTGGTGAGCTTGGTGTGCCCGCCGACGATCGGCCCGGCCGCCGCGATCAGCAGCGCGTGCGGCATGATGGCCGTCTTGTCGAGCACCGTCTGCACCGCGCTCGCGAAGTCGGGGAAGTCGTGCGTGTGGACCGTCTCGTAGTCCCGCCGCGGGCTGTGAACTTCGGCCTGGACGCTGAAGCGCACGTTGGTGCCACCGATGTCGGCGATCAGCACCGGGAAGGGAATGGGGCGGGTGTCCGTGGCGCGGCGGCGAGGAGGCGAGGTCATGATCCTGTCACCTTATCCAAGCCAAGCTAACGATTGAAGAGAGCACTTTGTTGCAATTGCCTCGCATCTGTCGGTTCGACTGGTATTGCACCGCGAGATGTGCCAAAGGGCCCTCTTCCTTCGCGCCCGGACCATCTCGCGACGGGCCCGTCTTGGGAGTGTTTCGCCATGGGCGACCCGGTCAATCGTAAGACTCATATCCGTCTCACCTCGCACCCGGGGAGTGGCAAAAAGCTTCGCTTCCCCATCCAGTGGGGGGCGTCCGACCCGGTCACGCGCGGCCCGATCGTCGGCACCGTCACGGAAGCGGGCGACCGGAACGCAATCGGCACCCATGGTGGATCCTACTCGCTTTATCGCGCCCTCGCCGTCACGTCGGGCGCGCTGAACCCGATCAAGCGCCCGGACCTCACGAACACGGCGCCGACGCACGAGATCGGCCCCTTCCCGTCCTGGACCGACCCGAAGAAGATCGTCTCGCTCGACCCGTGGGGTCATGTCGCGAGCGAGGCCTTCGCGGGCCTGATCGCCGAGGGCGTCGACATCCGTCCGACGATCGCGATCACGCGCGCTCACCTGACGCTCCATGAATTGAAGGACGCCGTGCGCGTCGGCCGCATCCCGGTCGACGGGACGATCGTGCTGCCGAACGGCGACGTCACCGTCACCAAGGCCGCGATCGAGCCCGTGTGGTATCTGCCGGGTCTCGCCGAGCGGTTCGGCGTCGAGGAGACGCGGCTGCGCCGTGTGCTCTTCGAGCAGACGGGGGGCATGTTTCCCGAACTCGTCACCCGGCCCGACCTCCTCGTGTTCCTGCCGCCGATCGGCTCGATCACCGTCTATATGTTCGGCGACCCGAACGCGATCGCCGATCCGGCCCGCCGCCTCACCTGCCGCGTCCACGACGAGTGCAACGGGTCGGACGTCTTTGGTTCCGACATCTGCACGTGCCGCCCCTATCTTGTCCACGGCATCGAGGAATGCATCCGCGAGGCCCAGGAGGGCGGCGCCGGCCTCATCGTCTACAACCGCAAGGAAGGCCGCGCCCTCGGCGAGGTGACGAAGTTTCTCGTCTATAATGCGCGCAAGCGGCAGGTCGGCGGCGACACCGCGTCGGAATATTTCGAGCGCACCGAGTGCGTGGCCGGCGTCCAGGACGCGCGCTTCCAGGAGCTGATGCCCGACACGCTGCAATGGCTCGGCATCACGCGCATCGACCGCTTCATCTCGATGAGCAACATGAAGTACGACGCGATCGTGAACTCGGGCATCGAGATCGGCGAGCGCGTGTCGATCCCGGACGAGCTGATCCCGGCCGACGCGATGGTCGAGATCGAGGCCAAGAAGGCCGCCGGCTATTATTCGGAGAGCGGCGCCTCGTCCGACCTCAAGTCCGTGCAGGGCCGCAAGCTCGATGAATGAGATCGACGACCCGGTGGCCGAACCCGACGAGGCCACCCTCGAAGCCGCCCGCTGGCTCCTGACGGCCGAGGCGGTCCGCACCCGCGCGAAGGCCGTCACCGACCGGATCGAGGCCGGCCAGTCCGAGCACTTCACCCTCGACCGGGCCGCTTTCGGCCCGATCGCGGACATGGTGGCGGATCTGACGCGCGAGCGCTTCCCGGACCTTGCCGTGCCCTTCCACTCCCGCTGGCGCCATTTCGAGGTCGGCGGGATCGACCGCTTCGCGAGCCTTGCCGCCGCGCGCGCCTGGCCGACCGCCGACGAGGCGGCCCGCGCGATGGGCGACCTCGCGATCGTCTCCGTCCTCCTCGACGCGGGGGCGGGCGCGAAATGGCGCTATGAGGAGGCCGCCACCGGCGAGGTGATCGGCCGCTCCGAGGGGCTCGCCCTCGCCTCCTTCGCGATGTTCGCCGCCGGTGCCTTCTCCGCCGTTCCGACCGATCCGCTGCGCGCGGACGCCGCCGGCCTCGACGGGCTCACCGAGGACGAGTTCGCGCAAGGCTTCCAGATCAGCGAGGACAACCCGCTCTCCGGCGCCGACGGCCGGCGCGAGCTCCTCGCCGAGCTCGCCACCGCGACGCGCATGAGCCCCGACATCTTCGCGGTCGAGGACGATCCGCGGCCGGGCGGCATCATCGATTATCTCGCCGGCGAGGCGGTCGATGGCGAGCTCCCCGCGCCAAAGATCCTCGAGGCCGTGCTCGAAGGGCTCGGGCCGATCTGGCCAAGCCGGGAAGAGCTCGCGGGCATCCCGCTCGGCGACACCTGGCGTTATCCCCCGCTCGAGGACGGGACGATCGGCAGCGACCTCGTGCCCTTCCACAAGCTGTCGTCCTGGCTCTCTTATTCGCTGATCGAGCCGCTGACGGTGCGCGGGATCAGCGTCACCGACCTCGACGGCCTCACCGGCCTTGCCGAATACCGCAATGGCGGCCTCTTCGTGGATGGCGGCGTGCTGAAGCTGCGCGACCCGGCGGACGCGACGCGGGCCTTCCCGGTGAGCCATCCGCTGGTGATCGAGTGGCGCGCGGCGACGGTCACGCTCCTCGACGCCCTCGCCCCGATGGTGCGCGAGCGCCTCGGCGTGACGGAGGAGACCCTCCCCCTCGCCTCGATCCTGGAGGGCGGCACCTGGCTCGCCGGCCGGAAACTGGCGCAGGGCTTGCGAGCCGATGCGAGCCCGCCGATCGCGATCGAAAGCGACGGGACTGTTTTCTAGCGCGCTTGCCGCTCCGGTTGGTCCAACCTGAGCGGAGTGCAATCGCGCCAGATCAAGAAGCGTGCGTCAGGGCGGCGCGAAAGGGCCGCCCTATCCCAATTGGTCTTCCTTCCTCGCCCCTCCGGAGAACCCATGGCCGCCGACCCGAAGATGCTCACCATCATCGACCACCCGCTGGTGCAGCACAAACTCACCATCATGCGCGACAAGGAGACGTCGACGGCCGGGTTCCGCCAGCTCCTGCGCGAAATCGCGATGCTGCTCTGCTACGAGGCGACGCGCGATCTCGAACTCGAGATGGTCGAGATCGAGACGCCGCTGATGCCGATGCGGGCGCCGCGCCTCTCCGGCAAGAAGCTCGTCTTCGCCCCGATCCTGCGCGCCGGCGAGGGCCTCCTCGACGGTATGCTCGATCTCGTCCCCTCGGCCCGCGTCGCGCACATCGGCCTCTATCGCGACCCGACGACGCTCTCCGCGGTCGAATATTATTTCAAGGCGCCCGAGGACATGGGCGAGCGCCGCGTCATCGTGCTCGACCCGATGCTCGCGACCGCGAACTCCGCGATCGCCGCGGTGGACCGCCTCAAGGAAGCGGGCGCAACCGACATGCGCTTCGTCTGCCTCCTCGCCGCGCCCGAGGGCGTCGACAACTTCCACGGCCATCACCCGGAAGTGCCGATCGTGACCGCCGCGGTGGACGAGCGCCTCAACGATCACGGCTATATCTGTCCCGGCCTCGGCGATGCCGGCGACCGGATGTTCGGCACGAAATAGGCGCCATCGGCGCGCATGTGGGGCGTGCCGATTGAAGGCCGCCCCGCATGAGCTAGTTTCAGCCGAGCCTACCGAAAAAAGCCACGGTGCCGTCCTAGGTGGGCGCCAACCTGCCGCCGGCCCCGCAACGCATGTTCAGAGCTGGCAGCAGACCCGCGCCGAACGCGCTTTGCGCGTCCGGTCAAACGCGCTAGCAATTTCTGATCGACGTACTGCCGGAGCCAGCCTGATGTTTCCCAAACCTCGTCCCCAGCTGACCCCCAACACGTACGCGTACGAATCCCAGCCAATGGTGAAGCCCACGGGCTTCCGCGAGTACGACGCGCGCTGGCTCTTCGGAAAAGAGCTCAACCTCATGGGCGTCCAGGCGCTCGGCATGGGGATCGGCACCCTCCTCGGCGAGATGGGCAAGCCCCGCGAGGTGGTCACCGGGCACGACTTCCGCTCCTATTCGTCCGCGATCAAGACCGCCCTCATCCAGGGGATGATGGCCGCCGGCTGCAAGGTCCACGATATCGGCCTCGCCGTGACCCCGATGGCCTATTTCGCCCAGTTCGCGCTCGACGTGCCCGCCGTCGCCATGGTGACCGCGAGCCACAACGAGAACGGCTGGACGGGCGTGAAGATGGGCGCCGACCGGCCCCGCACCTTCGGCCCGGACGAGATGGGCCGCCTCAAGGAGATCGTCCTGTCGGCCGCGTTCGACATGTCGGGCGGCGGCTCCTACGTCTTCGTGGACGACTTCCCGCGCCGCTACATGAACGACCTCGTGGAAGGCCGGCACATCCACCGCAAGCTGAAGGTCGTCTGCGCCTGCGGCAACGGCACGGCGGGCGCGTTCGCCCCCCACGTGCTGGAGCGCCTCGGCGTCGATGTGATCCCGCTCGACACCGAGCTCGACCACACCTTCCCCCGCTACAACCCGAACCCGGAAGACATGGAGATGCTCCATGCGATCCGCGACGCGGTGCTGGAGCACGGCGCCGATGTCGGCTTCGGCTTCGACGGTGACGGCGACCGCTGCGGCGTGATCGATGAGAAGGGCGGCGAGATCTTCGCCGACATCGTCGGCGTGATGCTGGCGCGCGACCTCTCCAAGCTGAACAAGGGCGCCCAGTTCGTGGTCGACGTGAAGTCGACCGGCCTCTTCATGACCGACCCGGTCCTGAAGGCGAACGGCGCGAAGACCGACTACTACAAGACCGGCCACTCCTACATCAAACGCCGGGTCAACGAGCTGAACGCCGTCGCCGGCTTCGAGAAGTCGGGCCACTTCTTCTTCAACGAGCCGATCGGCCGCGGCTACGACGACGGTCTCGTCTCCGCCATCGCCATCCTCGAGATGCTCGACCGCAACCCGGAGCGCACGATGAGCCAGCTCCGCGGCGAGCTTCAGAAGACCTGGCAGACGCCGACCATGAGCCCGCACTGCGACGACGAGGTGAAGTACGACGTGATCGGCCGCGTCGTGAAGCGCTTCGAGGACATGGAAGCGAAGGGCGAGAAGGTCGCCGGCCAGTCCATCAAGGAGCTGATCACGGTGAACGGCGTGCGCGTCGTCGCCGAGGACGGCACCTGGGGCCTCGTGCGCGCCTCCTCCAACAAGCCGGAGCTGGTCGTCGTCGTCGAAAGCCCGACCTCGGAAGAGGCGATGCGCGCCATGTTCCACGCCGTCGACGGTGTTCTTCGCGAGAACACCGAAGTCGGAGCTTACAATCAGTCCATCTGACCCCCGGCCCGCCCCTTTGGTCACTGAACATTAAGCTTATCAGGACAAACGACTTGGTGAGTTCGCGACGGAGCACGACGTTAACCCGGCACAAAGGTGAGCCAGTGAGTTTCGCTCGTGATGAAACCGCCGGACGAGGGTCGCGAGAACGCCATGGGCAAAGGGGCCGACATCCCAACGCGGCATCGCGGTGCGAAACCGCCGCGTGCCGCAACACTGAGCGAGCTGCCGATGGTGGCGGCGCTGCTCGTCATGGCCGTCGTCGTCGCCGTGATGGCGGCGGGCGGCCCGGTCCTGGAGATGCTCTCCGGGCTGGACGCCACCAACTTCCTGCGCTGATCGAAGGAGCATCGGCATGATCGTCGGTCGTCACGAGGTCGACAGGTCGACGCCGGTCCACGCGGTCACCAAGGCGAACGCGGCGAACTTCCTCGCGCGCCTCTCTTCCGAACATTCCAACTTCGCGCGCCTCATGGGCTTCGAGGGCAATGCCGGCGAGGTGCTGGCGCTTCCCGATCCCGCGGGCCGCCTCGCGATGGTCCTCCTCGGCGTCGGCGACGGCAGCGACCCCTACGCGATCGCCGCCCTCAACCGCTTCCCCGACGGCGCCTTCGCGATCGGCGAGGGCTGGGCGGACCACACCGCGAGCGCGCTCGGCTTCCTCCTCGGCCTCTACCGCTTCGAGAATTATTCGGCCGGCAAGAAGCGCACCGTGCGCCTCGTCGCCCCGGACGGGGTGGACGTGGTCGACGTGCGCCGCATCGCCGACGCGATCTATCTGACGCGCGACCTCGTCAACACGCCGGCGAACGATCTCGGCCCGGCCGAGCTCGCGGACGCCGCGCAAGCGCTCGGCCGCAAATACGGCGCGCACATCGACATCACCGACGGCGAGGCGCTCGAGAAGGGCTTCCCGATGATCGCCGCGGTCGGCGCGGCCTCGCCCCGTCCACCCCTCCTCATCGACCTCACCTGGGGCAACGAGGACGCGCCGAAGCTGACCCTCGTCGGCAAGGGCGTGGTGTTCGACACCGGCGGCCTCAACATCAAGCCAGAGCGCGCGATGTCCCTCATGAAGAAGGACATGGGCGGCGCGGCGCAGGCGCTCGGCCTCGCCACCATGATCATGGATGCCGGCCTCCCGGTGCGCCTGCGCGTCCTCATCGGCGCGGCGGAGAATTCGATCGGCGGCGCGGCCTTCCGGCCCGGCGACGTGCTGCGCTCGCGCAAGGGGCTCACGGTCGAGATCGGCAACACCGACGCGGAGGGCCGCCTCGTCCTCGCCGACGCGCTCGCCCTCGCCGACCAGGAGCGGCCGGACCTCCTCATCGATTTCGCGACGCTCACGGGCGCGGCGCGCGTCGCGCTCGGGCCGGACCTGCCCGCCCTCTTCACCCGCGACGATGTCGTCGCCGAGGAGGTGCGCGTCGCGGGCGAGGACGTCCACGATCCCGTCTGGCGCCTGCCGCTCTGGCCGCGCTACGAGAAGTGGCTGAAATCGCCCATCGCCGACATCAACCACATCTCCTCCCAGCCCTTCGCGGGCTCCATCACCGCCGCCCTCTTCCTCCACCGCTTCGTCGACCAGGCGCGCTCCTACGCCCATTTCGACGTCTATTCGTGGAACGCGGAGGATCGGCCGGGCCGGCCGAAGGGCGGTGAGGCGCAGGCGATCCGGGCGCTCTATCACTGGCTCGGCGTGCGCTACACCGAATGAAGCTCGACCGGCGGCGCAACGCGGTACGCGACGATCTCGCCGACATCCGCCTCGAGGACACGGTCTCGGCCCCGCGCTACGCGACGCCGCGCATCGGACGCATCGCCGCGCCGATCGCGTCCTGCCGCCGCCGTCCCGCCGAGGACGCGCCGCTCGACACCGAGTTTCTCTATGGCGAGCCGCTCGACATCTTCGACAGCGCGGACGGCTGGTCCTGGGTGCAGAGCGGCGTCGACGGCTATGTCGGCTACGTGCGTGACGAAGACATCGGCGCGCTGACCTCGCCGACCCATCGCGTCACCGTCCCGCTCGCCCTCCTCTTCCCCTCCCCCTCCATCAAGGTGCCGCCGCTCTGCCGGCTGCCGATGGGCGCATGGGTCGAGGCGGTGGAGGCGTGTCATGTGGGCGGCGAGCATTTTCACCTCCTGCGCAATGGTGGCTACATCCTCGACCAGCACGTCGCCCCGTCGGCAGAAGCGCCCGACTGGGTCGCCGTCGCCGAGATGTTCGTCGGCGCCCCCTATTATTTCGGCGGCAAGTCGTGGGACGGGATCGACTGCTCGGGCCTCGTCCAGCTCGCCCTCCAGATGGCAGGCGGCACCGCCCCACGCGACAGCGACATGCAGGAGGTCGAGCTCGGCCAGCCGCTTCCGCTCGACCCAACAGGGCTCCGGCGCGGCGACCTCGTCTTCTGGAAGGGCCATGTCGGCATCATGCTCGACGCGACGCACCTCCTCCACGCCAACGGCTTCCACATGATGACCTCCATCGAGCCGCTTGCGACCACGATCACACGCCTTGAAGGCAAAGGGCTCCCGGCGACCGCGATGCGGCGGGTCGACTGCGCTTAACCCTTGCGTGTGGGTCGGGACGCCCTGTAGTCCCACCGGCGACGGACAGGAAAGGGACGCTTGTGGCCGCGGACGATTTCGACGAGGGCGCAGTCCCCGGACACGTCGCCATCGAGCAGGAGGACGAGGTGGTCGTCGCCACGCTCGTCAATCCGGCCCGGCGCAACGCGATCAGCGTGGACATGTGGCGCGAGCTGGAGGCCTTCGCCCTCTCCGTCACCGCCGACACCGACGTGCGCGTCGTCATCTTCCAGGGGATGGGCGGCGTTTTCTCGGCCGGGGCGGACATCTCGGGCTTCGAGGAATCGCGGGCCGATCGCGACAGCGCCCGCCTCTATGACGACCAGCTCGAACTCGCCTGCGCCGCCATCGAGGCGATCCGCCAGCCGACGATTGCGCGGCTCGAGGGCCCTGTCGTGGGTGCGGGCGCGGCGCTGGCGCTGAGCTGCGATCTGAGGATCGCCGCGGAGGACGCTTTCTTCATGGTGCCGGCGGCCCGCCTGGGGCTCGGCTACGACCCGCGCGGCGTCGCGCGGCTCGCGCGCTCGGTCGGCGCGGCGACGGCGCGGTGGATCCTTTTGACGGCCGGGCGTCTCCCGGTGCAGCGGGCCTTCGTGACCGGTGCGGTCCACGAGATCCTGTCCGCCGATCAGCTCGACATCGCGATTGAGCGGCTGGCGGCACGGCTGTCGGAGAATGCGCCGCTGACGCTCGCGGCGGCGAAGGTGTCGTTGCGGGCCGCGGCGGATGGGGCCGATCCCGCCCTCCTCGAGGAGGCATGGCGTCTCGTCAATCTCGCGGACGAGAGCGACGACTATGTCGAAGGCCGCTCCGCCTTCAACGAGAAGAGGCCACCGCACTTCGAGGGGCGCTGATCACAGAGCGCGATCGCCCCTTGAGACGCGGTGGCCATGCCGGTGAACATGCATGTCACCGCGCGCGGCGACCGACCGTCTCTTCCGCGATCCGGCGCTTGCGCGCACGCTCCTTGACCTCAACCGCCGCGTTGCGGTCGACCGGCAGGTAGGAGCCCCACACGACCTCGTCGCGGGTGACGCCGATATCGTCGAGCATCTGCGGGTCGAGCGACAGCAGATGATTGAACGCGGCCCGGCGCGCCCGGATGCGGCGACGCTCGCGCAGCTTCTCAGAAATCCAAGTCAGCACCGAAGTGCCCGTCCGTCCGCTCCACCCGGAGCGAGCCATCTCATTCACGGCCATTTCTTCTCTCCATCACCGCATTGACGATGTCGCTTAGATGGGACACATCTATTGGTCAGTCGAACGAATTGTTCTGATGCGAACGATCACGATAACTGAACGATGCCATCACTCGCCGCGAAGGAGCCGGGCTCGTGCAATCGACGTTGGACAGTGAACTGATCCGCACCTTCGTCACCATTTGTGACGCAGGCAGCTTTCGCGCCGCCGCCGACCGGGTCCACCGCACGCCCTCTGCCATTTCCATGCAGATGAGCAAGCTGGAAGAGCAGGTCGGCTGCCCTCTGTTCCTCAAGAATGGCCGCACCGTCTCGCTCAGCCCGGCGGGGGAAGAGCTGCTCGGCTATGGCCGTCGCATCCTGCAACTCAACGAAGAAGCCCTCGCTCGCTTCCGCGGCCCGAAGATTGACGGAAAAGTCCGCTTCGGGGCCCCGGATGACTATGGCACGCGCCTGTTGCCGCGGATTTTGGCCCGCTTCGCCAAGCTGTGCCCACAGGTTGAGGTGGAGGTGATCCTCGCGCCCAGTCTCGCGCTGCTTGAGCAGCTCGATCGGGCCGAGGTCGATATCGTTCTTGTGACGTCAGATGGCAAGGGCGATGGCGGCCGCAGCGGCGAAATTGTCCACACGGAACAGCTTGTCTGGGTCGGCTGCGCCGGCGGCACCGCGAAGACGTGCGATCCTGTGCCACTCGCCCTCTCCGGGCCGGGCTGCGCCTGGCGCCACGCCGCGCTCGACGCGCTGGAGCGTGCGGGGCGCCGCCACCGCGTCGCCTTCACCTCCGAGCACTCGCAGGGCCAGATCGCGGCCTTGCGCGCCGACCTCGCGGTGGCGCCGCTCCCGGTCAGCCTCCTCGCCCCCGGTCTCGAGGCGGTCGGCCACCACGATCGCCTCCCCGAGCTCGCCGCCTATGATGTGCGCCTGTTCATCGGTCAGCGCGCGGAGAAGGCGGCGCGGACGCTCGCCCAGGAGGTGCGCGACAGCGTGCCCATCGCCTTCGCCGCGTGAGGCGGCTTCTCCACAGACTGTTCAATCACAGGCCGCTAACAGCGGGGACGTTAACCCTTCGCCAACCACTCGACGATCCGATGGGGCATAGTCACCCCTGTTTCGATCGTGAGTTCGCCGTGGCCGCCCCAAATGCTGCACCGCCGGTTCTTGGCGTCACCCGCTCGGTGACCGGACGCCGCTGGTCGCGTCGTCTCGACGAGGCGGGCGAGCGGACCGCCATCGCGCTCGCCCAGCGCCACGGCCTCAGCGACATCGTCGCCCGTGTCCTCGCCGGGCGCGGCATCACGCTGGAGAATGCCGCGCGCGAGCTGACGCCGACGATCCGCGAGCTGATGCCCGACCCGTCGACCCTCACGGACTGCGACGCCCTCGTCGCGCGCCTCGCGGACGCGGTGGACAGGGGCGAGCCGATCGTCCTCTTCGCCGACTATGACGTCGACGGCGCCACATCCGCGGCGGTCGTCGCGCGCACGCTGACCGCGCTCGGCGCCGGGCCCCGCATCGTCATCCCCGACCGCCTCACCGAGGGCTACGGCCCGTCGGTCGACGCGATGGAGCGCCTCGCCGACGATGGCACGCGCCTCGTCGTGGCGCTCGATTGCGGCTCGGGCGCGATCGAGCCGATCGAGGCGGCGAACCGGCGCGGGATGGACGTCCTCGTGATCGACCATCACCCGGTCGACACCCTCGCCCCGGCCGCATCGATCGTGAACCCGAACCGGCCCGACGACCTCTCCGGGCTCGGCGATTGCGCAGCCGTCGGCGTCGCGTTCGTGGTCATGGTGGCGCTGGTGCGCGAGATGCGCCGGCGCGGCCGCTTCGCGACGGCGGCCGAGCCGAACCTCATGAGCCTCCTCGATTGCGTGGCGCTCGGCACCGTCGCCGACGTGGTGCCGCTGACCGCGCTGAACCGCGCGTTCGTGATCCGCGGCCTCATCGCGATGCGCCACCGCACCAATATCGGCCTCGCCGCGCTCGCCACCGTCGCGCGGATCGGCGGGCCGATCGACCCGACCCATCTCGGCTTCGTCCTCGGCCCGCGCATCAATGCGGGCGGGCGGATCGGCGATTCGGGGCTCGGCGCGCGCCTCCTCACCACCGAGGATCCGGTGGAGGCCGAGCGCATCGCCGGGATCCTCGACCAGCTGAACCGCGAGCGGCGCGCGCTGGAACAGGGCGCCCTCCTCGAGGCGGACGCGCTCGCCGATTCGGGCGATCCCGTCATCGTCGTCGCGGGTCCCTGGCATGCGGGCGTCGTCGGCCTCGTCGCCGCGCGCCTCAAGGAGCGCTACGGAAAGCCCGCGATCGCGATCGCGCTCGACGGGGAGCGCGGCACGGGCTCGGCCCGCTCGATCACCGGCGTCGATGTCGGCGCGGCGATCCGGGCGGCCGCGGCTGACGGCCTCCTCGTCAAGGGCGGCGGCCACGCGATGGCGGCGGGCCTCACCATCGAGGCGGAGAAGATCCCCCTCCTCACCGCCTATCTGACGGACGCGCTCGGCGAGAGCGTCGCCGCCGCGCGGGCCGCGAGCGCCCTCTCCATCGACGCGATCGCCGCGCCCGGCGCGCTGAACGAGACACTCGCCCGCACGCTCGCGGAGGCCGGCCCCTGGGGTGCGGCCCGCGCCCGCCCCCTCGTCGCCCTCGACGGTTTGATGCTGGAGAGCGCCGTGCCCGTCGGCACCGGCGATTCCCTGCGCCTCGGCCTCGCGAGCCTCCACGGCGAGCGGACCGAGATCATGGCCTTCCGCACCGCGGGCCCGATCGGCGAGCGGCTGCGCAAGGCGCGCGGCGAGACGCTGCATCTCGCGGTCAATGTCGGGCACGGGGTCTTCCGCGGGGTCCCGCGCGCCGAGATCACCTTGGTCGACATCGCCGACGCGGCGCTCTCGGTGCGCAACGCCGCCTGAGGCGTCAGCCGGTCCGCCCCGCGAGGATCGCGGCCACGCTGGCGAGGAGCCACTCGTCCCGCCCGAACGCGCCTATGAACTGGAGCGACAGCCCCGCGACCGGCGCCACGACCACCGGCAGGCCCGCGACGCTCGCCGCGAGGGTGAAGCGGATGTTGGCGTTCGTCACCGGCTCGCGCTGGCGGCCGATATTCACGAAGCGGGCATAGCGGGGCGCCGGCGGCATCGGGAGCGTCGGCAGGATCAGGATGTCGTTCGGCCCGATCGCCTCGCGCAGCAGGCTTCGCGCGTCGTCCACCATCGCGCGCGCGACCTCGACCTCGCGCGCCGACATCGCCTCGGCATGGGCAAGCGCCCGCGCCGCGATCAGCGGAAACCCCTCCGGATGGGCGGCGAAGGCCGCGCCGTGGACCGCGCGCCCCTCGGCGCAGACCACCGCGGAGTGGGCCATCGACATCGGCTCGTAGCGCACCGGGCTCCGGCGCGGCCGGCTCTTCGGCAGACGGTCGAGCGCATAGCGGAAGGCGGCGACGACTGCGGGATCGGCCCGCCCGATCCCGTCGACATCGTGATAGAGCGCCGCCTCCCCTGCCCCGCCATCGCGCCATTCGGTGACGATCGCGGGCGCAGCGGCAGCGAGGCGGGTGAGGTCGGCGGCGAGGATCGCGGGCGTGTCGAAGGTCGGCGCGAGGGGGACGATGCCGCCCATGTCGCTGCGCCCGAGGCTCGGCTTGTAGGCGAAGAGTTCGCAATAAGCGGCGGGGATGCGGCCGCTGCCGCCGGTGTCGGTGCCGAGCCCGATCTCGGCGAGTCCCGCCGCCACGGCCGCGGCCGACCCGCCGCTCGACCCGCCGACGGCGCGGCCCGGTGCGCGCGGGTTCTGCACCGGATCGGTCATCGTGCCGAAACCGGCGGCGTCGGTGAAGGTGGTGCCGGCGATCGCGTAGCGGCGGGCGCGGAAGGCCGTGACGATGGCGGCGTCCGCGCGCGCGCGGCGGTCGGCGTGGACGGCGAGGCCCGCGGTCTGGCGGCATCCCACCACCGCGATCATGTCCTTGACCGCGACGCGTGGGCCGGGGCCCGGATCGGCGATGCGGTCGACGAAGGCGTGGAAGGGGTCAGGCGCCGGATCGTGCATCACGCGTCTCCGGCGAAGCCGCGCGAGGGGACGGGACGGCCGACGGCCGCCCCCTCTCGCCCTCGCGGCGGGGGACTAGTCCAGGATGAACTTGGAGAAGTCGGTGTGGCGGGCGCGGATGGTGCGCACGGTCCCGGTGGAGGAGCGCATCACGATCGTCTCGGTCGTGATGTAGCCCGGATAGAAGCGGACGCCCTTGAGGAGGTTGCCGTCGGTCACGCCCGTCGCGGAGAAGTACACGTCGCCGCGCGCCATCTCCTCGTGGGTGTAGACCTTGTCGTAGTCGCTGATGCCCATGCGCTCGGCGCGGGCCTTGTGCTCTTCCGTCTTCAGGATGAGACGGCCCTGCATCTGGCCGCCGATGCAGCGCAGCGCCGCCGCGGCGAGGACGCCTTCCGGCGCGCCGCCGGTGCCCATGTAGATGTCGATGCCGGTCTCGATCGGGTCGGTCGTGTGGATGACGCCCGCGACGTCGCCGTCGCCGATGAGACGGATGGCGGCGCCCGTCTCACGCACGGCCTGGATCAGCTCGGCGTGGCGCGGACGGTCGAGGATGCAGGCGGTGATCTCTTCCATCGGCACGCCCTTGGCGGCGGCGAGCTTGCGGATCGCCTCGGCCGCCGGCATGTCGAGATCGACGATGCCCGGAGGATAGCCGGGGCCGATCGCGATCTTCTCCATGTAGACGTCCGGCGCGTTGAGGAGCGAGCCGCCCTTCGCGAGCGCGAGCGTCGCGAGGGAGTTCGGCATGTCCTTGGCGCACAGCGTGGTGCCTTCCAGCGGATCGAGCGCGATGTCGACGCGCTGGCCGGCGCCGGTGCCGACGGCCTCGCCGATATAGAGCATCGGCGCTTCGTCGCGCTCGCCCTCGCCGATGACGACGATGCCTTCGATGTTGAGGCGGTTGAGCTCTCGGCGCATCGCGTCGACGGCCGCCTGGTCCGCGGCCCGCTCGTCACCCCGACCGCGAAGCCGCGCGGCGGAAACGGCGGCTCGCTCCGTCACCCGCATCACTTCGACGGTGAGAACGCGATCCAGCGCGCCCTTCGGAGTTCGATCTTCTAGCATGACGGTAGCGCTCCGGCTCTCAAACACGTTTCTTTCTGACGCGCGAAACGCGAACGCGCAAGCGCGCCCGGCGCATATTTGCCCCGCGCAAGAATTGTCAAAGTGCCGGCTTGGTTTGTTCCGTCCGTGCGGCAAAACGCCATTAGACCTATTTCACAATAGGCACAATTTCGCCACTCATGCGTCCGAAATCGCGAACGAAACCGTCGCTCTTCTGGACAAATATTCCGCCCATATTTCATGCAAAAGACGAGTGCCCGCGATGATTTCGCGGGCATCTTCGCGGCGGCGCGGCGCGCGGCCGGCCGAACCGGCCAGAAAATCTGACTTATAGCGTCTGCGCGATCGGAATGACGTGTGGCTTTCGAACGATCACCCCGTCCTTCTCGATCGCGGCGAGAGCGCGGCCGAGCGCGGCCTCCGTCGTCGGATATGTGACGAGGACGACGGTCTGCTGCTCGAGCGGGGGCAGGTGCTCGGGCCGGTGCGGGGTCTTCTGCACGATCTGTTCGAGCGAAATCCCCTCCGCCGCCATGCGCGAGGCGAGTGCGGCGAAGGCGCCCGCCCGGTCGGCGATGGGCAGACGCACATAGAAGGCGCCGCGATGGCCGCCCGCCTGAGGCCGGCGGAACGGCATGAGGCTCGAGGCCGGACGGCCGAGCGGGCTCGGCGCGAGGCCACGCGCAAGGTCGGTCAGGTCGGAGACGACGGCGCTCGCGGTCGCGGAGCCCCCCGCGCCGGGACCGGAGAGGACGAGCTCGCCGAAGGCAGGGCCACGCACGGAGACGGCGTTGGTGACGCCCGAGGTCTCGGCGAGCGCGCTGCCGCGCGGCACCATGGTCGGATGGACGCGCTGGTCGACGCCCTCCTCCGTCATCGTCGCGATGCCGAGGAGCTTGATGCGAAAGCCGAGCTCGCGCGCGGCGTCGAGATCGGCCGGCTCCACCCCGCGGATGCCCTCGACCGAGACGGCGGTCGCGTCGAGCTCGGTCGTGAAGGCGATTGAGGAGAGGATGGCGAGCTTGTGCGCGGTGTCGAACCCGTCGACGTCGAAGGTCGGGTCGGCCTCCGCGTAGCCGAGACGCTGCGCCTCGGCGAGGCAGGTCTCGAAGTCCAGCCCCTCATTCTCCATCCGCGTCAGGATGTAGTTGCAGGTGCCGTTCATGATGCCGAGCACGCTGTCGATCGGAATGCCGGCGAGCGCGTCGCGCACGGTGCGGATCGCGGGGATCGCCCCGGCGACGGCCGCCTCGTAGAGGAGCGGCACGCCCGCAGTCTCGGCGAGGCCGACAAGGTGCATCCCGTTCGCGGCGAGCAGCGCCTTGTTCGCGGTGACGACGGCCTTGCCGGACTTCAGCGCCGCCTCGACGCTCGCGAGCGCCGGGCCCGACGCACCGCCCATCAGCTCGACGAACACGTCGATGTCGCTCTCGGCGAGCGCGACGGCATCGTCGAACCAGGTCTTGCCCTCCAGCGAGAACCCGCGATCGCGATTGCGGTCACGCGCGCTGACGGCGGTCACTTCGATGTTGCGGCCCGAGCCCCCGTGCGTGGGCTCGGCTTCGAGAAGGGCGATCGTCGCGGCCCCGACCGTGCCGAGGCCCGCGATTCCGATTTTCAGCGTCGACACAAATCCTCAGCGGGTGGCGGCGTTGAACGACACCACATTGTGCTGCCGATCCATGAAGCGTTTCAGGCTGCGCGCGGCCTGGCGGATGCGCTGCTCGTTCTCGACGAGCGCGATGCGGACATGGCCGTCCCCGTGCTCGCCGAAGCCGATGCCGGGGGCCACGGCGATGTGGGCCTCCTCGAGCAGCTGCTTGGAGAATTCGAGGCTCCCGAGATGGGCCATCGACGGCGGGATCGGCACCCAGGCGAACATCGACGCGGTGGGGGACGGGATCTCCCAGCCGGCGCGCGTGAAGGAATCGACGAGCGCGTCGCGCCGCTTGCGATAGGTCTCGCGGATCTCGACGATCGGCTCGTCGCCGCCATTCAGCGCCGCGGCGGCCGCGACCTGGATCGGCGTGAAGGCGCCATAATCGAGATAGGACTTCACCCGCGCGAGCGCGGCAATCAGCTCCTTGTTGCCGACCGCGAAGCCCATGCGCCAGCCGGGCATGGAGAAGGTCTTCGACATCGAGGTGAACTCGACGGCGATGTCCTTCGCACCCTCGATCTGGAGGACGGACGGCGGCGGCGGCCCCTCGAAATAGATCTCCGAGTAGGCAAGGTCGGACAGGACGAAGATCTCGTGCTTCTTGGCGAACGCGATCACGTCGCGGAAGAAGTCGAGGTCGGCGATGTGCGCGCCCGGGTTCGACGGGTAGCACAGCACCATCGCGATCGGCTTCGGCACCGAGTGGACGACGGCCCGCTCCAGCGCGCGGAAGAATTCCGGGCCGGGCTCGGCCGGGAGCGAGCGGATCGAGCCGCCCGCCATCAGGAAGCCGAAGGCGTGGATCGGATAGGACGGGTTGGGCGTGAGCACCACGTCGCCCGGCGCCGTGATGGCCTGGGCCATGTTGGCGAAGCCTTCCTTCGAGCCGAGCGTCGCGATGACCTCGGTGTCCGGATTGAGCTTCACGCCGAAGCGGCGCTCATAATAGGCGGCCTGCGCGCGGCGCAGTCCCGGAATGCCCTTGGAGGCCGAATAGCGGTGGGTCCGGGGCTTTGCGACCGTCTCGGTCAGCTTGTCCACGATGGCCTGCGGCGTCGGCAGGTCAGGATTGCCCATGCCGAGATCGATGATGTCCGCGCCATTCGCTCGCGCTGCCGCCTTGAGGCGGTTCACTTCCTCGAACACGTAGGGGGGCAGACGACGGATCTTATGAAAGTTTTGCATCACCGACACTCCGAACTGTCTAGCGCAATAGTATCCCTATTCGGCAGGAGCAACTGTTTCGTCGGCTGACGACGCAGGTTGCAGCGGCGGAACGCCGACGGCGCGCGGTTGCGGCTCGTCCGGCGAGAGGACGCGGCCTGGATCGGCCGCGACGGTCGGGGGCGGCGCGGCCATGGCGCTCGCCGTGTTGGTGCCCTTGGCGCCGGCCGGATCGCCGAGGCGGGAGAGCCCTTCGTCCTGCTGGCGACCGCTCGCCTCGATGGCGCGCCGCGTCTCCTCGACGTGGGTGCGCGCGCGCTGGGAGAGGTCGGTCGACGGGCCGCCGGCGGAGGCGAGACGGCGCGCGCTCGCCTGCGTGCTCGTGCGCTCGGCCTCCATCGCGTTCCGCTCGGCCGCGACGGACCGGGCCGTGCGCGGCAGACCGCCGACCGTCGTCGGGTCGGACAGGACGTTAGGATAGCCGTTTTCCGTCGTCTCCGGCACCGCAGTTGGCAAGACGGTTGCTTGCGGCTTGGGTGTCGGGATCAGCGGCGCGCCGGGATCGACGCTACATGCGGCCAATGACGCGACAAGAAGCGCGTATACTGGGAGACTCCAACGCGTCATGAGCGGATCATCCGAATTTGCGATACTCTGCTCGTAACCCTCTTGGGCAAGCAGCACTCAACGCCTTGTTTGTCGGCCATTGAGTGATGAAATTCCACGAGTGAGGGGTAAAAGAAAGAACAGGGCGTTAAGCGCGGATCCTGGAGGACATCAAAAATGGACGCACGTGGCAGCGTCGACACACCACGCGATCCCGTTTTGAACTATATCGTTCAGAATCCCGAGGAGTTTGCGAAGAACCTCGCGAAGATGCTGGAGCATGCCAACGAGGCCATGGCCGCGTACATTGCTCCGGCGCAGCAGGGCGAACTGAAGTCGGATTACTCCACCGAGCTGTCGGAGTGGATGCGCACCTTGTCGCGCGTCGGGCACTATTGGCTGTCGGACCCGCATCGCGCGTTCGAGGCGCAGGCCCGCCTCGCGAGCGACTGGATGAACCTCTACGCCCACGCGATGCGCCGCCTCGCGGGCGAGGAGTCGCACCCCGTCGCGGTGCCGGAGCCGGGCGACAAGCGCTTCCGCGACCCCGACTGGTCGACCGTCCAGTTCTTCGACTTCCTGAAGCAGGCCTACCTCATCACCACGCGCTGGGCCGAACAGCTCGTGGACGAGACCGACGATCTCGACGAGCACACGCGCGCGAAGGCCGCCTTCTATGTGCGCCAGCTCTCGGCCGCCCTCTCCCCGTCGAACTTCGTGCTGACCAACCCGGAGCTTCTGCGCGAGACGGCGAGCCGTTCGGGCGAGAACCTCGCCAAGGGCATGAAGATGCTCGCCGAGGACGTCGCGCGCGGCAAGGGCGAACTGCGCCTGCGCCAGACCGACCCCAAGGGCTTCGCCGTCGGCGTCAACATGGCGCTGACGCCCGGCAAGGTGATCGCCGAGAACGAGGTCTGCCAGCTCATCCAGTATGACGCGACGACGGAGACGGTCGCCAAGGAGCCGATCCTCATCGTCCCGCCGTGGATCAACAAATTCTACATCCTCGACCTCAACCCCGAGAAGTCGCTGATCGCCTGGCTCGTCGGCCAGGGGCACACGGTGTTCGTGGTCTCCTGGGTGAACCCTGACTCATCGCACGCGATGAAGGACTTCACCCACTACATGCACGAGGGGATCCTCGCCTGCGTCGACAACGCGCTGAAGGCGGCGCAGACCGACAAGATCGACATCGTCGGCTACTGCGTCGGCGGCACGCTCCTCGGCATGACGCTCGCCTACATGGACCGCGTCGGCGACCACCGCATCAACACGGCGACCTTCCTCACCGCCCAGGTGGACTTCACCCATTGCGGCGACCTCAAGGTCTTCGTCGACAAGGACCAGCTCGAGGCGCTGGAGCGGAAGATGCGCGCCAAGGGCTATCTCGAGGGGACGGTCATGTCCTCGGCGTTCAACATGTTGCGCGCGAACGACCTGATCTGGCCCTACGTCGTCAACAACTACATCAAGGGGAAGGACCCGTTCCCGTTCGACCTCCTCTACTGGAACTCCGATTCCACGAGGATGCCGGCGGCGAACCACGCCTTCTACCTGCGCAACTTCTACCTGGAGAACAACTTCTCGAAGGGGGAGCTGCTCGTCGACGGCTACGCCCTGTCGCCCGCGCAGGTGAAGGTGCCGATCTTCAACGTCGCCACGAAGGAGGACCACATCGCCCCGGCCCTCTCCGTCTTCAAGGGCAACAAGCTGTTCGGGGGAGAGGCGAAGTTCGTCCTCACCGGGTCCGGCCACATTGCCGGGATCGTGAACCCGCCGGCGAAGAAGAAATATCAGGTCTGGACCGACGGCGACATGAGCGGGACGCTGGAGCACTTCGTCGCGACGGCGAAGGAGACGCCCGGCTCCTGGTGGCCGCTCTGGGACACGTGGCTGACCGAACACCGCTCGGGCGAGCGCGTGCCGGGGCGGGTGCCGGGCGGCGGCGTCCTCACCCCGATCGAGGACGCGCCGGGCCGCTATGTGAAGCAGCGCTACTAGAGCGCCTCATCCCGTCACGGAAGCGTGGCGGGAAGAACCAGACTGTTCACCAGGCAGAACGACGAAAGCCCGCCGTTTCCGTGAGGAAATGACGGGCTTCCGCTTGCTTTGGGAGGCGTGGCGCGGGCCGGAGCCGCGCGCCAGCCGATCCGTCAGGGGAAGAGGGCGAGCTGCTGGAGGCCCGTTCCCTCGTCGATCCCGGCGACGACATTCATGTTCTGCACCGCCTGGCCCGACGCGCCCTTCACGAGATTGTCGAGCGTCGACAGGATGATCGCCCGGCCCGACCGCCGGTCCGGCACGACGCCGATCCGCGTGAAGTTGGAGCCGCGGACGTGGCGCGACTGGGGCACCTCGCCGAACGGCAGCACGGTCACGAAATGCTCGGCCGCGTAACGCTCCGCGAGAGTCGCGTGGATCGCTTTCGGATCACCCTTCACGTAGATCGTCGCATAGATGCCGCGGTTCATCGGCACGAGGTGCGGCGTGAAGGTCGGCGCGACGACGCTGCCGGCCGCGAGCGACAGCTCCTGGTCGAGTTCGGCCGTGTGCCGGTGCTTGCCCACGCCATAGGCGTGGAAGCCCTCCGAGACCTCGGTGAAGAGGTTGCCGACCTTCGCCGACCGCCCTGCGCCCGAGACGCCCGACTTCGCGTCGATGACGATCTCGTCGAGGTCGACGAGGCCCGCCTTCACCACCGGGATCAGCGGCAGAAGCGCCGTCGTCGTGTAGCAGCCCGGATTGCCGACGAGCCGCGCCTTCGCAATCGCCGCCCGGTGGATCTCGACGAGGCCGTAGACCGCCTCCTCCTGGAGCACCGTCGCCTGATGCTCGTGGCCGTACCACTCGGCATAGGAGGCGGGGTCGGACAGGCGGAAGTCGGCCGACAGGTCGACGATCTTCAGCTCCGGCTTCGCCTCCAGCGCGGCCTTCAGGGTGACCTGCGTCGTCCCGTGCGGCAGCGCGCAGAAGAGAACGTCGATCGGGCCGAGATCCACCTCGTCGATCTTCTGCAGGACCGGCAGGTCGAGCGCGGAGAATTGCGGGAAGACGTCGGCCATCGGCCGGCCCGCATTGCTGTCGGCCGACAGCGCCGCGATTCGGACCTTCGGGTGGACCGCGAGGAGACGGATGAGCTCAGCCCCGGTGTAGCCGGAGGCGCCGTAGATCGCGACGTTGAGGATGTCCATGTCTGTCCCCGAGTGCTCGAAACCAAAAAAAAGCCCGGCGCAAGCGCCGGGCTTCGACCAAAGGCGAAGATCGCCGCGCGCTTAGCGCTTGGAGAACTGGAACGAACGGCGGGCCTTCCGGCGGCCGTACTTCTTGCGCTCGACGACGCGGCTGTCGCGCGTGAGGAAGCCGACGCGCTTCAGGATGCCGCGCAGCTCCGGCTCATAGTGGGTGAGCGCCTTCGAGATGCCGTGACGGACCGCGCCGGCCTGGCCGGAGAGGCCACCGCCGGAGACGGTGCAGATCACGTCGAACTGACCCTCGCGCGAGGCGACGAGCATCGGCTGACGGATGACCATCTGCAGCACCGGACGAGCGAAATATTCCTCGTACGGCTTCTTGTTCACGGTGATGCGGCCGGCGCCCGGCTTCACCCAGACGCGGGCGACCGCGTCCTTGCGCTTGCCGGTCGCGTACGCGCGGCCAAGCGAGTCGAGCTTCTGGACGTGGACCGGCGCGGCTTCCGCCTCGCCAGCGCCCTGACCGATGGCGGCGCCGAGATCTTCCAGCGATTGAACGGTGTCGCTCACTTCGCCCTCACATTCTTCGTGTTCTTCGAGCCGAGGTCGAGAACCACCGGCTGCTGGGCTTCATGGGGATGTTCGGCACCGGCATAGATACGCAGGTTGCGCATCTGCTGGCGGCCGAGCGGGCCGCGCGGCATCATCCGCTTCACGGCCGCCTCGAGCACGCGCTCCGGGAACCGGCCCTCGAGGAGCTGCTTCGCGGTGCGCTCCTTGATGCCGCCCGGGTGGCCGGTGTGCTTATAGTACGTCTGCTGCTCGTACTTGCGGCCGGTGAAGGCCACTTTCTCAGCATTGATGACGATGACATTGTCGCCGCAATCGACGTGCGGCGTGAAGATCGGCAGGTGTTTGCCGCGCAGGCGCAGCGCGATCTGCGCAGCGAGGCGACCGACCACGAGATCCGTGGCGTCGATCACAACCCAACGCTTTTCGATCTCCGCGGGCTTTGCGGAAATGGTTTGCATGGCGTGTTCCATGAGAAAGAATGTCGTGCTGCGTCGACCGCAGCGTGGCGCGCATATGAGGCCTTGGCGCAGAAACGTCAAGCAACTTTTATTATGCGTATAAAATCAATGACTTGCGCCGAAGGTATTATGATACCGGCGCGATAATCGGCATCGCATAGGTCATCGTGGCGTGCGCGAGGACCGCGCCGTCCGCCCCGAACGCCTCGCACACGATGATCGAGAGGCGCTTGCCGGACTTGATCACCCGCGCCTCCTGCACGATCGCCCCGTCCGCCGGCGTCGCGCGCAGGAAGGTCACGTTGAGGTTCGTCGTCACCGCCATCCGCGCGTCCGCCGGCAGCGACAAGAGCGCGGCATAGGCGGCGGCGTCGGCGAGCATCATGAGGGTCGGGCCCGAGACGATGCGACCCGGCCGCAAATGCTCCTCGCCGGGCGTGAAATGGAGCGCCGCGACGCCGTCCGCCGCGCGGTCGACAGCGATGCCCGGCTTGCCGAAGACCTGCGGGAACTCGGCGATGAGGTAGGCCTGGATTTCGTCGAGGGTCATGGATTGACTACGAATTCGGGCGAGCGTTTTGTTAGCCCTATGGATCTATCGCTCCCCTCGCAAGCGCCCACCGGCGAGGTGCTCGTCGAAGATGACGGGCGCGTCCGGCGGATCGTGCTCAATCGCGGCCCGCAGCGCAATCTCCTCACCCACGAGATGATGTCCGCCCTCTCCGCCGCGCTCGACGCGCCGGATGCCCGCGTCATCGTGATCGCGGCGACGGGCCCCGCCTTCTGCGCCGGGCACGACATGAAGGCGATGGCCGCCCATCACGCCGACGCCGACGCAGGGCAGGACTATTTCGCCGCCCTCTTCGCCCAGTGCTCGGCGCTGATGGCGAAGATCGAGAGCGTGCCGCAGCCGGTGATCGCGGAGGTCCACGCCATCGCGGTCGCCGCCGGATGCCAGCTCGTCGCCGCGTGCGATCTCGCGGTCGCCGCCGACAGCGCCCGCTTCGGCACCACCGGCGTCACCTTCGGGCTCTACTGCTCCACCCCCGCCGTGCCGCTGACGCGCACCGTCGCCGCCAAGCACGCCGCCGAGCTTCTCATGACCGGCGACGTGGTGGACGCCGCGCACGCGCTCCGCATCGGCCTCGTCAACCGCGTCGTCCCCGCCGCCGACATCACGCGCGAGACGATGGCGCTCGCCGCCCATATCGCGGAAAAGTCCCAGGCGGTGCTCGCCCTCGGCAAGCGCGCCGTGAAGGCGCAGCGGAACCTCCCCCTCGCCGAGGCCTATGCCTGCGCGAGCGCGGCGATGGTCGACAACCTCCTCCTGGAAGACGGGAAGGAAGGCCTCGCCGCCTTCGCCGCGAAACGCCCGCCCAACTGGCAGGACGGGTGAGCGGCCCCATCTACCCACGATGCCTTCCGTCCCCGCCAGCAGGTTCCCCGCTCCATGAATCATGACCGGTACGACGACTCCCTCATCGAGGGGATCCTCCACTCGGTGAAGACCATCGCGATGGTGGGGGCGTCGGCGAACCCCGTGCGGCCGTCGAATTTCGTGCTGCTCTATCTCGTGCAGAAGGGCTTCCGCGTCTTCCCGATCAACCCCGGCCAGGCCGGCAAGACGATCGGCGGGCAGCCCTGCTACGCCCGCCTCGCGGACGTGCCGGAGCCGATTGATATGGTCGACGTTTTCCGCGCGTCCGACGCGATCCCGTCTGTCGTGGCGGATGTGCTCGCGCTCGACCCACTGCCGAAGGTGCTGTGGCTTCAGCTCGGCGTGCGCAACGACGCGGCGATCGCGCCGGCCGAGGCGGCGGGCATCCAGGTCATCCAGAACCGCTGCCCGAAGATCGAGTATGGCCGCCTGTCGGGCGAGATCCGCTGGTCGGGCGTCAACTCGCGGCGCATCTCGGCGCGCCGCCCCGTGCCGATGGCGGGCATTCAGCGCCTCGGCCTCGCCCCGGACGCGAAGAAGGCCTGAAGGCTCACCCGGTCCGCCGCGCCTAGCTGCCGAACTTCGCGGCGGTGCGGAGCGCGTTGAGGCGCTCCTCCACGATGGCGGGATCCATCGCGAGGGTGTGCAGCGTCACCTTGATGGTGCGGCCGGAGACGCGGGCGTTCCGCGCCGCGATCCAGCGCAGCGGTGAGACCTTGTCCTTGTAGGCAAGCGCCTCCGGGAGCGGCCGGTCGATGGTGATGACGAGCGTCACGAGCTGCATCGTGCGCAGCGCCCGCCACTCCACCTTCATCGACTTGATGGCGTCCCAGCGGATCACCCCGATCCGCGCGACGAACACGCCGCGCATGTCCGCGCCGAGCTGCGGGGCGCGCATGTCGAGGGTCGGCCAGAAATAGAACGCGGAGAGCGAGCCGAGGAGGCTCAGCACCAGGAAGGACGGGTTGACCTGGACGACGGTGGCGAGGACGCCGAGCACCGTCACCATGCCGCCGCCATAGACCATCAGGTCGCCCTGATGCGCGCGGTAGCCCGTCACGAACGGCTCCGGACCGGACGGACGGCCGGGTCCAGACCCCTCCCCGAACCCCGCGCTCATGTCCACGTCAGTTCGTCCCTTCGACGGGCTCGGTGGCGGTGATCGCGATCCCGAACCCTTCGAGGCCGACATAGCGGCGATCGTGCGAGGCGAGGAGGCGGATCGAGTGGACGCCGAGATCGCGCAGGATCTGCGCGCCGAGCCCGATCTCGCGCCACTGGCGCGAGCGCGCCTGCGCGCTCTGGTGCCGCTCGTCATCCGCGTTGCCGGAGGCCGCCGCGACGCCGACCGCGCCGTCGCGCAGATAGACGAGGACGCCGCGCCCCTCGCGGTGGAAGCGCTCCAGCACGCGGCGCGGCGCCGTGGTGCCGAACACGTCGTCGACGACGCTCTCGCGCACGAGGCGGACCGGCACGTCCGCGCCGTCGCGGATGTCGCCGACGACGATCGCGACGTGCTGCAGCGTGTCGAACGAGGTGGTGTAGGAGACGACGCGGGCGGGGCCGGTCGCGAGCGTGCGCTTCTCGTCGCCGACGCGCTCGACGAGGCGGTCGTTGCGCTGGCGCCAGGCGATGAGGTCGTTGACGGAGACCTGGGCGAGACCGTGCGTCTCGGCGAAGGCGGTGACCTGCGGGCCGCGCATGACGGTGCCGTCATCGTTGACGAGCTCGGCGAGCACGCCGACCGTCGGCAAGCCCGTGAGCTGGCACAGATCCACCGCCGCCTCGGTGTGGCCGGAGCGGATCAGCACCCCGCCATCGCGTGCGATCAGCGGGAAGACGTGGCCGGGGCGCACGAAATCGGCGGCGCCGGAGTTCGGATTGGCCAGCGCACGCACGGTGTTCGTCCGCTCGTCGGCCGAGATGCCGGTCGTGAGGCCGTGCTTCACGTCGACCGACACGGTGAACGCGGTCGCGAGTGGGGCATCGTTGTCGGCCACCATCGGCGACAGGTGCAGCCGACGCGCGGCATCGCGCGTCATCGGCGCGCAGAGGATGCCGGAGGTGTGGCGGATCATGAAGGCGAGCTGCTCGGGCGTCGCGAGCGAGGCCGCGCAGATGAGGTCGCCCTCGTTCTCGCGGTCGTCATCGTCGGTCACGACGACAAGCTCGCCGCGTTCGAATGCGCGCAGCGCCGTCGCCACCCGCGTCGTATCTTCGTTCAACGCCGTTCCCCTACCTGTGCTCGATCACGCAGGTAGTGATCCGCGAGCACAATCGCCATCATCGCTTCGCCCACCGGCACGGCGCGAATGCCGACACAGGGGTCGTGACGCCCCGTGGTCGACACGTCGACCTCCTCGCCCCCGCGCGTGACGGAGCGGCGGGCGGTGCGGATCGAGGACGTCGGCTTCACCGCGAAGCGCACCACGACCGGCGCCCCGCTGGAGATCCCGCCGAGGATCCCGCCCGCATTGTTCGTCAGGAATTCCGGGCCGTTCGGGCCCATGCGCATCTCGTCGGCATTCTCTTCGCCGGAAAGGCGCGCCGACTCGAAGCCGATGCCGATCTCGACGCCCTTCACGGCGTTGATCGACATCATCGCGCTCGCAAGATCCTGGTCGAGCTTGCCGTAGATCGGCGCGCCCCAGCCGGCCGGCACGCCGGAGGCCTCGATCTCCACCACCGCGCCCACGGAGGAGCCGGCCCGGCGCACCTCGTCGAGCCGCGCCTCCCAGCGCAGCGCCGCGGCAGCGTCGGGGCAGAAGAAGTCGTTGTCGTCGACGATCGACCAGTCGCGCGCGCTCGCCCGGTCGCCGCCCATCTCCACCAGCGCACCGCGGATCGCGACGCCGGGCACCACCGCGCGGGCGATCGCCCCCGCCGCGACGCGCACGGCCGTCTCGCGCGCCGAGGAGCGCCCGCCGCCGCGATAGTCGCGGATGCCGTACTTGGCGTCGTAGGTGTAGTCCGCGTGGCCGGGGCGGTAGCGGTCGGCGATCTTGGAATAGTCCTTCGAGCGCTGGTCGACATTCTCGATGATGATGCCGATCGGCGTCCCGGTGGTGAGGAGCCCCTCGTCCGTCTCGAGCACGCCCGAGACGAGGCGCACCGTGTCCGGCTCGCGCCGCTGCGTCGTGTGGCGGCTCTTGCCCGGACGGCGCCGGTCCATCTCAGCCTGGATCGCTTCCATGTCGAGGCGGATGCCGGGCGGGCACCCGTCGACCACGCCGCCGATCATCGGCCCGTGGCTCTCGCCGAAGGTCGTCACGCGAAAGAGATGGCCGAACGTGTTGTGCGACATCAGAAAAGCTCGAGCCTGCCGTCCTTGAAGATCGCGACCTTGTCCTGCGGGGTCGAGAGGCTCGGCACCTCGTGCCACGGCACGCCGAGGATCAGCCCCTGCAGCACGCGAAAGACGCCGCCATGCGCCACCGCCACAGTATCGCGACTGACGCCTTCGAGCCACTCCCCGACGCGGGCGGCGAGCTCGGCATAGCTCTCCCCGCCGGGCGGGCGGAAGCTCCACTTGTCGCGCCGGCGCTGGTCGACGAGGCCGCGCTGGCCGCCGTCCTTCAGCTCCTTGTAGGTGGAGCCGGACCACTCGCCGAAATGGACCTCCTTGAGGCGGTCGTCCATCGGCACGGCGGGATCGAGGCCGAGCTTGGTGCGCACGATCGACATCGTCTCGCGCGTGCGCCCGAGCGGCGAGCAGACATAGGCGAGGCTGTCGGCCGTGACGCCCTCATCGCGCAGGCGCGCCGTCAGCCGCTCGCCATTGCCGGCCGCCTGGACGCGGCCGGTCGCGTTGATCGGAATGTCGAGCTGCCCCTGCAGCCGCCCTTCCACGTTCCAGTCGGTCTCGCCGTGCCGGATGTGGATCAGGCGCACGCCCTCCGGAAGCATCAGCCCGCGTTGCTTCCCTGATCGAGCACGCGGGCGATGTCCGGCGCGTCCGGCGCCTTCATGCCGACGACATGGTAGCCGCAATCGACGTGGTGGACCTCGCCCGTCACCGAGCGCGAGAGCGGCGACAGGAGATAAGCCCCCGCATCGCCCACCTCTTCGATGGAGACGACGCGGCGCAGCGGCGAGTTCAGCTCGTTCCACTTCAGGATATAGCGGAAGTCGCCGATCGCGGAGGCGGCCAGCGTCTTCACCGGGCCGGCCGACAGCGCGTTGACGCGGATGTTCGACGGGCCGAGATCGGCGGCGAGATAGCGCACGGACGTCTCGAGCGCGGCCTTCGCGACACCCATCAGATTATAGTTGGGCATCACCTTCTCGGCACCGTAGTAGGTGAGCGTCAGCAGCGAGCCGCCATCCTTCATCAGCGGCTCGGCACGGCGCGCGATGTCGGTGAACGAAAAGCAAGAGATGATGAGCGACTGGGTGAAATTGTCGAGCGAGGTGTCGACGAACCGTCCCGTCAGCTCCGTCTTGTCCGAGTAGGCGACCGCGTGGACGATGAAATCGAGGCTGCCCCACTCGTCCGTCACCTTGGCGAACACGGCGTCGAGGCTCGCCGGATCGGTCACGTCGCAATGACCCGCAACCATCGCGTCGAGAGAGGTCGCGAGCGGCTCGACCCGCTTGCGCAGCGCTTCACCCTGATAGGTGAAAGCCAGCGACGCGCCCTGGTCGTGCGCCGCCTTGGCAATGCCCCACGCGATCGATCGATTGTTCGCGACCCCGAAGATCAGTCCGCGTTTCCCCGCGAGAATGCCGGAGCCACTCATAAATCACGCCTTTGGAATTGTCTGCGCGCACGCGCCTCAAGGATCGCGCTATGACATACCGGGCACCCCAGTGCCAAGCAAGCGGAGCCGTTGAATGACCGAAGCAGTTCAAGTGAAGCCGACAACAGAGGAAGACAGCGCGCTCCAGGCGTTCCGTGCCGCCGTGACGGGAGACCTCGGCGAGGACATCCTTCTCGACGACCCGGAGCGGACCCCGCCCTATCTGCGCGAGTGGCGCGACCTCTATCACGGCACCACCCCCTTCGTTCTGCGCCCCCGCACCACTGAGGATGTCTCCACGATCGTGCGCCATGCCGCCGCGCACCGCGTCGTGCTGGTGCCGCAGGGCGGCAACACCGGCCTCGTCGGCGGCCAGATCCCGGTCACCGGCGGGCGCGAGGTTGTCGTCTCGATGGAGCGGATGAACGCCATCGTCGAGGTCGACCCGCGCGGCAACACGATGACCGTCGAGGCCGGCGTGATCGTCGCCGACGTCCAGGCCGCGGCCGAGGCGGCGGACCGCCTCTTCCCGGTCTCCCTCGCCTCGCAGGGCTCGTGCCGCATCGGCGGCCTCATCTCCACGAACGCGGGCGGGACCGGCGTCCTCGCCTACGGCAACACGCGCGACCAGGTGCTGGGGCTCGAGGTCGTGCTGCCGGACGGGCGGATCTGGAACGGGCTGCGCGGCCTGCGCAAGGACAACACCGGCTACGACCTCAAGCACCTCTTCATCGGCGCGGAGGGCACGCTCGGCATCGTCACCCGCGCGGTGCTGAAGCTCGCGCCGAAGCCGTTCGCGCGCGACGTGGCGCTCGTCGGCGTCGCTTCCCCCGCGGTCGCCCTCTCGCTGCTCGCGCGCGTGCGCAGCGCGGTCGGCGAATCGCTCACCGCCTTCGAGATCATCCCGCGGATCGGCATCGAGTTCGTCCTCCAATATGGGCACGGCACGCGCGACCCGTTCACCGCCGGCATCCCGCCCTGGATCGTGCTCATAGAGGCGAGTACCTTCTCGCCCGAGCGGCCGATGCGCGACGTTCTCGAGCAGGTGCTGATGGCGGCCTACGAGGACGAGATGCTGAGCGACGCGGTCGTCTCCCAGTCGATCACCGAGGCGGAGGATTTCTGGCGCCTGCGCGACCAGCTCTCCGAGGTGCAGGGCAAGGCCGGCGGCTCGATCAAGCACGACGTGTCCGTCCCGGTCGCCGCGGTGCCGCAATTTCTGGAAGAGGCGACGGCGGCCGCGCTCGCGGTCGTGCCGGCGGCGCGGCCGGTGCCCTTCGGCCACCTCGGCGACGGCAACATCCACTTCAACATTTCCCAGCCCGTCGGGGCGGACAAGGCCGCCTTCCTCGACCGCTGGGAGGAGATGAACGCCGCCGTCCACGCGGTGGTGAAGCGCCATCACGGCTCGATCGCGGCCGAGCACGGCGTCGGACGGCTGAAGCGCGAGCTCCTCTACGATGTGCGCGACGATGTCGAGCTCGACATGATGCGCTCGATCAAGTCGCTCTTCGATCCGCAGAACATCATGAATCCGGGCCGCGTCCTGCCGACGAAGCCGCGCGGGGCGCACTGACCCGCGCGAGCGCCGGTCAGAAGAGGGTCGGCGCGTCGTCGTCCGCGACGGTGCGCTTGCCCTTGCGACGCGGCGCTGCCTTGGCCGGCGCCGCCTCCGGTGCGGGTGCGGGCTCGGGATCGGGCGTCAGGAGGCCGATTCCCTCGTTGCGCGCGTTGGAGAGGAGCGTCGAGACCGGGCGCGCCGTGTAGTCGATCCGTTCGGTGAGGGCGAGCGCGTGGACCGCGTCGTCCATCGCCGGATCGAGCCATTCCGACCACGCGCCCTCCGGCACCGTCAGCGGCATCCGGTCGTGATAGAGGGCGGGAACGCCGACCGAGCCCGCCGTCAGGATCGCGGCGGTGTCGACCTCCTCGCCGTTCGGCCCCATCCAGGTCTCGGTCATGCCGGCGAGGGCGAACGGGCCGCCGCTCTCGAAGAGATAAGGGATCTTCCGCGTCCCGATCCGCTTCCATTCATAGAAGCCCGTCGCCGGGACGAGCACGCGGCGGCGGCGCAGCGCGTTGCGGAAGGTCGGCTTCTCCGCCGCCGTCTCCGAGCGCGCATTGATGAGAAGCGGAAACTCCCGCGGGTCCTTCACCCAGGACGGCAGGAACCCCCATTTCACCAGGAGGAGCGTGCGCGCGCCCTCACGATCGGCCTTCACCACGTGGATCGGCTGCGTCGGCGCGATGTTGTATCGCGGCGGAAATGGCTCGAACTCGCCCTCGATCGAAAAGAACGCGCGAAGCGCCTCGACGGGCAGGGTCAGGTTGAAGCGGCCGCACATAGGCGCCTCCCATCCTCTCCCGCCTCATATAGGGGCAGGATCGCTCAAATCAGCTTGAAATAGGTGACCGACAGGCGCCCGAGGATCAAGGCGCCGAAGCCGACGAGGAGCGCCCCGGCGACCACGTTGACCTTGGCGAGCGTCGATTCGTTGATGTGGACGCGCAGCCGCGTCACCACCGCCGCGAGGCCGCACCACCAGCCGAGCGTGCCGACCGCCACCCCTATGAGGAGCTGGACCGTGCCCCAGATATCCTCGCTCTGGGGCCCCCACTCGCCGAGCGCGCCGAAATAGGCCACAAATCCAAACACGGTGGCGGGGTTGGTGATGGTGAGGAAAAATGTGGTGAAGGCCACCTCGAACGCGCTCCGCCGGCGCGTCTCCACCGGGAGGGGGTGGCCGAATCCGGGCTGCCGCCACAGGATGCGCGAGCCGAACAGGATCACGAGTATGCCGCCGATGAGCTGGATCAACCGGCTGTGACCTTCGACGAAATCGCCGACCGTGGAGATCCCGAAGGCCGCCGCCGTCGCGAAGGAGACGTCGGCGAGCGACGCGCCCACCCCCGCCGCGAGCCCCACGCGGAACCCGTAACGGAACGCGCGTTGCATGATCATGACGTTGACAGGCCCGAGGGGCGCGGTGACGAAGATCCCCCCCAGAATGCCGAGTCCGATATAGGCGATGGGTGTCACACCGGCGGTTCCGTCAACATGATTGGTGTCCACCCATGAAAAATGCGAATGAAGGGCACGCCGATCCCGGCGAACCGGTCGGTGCGCCAAATAGGAGCAAAAGGTTCATGGGACGCCGAGCGTGTCACGCCATCGCTACCCTTCTTCTGGGTGCCATGATCATCACCCCGACAGCCTATGCCTATGCGCCAGTGGAGCTCGAAACAACTCCTCCCGCCATCGACGGCCTGAAGCTCGAACCCTTGAACCAGACGCGCGGCGCCAAGACTGGGCTGCCGAACATGCCAGTCGAGGTGCCGTCCGAAGGCGCTGAGGATGACGTTGACGAACCGCATTCAGGCGAAACGGAGGCAACGAGCGTGCCACCGGAGGCACGCGCGAAGATTGAGGACGTCCGTTACGGCCTCGACTCGCTTCCGCCGGCCGTCGCCGAGACGCGCGAGCGGCTTCTCGCGGCCGCCCGCAGCGGGGACATCGAGGCGCTGCGGCCGATCTTCGAGGCGCAGCGGAGCGCACCGATCGTCGCCGGAACCTTCGTCGTCGAGGATCCCGTCGCCTCGCTGCGCAGCCAGTCGGGCGACGACGAGGGCCGGGAAATCCTTGCGATTTTGACGGAGTTGCTCGAAACGGGCTTCGTCGCGATCGGCACCGATCGCGCCGCGACCTTCGTGTGGCCCTACTTCGCCGAGGTCCCCCTGGCGGACCTCACCCCGCCACAATACGTGGAGCTCTATCGCATCCTGACCGCCATCGACGTCGAGGAGATGGAGCAGATGGGGCGGTACACGTTTTTCAGGGTCGGCATCGCCGCGGACGGACGCATCCGCTATTTCACCGCCGGCGACATGGAGTGAGGAGAGCCCGGTGAACAGTCTTTTGCCAGGTCGTGCCGTCATATCGATCACAGGCGCCGACCGGCTCCACTTTCTGGAAGGCCTCCTGTCCTGCCATGTGGAGGAGATCGCGCCCGGCGAGATCCGCTACGGCGCCCTCCTCACCCCGCAGGGCAAGATCCTGACCGACATGATGGTCCACGGGTTCGAGGACCGGATCGCGCTCGACGTGCCGGCCGAGGCCGCCAGCGACCTCGTGCGCCGCCTCACCCTCTATCGCCTGCGCGCCGCGGTCGGGATCGAGGCGACGGACGAGATCGTGACCGTCGGCACCGATGGGACGCCCGACCCGCGCGGCGTCGCGCTCGGCCACCGCGCCATCGCACCGGCGGGAAGCGCGGAGGTCGTGCCCGACATCCTCGCCGCCTATCAGAGCGCGCGGATCGACGCCGCGATCGCCGACGCCGGGGTGGATTTCGAACTCGGCGACGTCTTCCCGCACGACATCAACATGGACGTCACGGGCGGGGTCGACTTCAACAAGGGCTGCTTCGTCGGGCAGGAGGTCGTCTCGCGGATGCGCCACAGGGGCACCGCGCGCCGTCGCACCGTCATCGTGGAGGGCGAGCGCGACCTTCCCGCGCCCGGCGCGTCCCTCTCGGTCGGCGGCAAGGATGTCGGCCGGCTCGGCACGAGCGTCGGCCCGCGCGGGATCGCGGTGCTGCGGATCGACCGCGTCGCCGATTCGGCCGAGATCGACGGCGCGCCCGTCAGCGTGCGCGTCGCTCCCGGCGCCCCCTTCGCCCTCACGGGCGCCGAAGCGGACGCGTGACGGACGCGACCGCCCGGCCCCGCCGCGCCCGCCAAGAGGCCCCGCGCGCCTGGCAGCGGATGCTGTCGGGCCGCCGGCTCAACCTGCTCGACCCCTCCCCGCTCGACATCGAGATCGGCGACATCGCGCACGGGCTCGCCCGCGTCGCGCGCTGGAACGGGCAGACGGTCGGCGAGCATCCCTACTCCGTCGCCCAGCACTCGCTTCTCGTGGAGCTGATCTTCTCGGAGATGAACCCGGACGCGACGGCGGGCGACTGCCTCGCCGCCCTCCTCCATGATGCGCCCGAATATGTCGTCGGCGACCTCATCTCGCCGTTCAAGGCGGTGATCGGGGCGGCCTATAAGGGTGTGGAAGAGCGCCTCGCGCACGCCGTGCACCTGCGTTTCGCGATCCCCAAGGGGTCGCGGCCGGGGCGGGCGAAGCGAATCAAGACGGCCGACACGGTCGCTGCCTTCCACGAGGCGGTCGCCCTCGCGGGCTTCACCGAGGCGGAGGCGCGGCGCTTCTTCGGCGCGCCGGCGGTGCCGACCGAGCGGCTCGGCACGCACCTCGTCCCCTGGCCGACGCATGCCGTCCAGGAGCGCTTCCTCGCGCGGTTCGCGGCGCTGGAGGCCGCGCTTCAGTCAGAGTGAGGGCGCGCCTCATCGGCAGCGCAGGGCGTGTCGCCGGGGTCGGCCCCCGCAACCTCCTCGAGGTCCGCGAGGAGGGCGTGCAGCGCCTCCAGCCGTTCCTCGCCATACTGGGCTTCGAGCTGCTGCGCGGTCGCCCGCCAGGCCTCGCGCGCCGCAGCGACCGTGGTGCGGCCATGCTCGGTGAGGCTGAGGCGACGCTCGCGCCGGTCGTCTCCGCAGGTGGCGCAGACGAGATCGGCCGCCCGCATCCGCTCCACGGTGCGTGACAGCGTCGTCCGGTCCGTCCCCACGCGGTCGGCGAGGGCGGACAGCGTCAGCGGGGCCTCGCGCGACAGGGCGGACAGCACGGCGTAGGTGACGATCGAGACGCCATGCTCGGCGAGCGCGGCGTCGTACATGTTCGTGATCTGCCGCGAAATCCGGCGCAGCCGGAGGCACGTGCACGGAAGCGCTCCGGTTTCCGTGACACAGGGGCGATCCCCATGAATTTCGATCGGCTGTTCCTTCATGATCGACATATAGTCGCTGTCAGGCGGCACGACAGCAAGAGGCTGCGGCAAGAGGAATAAAAATGCCTGAAGATCGCGCGCCTGACGACAGGCTTTTCGCGCGCGATCACACCTCTCTTTTGAGACGGGCCGTGCGCGGCACGGCCCCCGGGCGCGGCGTCGCCCGATCAGGCCGCCGCCGGGACCATACCGGCGAGGCGCGGCGCCGGCGCATCGCGGATCGGCAGGTGGACGATCGCGGCGAAGATGCCGAGCGCGACGCCGATCCACCACAGGAGGTCGTAGCTCCCCGTCTGCGCGTAGATCACGCCGCCGAGCCAGACGCCGAGGAACGAGCCGACCTGGTGGGAGAAGAACACGAAGCCGAACAGCGTCGCCATGTAGCGCGGGCCGAACATGACCGACACGAGGCCGGAGGTGAGCGGCACCGTCGACAGCCACAGGAGGCCCATCGCGCAGGAGAACACGATGACGCTGGTGCCCGAGATCGGCGTCAGCACGAAGACCGTGATCGCGACCGCGCGCAGGAGGTAGAGGATCGAGAGTGAGTAGGCCTTCGAATAGCGCTGGCCGATCGCGCCCGCGCCGAGCGAGCCGATGACGTTGAAGAGGCCGATCAGCGCGATCGCCGTGCCACCGAGCGTCGGCGACAGGCCGAGATCCTGAATGTAGGCCGGCATGTGCGCGATGATGAACGCGACGTGGAAGCCGCACACGAAGAAGCCGAAGGCGAGGAGGATGTAGCTGCGGTAAGCGAACGCCTCCTTCAGCGCCGCGCCGAGCGACTGCGTCGCCTGCCCCGGATCCGCCTTCGAGCGCCCCTGGAGGGGGATCGAGAAGGGCAGGATGAGAAGCGCGATGCCGGCGAAGAAGAGGAGCGCCTTCTCCCAGCCTTGCGTCCCGATCAGCACCGCGCCGAGCGGGCCGAACAGGAACATGCCCATCGACCCCGCCGCGGTGCCGAGGCCGAAGGCGAGCGTGCGCCGCGCCGGGGACACCGAGCGGCCGAAGGCGGAGATGACGATGGTGAAGGACGAGGCCGCCATGCCGAAGCCGAGCATGATGCCGAAGAAGAGGTGCATCGCGAACGCGCCCTCCGCATAGACCGTGCCGAGGAGGCCGAGCGCATAGAGGAGGCCGCCGCCGACGAGCACCTTCGAGGTGCCGTAGCGGTCGGCGATGGCGCCGGCGATCGGCTGGCCGATGCCCCAGACGAGGTTCTGGAGGGCAAAGGCGAGCGCGAACGTCTCGCGGCCCCATTCGCGGGAGGCGACCATGTCGTTCTGGAAGAGGCCGAACGCGGAGCGCTCGCCGAGCGAGATCAGCGCGATCCCCGAACCGCACGCGAGAATCAGGGGGATTGGGAATGAGCGCGACATCGAGATCTCCCTCCGGTGATGGATCGGAGATATCTCGCAACGCTTGCCATAGCAAGTATTGCCTTTCTCCTGTCCAGCGCGGTTGCATACGCGATGCGGGACATCCGAGCCATGCCGATTCTGCATCCCTGCATCTCGACCAAAGGTTAGATGCAGCGATCCCCGCACGTGGCCTGGGAGAAAGGTGCGGCGGCCCTCAGGTCCAGCCGCCGTTCCGGGTGATGTAGAAGATGTGGTCGCCGATGGTCTTCACGCGCCGCATGATGGGCGCCCATTTCGGGCTGACATTGACCGTGTGGTAGTGCGTCGAGGCGCCGACATCGTCGATCCACATGGTCTGCTCGGCGTAGCCCTTGGCGATCGTCATCGCCGTCTCCCACGCCTCCGGATCGCGCACGACGTCCTTGATCCGGTCGCAGGCGAAGGTGAACTGGCAGCGATTGAACCATTTCCGGTTCTGGTAGACGACCCCGCACACGTCGTCGGGATAGGCCGGGTTCTTCACCCGGTTGATCACGACCTGGGCGACGCCCTTCTGGCCGAGCTCGCTTTCCCCGCGCGCCTCGAAATAGATCGCCTGGGCGAGGCAGGTCACCGACTCCTCGCTGGCGACATCCTTCGGCAGCGGCCGGTCGGACCACCAATGGTCCCGCCCCTTGCCCGAAATCCCGTAGGCCCGCGTCCCGGTGTCGGAGAGTTCCTCCTCCGGCACCGCCGCGCTCGAGCCCATAAGCAATCGGAACGGCTCCTCGATGTCGACCCGGTCGGTCGCGTAGGCGGCGAGCATCGATGTGAGGGCGGCCTCGGCGAGCGCCGACGGCGGGGCGTGCGGCGGCGACGCGCCGGCCTCGCCCTTCCCCGTCTCGGGGACGCGCGGGCGCACGAAGGCGACCCGCGGCAGCGCCTCGCGATCGACGGGGCTGAGGAGGCCGGGAAGCTGGGTGACGCTGCCGCGGCGGCCGGTGCCGGTCATCGCGACCGGCGTCATCAGCCGGTCGCCCTTCGGCGCCACCCCGCGGGCAATCTCGGCATCGGCAAGCGTCGGGGCGAAGCCGTCCTGCAGCGGTTCGAAATGGGGGGAGAGGGCGACACCGGGGTCGGGTGCGCGCAGCGCCGTCGCCCAGGCGGGTCGCGCGTCGCGCAGGGTCGCGAGGGCGCTGGAATCGGCCACCTCCGCGGTGCTCACGCCGAGGAGCGTCAGACCGAGCGCGGCGAGCTTCAGCGTGGGGCGCGCGAAGCGGCGGAGCCAACCCCGCCGCGGCCCCGGCAGGTAGAGGGCCGGTCCGCGCGACGGGTGACGCACGCATCCGTGAGGAAGTTCGGTCAAACGCAACGCGACACAACTCCAGAACACACAGAAGGGAACGCCCGAACGCGGCATCCCGGTGCAATTTGATGGAATTGGGCTTTCGGAATCGTAAAGCGCATCGCCCGCATTCGAGGGACCGCCGGGCGGGGCCGCGAAATCGCCCGGTATCGGCCGGAAATGAGAACGCCCGCGGCGGGGGCCGCGGGCGTCCTGTCGTTCCGGAAAGGCCGGGTTGGCGGCCTCAGGCGGCCTTCGCGTGGGTCAGCGCAGCCTGGGCGGCGGCAAGCCGCGCGATCGGCACGCGGAAGGGCGAGCACGACACATAGTCGAGGCTCACGCTCTCGCAGAAATCGATCGAGGCCGGGTCGCCGCCATGTTCGCCGCAGATGCCGAGCTTGATGTCCGGCCGCACGGACCGCCCCCTCTCGGCGGCGATCCGGATCAGCGCGCCGACACCCTCGACGTCGATCGAGACGAACGGGTCGACGTCGATGATCGCCTCGTTCATGTACCGGCCGAGGAAGACGGCGGCGTCGTCACGGCTGATGCCGAAGGTCGTCTGCGTGAGGTCGTTGGTGCCGAAGGAGAAGAACTCCGCGCTCTCGGCGATCTTGTCCGCGCTGAGGGCGGCGCGCGGCAGCTCGACCATGGTGCCGACCTGGTAGGCGAAGGTCTGGCCGGTCTCCTCCGAGACGGCCTTCGCCGTCGCGTCGATGCGCCGCTTCACGTAGTCGAGTTCGGACTTGAGGCCGACGAGCGGGACCATGACCTCCGGCTCGACCGGCGCGCCGGTCTTCTGCGCGGCGGCGATCGCCGCCTCGAAGATCGCCCGCGCCTGCATCTCGGCGATCTCCGGATAGGAGACGGCGAGGCGGCAGCCGCGGTGGCCGAGCATCGGGTTGAACTCGGCGAGCGCCTGGGCGCGGGCACGCAGCTTGTCCGGCTTCACGCCGAGCGCCTCGGCGACGTCCTTGATCTCCTGCTCGCCGTGCGGAATGAACTCGTGCAGCGGCGGGTCGAGGAGGCGGATCGTGACGGGAAGGCCCGCCATGATCTCGAAGAGCTGCGTGAAGTCCTCGCGCTGCATCGGCAGGAGCTTGTCGAGCGCGACGCGGCGGCCCTGTTCGTCGTCGGCGAGGATCATCTCGCGCATCGCGGTGATGCGCGAGGGATCGAAGAACATGTGCTCCGTGCGGCAGAGGCCGATCCCCTCCGCGCCGAACTCGCGCGCGGTGCGCGCGTCGTGCGGCGTGTCGGCGTTGGTGCGCACCTTCATCCGGCGCGCCCGGTCGGCCCAGTCCATGATGCGCTGGAAGTCGCCCGAGAGCTCCGGCTTCAGCATCGGCACCGCGCCGACGAGCACCTCGCCCGTCGCCCCGTCGATGGTGATGATGTCGCCGGTCTTCAGCGTGACGCCGCCCGCGACCATCGTGCCCGCCGCATAGTCGATGCGCACCGAGCCCGCGCCCGAGACGCACGGCTTGCCCATGCCGCGCGCGACGACGGCCGCGTGGCTCGTCATGCCACCGCGCGTCGTGAAGATGCCGCCCGCGGCGTGCATGCCGGAGATGTCCTCCGGGCTCGTCTCGACGCGGCACAGGATGCACGGCTTGCCGGCGGCGGCGAGCCGCTCGGCCGCGTCCGAGGAGAAGACGATCTCGCCCGAGGCCGCGCCCGGCGAGGCCGGCAGCGCCTTCGCGAAGAGCTCCTTCTTGCCCTTCGGGTCGATCATCGGGTGGAGGAGCTGATCGAGCGAGGCGGGCTCGATCCGCTTCACCGCCTCGTCCTGCGAGATGATGCCCTCGTCCACCATGTCGACCGCGATCTTCAGCGCGGCCTTGGCGGTGCGCTTGCCGGCGCGGGTCTGGAGCATCCAGAGCTTGTTGCGCTCGATGGTGAATTCGAGGTCCTGCACGTCGCGATAGTGCGCCTCGAGCTTGTCGCAGACGGCCTTGAACTCGGCGAACGCCTCCGGCAGCGCCTTCTCCATGGAGGGCCGCTCGGAGCCGGCCTCGATGCGGGCCTTCTCGGTGATGTCCTGCGGGGTGCGGATGCCGGCGACGACGTCCTCGCCCTGTGCGTTGATCAGGAACTCGCCATAGAGCGCCTTCTCGCCGGTCGACGGGTTGCGCGTGAAGGCGACGCCGGTCGCCGACGACTCGCCCATATTGCCGAACACCATGGCCTGCACTGTGACGGCGGTGCCCCAGCGCTCCGGGATCTGGTGGAGGCGGCGATAGGTGATCGCGCGGTCATTGCGCCAGGAGCCGAACACCGCCCCGATCGCGCCCCAGAGCTGGTCGCGCGGGTCCTGCGGGAAGGGCTTGCCGGTCTCTTCGAGGACGATCGCCTTGTAGCGCTCGATGAGGGCGCGCCATTCCTCGGCGCTGATCTCGGTGTCGAGGTCGACGCCCTTCTCGGCCTTCAGGTCTTCGAGGTGCTCGTCGAAGAGGCGCATCGGCACGCCGAGCACCACGTCGCCGAACATCTGGATGAAGCGGCGGTAGCTGTCGACGGCGAAGCGCTCATCGCCCGCATTCTTGGCCAGCGCGTCGACCGTCTGATCGTTGAGGCCGAGATTGAGCACGGTGTCCATCATGCCCGGCATCGAGATTCGCGCGCCGGAGCGGACGGAAACCAGAAGTGGCATCTCAGGGTCGCCGAAGGTGCGGCCAGTCGACGCTGCGATCTGGTCCAGCGCCGCGTTCACCTCGCCCTCGAGCTCGGCCGGGTAGGCGTGGTCGTGCTCGTAATAGTAGGTGCAGACTTCCGTGGTGATGGTCATCCCCGGAGGGACGGGAAGGCCCAGGCTGGCCATTTCCGCAAGGTTGGCGCCCTTGCCGCCCAAGAGGTCACGCTGGCTCGCATCCCCCTCGGCTTTGCCATCGCCGAACGTGTACACCCATTTTCCCATTGGATCGCTCCCTACTGCGCTGCAACATCCTATAGGGCTCCAAACCGCGACGGGAAATGGCAAGTGTTATGTTCCTCGAGTTGAAATCCGATGTCGCTTGCCCCGAAGCCCAAGCCGGCTTACGTCAAATCGCTTATTGTTCGCCGCGCCAACGCCATTTGACGAAGGGATCCGCCTTGAAAAAGCGTCTTTCGGCCTCGCTCGGTCTCGTACTCGCGTTTGCCCTCCCCGCCGGCCACGTCCTGGCTGCACCCGAGGGCAATGAGCTGTCACCGCTGGCCGAATCGGTCGATCAGGTGAAAGCGCTGGGTCTCGGGTCATTGTCGGGCTACTACCTCGCAGCACGCCACGCGGGGATCAGCAACGACCTGAACGCCGCCGCCAATTTCTACACCTCCGCCCTCGCCCAGGACCCGGAAAATCCGGAGCTCCTCGACCGTTCCGTCCTGATGAACGTCGCGAGCGGCAATATCGGCAAGGCGGCCGAGCTTGCCCGCATCCTGCTCGTGTCGGACCCGAACGATCAGGTCGGCCTCATCACCCTCGCTGTCGCCAATCTGCGCGATGGCGAGAACGACGCCGCGATCGAGACGATCGGCAAGCTCGGCGCGCTCGGCGGCCAGCTTCAGGAGCTCATCGCCGCGCTGATGACGGCCTGGGCCACCACCGGCAATGGCAGCGCCGCCCAGGGCGTGAACATCCTCGACGATCTGAAGGGACCGGCCTGGTTCTCCGCCTTCACGACGCTCCATGGCGGCCTCATCGCCGACTATGCGGGCCTGTCGCAGATCGGCGCCCATCGCCTGCGCCTCGCCTATGAGCGCGACCCCGGCGCGATCCGCGTGGTCGACGCCTATGCCCGCCTCCTCGCCCGCAGCGGCGACAAGGACCGCGCGCTGGCGACGCTCGACGCGTTCGACGCGCGGATCGGCGGCAACGACCATTTCACCGCCCCGCTGCGCGCCGCGATCCAGAATGACGAGACGATCGAGCCGCAGATCGCCGACCCCCGCCAGGGTGTCGCCGAGGCGCTCTACGGAATCGGCAGCGCCGTCGGCCGCGAAGGCGGCGACACGTTCGCCGCGAGCCTCCTCCAGCTCGCCCTCTATCTCTCGCCCGAGAGCTACTATCCGGCGATGGCGCTCGGCCAGGTCCTGGAAGCGATGGAGCAGAACGAGGCCGCGATCGAGGTCTACCGCGCGGTCCCGGCCGACGTGCCGATGCGACGCAACGCGCAGGTCCAGGAAGCGCTGAACCTCAACATCCTGGAGCGTCACGACGAGGCGATCGCCCTCCTCTCCAAGCTCGTCGCGGACGATCCGACCGATGTCGGCACCGCGATCGCGCTCGCCAACGTCTATCGCAGCCTGGAGCGCTTCGAGGAGGCGACGAAGGTCTACACGGCGACCATCGAAGCCCTCGGCGAGGTGCCGGAGCCGTACTGGACCCTCTATTATTATCGCGGCATCTCCAACGAGCGGACGGACGCGTGGACCGCGGCCGAGGCCGACTTCCGCAAGGCGCTGGAGATGGAGCCCGAGCAGCCGCTGATCCTCAACTATCTCGGCTACTCCTACATCGACCGCGGCGAGAATCTCGACGAGGCGCTCGACATGGTGCAGCGCGCCGTCGCCGCCCGTCCGGAGGACGGCTACATCGTCGACAGTCTCGGCTGGGCCTATTACCGCCTCGGCCGCTACGAGGACGCGGTGCGCGAGCTTGAGCGCGCGGTGGCGCTGAAGCCGGCCGACCCGGTGATCAACGACCATCTGGGCGACGCCTACTGGAAGGTCGGGCGCAAGCTGGAGGCGATGTTCCAGTGGTCCCACGCCCGCGACAGCGAGCCCGAGGCCGCCGAGCTGGTGACGATCCTGAAGAAGCTGCGCGTCGGCCTCGACAAGGCGACCGCCGAGCCGGCGACCGAGACCGCGGCCGAGACCGTGGTTCCCGGCGTCACCGAGCCGGCCCCCGCCGAGCAGTAGGCCGCTTCAACGGATCCGGCGCGGCGGCGCGATGCGCCCCGCGCCGTTTTCGTTCCTGATCCCGGAGCCGCCACGGTGCGCGTCGACGCCCCCGCCAAGATCAACCTCGCCCTTCACGTCACCGGCCAGCGGGCCGACGGCTACCACCTCCTCGACAGCCTCGTCGCCTTCGCGCGGATCGCGGACGGCGACAGGCTGACGGTCGCGTTCGGCGACGCCCCGCCCCGCCTCACCATCGACGGCCCGTTCGCGGCCGACGTGCCCCCTGGCGCGGACAACATCGTCGTGCGCGCCGCGACTGCCTGCGGCGGCATTGCGGCGATCCACCTCCACAAGGGCCTGCCCGTCGCCTCGGGGATCGGCGGCGGGTCGGCCGACGCCGCGGCCGTCCTGCGCGCCGCCGCATCGACCGGTTCGCACACCCGGGCGGCGCTGTCGGCGATCGCGCTCGGCCTCGGCGCGGACGTGCCGGTGTGCCTTGCGGGCGCGGCGTGCCGGATGAGCGGGATCGGCGAGATCCTGACCCCGGTCGCGCTCCCCGCGATGCCGGCCCTCCTCGTCAATCCGCGCGTGCCGGTGGAGACGCGCGCCGTCTTCAAGCGCCTCGCACGCAAGGACAACCCGCCCCTCCCCCCGCTCCCCCTCTTCGCGACCACGGCGGATGTCGCCCGCTGGCTCGCCGAAACGCGCAACGACCTCGAAGCGCCGGCGATCGCGCTCGCCCCGGCGATCGCCGAGACGCTCGACGCCGTGCGCGGAATGGCGGGGTGCCTCTTCGCCCGCATGTCGGGCTCGGGCGCGACGGTGTTCGCGCTCTTTTCGGACGCCGCGGCGCGCGACGCGGCGGCGGCCCGCCTCGCCGAGGCGGCGCCCGGCTGGTGGGTCGCCCCGGCCGAGATCCTTCCCTCCGCGGGCTAATTTGCGAGAATCACCTCGTCGATCGTCGCCTCCCCCGCGATCAGCCGCGCGGCCTCGGGAGAGAAGCCGCCGCCCGCGCCGTGCATCACGAGGGGCGGCATCAGCGTCAGCGGGGCGCGGCTGAGGCGGCGCATGGTGAGGACGACCCGCAGCGCCGGCTGGCCCGCGCGGCTCAGCACCGGATAGACCCGGCAGGCACCGAAATGGGGCGCGGCCCCCGCCAGCACCTCGCCAAGGCGCGCGGGCGGGGTGATCATCCCGAGGAGCCCGTCCCGGCCGAGGAGGATGCGCGCCGCCCGCAGCCAGGGGGCGAGCCCCTCCCCGTCGAGCGCACGCGCCGCGTCGCGCTGCGGGTCCGGCGAGCGGCGCCCGGAATCGGCCGAATAATAAGGCGGGTTCATCAGCACCATCGCGACGCCCGGCACCTGCCAGCCGGTCCCCGCCTCCGCGATGTCGCCCGCGATGAAGCCGAGCCGCCCGGCGAGAGCCGCATTCTCCGGCCGCGCCAGCGAGGCCCTGGCAAGCGCCAGCGCCGCGGCGTCCCGCTCCACCCCGACGCCGCGCAGCCCCGGCGCGCGCACCGCCGCCGCGAAGGCGACGCCGCCCGTCCCGGTGCCGAGGTCGACGAACGTCCCCGTCGCCTCCGGCCCGACGAGGCTCGCGAGAACGATCGCGTCCGTGCCGCACCGCACGCCCTTGCGCGGCTGGAGGAGGTGGAAGCGGCCGCCGAGAAAGGAATCGAAGCTCGTCGCCTCGGACAAGGCGTCGCGGCGCGCCCCGTCAGCGCTTGTTGGAGAGCTCGTCGGCGATTCCGGCATGGGCCATGAGGCTCTTCGCCTCTTCGAGACGATCGCCGTCGACGAGGATGCGGCGCGGGAGAACGCCGAGCGATCCTTCGAGGATGCTCATATTCTCGTCCAGCACCATGTGGTCGATATTGGCGTCCCGCAGAAGGGCTTCCACGAAGGAGATTGTCACCATGTTGTTGGTGCGCATCAATTCCTTCACGCGGGCTCCTTTCGGCTGACGGATGACTTATGTCGGGAGTGAAAGCGGGCCGTCGGATCGGCCGGCGTAGGGAGAGTGCGGCGATAAAATGGCATTGATCTCAACATTGCGTCGGATTGAGGCGCTTGCCGCATTGGCGAGCCGCGCCTATGGTCCGGCCATGCCACAGAAGCACGAGCAATAAGTGACGGCGTCGTCCCTCAGCGCAGCGTCTCCCCCCACCGCCGGTATCGATCGCTTGGTGCAAAGCGTCGCCGATCGCATGGCGGAGGTCAACGCTCTCATCCTGCGCCACGCGGGCTCAGACGTCGCTCTGATCCCCGAGGTGGCCAATCATCTGATCGAGTCCGGCGGCAAGCGCATCCGGCCGATGCTGACGCTCGCGGGCGCGTCTCTCTTCGGCTATCGCGGCGAGTCGGATGTGCTCCTCGCGACGGCGGTCGAGTACATGCACACCGCGACGCTGCTGCACGACGACGTGGTCGACGAGAGCGACCTGCGGCGCGGCAAGCTCGCGGCCCGCAAGATCTGGGGCAATCAGACGAGCGTGCTCGTCGGCGATTTCCTGCTCGGCCAGGCCTTCCGCCTGATGGTGCAGGCGGGCTCGCTGGAGGCGCTATCCCTCTTCGCGAACGCTGCGGCGACGATCTCCGAGGGTGAGGTCCGCCAGCTCGCGGGCGCCAAGAATCTCTCGGTCGGCGAATCCTACTACATGGCCGTCATCGACGCGAAGACGGCGGCCCTTTTCGCCGCCGCGACCGGTGCCGGCCCGATCATCGCGGGCGCGGACGGCCATCGCGAGGCGATGGAATCGTTCGGCCGCAATCTCGGCCTCGCCTTCCAGCTCATCGACGATGTGCTCGACTATTCGGGCGATCCGGCCGTCCTCGGCAAGAATGTCGGCGACGATCTGCGCGAGGGGAAGGCCACTCTCCCCGTCCTCCTCGCCTACGCGCGCGGCGACGCGGCCGATCGCGCCTTCTGGGAGCGCTGCATCGAGCAGAGCAAGGTCGAGGATGGCGACGTCTTCCTCGCGGCCGAGAAGGTGCAGAACACCGGCGCCCTCGTCGACGCGCGGGCGCGGGCGCAGAAATTCGGCGACGACGCCCTGTCGGACCTGCGCAGCATCCCCGCCTCGAACATGCGCGACATCCTCGAAGAGGTCGTCGCCTTCACCCTCGCCCGGCTGCATTGACGTGCGTGCGCGCGGGTCGTGACCCGCGCTGCACGGAATTCAACAATCGCCTTCGAATTGTGCACCAGATCGATAATTGCGGATTCCAACCGGTTTCCTTTTGAGATAAGGTCCGCGGCAACTCAACGTCGATCACGTTCTGACGCATTCGCGGCCTTCGACGCCGCTCTCCTTGTGTGCGGCCGGCTGCCGTCCAACTCGGCGCCGTGCTGGCGATGCAGTTGAAGGTCACGATGGCGGATGTTGACATGTTTTCGACGGACGACCTCTCCCCAAGGAGAGGGTACGGGTCGGACTCTGGCGACTATTCGTCCCTCAACCGGCCGAGCGAGTTCGACAGTCTCACCAACATCGCGAAGCATATCTTCCGCAGCCCCACCGCCGTCGTCACGCTGAGCAATGGCGAGGAGGACGATTCGGGGGACGCCGGCGGCGCGCCGCACGCGGGCAAGCGCACCTCCTTCACCGCCCACATCATCGAGGCCGCGCAACCGCTGATCGTCGAGGACGCCTCGCTCGACCCCCGCTTCTGCGGCAACGCGCTCGTCTTCTCCTACCCCTATGTCCGCTTCTATTGCGGGGTGCCGATCACGCTGCGCTCCGGCTCCACGATCGGCGCCTTCTGCGTGCTCGACTACGCTCCCCGCCCCGCGCCGGCCGAGGCCGAGATCGACGTCCTCGCCGCGCTCGCCCACCTCGTTGCCGACCAGGTGGACCGCGCGGTGATCGCGATGAACAGGCCGACCGACCGCGCCCAGTTCGACCGCGTCGCCGCCTCCTCGCTCGCGGCGGTGCTGGAGGTCGATTCGCACGGCCATATCCTGCGCTCCAACCGCGCCGCGCGGACCCGCTTCGCGGTGACGGCCGAGCGCCTCCATGCCGGGCGCGTCACCGATTTCCTGCCCGACTGGCCGCGCCTCCTCACCGACTATTATTCCGAGCTCGACGCCTCGGGCCGTCCGCACGAATCGACTGAGATCGTCACCATCGACGGGAACGACCGGACGGGTGGGCTGATGCGGATGCGCTGTTCGCTCTCCTCCTGGCTCGACGGCGGGGAACTGCGCTACCGCATCATCCTCGACGACCCGCTCAACCCGCTCTGAGCCGTCACCGCGCACTATCGTGCGCGATTGCCGATCCGCCGCGCCTTCGCTATCCCTTGTTTGAAAAAACAAGAACAGGGAGGCACGAGCGCCGATGTCGCGCGCGGACGCACCGACGAGAGCGGCACCGCGCACGCACGCGGCGCCCCATGGCACCCGCATCGTGACGCGCAAGGCTCGCCACACTTCCCCCATCACGACCCCGACGGGACACGTCCCCGCCCCGCCTTTCCCCCGACGCGACCCGTCCCCGACGGGTCTCGGCGCGTCCGTGACGCGCAATCCCCTCCAACCTTAGGACCATCGAAAATGTCGCCGAACGCCACCAAAGCCGCGATGATGCGGGGCGAAACCGTCTGTGCCATGTGGAGCGGAGCGGCCTCGGCCGACCTCGTCGAAGCCGCGGGGCATATCGGCTGGAAGACGATCATCATCGACAACGAGCACGGTGTCGCCGACCTCGGCCACGCGGTGACGCTCGATCGCGCGATCCGTGCGGCTGGCGGCGAATCGATCCTGCGCATCCCGACCGCCGACCCGGTCCTCCTGAAGCTCGTCCTCGATCGCGGCTTCCGCTCGATCATGGCCCCGATGATCGGGAGCCGCGCCGAGGCCGAGGCGTTCGCGCAGGCCTGCCGCTATCCCCCGCTCGGCCGCCGCGGCTACGCCGCCCCCATCGTTCGCGGCTCGTCCTTCGGCACGATCGCGAACTATGTGCGCGGCAGCGCGGCGGACGACCTGCTCCTGATCGCGCAGATCGAGCACGTGGACGCGGTGGAGAATATCTCGGAGATCGCCTCCGTCGACGGCATCGACATGCTCTTCCTCGGCCCCAACGACCTCGCCGGGTCGATCGGCCGGCTCGAGCAGCTCGACCATCCGGACGTGATGGCCCTGTGCGAGCGGGTGGAGAAGGAGACGATGGCGAGCGGGAAGATGTTCGGGTCGATCGTTCGCCCCGGCCGCACCCCGCGCCAGCTTCATGATCTCGGCGCCCGGCTGATCGCCGGCGTCAGCGATATCGGCCTCTTCCTCGAGGCAGCGCGCAAGGCGCGGGAAGACTACAACTTCTGAGGATGTCGCGGGTCGGCTCCGGCCGGCCCGCCCTCACGGCACGATCGCGGTCAGGACGACCTTCAGCGACGGCAGGTGGGAGCCGAAGATGTGCGCCTCCTGCGGGATGAAGACGAAGGCGGCGATGGCGGCGGTGGTGATGAAGGTGATGAAGTTCGTCATGGTCGGCCCCGTTATTTTTGCGTCGTCATCGCCTCGCTGGCGACACAATGAAAATGGACCGGTTTTTGGAATTTCTCTGTGACGACAGTCACCTGGCGGACGTGATGTTGGTCACGCAATCCGCCTTCGTCCTTGCGGGCGCCGAAGCATTCCGGCGCCCTCCCGCCTGACATTCAGTCGATCCCGAGCATCCGGCGCACCGCGCCGATGTCGCTGTCGCCCTTGGTGAAATCGTCGAAGGCCGCTTCCGTCACCGGGATGATGTGATCGGCGACGAAGGCCGCCCCCTCGCGCGCGCCGACCTCGGCATCCTTCAGCGCGCACTCCCATTCGACGACCGCCCACCCCTCGTAGCCGATGGTGGCGAGGGCGGAGAAGATGGCGACGAAATCGACCTGCCCGTCGCCGAGCGAGCGGAAGCGCCCGGCCCGGTGCTTCCACGACTGGAAGCCCGAATAGACGCCCTGGCGCGCGGTCGGATTGAACTCCGCGTCCTTCACGTGGAAGGCCATGATCCGGTCGGCATAGACGTCGATGAAGCCGACATAATCGAGCTGCTGCAGGAGGAAGTGGGAGGGGTCGTAGTTGATCCCGCAGCGCGGATGGCCGCCGAGCGCGTCGAGGAACATCTCGAAGGTCGCGCCGTCGAACACGTCCTCGCCCGGATGGATCTCGAAGCCGATATCGACGCCGGCCTCGTCATAGACGTCGAGGATCGGGCGCCAGCGGCGTGCGAGCTCGGTGAAGGCCTCCTCCACGAGCCCGGCCGGGCGCTGGGGCCAGGGATAGAGGAAGGGCCAGGCGAGCGCGCCGGTGAATGAGACCGTGGTGGAGAGGCCGAGATGGCGCGAGGCGGCGGCCGCCCGCTTCACCTGCGCGACCGCCCACTCCTGCCGCGCCGCCGGCTTGCCGTGGAGATGGGCCGGGGCGAAGGCGTCGAACGCGACGTCGTAGGTCGGGTGGACGGCGACCAGCTGGCCGAGAAGGTGGGTCGAGAGCTCCGTGATCTCGACCCCCGCGTCACGGCAGGTCCCGGCGATCTCGTCGCAATAATCCTTGGAGTGCGCCGCCGTCTCGAGGTCGAAGAAGCGCCCGTCCCATGCCGGGATCTGGACGCCCACATAGCCGCAATCGGCCGCCCAGGCGGCGATCCCCGCGAGCGTGTTGAACGGCGCGGCGTCGCCCGCGAACTGCGCCAGGAACAGGCCCGGCCCCTTCATCTGAGGCATGTCACCCCCCTCTTGTTTTGGGCAAGCCGACCACCGGCGCGCGCGCCCGTCAAGGCGGAGGGGGCGGCCCCTATGCCGCGCCGATCTTGCCCTGGGCGACGATCGACTTCGCGAGGCGGGCGAAGAATTTCTCGATCAGCTTGTCGGCCGCCGCGTCGAGCAGGCGTCCGCCGACGCGGGCGACGAGCCCGGTGATCAGGATCGCGTAGAAATAGGTGACGGCGGTGCCGCCATCGACCGGGGTGAAGTCGACCCAGCCCTCCCCGGAGGAGCTGCCGAACGGCCCCTTCGCGCCGCCGAAGAGGACGAGGCTCTCGGGCGCGATCTCCTCCGCGAAGGCGGCGCTCACATGATAGGTGCCTTTGATCCGGCCGACCCCGATGCCGACATCGGCGGCGTAGGCGCGTCGCTCGCCCTCGTCGATCCGGTGGAGCGTCTCGGCGCCCGGAATCGCGGCGGCGAGGCGCGCCTCGTCCATCACGATCGCCCACAACGCCTCCGGCGAGACGGCGACCACCGTCGCCCCGCTGCCGCGCATCTGATAGCCGCGCCCCTCGGGCATTCTCGGCCCGTCGCGTCCTGCGCGCAGCGGTGTCTCGTTCATCCGGATCCCTCCTTGGTGCCGTCTGAAGTCATAAGGACAAACGCGTGTGGGGTGATAGGAGGTCCTTCGTTGACGATCCACCCGACGACACCGAAATAACAAGGGACCGTCGCCGACAGAGCGTCGGCACCCGAGGAGTGTTTTCGTCATGACTCAGTTCGTCGAGCCGCTCGTCCTGGATCTTTGCCAGTCCCTCTCGGATGCACCCCGTCCCTTTAATGACGTGATGGATGCGTGGTCCTGCGCCGCGCCGCGCGTCCTTGCCTGGGACAGCGCCCTCGAGCGCGGCCTCATCGTGCGCGGCCTGATGCCCAACGGCGAGGCGATCATCCGCCTCACCGAGGACGGCCGCGACCTCATCTCACGCAGCGACGGGTTCATCCCCGCCGCCGCTTCGGTCTGACACCCGTCCCCCATCCCGCTTTCTTGCCGCGCCGGTGGGGGACCGCTAAGCCTCGCCCACGAGGAGGGCCCATGGCACAGATGATTGACCTCATCGGCAACACGCCGCTGATCCGCTTGAAGAAGGCTTCCGAACAAACGGGCTGCGAAATCCTCGGCAAAGCGGAATTCCTGAACCCCGGCCAGTCCGTGAAGGACCGTGCCGCGCTCTTCATCATCCGCGACGCGATCCGCCGCGGCGCGCTGCGGCCCGGCGGCGTCATCGTCGAAGGCACGGCCGGCAACACCGGCATCGGCCTCGCCCTCGTCGGCAACGCGATGGGCTTCCGCACCGTCATCGTCATTCCCGAGACGCAGTCGGAAGAGAAGAAGGAGATGATCCGCCTCGCCGGCGCCGAGCTCGTCGAGGTCCCGGCCGTCCCCTACAAGAACCCCAACAACTACGTGAAGGTCTCCGGCCGCCTCGCCGCCGAGCTCGCCAAGTCCGAGCCGCACGGCGCGATCTGGGCGAACCAGTTCGACAACACGGCGAACCGCGACGCCCACATAGAGGGCACCGGCCCGGAGATCTGGGCGCAGACCGGCGGCAAGGTGGACGGGTTCATCTGTGCGGTCGGCACCGGCGGCACCCTCGCCGGCACCGGCATGGCGCTGAAATCGAAGAGCAAGAGCGTCAAGATCGGCCTCGCCGATCCGATGGGCGCCGCCCTCTACTCCTACTACACAAGCGGCGAGTTGAAGGCCGAGGGGTCCTCCATCACGGAGGGGATCGGGCAGGGCCGCATCACCGCGAACCTTCGCGACGCGCCCGTCGACATGCCCTTCCAGATCCCCGACGAGGAGGCCGTGCCGATCATCTTCGACCTTCTGAAGCACGAGGGGCTGGTGCTCGGCGGCTCGTCCGGCATCAACGTCGCCGGCGCGATCCGCATGGCGCGCGAGATGGGGCCCGGCCACACGATCGTGACGGTGCTGTGCGACTACGGCAACCGCTACGCGTCGAAGCTGTTCAACCCGGCCTTCCTGCGCTCCAAGAACCTGCCGGTGCCGGCATGGCTCGACCGCAAGTCGCTGATCGAAGTGCCCTACGAGAAGGTGAGCGCGTGAGCGAGCCCCTCTTCCGCGACGACGCGTATCTCACGACCGCCGACGCCATCGTCACTGCCGCCGCGGACGGCGCGGTGACCCTCGACCGCAGCCTCTTCTACGCGGCGGGCGGCGGGCAGCCGGGCGACACCGGCTCACTGGAGCTCGGCGACGGCTCGACGATCCCCGTCACCGACGCGCGCTATGGCGAGGACCGGAGCGGGATCCAGCTCACCGTCGACGGGGTGATCCCCGTCGGCACCGCGGTGATCCAGCATCTCGACTGGGCGCGGCGCTATCGCCTCATGCGGATGCACACCGCGCTGCACCTCCTCTCGGTCGCGCTGCCCTATCCGGTGACGGGCGGGCAGATCGGCGAGAGCGAGGGCCGGCTCGATTTCGACATCCCCGAGCCGACGCTCGACAAGGAGGCGGTCGAGAGCGCCGTGAACGCGCTGATCGCCGCCGACCATCCCGTCACGACGGAATGGATCACCGACGCCGAGCTCGACGCCAATCCGGACCTCGTGAAGACGATGGCGGTGAAGCCGCCGCGCGGCTCCGGCCGCGTGCGTCTCGTGCGGATCGGCACCGTGGACCTCCAGCCCTGCGGCGGCACCCACGTGTCCTCCACCGCCGAGATCGGCCAGGTCGCGGTCACGAAAATCGAGAAGAAGGGCCGGCAGAATCGCCGCGTCCGCCTGACATTGGTGGAATGATGCTGATCACAGCCAAAGACCTCGGCAAGAGGCTGAAGGACGTCGTCGTCCTCGACGCGTCCTGGTACATGCCCGACAGCGGCCGCGACCCGAACGCCGAGTTCGAGGCCGGTCACATTCCCGGCGCCCGCCGCTTCGACATCGACAAGATCGCCGACACCTCGACCGGCCTTCCCCACACGCTCCCCTCCGCGGAGCAGTTCGGCAAGATGGTCGGCGCGCTCGGCGTCACCAACGACAGCGAGATCGTGGTCTACGAAGAGGGCCCGATCTTCTCCGCGCCGCGCGCATGGTGGATGTTCCGCGTCATGGGCCACGACGCGAAGCTCCTGAAGGGCGGCTTCAAGGCCTGGAAGAGCGAGGGCCTCCCTGTCGAGACCGGCCCCGCCCATCACGTCGTCCCGGCGACCTTCACCGCGATCATGCAGCCGCAATATTTCGCCGACGGCGATGGCGTCGCGAAGGCGCTGAAGGCGGACGCCAATGTCGCCGACGCCCGCGCCGCCGACCGCTTCTATGGCCGCGTGCCGGAGCCCCGGCCGGGCGTGCGCTCCGGCCACATGCCGGGGGCGAAGAACGTCCCCTTCACCGCCCTCCTCGACGCCGACGGCAACATCAGGCCGAGCGATGAGGTTCGCGCCGTCTTCGAGAAGGCCGGGGTCGAGCTGGACAAGCCCGTCATCACGACGTGCGGGTCCGGCGTGACGGCCTCGATCCTCGCGATGGCGCTCGACCAGGCCGGCGCCACGGCCGCCGTCTATGACGGATCGTGGACGGAGTGGGGCTCTGACGAGCGGCGTCCGGTCGTGAAGGAAGATTGATCGCGTCAACCGGCGATTAACCGCAATCGGCAACACTTTCCCTGCTTTGACGGGTGGGAGTGTTGCACCGATGCGAGATGGCGAGCCCTTCCAGTTTGGTGTCTTCTTCAGTGCGGCGCCGACATTCCTGAACGCGTGGCGTCAAGGTCCGCGCCAGGCGCGCTGGGATCGCCATTATCTCCTCCAGCCGGGGACGAGCCTGCGCATCATCGGCGGCGAGCGGGTGGAGCTGACCGGAGCGGAGACCGTCGACGGCTTCCGCATCGAGAAGACGCTCCTCAACGCCGCCTTCCCGCTCGACTGGATGTCCGTAACGCTCCTCGAACGCCATGTCGGGGCGCATCTCCACAAGAGCGACCTCGACGGGCGGAGCGCGCAGACCTTCGTCAACACGCTCGCCGTGCCGGGCCTTGTCCAGGCGAGCGTCCTGAAGCGCACCCGCACCGCCTTCCACGGCGCGATCATCGCCTCGACGACCGAGCTGAGCGTGCCCGACTGGGGCGCGTCCTGCGCGTGGGTGTCGTTCGAGAGCGCCAACCCCGACGCCCTGCGCGCGCTCCTGAAGGCGACCGGCCTCGGCAACCGCCAGCACCAGGATCTCGACGATTGGCTGCGCCAGGCCTACCGCAACCGCCGGCCCGTCGCCGCCGCACGGCCCGCGGCCACCGCGGAGCGGCGCCAGCGCGCGGCCTGATCCGGCCTCAGGCGGGGACGCCGTAGACGGTGTTGGCGCGGTCCTCGAACGCCGTCGCGAAGCGGCGGAAGGCGTGGTCGAACACGGAGCCCATCATGGTGGCGAGCATCCGGTTCTTGAACTCGTAGCGGATCGCGAAGTGCACGTCGGTGGTCGCCTCGTCCACCGGCGTGAAGGTCCACCGGTTGTGCAGCTCCTTGAAGGGGCCGTCGAGATAGCTGACATCGATGATGTTGTTCGCGCGGTCGAGCACGACGCGCGAGGTGAACGTTTCCTTGATCACCTTGTAGGCGACCGTCATCTCGGCGACGAGCACGTCGCGCCCGTCCGGCAGCGTGTCGCGCCGCCGCACGGTGAGCGAGCGGCAGAGCGGGACGAACTGCGGATAGGCCGTCACGTCCGCGACCAGGCTGAACATGTTCTCGGCCGAGTGCTTGACCCGGCGGGTGGTGTCGAATTGCGGCATCAGGCGCGCTCGTCGACCTTCGCGCGTGCCTCACGGGCCGCCTTGAGGCGGGCGAAATCGTCCCCGGCGTGGTAGGACGAGCGCGTCAGCGGCGAGGCGGACACCATCAGGAAGCCCTTCGCATAGGCGATCGTCTGGTAGGCCTGGAAGGCCTGCGGGGTGATGTATTCCTTCACCGGATAGTGTTTGCGGGACGGCTGCAGATACTGCCCGATCGTGAGGAAATCGACGTCGGCGCTGCGCAGGTCGTCCATCAGCTGGAGCACCTCGTTCCGCACCTCGCCGAGGCCCACCATGATCCCGCTCTTCGTGAAGATCGTGGGGTCGAGGAGCTTCACCCGGTCGAGCAGGCGCATCGAGTGGTAGTAGCGCGCGCCCGGACGGACCTGGAGATAGAGCGACGGCACCGTCTCCAGATTGTGGTTGAACACGTCGGGCCGCGCCTCGACGACGATCTCGAGCGCGCCGGGCTTGCGCAGGAAGTCGGGCGTCAGGACCTCGATTGTGGTGCCGGGGGCGGCGACGCGGATCGCGTTGATCGTGTCGGCCATGTGCCGGGCGCCGCCATCGGCGAGATCGTCGCGGTCGACGGAGGTGACGACGACGTGCTCGAGCCCCAGCGCGGCCACCGCGTCGGCGACCTTCTTCGGCTCATCCGCGTCGAGCGCCTTCGGCAGCCCGGTGCGCACGTTGCAGAAGGCGCAGGCGCGCGTGCACGTGTCGCCCATGATCATGAAGGTCGCGTGCTTCTTCGACCAGCACTCGCCGATATTGGGGCAGCCGGCCTCCTCGCACACGGTCACGAGGCCCTGGGAGCGGACGATGTCGCGCGTCTCGCGCCAGACCGGCGAGCCGGGCGCGCGCACGCGGATCCATTCCGGTTTGCGCATCAGCGGCGCGTCGGGCCGCTTGGCCTTCTCCGGATGCCGGACGGCGGCCGCCGCGTTGGACGGCGCTGCGCTCACCTTCGTGCGGTCGACCAATGTGACCATCGTTCTCCCCTTCTCTTCCCGCCAACATAATCGGACGCGGCCTCACATGCGAGGGCGGTGCGCCTCGGGGCTGGTGTGCGTGTGTGCGGGGGCGATCGGCGTATTGACACACGCAACCGTAAATTGTAGAACATATTTCGGCCATGCATCATTACTAGGCTGTAAGGCAATTGATGACATGCCGGAGAGCCCATCCGCTCCGCGCATGGAAATGATTTCGCCATTCACCCGGTGCTTACATGCACGTCGTTGCAATTAACCGTTTCTATTCGCCCGACGAGTCGGCGACGTCGCAGATGCTCGCGGACCTCGCCGAGTCGCTCGTCGCGCACGGCGTGGCGGTGACGGTGGTGACAAGCCGCCGCTCCTACGAGGTGACGCGCCGCCTCCCCGCCCGCGAGACGATCCGCGGGGTCGAGGTGCGGCGGGTGTGGACGACGGGCTTCGGCCGGCACGGCCTCGCCGGCCGCATGATCGACTATGTGACCTTCTACATCGCCTCCTTCCTTGCCCTCCTTTCCACCGTCCGCCGCGGCGACATCGTGCTCGCGAAGACGGATCCGCCGCTCGTCTCGGTCAGCGCGTGGATCGTTTGCGCGATCCGCCGCGCGCGCCTCGTCAACTGGTGCCAGGACCTCTTTCCCGAGGTCGCGAGCGCGCTCGGGATGAAATGGCTGGGGGGCGGCGCGGGGCGCCTCCTCATCGGCCTTCGCAACAAGTCGCTCTCCGCCGCCGCGCTGAACGCCGTCCTCAACGCGCCGATGCGCGATCGCCTGATCGCCGAGGGCGTCCCGGCCGAACGCATCCGCATCCTCTCCAACTGGGGGGACAATGCGATCCGCCCGGTGCCGCCGCACGAGAACCCGCTCCGCCGCGAGTGGGGCGTCGAGGAGCGCTGCGTCATCGGCTATTCCGGCAATCTCGGACGGGCCCATCTGCCCGACCACATCGCCGACCTCATCGCCCGGACGGGCGACATTCCCGCCCTCCAATGGCTCTTCATCGGCGGGGGGAAGGGGCTCGGGCGGATCCGCGCGCTCGCCGAGCAGCGCGGCGAGCACGCCATCGCCTTCCGCCCCTACCAGCCCCGCGCGGCGCTGAGCCGGAGCCTCTCCGTCCCGGACATCCACCTCATCAGCCTCGACCCGGCGTGCGAGGGGCTGATCATGCCGTCCAAATTCTACGGGATCCTCGCGGTCGGCCGGCCGATCGTCTTCCTCGGCGCGGAGGACGGCGCCGTCGCGACCGAGGTGACGCGGTACGGGCTCGGCATCGTCCTCCCGTCCGACAGGCCCGAAATCTGGCGCGACCGCCTCGCGACTTTCGCCGAAAGGTTGCAGGAGCGCCGGGGCCAATATACCGACGCCTGCCTCGCCCGCCACCGCGAGTGCCTCGAGGAAACGGCGCTGATGCACTGGCGAAACGCCATCGCCGAGGTCGCCGGCGCGCCCGCGATCGAACGGCATCGGATCGCCGCATAAGGCTTGACCCTCGCCGATCACTACTTTAGGTAGTGGTCCATGGGAAAGATACTGATCACCGGTGGCGCCGGCTATATCGGCAGCCACGTCGCAAAGGCGGTCGCGCGCGCCGGGCTGAAGCCGGTGGTGTTCGACGACCTGTCGACCGGCTCGCACCACGCCGTGCGATGGGGCGCGTTCGAGCCGGGGGACATCCTGGACACGCGCCGCCTCCACGCCGTCTTCGCCGCGCACCGCCCGGTCGGCATCATCCACCTCGCCGCGCTGTCGATCGTGGCCGAATCGCACGACCATCCGGAGCCCTATCACGCGGTGAATGTGGAGGGGACGCGCCGCCTTTTGAGCGTCGCCCGCACCTACGGCCCGATCCCGGTGGTGTTCTCAAGCTCCTGCGCCGTCTACGGCGCCGCGCCCCGCGGCCCCATCGCGGAGGACGCCCCGCTCGCGCCCATCAGCCCCTACGGGGCGACGAAGCTCGCCGCCGAGCGGGAGGTCCTGCGCACCAATGTCCCGGCGATGATCCTGCGCTACTTCAACGCCGCCGGCGCCGATCCGGACGGTGAGATCGGCGAGGACCGCCCGGTCGAGACCCACCTTCTCCCCGTCGCCTTCCAGGCGACCGGCGGCGGCGCCCCGCTCCCGATCCTCGGCACCGACTACCCGACGGCCGACGGCACCGCCGTGCGCGACTATGTCCACGTCAGCGACATCGCGGACATCCACGTCAAATCGCTCCGCCACCTTCTGCTGGGGCGGCGAGGACGCACCCTCAATGTCGGCAGCGGCGTCGGCCACTCCGTGCGCGAGATCGTCCGGATGGTGGAGGCGATCACCGGCGCCACGGTGCCGACGACCCTCTGCGCGCGCCGCCCCGGCGACCCGCCATCCCTCCATGCCGACGTGCGCGCCGCACGCGCCCTCTTCGGCGACAACCTCACCCCGCACTCCGACCTTGCGACGATCGTCGCGACGGCGTGGCGCTGGCACCGTCAGCGCGCGACGAGGGTGCTCGCCGCCGCGGAGTGATTCTCGGACAGGATGCGCCCGTCCGAGAATTCGTAGACCCGGTCGAAAAGGTCGATCGAGCGCGAATCGTGCGTGACGACCATCACCGAGGCCTGGCGTTCGTCGGCGATGGTGCGGAAGAGCTCCATGACCTGCCGGCTGCGCACGCTGTCGAGCGCGGCGGTCGGCTCGTCGGCGAGGATCAGCGGCGGGTCGTTCGCGAGCGCCCGCGCGATCGCGACGCGCTGCTGCTCGCCGCCCGAAAGCCGCGCCGGGCGGTTGTCCACCCGATGGCCGAGCCCGAGCTCCACGAGAAGCTCATGCGCATAGTCGCGGGCCTGCGCGACCGGCACGTCGTCGATCTGCAGCGCGAGCGCCACATTGTCGAGCGCGGAGAGGAACGGGATGAGGTTCGCCTTCTGGAAGACGAACCCGATATTGCGGCGCCGAAAGTCACGCAGCCGGTCGAGATCGGCCTCCGGATGCGACACGCACTCCCCGCGAAAATAGACCGCCCCGTCCGTCGGCGGCTCGAGAAGCCCTGCGATCAGCAGCATCGTGCTCTTGCCCGAGCCCGACGCCCCCATGATCCCGATCAGCTCCCCCGGCCGCGCCTCGACCGTCACCCCATCGAGCGCACGCACCACGGTGTCCCCGCTCGGGAAATGTTTTCGCGCGTCCTCCACCAGAAGCGTCGCACTCATAAGAGACTCTCCTCAGGATGGCCTGCCGGCAGGCGAGCGGCACCGCGTGCGGGAGCCCGTATGAAGGGCGCGGCGAAAGCGGTGGCCGGCGGACACATGGTGGCCCCACCGGAGCGCGAGGCGAAGCTCGTGCCGATCATTTCGCCGGGCCACAGGTCGGCCGCCAGCCTGTTGGACGACCACACCACGTGCCATCAATCGCAAGGTGATGTCGCACATCAAAGCGCATGCGAGTCGCGCTCATTTCCGCCCCTCCCGTGCGCGCCCTGTCTGAGAGAATGCGCCATCGCGCCCGTCCACCCACGCGGTGCAGGCGTCCAATCGAACGGCCTGCGGCCGCATCGCGGACGTACCGGATGGCGAGCCGCACATGCGGACGACCACCAAGCGGGGCGGTGCGTCCACCGTCTCCCCGTCGAGCATCCGCCCACCGTCCAGGCACGCACGATGGTCTTGGGCGACGTCGACCAACCGCGGCGGAAGCATACCAGCCGCTCCTGCGCACGGATCGTCAGCGAAAGTGAGATGCCGAGCGTCGCGACCCATTGGTTTGGCTCTCCCACCGTCCGGGCCGCCAACAAATTCGCCGTCATATGAACGGGAGACCCTCATGATGCCGACCATCTCGTGGTTCCACGCCATTGCCGTCACCCGATCGATCGAGTACGCGAGCATGTCCCCGATGAGGGACAGTTTAGGCGCTTTGCCCACCTGCGCATGCCCCACCGGCGGGTGGGTGGTGCCGCGAACGACCCTCCACCCGTTCAGCGCGCCGAGGTGCGCGGCCGACGAAAGCGTCTGTGCCATGCTGGAGCGCGAGCTAGATCCGTTGGCGAACAATTCGTGGGCGCGCGCTTGCGCGTCCCTGATCGGGATGGGCTCTCGGGGGAATTCAGCCACAATCGTCGCGTCGGCAGTCGCGCAATCAGCGATCGGGCTCACCCGCGAGCCGCCGTTCACGCCATCGGCCACTTCCCGCCCGTTGCCATAGCCCGCGCCGCCCATGCGGACGGGCGATCGGCGAGGCCGAGCTTCCGCCAGCGCCCCGGAAAGCCCTGGCGCCACCTCGCCGCCGCGCACGACATCGCGGCCAGCGCACCCGTCAGCACAGCCCGCACTCACGCCAGCACCTCCTGCGCGCGGACCCTCAGCGCGCGGGCGATGCCGACGAGGCTTGCGATCGCGGCGATGCCGCAGACGGCGAGGAAGAGGAGGGAGAGGTCGTCCACCGCCATCACCACCCGGCGCGGGAAGTGCGGGAAGATGAGGTTCGCCATGCCGAGCCCCACCGCGAAGGAGAGGAAGGCGATCGCGGCCGATTGCTGGGCGATCATCCCCATGATCACCGAGTTGCGCGCCCCCATCAGCTTCAGCATCGCGATCTGGTGCAGCTTCTCGATGGTCATCATGTAGATGATCAGCGAGATCACGATCGTCATCACGATGAGGAGCACCCCCGTGAAGGCGAGGATCTGGACGCGCAGGCGCCAGAGCCGCTGGTCGAGCAGCAGATTGCGCTGGTCCTCGTGGCTGAGGACGTTGACGTCACCCCACGCCGTCATCGCCTGCCGCACGGCCGAAAAGTCCGCCGCGGGGTCGACGTTCACGAGGATCGCCGAGACCTTGTTCGCCGCCGGCGACAGCGCGGCCACGGGCCCGGCATCACCCACCGCGGCGCGCGTGAGAAGCACCTCCTCGCTGTTGCGCCGCTGGGCGATCTCCATCGCGTCGTTGATCGTCACGAACAGGAGGCCGTCGCCCGAAAGGTCCACCATGCGCCGCGTGATGCCCACGATCTCGTAGTCGTCGTGGTTGAGGCGCACGACGTCGCCGAGCTTGAGGCCGACGCTCTCGTCGGCGATCGCCTCGAAATGGCTCGCCGCGATCGAGCGGCCGGCGACGAGGTCGATCCACTCGCCCCCGTCCTTCGGATAGTCGAGGCCGACGATCGAGGCGCGGGTCGGGTGTCCGTCGGGCGCCGAGAATTGCTGGCTGATCTGCAGGAAGCGACGCACCTCGGTGACGCCGGCGACGCCCTCGACGCGGCGGTCGAGATCGGCGCGCACGGACGACGCCTCGGAGAAGGGCCCCTGGCGACCGCCCTGGACGATCCAGAAATCCGCCCCGACCTCCTCCACGATGAGGAGCGCGTCGCCGACGATGCCGCGATAGAGGCCCACCATCCCGATCGAGGCGGTGATGAGGAACCCGACCCCCGCGACGGTCAGGATGAACCGCGCCGGATTGAAGGCGATGTCCTTGAGAGCAAGGCTCATGACGTGGCACTCGGCGGATGGACGCGCATCCCCTCGAAGAGGCGATCGCGCTTCAGGAGGATTTCGCCGGGCTGGAGACCGTCGCGGATCTCGACGCGGCCGTCGCCCACCTCGCCGAGCGTCACCGGCCGCCAGTGGGCGCGGCCATGGCTCGCGACCCAGAGGCCGGCCTGACCGTCGCGGCGGCTGAGGAGCTCGCTCGGCGCGGCGAGCACGTTGTCCTTGGTCTCGATGGTGATCATCGCGCGGCCGCGCTGGCCGAGCGCCCAGTTGGTCGGCAGCGTCTTCGGCGTGATGTCGGCGGTGAACTCGCGCGTCTCGTTGTCGACCTCCCGCCCGAGGCGCAGCACGCTGCCGGCGATCGCGGCGTCGGGCCGCGACGGGAAGACCAGCGCGGCGTCCTGACCCGGATGGATCGAGGCGATGGCGCTCTCGTCGAAGCGGGCGCTCATGACGATGCTCTTCGGGTCGACGATCGACACGATCGCCGTCCCTACGCTCACCACGTCGCCGGCATTGCGCGAGCGCGACACGATCACGCCGTCGATCGGCGCGCGCACGACGGCGTCGTCGAGATAGGTGCGCTGCACGTCGGCGTTGGAGATGGCGGCCTTGTGCTCGGCCTCGGCGCGGGCGACGGCGGCTTCGGCGGCGGCGTGCTCGGCGACGGCCTTGCGCAGCGTGGCGAGGCCCGCGTCATAGGAGGCCTGGGTGACGGTGCCGCTCGAGACGAGCTTCTGCAGGCGGTCGTGGCTCTCCTGCGCGTTCTGTTGCGCGGCGTCGGCGCTGCGCATCTCGGCCTCGGCCTGGCGCACGGCAAGGTTCGCCGATTCCACCGAGGCCTCGGCGGCGGCGAGCTGGCGCTCCAGATCGTCCGACTTGATGGTCGCGATCACGTCGCCCGCCTTCACGACGTCGTTCCGGTCGACCGGCAGCGTCACGATGCGGCCGGGGATCGTCGCCGCGACCGAGGTCTGGTTGATCGCGTCGAGGATCGCGGGGCCGGAGATCTCGACCGCGAGCGCTTGGGGCAAGATCGGATAGTGCTCGGCGACGCGCGGCCAGCCATAGCGCACGCCGACGACGGCGCCCGCGACGAGGAACATCACGATCACCGCGCCGAAGGCCCTGCGCCGCGGGTTGCGCGGACGCGAGGGCGGGCGGCGCGAGACGAGCCCGCGCCCGCCGGCCGGCGCCGTGGCGTCCTTTTCCGCCGGAAGGGTCTTGTGCTCGGGTTCGGGCGCAGCCGGGACATGGCCCGGCAAGCGCTCACGCGCCTGCGGCAGGAAGTGGAGCGCACGCTCCGCCTCCAGGCTCGGCGTTGACGGTGCGGCCGCGCCTCCTCCAGCCGCGGCCGTCGGAATGGTGTCGAGGCGAGAAGCACGGCCGCTGTTCGTCACTTCGTGTAAACCTCCGCGATGGTCGCCTTGCAACCGTCAGACAGCTTGGAGTGGTTGGCCCGCATGCACGCCGCGATGCGCCCGCCGCCCGGCGCGATGTTCGGGCAGTAGCGCGACAGGTCGGTGCGGCAGGCGCGGTAGATCTGCATCCCCTCGGCGCGTGTCAGCTTCGGGGCCTGGTTGTCGGATTGCGCGAAGACCGGCGCGCTCGACGCCATCAGCGCGACCATCGCCGCGGCGAGGCCGCTCCGGCGCATCAGGGCGCGACGCTTGAACTCGAAAGACATCGGTTTTCCTTCACTCTTGTTTCGACAAGGGAACGGGGGCCGTGGCGCCGTCCATCCGGATCGATCGTCCGCGGCCCCGATTGCGCGAGGCGAGTCATCCCACCGCACGACTTGGCGAAGAATAGGGCACGCAATCCATCCTTCCCGTTTCCTTGCCGATTGATGCAGCGAGTTGACCCTCCGGTCGATCGGGCGCCAAAGCTTCGGGGTTCGGCCTGGCGCTCTTTCGTCCGCTCGCTTGCCGCGCGATGCCCTGGCGGGTGGCTTTCGCCGTGGGCACCGTGCGGCCTCCCTCCCCCCGCAATCAGCGGGAAATCGAACCCGAGCGCGACACCGTTCCGCCGAAGCGGCCGGTCCGCGTGGAGCTTTGCGTACAGCTGATGCCGTTGCAGGTGACGCCGCCGTTCACGGTGGCGGTGTTCCCGGCCGGCCCGGTGCGGGTCTGCGTGCGGGTGCAGGTGCCCCCGCTGCACGATCCGCTGCCATTCAGCGAGGCGGTGTTTCCATTGACGCCGGTCACGGTGCGTGTGCGCTGCCAGGCATGGGCATCGGCCACGACCCCGAAGGCGAGCACGACGGCGAGGGCGGAGCCTGTCAAAAGCTGGGTCATCGTCTCATGTTCCCTGTGGGCGGCTGGGGGTTCGTCCACCAGCGTCGTCACAGAAAATGGGGCCGTCATGTTCCTGGCGTTTGATCACGCCGCATCGGCGCGTCGAGTTTTGTCTCGGTCACGTAACAGTTTGTAATTTCCGCGGATTGCCTGCTTCCTTCGCCGCCCCGACATGGCAAGAGACGAACATGAACACGTCGCCGCACACCATTTTGATCGTCGAGGACGATCCGGACATCCGCCGCCTCGTCGGCGAGTTGCTGCGCCAGGACGCCTTCCAGGTTGAGATGGCGGCGGACGCGCGCGAGATGGACATGGTGCTCTCGCGTGTGCACCCCGACCTCGTCATCCTCGACCAGATGCTGCCGGGGGAGGACGGGCTTGCGATCTGCCGGCGGCTCAGGGCGCGCGATACGGTGCCGATCCTGATGCTGACGGCGAAGAGCGACGAGATCGACCGCGTGCTCGGGCTCGAGATGGGCGCCGACGATTATGTCGTGAAGCCGTTCGGCCCGCGCGAGCTCCTCGCCCGCGTCCGCGCGCTGCTGCGCCGGGCGAGCGGGCCCGCCGCCCACGCCGCGCCGACGCGCCGCTACACGTTCGACCGCTTCCTCGTCGACCTCGACGCCCGCTCGCTCGCGACCGACGACGGCGAGCCGGTGACGCTCACGACCGGCGAGTTCGACCTCCTCGCCTGCCTCGTCCAGCAGCCGCGCCGCGTCCTCACGCGCGACCAGATCCTCGACCGGATCCGGGGCCGCACCGCCGATCCTTATGACCGGACGGTCGACATGCTCGTCTCCCGACTGCGCAAGAAGCTTGATGTTGCCGCGCCGGGGTCAAATCTTGTCACCACAGTGCGCAACAACGGGTACCTCTTCACCGCCGTGGTGAAGCCGGTCGGTTAGACCATGCAGCTCAGTCTCGGTGCGCGAATCACGATGATCGTCATCGCCACGCTGATCGCGGCGTGGCTGATCGCGCTCGCCCTCGCCTACCAGTGGCATCGCCCGCTCGACGACCCGACGGCCCCCTCGCCCGAGCGCCTCGCCGCGATCGTCGAGCTGATGGAGAAGAACACGGGCGCCGAGCGCGCCCGCATCATCGACGCGCTGAGCTCGCGCATGATGAGCCTCACCATCGAGCCGTCCGGCGAGGCCGCGACCATCGCGGCGCAGGAGGCGGCGGACCCCGAGATCGAGGAGGTCTATGCCGAGGCGCTCGGCAACCGCGATTTCGCCGTGACCGCACAGCGCCTGCGCCCCCCGCTGGAGGAGCGGCGCTTTCCGGTGCGGCGCGTGGAGGCGACGCGCAACGGGTTCGAGTTCCGCATCGACCTCTCCACGGGCGAAACGCTCGTGCTGCGCACCGAGAATCCCATGCTCTTCAACCGCATCGGCCTGCCGATCGGGTTCGGGGCGGGGCTCATCGGAACGCTGATTGCGGTGATCGCGCTCATCGTCATGCATCGCGAGATGGTGCCGCTGCGCCGCCTCGCCGCCGCGGCTGACGCGATCGACCTCTCCGCCGAGCCGGCCGGCATCACCCAGCCGCGCTCCAGCGCGCCGGAGATCCGCACCCTCGTCGGCGCCTTCAACCGCCTCCAGGTGCGCCTCTCGGACCTCATGCGGGCGCGCATGGCGATGATCGGCGGCATCTCGCACGACGTGCGCACCTTCGCGACGCGCCTCCGCCTCCGGCTCGAGACGCTGCCCGACAGCCCTGAGCGCGACCGCGCGATCAACGATGTCGCCGACATGGTGAAGCTTCTCGACGATGCGCTCCTCGCCTCGCGGGCGGGGGCGGGCGAACTCTCCGAGGAGCTTCTCCTCCTCGACGAGCTCGTCGCGGCCGAGGTGGAGGACCGCCGCCACACCGGCGGCGATGTCGCCCTCGACATCGAGGCGCGGGCGCGCGGCGTCACGGTGCTCGGCGACCGGATCGCGATCCGGCGGGTCGTCTCGAACCTCATCGACAACGCGCTGAAATACGGGCACGCCGCCCATCTCGCGATCCATCTGCGCGGCCACACCATCGTCCTCACCGTCGACGATGACGGGCCGGGGATCCCCGAATCCGTCCGCGAGCTCCTGCTGGAGCCGTTCGTGCGGCTCGAAAGCTCGCGCAGCCGCGCGACCGGCGGCGCCGGGCTCGGCCTTGCGATCGTGAAGAGCCTCCTCGTCGCGCACGGGGGCACGCTCGACATCACCGACGCGCCGCACGGCGGGGCGCGCATCATCGTCACCCTGCCCGAGTTCGAGATCGGCGCCGCCTGAGAGGCGGCACGAAAAAGGCCCGGCCGCGCGCGCGGCCGGGCCTTCGCCGTCTGGGTTCGCGGCCGGCGCCCTATTCGATGACGCCGCAGGCGATGCGCGAGCCCGCGTCGCCGGCGGGCTGGCTCTGATAGTCGTCGGCGCCCGAGTGGATCATGATCGCCGAGCCGTCCTCGTCGCCGAGCGGGTTCTCCCCGTCGGCCGCGACGCTGATGCGGTCGGTGAAGATCTCCATCACCAGCGTCCCGTCCGCGCCGACCGTGACGTTCGGCAAGTCGCCCGCGTGGGGTCCCCCCTCGCTGAGGACGCCGTGCTCCATGCCGCCCGAATAGTGGCCGCCGGCGGACTTGAAGCCGTCCGCTGCATCGCACTGGCCGGTCTCATGGATGTGCAGCCCGTGCACGCCCGGCTCGAGGTCGGCGATGTCGAGGGCGATCAGCACCATGCCGGACGGGGTCTGCGTGAAGGACACGGTCCCGATCGCGGCGCCGGTGGCGTTGATGACGTTCGCCATCATCGTCGGCATCCCCTCCTGCGCCAGCGCGGCCGCGGGGGCCGTCAGGAGAAGACCCGCGGCAATGGCGGTCCGTAGGCAGTTTCGCATCGCTCATCCCTCTTGCTTGTCTGGGCCAACGTGTCGTTCGACCGTTCGTTGCCCGCGTGCGGCACTCTGGGAAATGGGTGGCTGATCTAGACGTCGAAGGGGACGCCGACCTCGGCGACCTTCACGATGCCGGCATCGCCGCCCATCTCGGCGAGGAACTTGTCGGGCGTCTGGTCGAGGATCGGGAAGGTCCCGTAGTGGCAGGGGATCACCGTCTCGAACTTGAAATAGCGCTTGCAGGCGAGCGCCGCCTGCTTGGCGCCCATCGTGAAGCGGTCGCCGATCGGCACGATCCCGACCTTCGGGGCGTAGAGCTCGTCGACGAGGGCCATGTCGCCGAAGATCCCCGTGTCGCCCATCGCGTAGAGCGTCTTGTCGCCCTTCGGCGTGATGACGAGGCCGAGCGGGTTGCCGAGATAGACGAAGTCGCCCCCGCCCATCGAGGACGAGGAGTGCAGCGCGTTCACGAACGAGACGGTGAACTCGCCGCAATCGACGGTGCCGCCGTGGTTGCCGGGATTGACGTTCTCCGCCCCCTGGCGGGCGAGGAAGGTGCACACTTCGGCCGAGCCGACGACCTGCGCGCCGGTCTTCTTCACGACGGAGATCGCGTCGCCGATATGGTCGTCATGGCCGTGGGTGAGGAGGAGGTGGCTGATCCCCGCGGAGGGCTCTTCCCAGCCGCCGTCCCATTTGGGGTTTCCGGTCAGGAAGGGATCGATGAGGAGCGCCGTCGACCCGAATTCCACGCGAAAGGTCGAATGTCCGTACCAAGTGATCCGCAAAACACGTCCTCCTCATAGTGGGTTTGGTGCCCCGCCTTTACGCGGGGGGCGCAGCGGCCCGCAACCTCATTGGCGGATCGCCTCCAGTTCAAAGATGAACGGGACCATGTCGCCGACAAGCCCGTTGTCCACCGCGTAAGTCATGCCCCAGTCGCTGCGTTTCAGCGTCGTCTTCGCCGTGACGCCAATGACGTAGTTGGGGCCGAACGGGTACGGGCCGATCTTGTTGAGACGCACGTCGAGCGTCACCGGCTTCGTGACGCCGCGCAGCGTGAGGTCGCCGGTGATTGTGCCGGTGGTCTCGCTCGTCTCCTGCGCCCCGGTCATCACGAAGGTGATGTCGGGGTGCGCGGCCGCGTCCACGAACTCGGCCGAGCGGACGTGGCCGTCGCGCCTCTCGTGGCCGGTGAAGACGCTGTCCGCGGCGACACTCACCTCGAGGTCGGACAATTCCCGCGTCTCCTCGTCATAGGTGAACGAGCCGGCGCCGCGCACGAAGAGGCCCCAGACGGAGCCGTAGCCGATGTGCTCGGCGCTGAAGACGATCGCGAAATGCTCCGGGTCGATCTTGAACTGGGCGGGCTCGGCGACGGCTGCGGTCGCGGAGACGACCGACGCGGCGGCGGCGAAGCGCGAGAGGGCGGGCACGAACATGATGGCGGGTCCTCCGGTCCAAAGCTGCGCAAGAAACTATGCGCGGCGGCCGGGGGATCAACGCGGCGCCCGCTCACAGACGCGGCATCGGCTCCGCGAGCGCGCGCACGACGACCTTGCGCATCACCGTCGGGAGCCCGGCCGCCTCCGGGTCCATCCAGAGGCCGCCCTCGGGCGTCGCGATCGCGGGGGCGACGTTGGCGGCGTAGACGTCGATGCTGAGCTCGGCATGGGTGAAGCCGTGCGAGATCGCCCCCTGCGCGTGCCAGGTCGCGTCGAAGGGGGCGTGGTCGAGCGGGATTGCGGGGGCCGCGCCCCAGGCGGAGCCGAACACCTCCAGCATCCCGCCGAGGAGCCCGCGCGGTGGGCGGCGGCGGAAGAGCACCGTGCCGTCCGGCCGCACCGGGACGAAGGAGACGCCGTGCCAGATCTTGCGCGCCTTCTTCTCCGCCTTCACCGGATAGCGCGTCGGCTCCCCCTCGCGCCGGGCGCGGCAGGGGTCGGCGATCGGGCAGAGGGCGCAGAGCGGGTTGCGCGGGGTGCAGATTGTCGCACCGAGGTCCATCATCGCCTGCGCGAAATCTCCAGGGCGGGTCGCGGGAAGCATCGCCTCGACCGCCGCGCTCACCGCCGCCTTGGCGCTCTTCGGCGGGACGGGCAGCGCGAGGAGCCGGGCGACGACCCGTTCCACGTTGCCGTCGACCACCGGGACGCGCTCGCCGAAGGCGATCGCCGCCACCGCGCCGGAGGTGTACTCGCCGACGCCCGGCAGCGCCCGCAGCTCTTCGCGCGTCGTCGGGAAGGTGCCGCCGCGGGCGGCGACGGCGCGCGCGCAGGCGAGGAGGTTGCGCGCCCGCGCGTAGTAGCCGAGGCCCGCCCAGGCTGACATCACGTCCTCGTCGGGCGCGGCGGCGAGGTCGCTCACCGTAGGCCAGCGCGTCGTGAAGGCCGCGAAATAAGGGATCACGGCCGCGACCGTCGTCTGCTGGAGCATCACCTCGGAGAGCCACACACGGTAGGGGTCGGCCGCCCCCGCGGCCGTGCGCCAGGGCAGCGTGCGGCGGTGCCGGTCGTACCAGGCGAGAAGGGCCTCCCCCTCGCCCGAGCCGAGTCCATGGTCGGCGTCCGGCGCCGCAATCGTCCGTCCTCGCATCATGAAAGGAAGCGGATCAGGCACGGCGGCGCGGCGCAAGCGGGCATCGCATTTCCCCCCAATCATCCCCGCTCTTGTGGCCCCGCCCCGGCCCCGTCGCGCGCCCCATTGCGCCGCCCCCCGCGCTGGCGGAGAAAAGGGGCATGGTCACCATCAAGCGCAACAACGGCCCCCGCCCCCTCGCCGAGCTCGTCGGCGACCTCGTGACGCCCGCCTGCCGGCGCCGCGGCGTCGCGAACATCGCGCTGATGCTGGAGCCGGCGGACATTTTCGGCGAGCGCTTCGCCAAGAGCGCCGCGGTGGAGCGGATCGTGTGGCCGAAGGGCTCGCGCATCGACTCAGCGACCGGGGCCACCCTCATCGTGCGCGCCGACGCGGCGACCGCGCTCTCGATCCAGCACACCTCGACCCAGATCGTGGAGCGGGTGAACATCCTCATCGGCTGGCCCGCGATCGCGCGCATCCGCATCACCCAGACGCGGGGCGCCGCGCGGCCCACCCCGCGCCATCTCGCCCCCGTGATCCCGGCCGTCCCACCCGCCGATCCGGCCCGCGTGGAGGCCGTCGCGGAGCGCCTGCCGGACATTGCCCACCAAAATTTGAAGGCCGCATTGTCGCGACTGGGTGCCAGCATCGAGGCCCGCAGTTTAACCGAGCGTCGAAAGCGCCCATAAGAGGGCCACTGACCAGCGAGGTTTTTTTGTGATGCTGACCCGTCGTTCGTTCGCCGCGATGTCCGCGGCCCTTGCCCTGCCGCTCGCCGGCATGACCTTCCCCGCGTTCGCGCAGTCCACCGATGCCGTCGAGCCGCTGCCCGACATGGTGATGGGCAACCCGGACGCGAAGGTCACCATCATCGAGTACGCCTCGATGACCTGCCCGCACTGCGCCAACTTCCACCTGACGACCTTCCAGGACCTCAAGAAGGAATATATCGACACCGGCAAGGTGAAGTTCGTCCTGCGCGAGTTCCCGTTCGACCCGCTCGCAGCCGCCGTCTTCATGCTCGCCCGCTGCTCCGAGGACAAATATTACGACGTCGTCGACCTCTTCTTCGAGAAGCAGGGCCAGTGGGCCGTGCGCGACGGCGCGCTTGCTCAGATCCGCGGACTGGCGGCGCAAGCCGGCATCTCGAACGCCGAGTTCGAGGCATGCTTAACCAATCAGAAACTACTCGACGGCATCAATGCTGTGAAGGACCGTGGGTACAACGAGTTCGGCGTGTCGGCGACTCCGACGATCTTCATCGACGATGAGAAGTTCGAAGGCTCGCGGACGATGGACGCTTTCCGTGCACTAATCGACCCGAAGCTCGACTCGTAGGGCGAATCAGTATGAGGCGGAGCGATGAAATTCGACAAGCTCCGCCTCACTGGGTTCAAATCCTTTGTTGAGCCGACTGACGTTTTGATCGAACCGGGGCTGACCGGCGTTGTCGGCCCCAACGGATGCGGAAAGTCGAATCTCGTCGAGGCGCTGCGCTGGGTGATGGGCGAAGCGTCGTACAAATCCGTGCGCGGCTCGTCCATGGACGACGTCATCTTCGCCGGCTCCGGCCGGCGGGCGACGCGCGACACGGCCGAAGTCACCCTCTTTCTCGACAATAAGGACCGCTCGGCCCCGGCCGAGATGAACCACGCGGACGAGCTTGAGGTGACGCGCCGGATCACGCGCGCCCTCGGCTCGGACTACCGCGTCAACGGCAAGCTCGTGCGCGCGCGCGACGTGCAGCTCCTCTTCGCCGACGCCGCCACCGGCTCGCGCTCGCCCTCGATGGTGCGACAGGGCCAGGTCGCCGAGCTGATTGCCGCCAAGCCCACAGACCGGCGCAACATCCTCGAGGAGGCAGCCGGCATCTCGGGCCTGCGCGCGCGCAAGCACGAGGCGACGCTGAAGCTGAACGCGGCGGAGCAGAATCTCGCCCGCGTCGACGACGTGTCGTCCGAGGTCGAGCGCCAGATCGACAATCTGAAGCGCCAGGCCCGCCAGGCGAGCCGCTATCGCAACATCTCCGCCGAGATCCGCACGCTGGAGGCGACGGTCCACCATCTGCGCTGGATCGAGGCGCGCGCCGCCGTGCGCGATGGCGAGGCGGCCCTCACCGCCGCCCGCGCCGCGCAGAAGGAGGCGGCGGAGCGCCAGACGCGCACCGCGGTGGAGGAGACCGCCGCGCAGCACAAATTGCCGCCACTGCGCGAGGCGGAGGCCCTCGCCGCGCACAAGCGCCAGGAGGTCGCCGCCGCGATCGCCGCGCTCGACGCCAGGGACAAGCAGCTCGCCGAGCAGCTCGCGGCGCTGAAGGCGCAGGTCGCCGCTCTCGAGAAGGACCTTGCCCGCCAGGACGGGGCGAAGGCGGACGCGGCGAGCGCCGTCGACCGCCTCACCCGCGAGGAGGCCGACCTCACCCGCGCCAATGACGGTGCCGACGAGCGGATCGCCGCGCTCCAGTCCGGCGCCGACGCGGCGCAGAAGGCGACCGAGGCCGCCGACGCGGCCGCCGCCGCCGCGACGGAGAAGGCCGCGACCGTGCTCGCCGCCCGCGCCGCCGCCGACGCGCAGCTCTCCCGCGCGAGCGGGGAGGCACAGAAGGCCACCGCCGAGGTGCGGCGCCTCACCGCCCTCCTCGAAGAGGCGCGGCGCAACGATGCCGTGCGCCGCCGCGAGGAGGCCGCCGCCGCGCTCGCGAAGGCCGAGGCGGCCGAGACCGAAGCCGGCAACGCGCTGACCGAGATCGAGGCCGCGCTCCCCGCGCTGCGCCAGGCCGACGGCGAGACGCGCGAGGCAGTGCAGAAGGCCCGCGCCGCGATCGCCGAGCGCGAGACCGAGGCGAAGGCGCTCGCGCGCCTCACCGCGACGCTCGCGAAGGGCGGCGACGCGATCCTCGAATCCTGCACCGTCGCCGCGGGCTACGAGCAGGCCTTCGCCGCCGCGCTGGGGGACGACCTCCAGGCCCCGGTGAGCGCCAGCGCGCCGCGCCGCTGGGCGGTGAACGAGGGCACCGACGCGCCGCTTCCCGCGGGCGTGACGGCGCTCTGCGACAAGGTGAGCGCGCCCCCCGCCCTTGCCCGCCGCCTCGCCCAGGTCGGCGTGGTGGAGGATGCGGACGCGCCGGCGCTCCAGGCCGGTCTCGCGGCTGGACAGCGCCTCGTCAGCCGCGCCGGCGCGCTCTGGCGCTGGGACGGCTATGCCATGAACGCCGGCGCACCGAGCGCCGCCGCCGAACGGCTCGCCCAGAAGAACCGCCTCGCCGCGCTCGAAAAGGAGCTCGCCGCGCTCCGCCCCGCCGTGACCGCCGCCGAGGCGGAGAACGCGACCGCGCGCGAGGCGCTGAAGGGCGCGAGCGAGCGCGAGAGCGCCGCGCGCCAGGCCCTCACCGGCGCGCGCCGCGCCGCCGCCGAGGCGAAGTCGCGCCTCTCCGCCGCGGAGGCGAAGGCGCGCGAGGCCGAGGCCGCGCAGACCCGCCTCGCCGCCGCGTTGGAGGCCGCCGAGGGCCACGCCGCCACCACCGCCGCGACCCTTGCGGAGGCCGAAGAGGCCCGCGCCGCGGTGTCCGACGGGGCCGCCGAGATCCAGGAGCGCGACCGGCGCCACCAGGCCGCGCAGGCCGCCCGCCGTCAGGCGAACGAGGCCGCGAACGCCGCCGAGGCCGAGCGGCGCGCCGTGTTCGGCCGGGCGCGCCGGCTCGAACGCCTCGCCGCCGAGCTGAAGGACTGGCGCGGCCGCCTCGAGGGCGCGGACGGGCACCGCGTGGAGCTTGCCGCCCGCCTCGACACCCTCCGCAAGGAGCGCGACCAGCTCGCCGAGGCACCGGACGAGACCATCCTGGAGCGCCGCCGCCTCAACACCGCCGCGGCCGACGCCGAGGCCAGGGACAAGGCCGCGCGCGAGGCCCGCGCCGCCGCCGAAGCCGCCGAACGCGCTGCGATCGAGGCCGCGCGCAAGGCGCTCGAAGGCCTCTCCACCGCGCGCGAGGCCTCGGGCCGGGCCGAGGAGCGCCTCAACGCCGCGCGCGGCCGGCTGACCGAGGTGGAAGCCGCCCTCACCGAGACACTCGACGTCGCCCCGCAGGGCGCGGCGCGCCTTGCCGGCATCACGCCCGAGACGCCGCTGCCCGACCGCGCCTCCTCCGAGCACCGCCTCGAAAAGCTGAAGGGCGAGCGGGAGCGGCTCGGCGGCGTCAATCTGTGCGCCGAGGACGAATTGAAGGAGATCGAGGACCGGCGCGGCACGATGCTCGCCGAGCGCGACGACCTCATCGCCGCCATCGAGAAGCTGCGTCAGGGCATCAAGGAGTTGAACCGCGAGGCCCGCGAGCGCCTGGTCGCCTCCTTCGACAAGGTGAACTCGGAGTTCCAGCGCCTCTTCAAGCACCTCTTCGGCGGCGGCGAGGCGTCCCTCCAGCTCACCGAGGCGGAGGATCCGCTCGACGCGGGTCTCGACATCATCGCCCGTCCGCCGGGCAAGAAGCCGCAAGTCCTGTCGCTCCTGTCGGGCGGGGAGCAGACGCTCACTACGACGGCGCTGATCTTCGCGGTCTTCCTCACGAATCCCGCGCCGATCTGCGTCCTCGACGAGATCGACGCCCCGCTCGACGACGCGAATGTCGAGCGTTTCTGCGCGCTTCTCGACGAGATGGCGCGCTCGACGGACACGCGCTTCCTCATCATCACCCACAACCCGATCACCATGGCGCGGATGCACCGCCTCTATGGTGTGACGATGGTGGAAAAAGGTGTGAGCCAGCTCGTCTCGGTCACGCTGGAAGCGGCCGAGGAACTGCGCGAGACCGCCTGACCTTTACTGCCCGCGAATGGCGTCGACGAGCAGGCTCGCCTGCCGCTCGCACCCTGCCCCGCCGAGCCAGAGGAGGAGGCGCCCCGGCGCCTCACCGACCGAATCCGGCACCTTCTTCAACTCCAGGCGGCGCACCTGATCGCCGATCGAGACCGCGAGCGGCCCCTCCTGCGCAAGGTCGTCGGGGAGCGGGAGCATCGCCTCGCCCGACGCCCATTCGAGCGGCCCGGCGCGGCCGTGGGCCGAGCGGGCGGTGATCTCGGCCGCCGCGTCGGTGTCGCTGCGCCACAGGATCAGCCGGTCGCCGATGCAGCGCACGCCCGATGAGTCGACGTTGACCGCGAGGATATCCGCCTGCGGCGCGAACGCCCCGCCCGCCGCCTTGCGCGACGCGCCGACGACGTCGGACGTGCCGCTGTGGCCGAGGATCAGCGCGGCGACCGTGTCGACGAGCCCGGTCGCCTGCCCGTCCCCCGCCCCGATCGCGCCCTCGAAGGGCCCTTCGATCGTGACGATCTCGCCGGACTGGAAGAGGATCTGAAGCCGCTCGCCCTCCGCGAGGCGCACCGCGTCGCCCGCCGCGAGAACGCTCCCCGGCGCGAGCCCCGCCTCCTTGGCGGCCCCATCGAGGACGACGGCGTCGGCCGCCGCGGCCGGCGCGGCGAAGGCGAGGAGGATCAGGAGCGCGGCGAGGCTTCGCATGATCCGATGTCTGACACCCATCTCCACCTCCCTCAAGCGGTCTCGACGACGAGGTCGTCCACCGCGCCCGCGGCGAGACGGCGGGCCTGGAAGGCGACGAGCGGATCGTCCGGCCGCACCGCCGCGAGCCGCTTGAAGCCAGCGCCCCCATCCCCGCCTTCGAGCGCCGCGAAGGCGGCCTCATAGTCCGCGTCCGGCGCGGCGACGGGCTCGAACACCTCCACCGTCTCGCGGCGGCCCTTCACCCGGATGCGGCCAACGCGGCGATAGTCGCCGGCGGCCTCCGCGCGGGTCGCGGCGCTGACGAGGACGCGCGTGCCGATCGTGCGGTTCGCGCCTTCGAGGCGCGCGGCGACGTTCACGCTGTCGCCGATCGCCGTGTAGTCGAAGAAGTGCCGCCCGCCGAAATTGCCGACGACCGCGACGCCGGTGTGGACCCCGACCCGCGTCGCACCGAGGCGGACGCCCTTCGCGGCCCACTCGCCGCGCATCGCCTCGGTGAAGGCGGCGATCTCGCGCGCGGCGTCCACCGCGCGGCTCGCGTGGTCGCTCTGCGCGTCCGGCGCGCCGAAGAAGGCGACGACCGCGTCGCCGACGAGCTTGTCCACCGTCCCCTCCTTGGCGAGGATCCGCGTGATGATGCCATCCAGATAGGTGTTCAGCACCGCCGCCGTTACCTCCGGCTCCAGCCCTTCGGCGAGCGCGGTGAAGCCTTCGAGGTCGGTGAAGAGGTGCGTGATCTCGCGCCGCTCCCCGCCGAGCGCCGGATCCGTGCCCGAATCGACGAGCCGGTCCACCACGCGCGGATTGACATAGCGGCCGAACATCGCCCGCATCCGCAGCCGCTCGCGCCGGTCGCTCTGGAGGCGCTGGCCGAGATTGCCGCCCGCGGAGAGGACGAAGGCGGCCATCGGCGTCGCGATCGGCAGGATAGACACCGATACCGCCGCCACCGCGACGACGATCCCGGCATAGAGGGCGAGCGCCGCCGCCCCGCCCGCGAGCACGCTGAGCGGGCCGAACGGGCGCACCATCGCCCCGAGGAGCGCGGCGAGCACCGCCGAGGCGGCGAGCACGGCCCAGGACGGCGGGCGCAGCGCGCGCCCGGCGAGGATCTGGGCGAGGATGTCGGCATGGACGCGCACGCCGGGGACCACCCCCTCGTCCGCCCCGCGCATCGCGATGGTCGGGATGCGGTGCTGGTCGATCCCGTCGAGCGTGGTACCGACGAGGACGAACTTGTCCGCGAGCCAGGCCGGCGGCAGGAGGCGCACCGTGTGGGCCGGATAGCGCACGAAGTCCCCTTCGGCGAAGACGATCCGCCCGTCCGGCACGGCGGTGGCGCCGCCCGCGCGGGCGAGGCGCGCCGCGAAGGCGTCCGCCGCCTCCGGCATCGCGCGCACCGTCCCGTCGCGCCGGTCGCGCGGGAGGCGCGCGTCGCCCGCCTCGCCCGGAAAGGCGTTCGCCGCCCCGGCCGAGGCCACGGCGACGACCACCGGCGCGGCGGCCGCCTCGATGGCGGCGGCGAGCGCGGCGTCCTTCTGCGGCTCGGTCGGCTCGTCGAGGAGGAGGTCGAGGCCGATCGCGGCCGGTCCCGCCTTGTCGATCGTCGTCACGAGGTCGGCGAGGAAGGCGCGGTCGATCGGCGAGCGCACGGGCAACGTCGCGACCGTCGCCTCGTCGATGGCGACGATCACGATGCGCGGGTCCGGCGCGGGGGCGGTGAGGGCGAGGAGGAGATCGCCCGCCACCGGCTCGAAGCGCTGGCCGATGAGGAGGCCGAGCGCCGCCGCCGCCGCGATGATCGCGACGCGGGCGAGGCCCTCGCCGCGCCGCTCCGTCCGTGCCGCCGCCGCGCTCACTCGATCGGGAAGCGCTTGATGTCCGACTGGCTCCCATCCTTGTAGGTGAGCTGCACGCTGATGCTCTTCGCCCCCTTGGGCACGGTCGCGTAGATGTCGGTGTCCTTGCCGGTGGCGGTCTTCACGACGTGCGGGTCGTCCGGATCACAGGGCGCGAGGGCGTAGTCCTTGTCGAGCCCGTCCCCGTCATAGCTGTAGGCGACGTGGTCGATGGCGCAGCGATAGCTGATGAGGTGGGTGAAGTAGACGAGGGTCTTGCCGTTCCAGGGCCGCGTCGCGATCCAGGCGTTCGTCAGCATCTCCAGGATCTGCTTCTGGCCGGAGACGAGCGCGCTCATGGCGTCGAACGGGATCTCGAAGGGGCCGCGAATGTCGCCGCGCACGTCGGCATAACGCACGCGCAGGAGCACCTCGGTCACGTCCGGGTCGAGCTCCAGGCTGGGGTTCGGCAGCGGATAGCCGGTCTGCGGGTTCACCACCTGGAGGAAGCCGGTGGAGCGGAACTCCTCGCCGGGCTTGGCGACGAAGATCTCGCGCACCGTGTCGGCGATGTTCACCGTGACGGTCCAGCCGGCGTTGGAGCGCATCCCCATGATGGTCACGGGGTTCGCGAGCGCGCTCATGTTGACGGCCGACAGCGCGGCGAGGCGGCGGTCGACGTCCTCGATCGCGTCCGCCGCGGCCTGCTGGTCGAGATAGTGGCGCAGGAACTCGCCCGCCTCGTTCAGCTCCTTGAAGCGCTCCAGGAGCGCCTTTTCCTTCTCCTTGTCGGCGGAGGACTGGGCGCCGAGCGTCGCCTCGGAATACTCCTCGCTGAGCGCGTAGACCGCCGGGGCGTAGTCGGGCGACGCGGCGAGGATCGCCTCCAGCATCGCGATCCGCTCCGGCCGCTCCTGGAGGAGGGCCGCCGCGAAGCCCGTCGGCAGCGCGGACGCGCCGCCCGACAGCGCGGCATAGACGCGACGCGCCCCCGCCCGCCCGTCCTGCGCGGTGAGGAAGCGCTGGAAGCGCAGATGCGGGTCGACATAGGGCGGGTCGAACGCGAAATATTTGAGGTAGTCCTGGCGCGCCTTCAGATAGTCGCCGCGCACCTCGTGCAGGCGGGCGTTGGCGTAGAATTCGTGCGGGCGCGTCGGCTCCGGCACGATGGTGGAGCGCCGCTGCAGGGCCGCGAAGAGGCGCTCCACGTCGGACCCCGCCCCTTCCAGCGCGTCGAGCCGGGAGCGGGCGAGCGGGGCGAAGGCCCCGTCCGGGAAGCGGGAGAGATAGGCCTGCAGCTCGGCCGGGTCGTCGCTGTCCTTCACCGTGCTCCAGAATTCGAGCTCCAGCGCCATCTGCGGGCCGGTCGGCGGGGCCTTCTGCGCCTCGGTCGCGCCGGTGTCGGGCACGAACACGATCTCGGTCGTCAGCGAGGAATGGTCCCAGGGCACCTGGTCGCCGCCGGTGTCGCTGACGACGCGCCGCCGCACCGCCTTGAACATCGCCTCGATGGACTGGCCGGGGACCGTCATCTCGGCCGCGATCGCGGAGGTGTAGGGGCTGTTGAGGCCGCCCCCGTCCGCGGCGGTGCTGCCGGGTGCGGTCGCGAAGGAGATGAAGCTGCCGGGTGGGGTCGACTGGATGAGGGCGAGGCCGCCGCCGATCCCGCGCGACAGGGCGGTGTTGCGGCAGGCGTCGAGGATCACGATGTTCGCGCCGGCGTGCGCGCTTTCGAGGCGCGAGAGGACCCAGTCGACCGCCAGCGCCTCGAACTCGGCGTCCACCTCGTCCCTGAGGTCGGCGCCGATCGGGGCGAGATAGTTGAGGCCGTTCGCCTGGAAGCCGTGGCCGGAATAGTAGAAGAGCGCGGTCGCCCCCTCGCCCGCCTCGGCGACGGCGTTGGTGAAGTCGCGCAGCGCCTCCTTCATGCTGCGCAGATCGGCGTCGAGCACGAGGGTGACGGCGAAGTCGGCCTCCTCGAGGCGCTTCGCCATCAAGGCCGCGTCGTTGCCCGGATTGGCGAGGGCCGGCATCGCCTCGCCCTGGTAGGCCGCGTTGCCGACGACGAGCGCCAGACGTTGCGCCGCCTCCGCCGCGGAGGTCGCCAACAAGACGACGGCGCACAAGATCAGTCTCAGCATCGATGGTCCTCCCCACGCACATTTGAAAGCCGATGGAAGGACGAGAGGCAAGTGGACGCACTCTACCAATTGGCCAAGACGCGTTCGCCCGCTATTTCCTCTGCCCATTCGTGAGAGGGTCGATGCCAAAAGCTGTCGTCATCGGATCGGGGTTCGGGGGACTTGCGCTTGCCGTGCGGCTGCAATCGGCCGGCATCGACACGACCCTGATCGAGGCGCGCCCCCGTCCGGGCGGGCGGGCCTATGTCTACATCCAGGACGGGTTCGTGTTCGATGCCGGGCCGACCGTGCTCACCGACCCGACATGCCTCGAGGCGCTCTTTGCGCTGAGCGGCCGGTCGATCGACGACTATGTCACCCTCGTCCCGGTCAGCCCCTTCTATCAGCTCCGCTGGGAGGACGGGACGCGGTTCGACTATGTGAACGACCAGGAGACGCTGGACCGGCAGATCGCCGCCCTCAACCCGGCCGATGTCGAGGGTTATCGCCGCTTCCTCGCCTATTCGAAGGCGCTCCTCGAGGAAGGCTATATCAAGCTCGGCGCGGAGCCCTTCCTCGATTTCGGCGCGATGCTGCGCGTCGCGCCGCAGCTCGTCCGCCTCCAGGCCTACCGCTCGCTCTACGCCAAGGTCGCGAGCTTCATCGCGGACGAGCATCTGCGACAGGCCTTCTCCTTCCACACGCTGCTCGTCGGCGGCAATCCGTTCTCCACCTCCTCGATCTACGGCCTCATCCATGCGCTGGAGCGCAAATGGGGCGTGTGGTTCGCGCGCGGGGGGACGGGCGCGCTCGTCGCCGCCCTGGTGCGTCTCTTCGAGGAGCTCGGCGGCACGGTGCGGCTCGGCGCACCCGTCGCCCGCATCCTCACGGACGGCGCGCGCGCCACCGGCGTCGCGCTCGAGTCCGGTGAAACGATCCCGGCCGACATCGTCGCGAGCAACGCCGACATCGTCCATACCTACGGCACGCTCCTCGGCGGGACGGAGCGGGGGCGCAAGGAGGCGGCGCGGCTCACGCGCAAGCGCTACTCCAACTCGCTCTTCGTCCTCTATTTCGGCCTCGACCGCGAGGTGCCGGACGATCTCCCCCACCACACGGTGCTGTTCGGCCCGCGCTATCGGGGGCTGATCGACGAGATCTTCACCGGCGCGGCGGTGCCGGAGGACCTCTCCCTCTACCTCCACGCCCCCTCGAAGACGGACCCCTCGCTCGCCCAGCCCAGCCAGTCCGCCTACTACGTGCTCGCGCCGGTGCCGCATCTCGGCGCGGCGCCGCTCGACTGGGCGGTGGAGGGGCCTCGCGTCGCCGAGCGGATCCTTTCCATCGTCGAGGCGCGGGCGATTCCGCGCCTGCGCGAAACGCTCGTCTCCTCGCGCATCTTCACCCCGGCCGACTTCCACAGCGAGCTCAACGCCCATCTCGGCTCGGCCTTCTCGCTGGAGCCGATTCTCACCCAGTCCGCCGCCTTCCGCTGCCACAACAGGGACGACGTCATTTCCAATCTCTATCTCGTGGGCGCCGGCACCCACCCCGGCGCGGGCGTGCCGGGCGTCGTCGCCTCGGCGAAGGCGACGGCGGGGCTGATCCTCGACGATCTCGCCCCCGACGGGCGGCTCGCCTCGTGACGAGCGCGCACTATGCGCAGGAGAGCCTCGCCAAGGGCTCCAAGAGCTTCGCCGCCGCGACCCGGCTGATGCCGCGCGAAACACGCGAGGACGTCGCCCGGCTCTACGCCTGGTGCCGCCACGCCGACGACGTGATCGACGGGCAGGACCACGGCCACGACGCGCGGCCGATCGACGATGTCGCCGGCCAGCTCGCGATGCTGCGCGCGAAGACCGGCGCGGCGCTCGCCGGCGAGAGGACCGGCGAAGCGGTGTTCGACGGGTTCGGCGACGTCGCCCGGCGGCACGGCATCACCACCGCGCTCGCCGAGGACGTGCTCGCGGGCTTCGCGATGGACGTCGAGGGCCGCAACTACGCGACCCCCGGCGAGCTCGCGGCCTACTGCTACGGCGTCGCCGGGGCGGTCGGTGTGATGATGGCGCTCGTCATGGGGGTGCCGCCCGAGGAGGCCGACACGCTCGACCGGGCCTGCGATCTCGGCCTCGCCTTCCAGATGACGAACATCGCCCGCGACGTGGTGGCGGACGCCGAGGTGGGGCGGATCTATCTCCCCACCGACTGGCTCGCCTTCGAGGGGGTGCCCTCGACGCCCGAGGCGATCCTCAATCCGGAAAACGCCCAGGCCGTCTGGCGCGCCGCCGCCCGTCTCGTGGAGACGGCGGAGCCCTACTACGCCTCGGCCGAGGCGGGGATCGCGCGGCTTCCCTTCCGCGCGGCCTGGGCGGTCGCGTCGGCGGGCGCGGTCTATCGGGCGATCGGCATCCGCCGCCGCCGGGGCGGACCGTCGCGGCTCGCGACCCGCGTCGGCACCTCGGCGCCGACGAAGCTCGGCCTCATCGCGAAGGCGGCCATCGTCGCGCGGCGTCCAGCCACCGGCCACTCGCGCGAGGGGCTCTGGACGCGCCCGCCCCGGCCCTGAGAGGCTCAGGCGGTGCCGGCGCGCTCCGTCCGCCCGCGCGGGGCGCGGACCGAGGCGTTGCGCTGGAGCCGTGCCTTGAGGTCGGAGAGCGGCGGGGCGTAGAGGAAGCCGAACGAGACGCACCCGTCGCGCCCGTCGACCGCGTGATGCATCAGGTGCGCCTGGACGAGGCGCTTCACGTAGCCGCCGCGCGGGACGACGCGGAACGGCCAGCGCTGATGGACCAGCCCGTCATGCACGATGAAATAGAGAATGCCGTAGACCATCAGCCCGATGCCGACCTGGCGCAGCGGCCAGACGCCCGCCATGCCGATGGCGACGAGGAAGCCGGAGAGGATGGTGAAGACGACCGCGTAGAGGTCGTTGCGCTCGAGCACATGCTCGTGCGGCTCGTGGTGGGAGCGGTGCCAGCCCCAGCCGAGCGGGCCGTGCATGATCCAGCGGTGCGTCGCGTACGCGACCCCCTCCATCAGGACCACGGTGCCGAGGACCACCAGCGCGTTGAGTGCGAGCGACATGCCTCTTCTCCTCCGCCCTATCGGAGCGCGCCCGCGCGCGTCGCGCCAGGGGGGGCCGCATGGGCCATCCGCCGCACCTTCGGCAGGCGCCACCACGGCGTCGTCGGCGAGAGGTGGTGCTCGTGGTGATAGCCGAAATGGAAGCATGTCAGCAGCGACAGGAGCCACGGATAGTCGTTGGTCCGCGTCCTGTGCGCGTCGACGAATTCATCCTCGTCGAGCCGGTGGGGCCGGTAGGTGCCGAAATAGAAGAGCTGCACCGCCGAGAGGATTGCCGGCAGCGCGTAGAAGACGAAGAAGGGCACGATCGGCGGACGGAAAAGCGTGAAATAGACCGCGAGCGCGGCGGAGAGCGTCAGAAGCTCCCGCCAGCCGAAATAGTGGCGCATGAAGCGGACGAACCAGGGCAGGAAGGCGCGCGGATGGTCGGCGTCGAAGTCCGGGTCGTCGTCTGTGCCGGGGCGGCGGTGGTGCTTGTGATGGTCCGGCAGGAGGCGGTCGTAGGACATCGCCACGTAGAGGGCGAGGACGATGCGGCCGACCGTGCGGTTCACACGCGGGCGGCCGGGGGCGAGCGAGCCGTGCATGCAGTCGTGCGCAATGATGAAGAGGCCGACGAAGAGCCAGGTCGCGACGAGGATGATCGGCAGGGCGAGGACGCGCGGCGTCTCACCCCAGTCGATCGCATAGATCGCGAGGATGTGAACGGCGAGCCACGCCGCGACCACTAGGAGCGCGAGGCTCACCCCGATGATGGTCTGCTCCCGGCGATCCCGTCTCAGCGCGGCGGTGCGGTTCAGATGCGCCTCCCCTCCTCATGTCGTCTGCGGCACCGGCTTGCGGCGCGGCTTGAGGCGGCTGCGCAGCGACCAGTCCTCCCCCTCGCCGACGAGGTCGACGACGCGGAAGCCCCTATTCTCCTCCTCCGGCTTCAGGATCGCAAATTGGCGGAAGGGGAGGATCGCGATCGTCGCCTCCTGCGCCTCGGCGAAGTAGACCGCGAAGGGGTTCACCAGCGTCGGCTCGTAGGCGTCGCGGTGCTGCCAGACGGTCGCCGAGAAATCGTCCCCGCCGAGGATGCCGCCGGGGCGCACCTTCGGATAGGCGCGCATCAGGTCGATCGCGATGCCGCGCAGCGTGTGGTCCCCGTCGACATAGGCGATGTCGAGCGCGGCGTCGGGGATCGCGTCGATCATCTCGGCGGTGGTGCCGCGCAGGATGGTGCGGCGCGCGGCGGCGAAGTCCGTCGCCGCGATCGCCGCATCGAAGACGGCGGCGAAGGCCGCATCGTCCCGGTTGAAGGGCTTGTTCCACTGGGGGAGGCGGCGCCAGGGGTCGAGCATATAGTAGCGCGAAAGGGACGACGGGGCGGCGAGCATCGCGGCGGCGAAAGCGCCCTTCCACACCCCGATCTCCAGCATCGTCGCCGCCTCGGACGCCGCGACGATCGCCCGCCAGAGGGTGACGCGCCCCTCGGCCGTCGCGGCCGCCTGGGAAATGTCGGCGAGAGTCTTAGTATTCATGGCGCATCCCCCGGTCCGCGTCTGGGCTGATATCAATCTATAATTGCACATGAAGGGCAAATCTGGGAAGATGGCGCAACGTCTGGTGATCGTCGGCGGCGGGCTCGCCGGCACCCTCATCGCGCGCGCGTTCGCCGCGCGCCGGCCGGACGTCGCCCTCACACTGCTGGAGGCGGGGGACCGGCTCGGCGGCAACCACACCTGGAGCGCCTTCGCGACCGATTTCACGCCCGACGCCGCCGCCCTCGTCGCCCCGTTCGTGACCCACCGCTGGCCGGGCTATCGCTGCCGCTTCGAGAGCGGGACGATGGATTTCACGACCCCCTATCTCTCGATCGCATCGGAGACGCTCGACCGCGTCGCCCGCGCGGAACTCGGTCCCTCGGTGCGGCTCGGCCAACAGGTGGCGCGGGTGGCGCCCGACGGCGTGACCCTTGCCGACGGCACGCACCACCAGGCCGACGCGGTGATCGACGCGCGCGGGCCCCGCCGGCTCGACGGGACCACCCTGCGCTGGCAGAAATTTCTGGGGCGGGAGGTGGAGCTTGCCGCGCCGCACGGGCTCGACCGGCCGATCATCATGGACGCTACGGTCTCCCAGATCGACGGCTACCGCTTCGTCTACGTCCTCCCCTTCGGCCCGAACCGCCTCCTCATCGAGGACACCTATTATGCCGAGACGCCCGAGGTCGCCGGGGACATGCTCGCGGCGCGCATCGACGACTATGCGGCCGCGGAGGGGTGGACCATCGCGCGCGACGTGCGCACCGAGGTGGGCGCGCTCCCCCTCCTCCTCGCCGCCGATATCGGCCCCTTATGGCGCGGCGCGTCGGCGGACGGCGTGGTGCCGGCCGGGCTCCGGGCGGGCCTCTTCCATCCGGTCACGGGCTACTCGCTGCCGCTCGCGGCGGCGGCGGCGGTGACGCTCGCCACCCTCCCCGGCCCGGTGACGACGCCACGCCTCATGGACGCGATGGCGGCGATGGTGCGCGCCCACATCGCCCGCACCCGCTTCGACCGGACGCTGAACCGCCTCCTCTTCCTCGCGGGCGCGCCGGAGAAGCGGCATGGCGTGCTCGACCGCTTCCACCGCCTCCCCCAGCCCCTCATCGAGCGTTTCTACGCCGGACGGCTGCGGCGGCGGGACCGGCTGCGCATCCTCACCGGCAAGCCGCCGGTGCCGATCACGGCCGCGCTGAGGGCCCTCTCCGAACGCGCCGCCTTCGACTGAGGCCTAGGCCCCGGCCGCCGCGAGGATCGCGTCCGCCGCGTGGGCCGCGCCGTCCTCCGCCCCGATCACCGCCGCCGCACGGCGGGCGGCCGCCGCCATTTCCGCATCGTCGAGCATCGCGCCGATCGCCCGCGCCGCGCGCGCATAGCGCCAGCGGGGGATGATTCGCGCCGCGCCGAGGCGGGCGGCGCGGGCGGCGTTGTCGGGCTGGTCGTGCGCGAAGGGGACGAGCGCCATCGGGACGCCCGCCGCGAGCGCCAACGCGATCGTGCCGATCCCGCCCTGGTGGACGACGAGCGCGGCCTTGCCGAAGACGTGCTGGTAAGGCGCGGCGGTGACGGCGAGGAGGCCGGGGCGGCGCGGAAGCCCGTCGAGATTTTCCGCCCGGCCGACGAGGAGGAGCGCGCGCCGGCCGAGCCGGTCCGCGATCGCGGCGCTCTCGTGGAAGAAGCGCCGCGCGGCGTGGGCGGAGGCCGAGCCGAGCGTGAAGACGATCGGGGCCTCGCCCGCCGCGAGGAAATCGCCGACCGCGTCCGCGAGCGCGCCGCCGGTCTGGAGCGCCTGGCCGGTCTGGACCGTGCCCTGCGGGGCGTCCGGGGGCACGCGGCCGAAGAGCGGGGAATAGAGCGCGAGCACGCCGGCGGGGCTATGCTGGCCGCCGAAGATCGGGTGATCCGGATAGTCGCCGAGCCCTTCGGCGGCGCGATAGGCACGCAGCGGCGCGGCCCAGCTCTCCACCCCCTTGCGCGCCTGCTCCAGGAGCCAGCGATTGAAGCCCGGCGCGCCACGCACGAAAGGGAGCATCGGCAGGCGCGGCGGATCCTCGGCGCTGTAGAGCATCGCGGGCTGGAAGACGGCAGAGCGCCACGCGATCCCCGTCCGCGCCGCGACGATCGGCGCGGCGAGGGCGAGCGTCACCGAGACGAGGATGTCGGCGTCGCGGACGGCGGCCATCAGGTCGGCATCGCTTTCCGCAATCGCGGGGGCGAGCACGTCGCGCACCACGAAGGCCGCGCCGCGGCGCGGGTGCATGAAGCGGGCGTGGAAGGCCGGATCGTCCGGCCGGTCGGGCCGCATCGGCGCAAAGCCGAGCCCGGCCGCCTCCACGGCCGCGCGGTGGGCCGCGTGGGTCGCGACCGTCGCCCGGTGGCCCCGCGCGGCGAGCACCTTGCCGACTTCGAGGAACGGCACGAGGTCGCCGAGCGAGCCGTGGCTGGCGAAGACGATATTCACCATCGCCCGCGTGGTCCCTCCCTCAGCGCCTCGCCGGCCGGCGGCGCGTCCCGCCTCAGCGCACGCCGGGGAACCAGGAGGTGTCGATCGTCCCGGCGCCCTTGTACTCGCACACCTCCTTCATGCGCGGCAGGTCGAGCAGAGTAATCCGATTGCCCTGCCGGCTTATCAGGCGGTCCCGCTCGATCCGTGTCATCGTCTTGGAGACGTAGACGTTGGTGAGGCCGAGAAGGTCGGCGATGTCGCTCTGCGTCAGCGGCAGGCGGAACCCATGCTCGACGTCGCGCACGGTGAGGCGCAGCCGCTCGCTGATCTCGAGCAGCAGATAGCAGAGCCGCTCGTAGGCGCTGAGACGCCCGACGGCGCGGATCCGGTCGAGCAGCTCGCCATTCTCCTTCACCGTCATGGAGAAGAGCAGCGCCGTGAGGCGCGGCGAGGTGGAGAAGAGCGGCTCGAGCCCCGCCTTCGGGAAGGGGCACAGGACGGCGGCGGTGATGCACTTGATATCGTGCTGCGCCCGCACCAGCGCCACTTCGGAAAGATCTATGATGTCGCCGGGATAGAATATCTGGAGAAGCTGCCGCCGTCCGTCCTCCATGATGGAGAACGACACCAGCCAGCCGCTCTTGACGACATACATGTATTCGATCGCCTGCCCCGTTCTGCGGACGATCTGATCCTTTCGGAACTCACGCTCTTCTTCTTCGAGAACCGCAAGAAGGCGTCGATCCGCATCGGAGAGCTCGGCGTAGCGCCCGAGCTTGGTAACAAGACAGCTTTCAGTCACGAGGTCACAACACGTCCCGGAGTTCGACCATTTTACACCTTTATTTCAGATTCTATCCAGCTGGGACATAACCATCAGTGTCCAGATGGTCCGTTCGTTGCACCTGGGGTGACGATAGATTAAAGACGTCATTGATGGTGAGGTTTCCGAGATGGTTCGCGCGCTTTTCGCCGGTGTTGTTGCAACAGCAATTGTCTCGGCTCTGTTATATGTCAATCTTCGCATGGGCTTTCTGCCGCAGGTTGACCTTCTGAAAGAAGTTACGTCGTTCAACGTGCGTGTCGGCCTGCCGACCTCGAACCGGGCGGTCTGGGGCACGCACGTGGTGCTCGGCGTGCTGGTGTTCCCGGTGATTTTCGCGCTGCTCTGCTTCATCCTGCCGGGGCGGACCCTCAGCCAGGGGCTCACCTACGGGGTGATCCTGTGGCTCGCGATGATGACGGCCTTCATGCCGCTCGCCGGGCACGAGATGTTCGCGCGCGATCTCGGCCTCGTCTTCCTGGGCGCGACGCTCGGCTTCTGCCTCGTCTACGGCGCGCTCCTCGCGATCACCTATGTCGCGCTGACCCCGGTCGACGACGACTGACCGCCGCGCCCGCGTCACGGGCGTTCATCCCCATCTTTCGTTCGGCCTGAGGGCGGCGAAGCCTATTGCGACGTCGCCATCGTGCGGCGCGTGTCGATCGCGCGGGCGGGGAAGAGGTGTTCGAGCTTCGCCGCGCCGATGATCGGCCCCGGCCCCTTGAAGGTCTCGATCTGGGCGATCACGAAACAGCCGGCCCGCGCGTCCTTCTCGATGTCGTTCAGCGGCAGGTCGAAGGTCATCGGCTTGCCCTTCCACATGCCGATCGGGCGCATGTCCCGCACGACATTGTGGTAGGTGAGCTTGCGGCCGCGATTTTCGCCGTCCTGCACCGGCACGCGCACCTTCTCGTCGACGACGAGCAGCCACAGCGTCGCCTTTTCGCTCGGCGGATTGTCCGTCCCCTCCCCGACCGAGATCGACAGGACGCCGTTGGTCACCGACAGCGCGATCGGCAGCGTCAGATGATGCTCCGTCTCGCGGATCGCGCCGCGGATGGCCTCCATGTCGTTGCCCAGCACCGAGCGCTCGCCGTTCACGATCACCTGCGGGGTGAACACGTCCCGATCACCGCGCGCGACGGAATAGGCGATCTGCCGCTTGGTGAGATCATCGGTCGCGAGCGTGTCGGCCCAGCCGAGAAAGTCCCACAGCCGCACCGGCATCGAGACGGCGTAGAGCCCCTCGCGCTCGGCAAGCTCGCCGATGAGCGCGTCGGCGGCGGGGCACGACGCGCAGCCCTGGCTCGTGAAGAGCTCGATGAAGGCGCGCGGCTGCTCCTGCGCCGAGGCGGAGGCGAGGCCGAGAAGGAGAGTCAGCAAGCCGACGGTGGCACGCAGCATTGCGATGCTCCTTGTGGACGACGTGAGCCTCAGACTAATGCCTCGCGATCCCATTTGGCCAATCACTCGGCAGTGACGCCACCGAGAGGTGAGAGGCCCGCGGGCCCGTCGACCTCCGGTGGATTGACGAAGGGGCCGCCTTCCAGGCGTGCCTGCCGCAGCGCCCAGTGGACCGACGGAAAGGCCAGCGAATCCCAGGGAATCTCGGCTTCGTCATAGAGGGCGACGGCCTGGCTCTCGATGCCGGGCGCGAAGGCCGGCTCTGCGAGGCGCGCGCGGTAGATCAACTGGATCTGACCGAGGCGGCGGATCGTGTAGACCGCGAGGAGGCCCTCGATCTCGATCCTGGCCGTCGCCTCTTCGTAGGCCTCGCGCCGCGCGCCCTCCTCCGGCGTCTCGCCGTGTTCCAGGTAGCCGGCCGGCAGCGTCCAGCGGCCGCGCGACGGGTTTATGTCGCGCCGGCAGAGGAGAATGCGCGCCCCGCAGCGCACCACGGAGCCGACGACGATCTTCGGGTTGTCGTAGGCGATGAAGCCGCACGTGTCGCAGATCGCGCGCTCCAGCGTGTCGCCGTCGGGGACGCGGCGGGTGAACGCCTCCCTCACGACGACGCCGCGCCCTTGCCGGCGAGGAGGCCGCGCAGCGTGTCGCCGAACGGGCCGTCGAGAACGCTCTGGTCGAGCGGGCCGACATGCTTGGCGCGGATCGTCCCGTCCGGGCCGACGATGAAGGTCTCCGGCACGCCGTAGACGCCCCACTCGATGGCGTTGCGCCCGTCCGGGTCGATGCCGATGGCGTGATAGGGGTTGCCGAGCTCGGTGAGGAAGCGCTCGGCCGCGACCTGCTTGTCCTTGTAGTTCAGCCCCACGATCGTGAGCCCCTCGGTGGCCTTGAGGCCCATCAGGAAGGGATGCTCGACGCGGCAGGGCGCGCACCACGAGGCAAAGACGTTGACGAGCGTGACACGCCCCTTGAGCGCGGCCGGATCGAAGCCCGGCCCGTCGCCGAGGCCAGGGAACACGCCCGCCGGGACCGCGCGCCCGATGAGGGCCGAGGGCACCACCGAGCGATCCGCCCCGTCGGTCACGCGCCAGGCGAAGATCGCGGCGAGACCGATGAAGGCGACGAGTGGCAGGGCGACGAGGAGATGAGTCGTGCGCAGCTTCACCGCCCCTCTCCCCCGACGCGGGCGGCGGCCCGCTCGGCCCGCGCGAGGGCGCGCCGGGCGGCCCTGCGGTCGACGAGCACCCAGGCGATCAGCGCGGCGATCGTCGCCCCGGTGATGCCATAGGCGGCGATCACGTAGCCCGCATAGTCGCCCATCAGGCCCCTCCCCGCGCAAGGCGCAGCCGCACGGCGCGGGCGCGGCGCTTGATGAGGTCGGTCCGCATCGCGGCGAGATGCAGCGTCGTGAAGAGGAGCATGAAGGCGACCGCCATGATGAGGAGCGGGATCAGCATCGAGGAATGGATCGTCGGCCCGTCGAAGCGCAGAACGCTCGCCCCCTGGTGCAGCGTGTTCCACCAGTCGACCGAGAACTTGATGATCGGGATGTTGATGAAGCCGACGAGGATGACGATCGCGGTGACGCGCGCGGCGCGGGTCGGCTCGTCGATCGCGCGCCACAGGGCGATGATGCCGAGATACATGAAGAAGAGGATCAGCATCGAGGTGAGCCGCGCGTCCCACACCCACCATGCGCCCCACATCGGCTTGCCCCAGACCGACCCGCTCGCGAGCGCGCACAGGGTGAAGGCGGCGCCGATGGGCGCGGCGGCCTTCGCCGCGACGTCGGCGAGCGGATGGCGCCAGACGAGCGTGCCGAGGGCGGCCGACGTCATGACGAGATAGGAGAACATCGCGAGCCACGCGGCCGGGACGTGGACATACATGATCCGCACGGTCGAGCCCTGCTGATAGTCCTCCGGCGAGGCCCACAGGGCGAAATAGAGGCCGACCGCGAAGGCGATCACCGTCGCGGCCGCGAACCACGGGATCGCCCGGTCGGCGATGCCCGCGAAGCGGCCCGGATTGATGATCGACGGGCGCTGGCCCCTGTCGGCGGATGCGGTGCTGGTCAATCGGGCCTCCTCCCGACGATCGCTCCCGACGATCGTATGTCGAGACCTTCCGGCGTCCAAGCGGTCGTGGCGGGGCGCACCGGTCAGTCGATCTCGCGCAGCGCCGCCGCGGCGGCGATCGGCGCGACGACGCCGGCCACCAAGCTCATGGCCGCGAGAAGTGCAAGGGGCGGCAGCACCGCACGCCCCGATGCGCCGGCCTCGATCGCGGCCACCGCGAAGATGAGGACGGGGATCGAGAGCGGCAGGACGAGGATCGCGATGAGAACACCCGCGCGCCGCAGCGACACGGCGACCGCCGCGCCGATCGAGCCGATGAGCGCGAGCGCCGGGGTGCCGAGCACGAGCGTCACGAGCGTGAGGGCGAGCGTCGCCCCGTCGAGATTGAGGAGGATCGCGGCGAGCGGGGTCGCGACGAGAAGCGGCAGCGCCGCCGCCGTCCAGTGCGCCGCCGCCTTCACCAGCACGATCAACTCCAGCGGCGCGTCGCCGAGGCGCAGGAGATCGAGCGTCCCGTCCTCCTGGTCGGACTGGAAGACCCGCTCGAGGCCGAGGAGGAGCGCGAGGAGGACCGCGATCCACAGGAGGGCGGGGCCGAGGCGGGAGAGGAGCGGCAGATCCGGCCCGAGCGCGAAGGGCGCGACCGCCGTCACCGCCAGATAGAAGATGACGCCCGTCGGCCCGCCGCCGCCGGCGCTCCAGGCAAGGCGCACGTCGCGCAGAAAGAGGGCGAGGAGGCTCATGCGGGGATCAGCCGCAGGTCCTCGACGGCGTCGATTCCGAGCGGCTCGTGGGTCGCGGCGAGGATGAGCCCGCCGGTCGAAATGTGGCCCGCCATCATCGCGAGGAAGGCGGCGCGGGAGGCCGAATCGAGCCCCGCCGTCGGCTCGTCGAGAAGCCAGAGCGGGCGCGGCGCCATCGCGAGGCGGGCGAGCGAGAGCCGCCGCCGCTGGCCTTGGGAGAGGAATTGGGCGGGCGTCTCGGCGAGGTGCAGAAGGCCGACGCGGTCGAGCGCCCCTTCGACGCGTACGTCGATTTCGTCCGCAGGACCGGGCGATCCGAGCCAGCGGCACCAGAATGCGGCGTTGTCCGCGACGCTGAGTTGAGGCTTGACCGCGTCCGCGTGTCCGACGAAATGAATTGCGCTCGCCCGCTCTTCATTCCAATTCTGTAGCGTGATCGTCCCGCTTTCGACCGACGCCAGCCCCGCAATCGCCCGCAACAGGGTGGACTTGCCGACACCGTTCGGCCCTGTGACCGCGCGCGCTGTTCCGGGATCCACCGTGAAGCTGACGCCGTCGAGCACCCGTCGCTCGCCGCGATCCACGCGCAATTCGTCCACGATCAAGCTAATCATGTTTGCTGAATTGTCCGTCCGGACGCCCGGCCCGCTTGATCGTAGCGTCGATTGGGCGTTGATAGCGGCAACGTCTTCTAGTTCCAAACAAGGGAGTTGAGCCGTGGCCCGCTCGCTCGACAGCTTCCAAGCCCGCACCGAACTCACGGTTGACGGCAAGAGCTACACCATCTTCGACCTGAAGGCCGCCGAGCGCAACGGACTTGCGGGAATTTCCCGGCTGCCGATGTCGCTCAAGGTCCTTCTGGAGAACCTCCTGCGCTACGAGGATGGTTCAACCGTGACGGCGGACGATATCCGCGCCATCGCGCAGTGGGTGACGGATCGCAAGTCGGACCGCGAGATCGCCTATCGCCCGGCCCGCGTCCTCATGCAGGACTTCACCGGCGTTCCGGCGGTCGTCGACCTTGCCGCGATGCGCGACGCGTCGGAGGCCCTCGGCGCCGACCCCAAGAAGATCAACCCGCTCGTGCCGGTCGATCTCGTGATCGACCACTCGGTGATGGTCGACTATTTCGGCACGCCGAGCGCGTTCAAGCAGAACGTCGACCTCGAATATGAGCGCAACGGCGAGCGCTACCAGTTCCTGCGCTGGGGCCAGTCCGCGTTCGACAATTTCCGCGTCGTTCCGCCGGGAACCGGCATCTGCCACCAGGTGAACCTCGAATATCTCGCGCAGACCGTGTGGACGCGCGATGAGGACGGCGTGACCTACGCCTTCCCCGACACGCTCGTCGGCACCGATTCGCACACCACGATGGTGAACGGCCTCGCCGTTCTCGGCTGGGGCGTCGGCGGCATCGAGGCGGAAGCGGCGATGCTCGGCCAGCCGATCTCGATGCTCATCCCCGAGGTCATCGGCTTCAAGCTGCACGGCAAGCTGCCCGAGGGCACGACGGCGACCGACCTCGTCCTCACCGTCACCGAGATGCTGCGCAAGAAGGGCGTCGTCGGCAAGTTCGTCGAGTTCTTCGGCGCGGGTCTCTCGGCCCTGTCGCTGGAAGATTGCGCGACGATCGCCAACATGGCCCCGGAATACGGCGCGACCTGCGGCTTCTTCCCGATCGACGACGACACGATCCGCTACCTCACCTCGACCGGCCGCGACGAGCACCGCATCGAACTCGTGAAGGCGTACGCCAAGGCGAACGGCTTCTATCGCACGGACGAGACCGAGGATCCGGTCTTCACCGACACGCTCGAGCTCGACCTGTCGACGATCGTCCCCTCCCTCGCCGGCCCGAAGCGCCCGCAGGACCGCGTGGCCCTCACCGACGCCTCCAACGCGTTCGCGAAGGCCGTCGGCACCATCAAGGGCGGCGCGAAGTCCAAGGCGGCGCCGGCCACCAGCGAAGGCGAAGCCCGCTTCATGGCGGAAGGCGCGCAGATCGACCAGTCGGCCGAGCCCGGCCACGTGGTCGAGGGTGAGGAATATCGCCTGAAGGACGGCGACGTCGTCATCGCGGCGATCACCTCCTGCACCAACACGTCCAACCCGTCGGTGCTGATCGCGGCCGGCCTCGTCGCCCGCAAGGCGCGCGCGAAGGGCCTGAAGGCGAAGCCGTGGGTGAAGACCTCGCTCGCCCCCGGCAGCCAGGTCGTGACGGACTACCTCACGAAGACCGGCCTGCAGGACGATCTCGACGCCATGGGCTTCGACCTCGTCGGCTATGGCTGCACGACCTGCATCGGCAACTCCGGCCCGCTCCCGGAGAAGATCTCGAAGACGATCAACGAGAACGACCTCGTCGCCGTCTCCGTGCTCTCCGGCAACCGCAACTTCGAAGGCCGCGTGAACCCGGACGTGCGGGCGAACTATCTCGCCTCCCCGCCGCTCGTGGTCGCCTACTCGATCCTCGGCTCGATGACCAAGGACATCGCGACCGAGCCGCTCGGCGAGGACGAGAACGGCAAGCCCGTCTACCTGAAGGACATCTGGCCGACCACGCAGGAGGTCGCCGAGACCGTCCGCAGCGCGATCACCCGCGAGATGTTCGACAACCGCTACTCCGACGTCTTCAAGGGCGACGCGCACTGGCAGGCGGTGAAGACCTCCGGCGGCCTCACCTATTCCTGGCCGATGTCGTCGACCTATGTGCGCAACCCGCCATATTTCGAAGGCATGACGATGGAGCCGGATCCGGTGACCGACATCGTCGACGCGCGCATCCTCGCCCTCTTCCAGGACTCGATCACGACCGACCACATTTCCCCGGCCGGCTCGATCAAGACCACGTCGCCGGCGGGTGAATATCTGTCCGACCACCAAGTCTCGGTGAAGGACTTCAACTCCTACGGTGCCCGCCGCGGCAACCACGAGATCATGATGCGCGGCACGTTCGCCAACATCCGCATCAAGAACCAGATGGTGAAGGGCGTGGAAGGCGGCGTGACCTACCACCAGCCCTCCGGCGACGAGCTGCCGATCTACACCGCCGCGATGCGCTACCAGAGCGAGGGCGTCCCCCTCGTGGTGTTCGCCGGCAAGGAATACGGCACCGGCTCCTCGCGCGACTGGGCGGCCAAGGGCACGCGCCTCCTCGGCGTGCGCGCCGTGATCGCGGAGAGCTTCGAGCGCATCCACCGCTCGAACCTCGTCGGCATGGGCGTCCTGCCGCTCGTCTTCACCGGCGGCGACACGTGGGAAAGCCTCGGCATCACCGGCAAGGAGATGGTCTCGATCGACGGTCTCGCGGACATCAAGCCGCGCCAGACGCTGACGGCCGAAATCACCTACGAGGACGGCACGAAGAAGACGATCGAGCTGCTCTGCCGGATCGATACGGCCGACGAGCTCGCCTACTACAACAATGGCGGCATCCTGCATTACGTGCTGCGCGGCCTCGCCCGCGAGAGCGTCGCGGCCTGATCCAACGGCCGCCCGCAGCGCGCGGGCGGTCCGGGACGAACGAAAGGCGGCCTCCGGGCCGCCTTTTTTCGTGCCCAGCGCCACGCAACTTGCCGCCCCTATCCTCGCCGCGCTCACAGGGGGAATGGGATGCTCACGCTCTACCGGCGTCTTTCGATTGCGGCCAAGCTCTGGCTCCTCTCCGGGGTGAGCCTCCTCGCGCTCGTCATGCTGAGCGCCACGATCCTGCCCCAGGCGAGCCGCCTCGTGTCCGACCTCGAGGTCGGCAAGGTCCGCTCCGTCAGCGAGACGGCGATGAACCTCGCGCTCCAGCTCGAAACGCGCGCGGCCGCCGGCGAGATGACGCGCGAAGCTGCGCAGGAGACCTTCGCCCGCGCCATCCGCTCCATGTGGTACGACGACAAGCGCGAATATCTCTTCGTCATCAAGCTCGACGGGACCGTCTTTGCCCACGCCGCGAAGCCCGATCTCGAAGGCAAGCGCCTCTGGGACCTCGAGGACCAGAAGGGCTTCAAGCTCTTCCAGGCGATGACGGACGCGGCCCGGCGCGGCGGCGGCACCGTCACCTATTGGTGGCCGAAGGCGGGGAGCGACGAGCCCGTCCGCAAGATCTCCTACGTCGCCCCGATCGGTCCGTGGGGCATGTATGTCGGCACCGGCGTCTACACCGACCGGGTCGACGCCGTGTTCTCGACGCTCCGCCGCTTCACGATCCTCGTCACCATCGGCGCGATGGCGGCCGTGCTCCTCGGGAGCTGGCTCGTCGCGCGCGACATCTGCCATCCGGCCGGCGATCTGGCGGACCGGGTGAACCGCCTCGCGATGGGCGAGATCGTGGAGGACAGCCCCTATGGCGGCCGCTCCGACGCGATCGGCAAGATCGCCCGCGCCGTCACGGAGCTGCGGGCGATGGTGATGGAGCGCACCGCGCTGCAGGCGGCACAGGCGAACGCGGCGGTGGAGCGGCGGCGCGAGAAGGCGGCCGCGATGCAGCAGCTCGCCGAGGCGCTCGACGCCCGCGTCTCCACCGACGTCGACACGATGCAGGACCGGATGCGCGTCATGGTGTCTCATGCGGAGTCGATGCGCAGCCTGTCCGAGCAGATGCGCTCGACCGCGGAGGACACCTACTCGGCGTGCGAGACGAGCAATTCCAGCGTCACCCTCGTCGCCGCGGCGGCGGAGGAATTGAGCGCGAGCTCGCGCGAGATCAGCCGCCAGATCGAAGGCAACGCGGCAACCTCGAAGCGCGCCGCGGCCGCCGCGACCGACGCCGCGAACTCGATGGGCGCGCTCGTCCAGTCGAGCCGCAATATCGGCGAGGTCACGCGCCTCATCAACGACATCGCGGAGCAGACGAACCTCCTCGCCCTCAACGCCACCATCGAGGCGGCGCGGGCGGGCGATGCCGGGCGCGGCTTCCGCGTCGTCGCCGAGGAGGTGAAGAGCCTCGCCGAGCAGACGGCCAAGGCCACCGCCGAGATCGAGGCGCAGATCCGCACGATGCAGAGCGAAACCAACCAGAGCATGGAGGCGATCAACGGCATCGTGTCGACCGTGAACACGCTCTCCGGCAACACCGCCGCCATGGCCTCCGCGCTCGAGGAGCAGGACGGCGCGGTGCGGGAGATCGCCGCGAGCATCACCGCGGCGGCGCAGTCCTCCAACGTCGTCAGCACCAACATGATGGAGATGCGCGCGAGCGCGGAGAAGACGTGCGAGGCCGTCGACACGGTGTGGACCGGCTTCACAGCGCTGAACACCGAAAGCGAGGGCGTGAAGTCGGGCGTCGAAGCGTTTTTAGACAATCTGCGCCACGCGAACGACGACGCGGTGCCGGGTGAAGCGGTGGCGTAAGGGCGCGAATCGGGCCTTTCGCGGATCGGTGATCGGGAGTCGGCCGGGGGTGAATTCGCAGTCTTTCGCGTGTGCGACGCAATATTCTCTTCCCGGAATGGGAGGGCGCGACAATATTGTGTCGAAGAATTTAGCCAAAACGACCGAGGCGTCCCTCGGTCGCATGCCGCATCCGCTTGCGGCGCGGCTTCAAGCCATCCATATTTGCACTTAATGGACGGGGTGCGTCCGCTGTCGGCCGCGAGTTGTCGGGGCCGGCTCCACATAACGAAACATAGGGAAGCACATGGCGACCTACGATCGTAATCCGTACGCGCGGCCGACCGTCGGGGCCGCGCCCGTCGACGTCGGCATCGATCAGGGCCTTCGCAGCTACATGCTGCGCGTCTACAACTACATGGCCATCGGGCTTGTGGTGACTGGCGTTGCCGCTCTGGCCGTCTTCAATCTCGCTGTGACGACCAATGCGGCCGATGCTGTCGCGCAGGTCGGCAACGGCATGTATCTCACCCAGTTCGGCGTGACGATGTACACGAGCCCGCTGAAGTGGGTCTTCATGCTCGCACCGCTTGGCTTCATCTTCTTCCTCGGCGCGCGCATCGGCAAGATGTCGCTCCCCGCGGCGCAGATGACCTTCTGGGCCTTCGCGGCGGTCATGGGCATTTCGCTCTCGTCGATCCTGATGGTCTACACCTCCGAGAGCATCGGCCGCGTGTTCTTCATCACCGCGGCGGCCTTCGGTGCGCTGAGCCTCTACGGCTACACCACCAAGAAGGACCTGTCGGGCTGGGGTTCGTTCCTGTTCATGGGCCTGATCGGCATCATCATTGCCTCGCTCGTGAACCTCTTCCTCGCCTCCTCCGCGCTTCAGTTCGCGGTGTCGGTGATCGGTGTCCTCGTGTTCGCCGGCCTCACCGCCTACGACACGCAGCGCATCAAGGAAATGTACTATGTGGGTGATGACGGCTCCGTCGCCGGCCGCAAGGCCGTGATGGGCGCGCTGTCGCTCTACCTGAACTTCATCAACATGTTCATGATGCTGCTGTCGCTCTTCGGCAACCGCAACTAAGAACACCCGCCTCGGCGGACGAAGGAAGGCGCGGCGCAAGCCGCGCCTTTTTTGTTGCCCGGAATTCAGGCTGACGCACCCCCTTGCGTTCGGCGGCGCGAGTCGGGAAGAGTCCCCTTGTCGGATCCAAGGGAGGTGCCTGATGCCCCGCCTTTTTACCGCCCTCACCCTTCCCGAGGAGGTCCGCATGTGGCTGACAAGCCTCAGAGGCGGACTGCGCGGCGCCCGCTATATCGACGCCGAGAATTATCACATCACGCTCCGCTTCATCGGCGACATCGATGAGCGCACGGCCGACGAGGTGGCGCACGCCCTCTCTCGCATCCGCCGCGCCCCGGTGCCGATCCGCATCGACGGGCTCGGCTCCTTCGGGAGCAAGAAGCCGCATTCGGTGTGGGCGCGGGTCGAGCCCAACGCGGCCCTGTCGGAGCTGCAGGCCGAGCAGGAGCGCATCCTCCAGCGCCTCGGCCTTCCGGCCGATTCGCGCCGCTTCACCCCGCACGTGACGATCGCGCGCCTCAAGGGCACCACCCCGCGCGAGGTGGCCGACTGGCTGACCGTGCGCGGCGGCTTCTCCGCCCCGCCCTTCACGGCCGAGGCGTTCGATCTCCTCTCCTCGCGCGATTCGGTCGGCGGGGGGCCCTATCTGGTGGAGGAGCGCTACCCGCTCTCCCTCGCCAAGGCGGCCTGAAGCCTGTCAGCCGGCAACCAGGGCCGCTTGCCTCAGTTCTCGGACTCGGAGAGGCCGAGGACGTTGAGGCTCTGGCGGAAATGCTGGGAGACGGGCGCTGTCACGTCGAGCCGCCCGCCCAACGGGTGCGGGAGCTGGATCCTGCGCGCATGAAGGTGCAGGCGGTTCTGGATGCCGCCCGGCAGCGCCCAATTCTCGATGTTGAAATATTTGCTGTCGCCGATCATGGGCGTGCCCATGTGCGCGGCGTGGACGCGGAGCTGGTGCGTGCGCCCGGTGATGGGCGACATCTTCAGGAGCGAGAGCTGGCCGGACTGGTCGAGCGTCTCGTAGTCGCTGATCGCGCGCTGCGTCTCTTTCGTCTTCTGCTTGAAGACGCGCATCTTCTCCCCGTCCTCCGGGTCGCGCGCGAGCCAGGTGGCGATGCGCCCCTCGGGCGGCACCGGATGGCCGCGCACCAAGGCGAGATATTCCTTGTGCGCGTCCCGCCCCTTGAACATTTCGGCGAGGTGGGCGGCCGAGGCGCGCGTCAGCGCCACGACGAGCACGCCGGTCGTGTCCCGGTCGAGCCGGTGGACGAGGCGCGGCTTGCGGCCCTTGCGGTCGCGCCAGGCCTCCAGCATCCCGTCGATGTGGCGCGAGAGGCCGGAGCCGCCCTGCACGGCGAGCCCATAGGGCTTGTTGAGGACGACGAGCGCATCGTCGCGGTGGATCACCATCGCGTCGAGCGCGGCGGCGTCCCCCTCCGCGCGCGGCGGAGCGACGGTCTCGGCAACGCTCATCGGCGGCAGGCGTACGCTCTGGCCGGCCTCGAGCCGCGTCTCGAGCTTGGCGCGCGAGCCGTCGACCCGGACCTGCCCGGTGCGCACCACCTTGGAGAGCGCGCCGAAAGGCACGTCCGGGAATTGCTGGCGCAGCCACCGGTCGAGCCGCATCCCGGCATCGTCGTCCGCCACGACGACGTGGCTGACGGCCGGCTTCGGGCCCGCGAGATCGGGCGCGCTCATGAGGAGGTCCGCGTGACGGCGACGCCGAGCGCGGCGCCCCCGATCGCGAGCACGACCGACAGCCCGATATAGAGGACGGCGCGGCCGACGCGCCCCTCCTCGACCATGCGCACCACCTCCAGCGAGAAGGTGGAGAAGGTCGTGAACCCGCCCAGAAAGCCTGACATCAGGGCCGCCTTGACCATCGGCGTCGCCCACATGGACGAGCCGATCCAACCAATGAAAAAACCGCCGACCACGTTGACGAACAACGTGCCCGCGGGGAAGGCCGGCGAGAGCGCCATGCCGGCGACGCCGATCCAGAACCGGGCGAGCGCGCCCATCGCCCCGCCTGCCGCAACGAGAAGGCTCGCCGTGACCGGGCTCACGTGGCCGCGGCTTGGGTGCCGTCCTCGCCCGCGTCCGCCTTCGTCGCCTTCCGGCTGTTCGCCGCCGTCCAGTGGGCGACGCCGGTGTCATATTCCTTGTCGATCGTGCCCATCGCCCGATCCCAGAACGAGAAGAAGTTCGCGAAGTTCGTCTTGAACTTCGAATGGTGCTGGTCGTGGAAGAGCGTGCAGACCATCGGCGAGGGAATGCGCGTGAGGTCCGAGGCCGCGAACTCGAACCCGCAATGGCCGATCATGCCGTTGAAATGGTCGTAGAGGCGGTGCGCGATCAGCACGACCGCGGGGATCGGCAGGATCAGCGGAGCCCAGAGATAGTAGCTCTGCATCACGAACGCATCGACGAGATCGTCCGAGTAGTTCGACCACACGGTCGGCGCGACGGAGCGGTGATGGAAGGCGTGGAACTTGTAGAGCGGGCCCCAGTGCATCGCCCGATGGGCCCAGTAGAACCAGGTGTCGAACGCGAAGATCGACACGATGAACATCAGCGGCACCGACCACCAGGACAGTTCCAGCGGCGGGAAGAGCACCCAGCCCTTGTATTGCATGAAGAGACCGGCCGCGAGGCAGAAGCAGGTCGCCGTCAGCGACTTCGCGCTCTGACGGATCTCCTTCCACTTCCGTTTCTCGCCATAGCGGCCCTTCTGGATCCGGCGCTCGGGCGATTTGTGGATGAACCACTGAAGCAGCGCGCCGAAGCCGATATAGAGCCCGAAGGTGACGACATAGACCGCCGCCCACAACGCGAGAAACTCGACGATTGCGGTCATCTCTCCTCCTCATCCGGATTCGCGGGCCGCGCCTTGCGCTCGCGGTGCGACGCCTCTGCCCTCGCCCGTTCTGCACGCCGTTCGCTCAAGAATGCAAGCCGCGCTTTGAAGTCGCGCTCTTTGCCACGTTCGGTGGGCTGGTAGAAGGCCTGCGCTTCGAGCCCGTCCGGGAAGTAGGCCTGGCCGGAGACGGCGTCCGGGGTGTCGTGGTCATACTCGTAGCCGGAGGAGTAGCCCTCGTCGCGCATCAGGCGCGTCGGAGCGTTCAGGATGTGCTTGGGCGGCGGGAGGGACGGCGTGTCCTTCACGAAGCGCCTGGCGCCCTTGAAGGCCGCGTAGAGGGCGTTCGATTTCGGCGCGAGGGCGAGATAGACCGTGATCTGCGCGAGGCCGAGCTCGCCCTCGGGCGTGCCGAGAAACTCGTAGCTGTCGCGCGCCGCGATCGCGAGCGTGAGGGCGTGCGGATCGGCAAGGCCGATGTCCTCCGTCGCCATGCGCACGAGGCGGCGGGCGAGGAACATCGGGTCTTCGCCCGCCTCCAGCATCCGCATCAGATAATAGAGCGCGGCGTCGGGATCGGAGCCGCGGACGGCCTTGTGAAGGGCCGAGATGAGGTTGTAGTGGCCGTCCCGATCCTTGTCGTAGGACGGGGCGCGGCGCTGGAGGATCTCCTGCACGGCGTCGGCGTCGAGCGTCTCGCCGGGGGCGGCGACGCGGTAGACCTCCTCGGCGATCGTCAGAATCGAGCGCCCGTCCCCGTCGGCCATGCGGATGAGGCTCTGGCGCCCCTCCTCGGTGACGGGGAGCGGGCCGCGCAGGGCCTCGGCACGCGTCAGAAGCTCGCCGAGCGCGTCGGCCTCCAGCGGGCGGAAGGTCAGGACCTGCGCGCGGGAGAGGAGCGCGCCGTTCAGCTCGAAGGACGGGTTCTCCGTCGTCGCGCCGATGAGGGTGATCGTGCCGTCCTCCATCACCGGAAGAAAGGCGTCCTGCTGGCTGCGGTTGAAGCGGTGGATCTCGTCGACGAAGAGGAGCGTGCCGCGGCCGATGGCGCGGGCCTGGCGCGCCCGGTCGAACACCTTCTTGAGGTCCGCGACGCCCGTGAAGATCGCCGAGACCTGCACGAATTCGAGCTTCACGTGGGCGGCGAGGAGGCGGGCGAGCGTCGTCTTGCCGGTGCCGGGCGGCCCCCAGAAGATCAGCGAGCCGATGTGATCGCCGCGCAGGATGCGGGTGAGCCGCCCGTCCGGGCCGAGGAGGTGCGGCTGGCCCACGATGTCGGCGAGCCGCTCGGGCCGCAATTCGTCGGCGAGGGGACGCGGGGCGGATTTCTCCAGCCCGGCCGCGGCGAAGAGGTTCGACATCTCAGCCTCCGAGAACGAGGCTGAGCTGCTCGCCATCGCGCTCCAGGATGATGTCCCAATAGCGCTCGCGCCGCTTGGTCACCCGTTCGAGCGTCGCCGAATCCTTGATCTGCCAGCCGTTGATCTCGCGGATGATGTCGCCGGGCTTGAGGCCGACCCGGTTCGCGACCGTGCGGTCCTCGACGCGGGCGATGACGACGCCCGACATCGCCATGTCGAGATTGAGCTCGTCCGCGACGGCGGGGGAGAGGTTCATCGCGATGATGCCGGAGAAGGGGGACGGCCCGTCGAGCCGGCGCGCGTCGCGCGGGGTGGATTCGGGCGGCCGTTCGAGCGAGACGTTCATGGTGCGCGCCTCGCCGTCGCGCATGATGCCGACCGCGGCCGAGCCCGTCGTGCCGCGCGTCGCGAAGATGTAGCCGAACGAATCCTCGTCAGAGATCTCGATCCCGTCGATCGCGGTGACGACGTCGGCAACCTTGAGCCCCGCCTTCGCGGCCGGGCTGCCGCCGAGGATCTGGACGACGACCGCGCCGACCGGCCGGTCGAGGCCGAGCTGCTTGGCGAGCTCGCGCGTGACGCTCTCCATGCGCGCGCCGAACCAGGGGCGGCTCACCGTCTTCCCGGCGCGGGCGGAGTCGACAACGATCTTCACCATGTCGACGGGGATCGCGAAGCCGATGCCGTTGGAGCCGCCGGAACGGGTGTAGATGGCCGAGTTGATGCCGACGAGGCGGCCGGCCATGTCGATCAGCGCGCCGCCCGAATTGCCCGGATTGATGGCGGCGTCGGTCTGGATGAAGAAGCGCGAGTCGGAGACGCCGACCTGGGTCCGGGCGAGCGCGGAGACGATCCCCTGCGTCACCGTCTGGCCGACGCCGAACGGGTTGCCGAAGGCGAGCACGAGGTCGCCGACCTGGACGATCGAGGGGTCGCCAAGCTCCACATAGGGAAAGGCGGCGTCCTCGGCCGCCTCGATCTGGAGGACGGCAAGGTCGGTCCGCTCGTCCTTCAAGAGGAGGGCGGCCGGGAATTCGCGGTGATCGTTGAAGGAGACGCGGATCTCCATCGCGTCGCGGATCACGTGCGCGTTGGTGACGACGAGGCCGCTCGGATCGACGATCACGCCGGAGCCGAGCGCGGAGCCCTTCTGGCGCGAGCCCGGCCCGTGGAAGAAGCGCCGCAGGAACGGATCGTCGGGAAAGAGCGCCCGCGCCGCCTCCGGATTGGAGGAGTGGACGCTCACCACCGCCGGCGCCGTCTGGCGCACGATGGGGGCGAAGGTGAGCGCGATCTCGGCGCGCGACTGCGGCACCGCCTCGGCATGGGCGATGTCGGCACAGACGATCGACAAGAGACAAAGAAGCAGCACACGCACGGCCTGCCCCCGCATACACATCAACTGGATGGCCGGGACAATGGGATAGCGGCGTCATCCGAGCAAGCGCCCGCGCATGACAATCGTGTATTTTAACCGCAGGTTCGGGCGACGCCATCCTTCGCGCAGGACGCGATCCCTGCGCGCGGGCCGGCGGGTGGCCGTGTCAGCGTGACGCGTCGCGCGCTTCGCCCGACGCTTGTGGACCGGGCGAGGCGCCCGTCAGTTGCTGTTCGCCGGCTGGCGGGTGCGGAAGCTCGCCCCGCCATCGACCGCGACGGGTGCGGCGTGAAGCAGCGCCTCCTCCCGCGCCACCTCGAGGAGATAGGCGAGGAAGCCGAGGCCGCTCCGGTCCGCGATCGAGGCAAGCTCTGTGCACATCCGCTCGATATAGACGGCGGCGTCCGCCTCCGAGAGCGGCGGCGATGTGTCCCTCAACTCGACGTGTTCCTCGCCGTCCGTGTCTGCGTACATCTGCGCGATCCTGTCTCTGGCCGGTCCATTTCCCATCGCGTGGGGCGCGTGCCAGGCCGTGACGCCCGGGGCGGGATCCACTGTGCGACGCGACCCTGACTTCAACCTTGTCGCGCATAACATATACCATTAGTTGTGTCAGGCACGAGACCAAATCTGCGGTGCAGGACGCTTTTCCGCTCAAGGGTCTTTGCTTTGCGGGGGCCACATCTCTATGTGCGGTCCGGCGGAAGGGGAATCATTCGCATGAACGTCGTCGTTGTTGAATCTCCGGCCAAGGCCAAGACGATCAACAAATATCTAGGCAGCTCCTATCAGGTGATTGCCTCCTACGGTCACGTGCGCGATCTGCCGCCGAAGGACGGGTCCGTCGATCCGGACCATGATTTCGAGATGATCTGGCAGGTCGACGCGAAGGCCCAGAAGCGGCTGAACGATCTGGCGCGCGCGGTGAAGGACGCCGACCGGCTGATCCTCGCCACCGACCCGGATCGTGAGGGCGAGGCCATTTCCTGGCACGTCCTGCAGGTGCTGAAGGAAAAGAAGGCGCTGAAGTCGCAGCCGGTCGAGCGCGTGGTCTTCAACGCGATCACGAAGAAGGCCGTGCTCGACGCCATGGCGGCGCCGCGCGAGATCGAGTCCGACCTCGTCGACGCCTACCGGGCCCGGCGCGCGCTCGACTATCTCGTCGGCTTCAACCTGTCGCCCGTCCTGTGGCGCAAGCTGCCGGGCGCCCGCTCGGCCGGCCGCGTGCAGTCGGTCGCGCTGCGCCTCGTCTGTGACCGCGAGAACGAGATCGAGCGCTTCGTCGCGCAGGAATATTGGTCCGTCATCGCGACGCTGATCACGCCGGCGGGCGATGCCTTCGAGGCGCGCGTCGCGGTCGTCGACGGCAAGCGGCTCGACCGGCTCGGCATCAAGAGCGAGGCCGACGCCAAGCGCATCGTCGACCACCTGATGGCGGCCAACTTCGTCGTCACCTCGGTCGAGGCGAAGCCGCAGAAGCGCAACCCGTCCCCGCCCTTCACCACCTCCACGCTGCAGCAGGAGGCCTCGCGCAAGCTCGGCTTCTCCTCCGCGCGGACCATGCAGGTGGCGCAGAAGCTCTACGAAGGTGTGGATATCGGCGGCGAGACCGTCGGCCTCATCACCTACATGCGAACCGACGGCGTGCAGATGGCGCCGGAGGGGATCGCCTCGATCCGCTCCATCATCGGCAAGCGCTATGGCGAGCCCTACCTGCCGGAGAAGCCGCGCTATTACGCGACGAAGGCGAAGAACGCGCAGGAGGCCCACGAGGCGATCCGCCCGACCGACGTCTTCCGCACCCCGGCCGACGTGAAGCGCTACCTCAACGACGACGAGGCCCGCCTCTACGACCTCGTCTGGAAGCGCGCGGTGTCGAGCCAGATGGAATCGGCCGAGTTCGAGCGCACCGTCGTCGACGTCGACGCCCGCGCCGGCGGCCAGTCGATGGGCCTTCGCGCCAACGGCTCGGTCATGACCTTCGACGGCTTCCTCTCCGTCTACCAGGAGGGCGTCGACGATCCGGAGGGCGACGAGGACGGGCGCCTGCCCAAGATCGCGGCCAACGACGCGCTGACGCGCGAGGCCGTGAAGCCGTCCCAGCACTTCACCGAGCCGCCGCCCCGCTACACTGAGGCGACGCTCATCAAGAAGATGGAAGAGCTCGGCATCGGCCGGCCGTCGACCTACACGGCGACGCTGACGACGCTGCGCGACCGCGATTATGTGACGCTCGACAAAAAGCGCCTCATCCCCGGCTCGAAGGGCCGGATCGTGACCGCGTTCCTGGAGTCGTTCTTCGAGCGCTATGTGGAGTACGGCTTCACCGCGAATCTCGAGGAGAAGCTCGACGCGATCTCCGACGGGCAGATCGACTGGCGCGTGGTCCTGCGCGAATTCTGGGACGATTTCTCCACCCAGATCTCGCAGGTGCTCGAGGTGCGCACCGCCGCCGTGCTCGACGCGCTGAACGAGGACCTCGCCCCCCTCCTCTTCCCCCCGAAGGAGGACGGGTCGGACCCGCGTGTCTGCCCGGTCTGCGGCAGCGGCCAGCTCTCGCTGAAGAACGGCCGCTATGGCGCGTTCATCGGCTGCTCGAACTATCCGGAGTGCAACTTCACCCGCCAGCTCGGCGACGATCCGAACCAGGATCCGGCGGCGGCGGAGGGTCCGGTCGTGCTCGGCGTCCACCCGCAGACGGGGATGGAGGTGTCCCTGCGCACCGGCCGCTTCGGCCCCTATGTGCAGATGGAGGCCGCGGAGGGCGAGAAGCCGAAGCGCTCCTCGCTGCCGCGCGGCTGGACCGCCGAGGAGATCACGCTGGAGCGGGCGGTCAGCCTTCTCGACCTGCCGCGCGAGGTCGGCGCGCATCCGGAGACGGGTGAGCCGATCCAGGCGGGTCTCGGGCGCTACGGTCCGTTCCTCCTCCACCAGGGCAAGTACGCCAAGCTGGAATCGATCGAGGAGGTCTTCGAGATCGGCCTCAACCGGGCGGTGACGCTGATCGCGGAGCGCAAGGAGGGGAAGGGCTTCGGCCGCACCCCGACCGCGCTGAAGTCGCTCGGCGAGCATCCCTCGGGCGGCGAGATCACGGTGCGCGAGGGCCGCTACGGCCCCTACGTGAACCACGGCAAGGTCAATGCGACGCTGCCGAAGGGCACCGATCCGCAGACGATCACGCTGGAGGCGGCCGTCGCCCTCATCGAGGCGAAGGCCGGCAAGGCGCCGAAGGCCCCGGCCCGCAAGGCGAAGGCCGGCGAGACGAAGACCGCCAAGTCCGCCGCGAAGGGCGAGACCAAGGCGAAGACGACGAAGACCGCGAAGCCCAAGGCCGCCACGAAGGCCGGCACCAAGGCCAAGGGCGGCGGCAAGAGCGCGGCCGACACGAGCGCCGGCGGCGGGGACTGACCCGCCCCGACCACCTCCCCCGCCGCCGCGCCGCACCGGCGCGGCGCGCGGATCGATTGCGCGCGGGATCCTTTCCTCGCTAAACGCGATCGCACGACGGGACGGATGCGTGGCGGACGCCGCGCCCCGCCCCGTCGGCGGACGACGCTGGAGTGGACAACACCGTGATACGCAAATTCGTGGCGCTCGACGGCACCGAGTTCGAGGTCGACCTCGCTGAGCCGGGCGCGTTCGAGTCCGTCTACTTCCTGTCGGTCCACAAGGCCGGATCCACCCTCCTCCACCGCATGGTGCGCGACATCTGCGCCGCGGGCGGCCGGCCGCAGATCGAGCTCGAACCCGCGATGTTCCGCCGCGGCGTCGTGCTCGACGACTGCCCGCTCGAGGCGATGCAGCTCCTGGAGCTGAAGGGCTACGTGTTCGGCGGCTTCCGCGCGCCCTGGATGCTCTCCTTCGTGCGCCAGTACCGGACGGCGCGGAAGCTCCTCCTGGTGCGCGACCCGCGCGACATCGCCGTCTCCTATTATTTCTCCATGAGCCGCAGCCACGTGCTGCCGCGCCAGGGAACGGCGCGCGAGGAGATCCTCAAGCTGCGCGAGACGGCGCTGTCCCAGGAGGTCTCGGCCTACGTGATGAAGGGGAAGGTCAACCCGGTCATCAACAACCTGAAGCTCTTCATCGAGCACTCCGAGAATTTCGAGAACATGGAGGTGCTGCGCTACGAGGACGTGATCTTCGACAAGCCCCTCCTCGTCGACAAGATCTGCGACTATTGCGCGGTCGACCTCCCCGCCGAGGAGCGGACGCGGATCGCGGCCAAGCACGACATCCGCCCCGAGCGCGAGAACCCGAACGCGCACGTGCGCCAGGTGACGCCCGGCAACTACAAGACCCACCTCTCCGAGGAGGCGCAGACCTTCCTCACGCGCCGCTATCAGCGCCTGATGACGAAGCTCGGCTACATTTGAGCCGGCGCGCGTGCGGCGTTCTGGCCGACAATCCTCATGGCGTTGTGATCAAGTGGCGCGGCGCTCGCATCTATTTTGGCCGGCGTCGCGGCCCGGCCGGCGACGCTTGACGCCACAATGCAGGATGCCTCGCCCGTGACGACCACCGCTGCCCCGCCCTTCCGCTCCTCCCGCTACACGGCAGGGGCGATCCTCCTCCATTGGGTGATCGCGATCCTCGTGATCCTCCAGATCGCGAGCGGGTACGCGATGGGGAGCCTCATCGCCGAGGGCTCGCCGCTGCAATATGACGTCTTCCAGCTCCACAAGAGCTTCGGGATCAGCGTCCTGGTGCTGACGGTCGCGCGCATCATGTGGCGCCTCTTCAACGCGCCGCCGGCCGAACCGGCATCGGTGAGCCGCCTCGAGGCGTGGGCCGCGCACGCGGTCCACTGGATCTTCTACCTCCTCCTCCTCGTGATCCCGCTGTCGGGCTGGATCCTCATCTCGGTGACGCCGGTCCAGGTGGAGACGATCCTCTATTTCAACGCGCACCTGCCCTGGCCGAACCTGCCCGGCCTCGACGCGCTGGCGCTGGAGGACCGGCGCTCGCTGACCGGGATCATCGACGAGACGCACGAGATCCTCGGCTACGCGATGGGCGCCCTCGTCCTCCTCCACATCGCGGGCGCGCTGAAGCACCAGTTCGCGGACGGGTCCTATCTGCGCCGCATGTCGTTCCTCTCGGGCGGGGACGGGGCGCGCCGCGCCTTCGGCTACGTGCCGACGATCCTCGTCACGCTGCTCTTCGCCGGCGCCATGATCGGCGTCGCGACGCTCGTGCGAGGGGGCGGGAGCGAGAGCGCCGGCGCGACCCCCGCCGCGCCTGCCGCGACGGCTGAAAGCGTGGCGCCAGCGGTGGCCGAGGACGGCGCCGTCACGGCGTGGACGCTGGTGCCTGAGGAGAGCAGCGTCGGCTTCGCCTTCACCTTCCAGGGATCGCCGGTGAACGGCGCGATCGGCGCCTTCACGACCGACATCCGCTTCGATCCGGACAATCTGGAAGGCTCCTCGATCGCCGTCGATCTCGACCTTTCGAGCGCCACGGTTGAGGGCACGGCCGTCACCGCGAGCCAGCTCACCGGCGCGGATGGGTTCGCGGTCGCGACCGACCCCGGCGCGCGCTTCGAGTCGCAGACGATTGCGGCGGCGGCCGACGGTTCCTACCTAGCCGAGGGCACGCTCACCCTGCGCGGGAAGACCGTGCCCGTGACGCTGCCCTTCACGCTCGCCATCGCGGACGGACGGGCGGTCGCGGACGGCACGGTCGAGCTCGATCGGATGGCATTCCAGATCGGCGAGCAGAACGATCCCGGCGGAAGCTGGATCTCGCCGAAGGTGAGCGTTTCGGTTCACGTCACCGCGGTCGAATAGGCCGCGCGCGGTGAAATCCACCGTTGAGGAAGGCGTTCACCGACTTGTGTGCTAGGCCCTTGGCCTTATATCTGCCCTTGGTACGGAGTTTGTCGCACTCCGAATTCTGAAGCCACGCGAACCCGGGGGCCGGTTTCGCGACACACGGGACGCCTTAGGGGTCTCACCGGTCCGCCATGAAGGAGTATCCATGAGCAAAGTCATCGGCATTGACTTGGGCACCACCAATTCGTGCGTCGCGGTGATGGATGGCAAGAACGCCAAAGTCATCGAGAACGCCGAAGGGATGCGCACGACGCCGTCGATGGTCGCGTTCACCGAGGATGGTGAGCGCCTCGTCGGCCAGCCCGCCAAGCGCCAGGCTGTCACCAATCCCGAGAACACCCTGTTCGCCGTGAAGCGCCTGATCGGCCGTCGGTACGACGATCCGACCGCGCAGAAGGACAAGGATCTCGTCCCCTACAAGATCGTGAAGGCCGACAACGGCGACGCCTGGGTCGAGGCGCGCGGCAAGTCCTATTCGCCGAGCCAGATTTCCGCCTTCATCCTCCAGAAGATGAAGGAAACCGCCGAGGCCTATCTCGGTGAGACCGTCACGCAGGCCGTCATCACGGTTCCGGCCTACTTCAACGACTCCCAGCGTCAGGCCACGAAGGACGCGGGCAAGATCGCCGGCCTTGAGGTGCTTCGCATCATCAACGAGCCGACGGCGGCCGCCCTCGCCTACGGTCTCGACAAGAAGGACGGCAAGACCATCGCGGTCTACGACCTCGGCGGCGGCACGTTCGACGTGTCGATCCTCGAGATCGGCGATGGCGTGTTCGAGGTGAAGTCGACGAACGGTGACACGTTCCTCGGCGGTGAGGATTTCGACATCCGCATCCTCGACTATCTCGCCGACGAGTTCAAAAAGGAGCAGGGCATCGACCTGCGCAAGGACAAGCTCGCGCTGCAGCGCCTCAAGGAGGCCGCTGAAAAGGCGAAGATCGAGCTGTCGTCCGCGACGCAGACCGAGGTGAACCTGCCCTTCATCACGGCCGACCAGACCGGTCCGAAGCACCTGACCATGAAGCTCTCCCGCGCCAAGCTCGAGCAGCTTGTCGAGGATCTCGTCGAGCGCACCATGGGCCCGTGCCGCGCGGCCCTGAAGGACGCCGAGCTCTCCGCCGGTCAGATCGACGAGGTCGTCCTCGTCGGCGGCATGACGCGCATGCCGAAGATCCAGGAGAAGGTGAAGGCCTTCTTCGGCAAGGAGCCCCACAAGGGCGTGAACCCGGACGAGGTCGTCGCCATCGGCGCCGCGATCCAGGGCGGCGTGCTCCAGGGTGACGTGAAGGACGTTCTGCTCCTCGACGTGACCCCGCTGTCGCTCGGCATCGAGACGCTCGGCGGTGTCTTCACCCGCCTGATCGACCGCAACACGACGATCCCGACGAAGAAGTCCCAGGTCTTCTCGACGGCTGAGGACTCGCAGTCGGCGGTGACGATCCGCGTGTTCCAGGGCGAGCGCGAGATGGCGGCCGACAACAAGCTGCTCGGCCAGTTCGACCTCGTGGGCATCCCGCCCGCGCCCCGCGGCGTGCCGCAGATCGAGGTGACGTTCGACATCGACGCCAACGGCATCGTGAACGTCTCCGCGAAGGACAAGGGCACGGGCAAGGAGCAGCAGATCCGGATCCAGGCCTCGGGCGGTCTCAGCGACTCCGACATCGAGAACATGGTGAAGGACGCCGAGAGCCACGCCGAGGAAGACAAGCGCCGCCGTGCGCTCGTCGAGGCCCGGAACCAGGCCGAGGCGCTCATCCACTCGACCGAGAAGATGATCTCGGAGAATGGCGACAAGATCGCCGCCTCCGACAAGTCCACGGTCGAGGGCGCGATCGCCGACCTCAAGTCCGCGCTGGAAGGCGAGGACGCGGCCGCGATCGAGCAGCGCACCCAGGCGCTCGCCCAGGCTTCCATGAAGCTCGGCGAGGCCATGTACAACGCCAGCCAGTCTGGCGACGACGGCGCGGGCCCGGACGCCGAGGGCCCCGGTCAGCAGGACGATGTTGTTGACGCGGACTTCGAAGAGGTCCAGGACGACGAGCGCAAGCGCTCGGCGTAATCATCGCCAAGGGCCGTTTGGAACCTCCAGACGGCCCTTTCCACGACATCGCGGCGCTCAGGCGCCACTTATTTTTGAACTCCATGGCATCGACAGAAAAGCGTGATTATTACGAGCTCCTCGGCGTGCCACGCTCGGTGGACGAGAAGAGCCTGAAGTCAGCCTATCGCAAGCTCGCCATGCAGTATCACCCCGACCGCAATCCGGGGGATGCCGAAGCGGAACTCACCTTCAAGGAAGTCACCGAGGCTTACGAGGTTCTGCGGGACCCGCAGAAGCGCGCGGCGTATGACCGGTTCGGACATGCCGGAATCGACGGCCGGGCCGGCCCCGGTTTCGGCAACGACTTCGCGTCGGCCATGTCCGACATCTTCGACGAGTTCTTCGGCGGCGGCGGTGGACGCGGTGGCCGGACCGGCGCGGGCGGACGCCAGCGCGGATCGGACCTGCGATACAATCTCGAAATCTCGTTGGAGGACGCCTTCAACGGCAAGACCGTCGAGATCAAGGTCCCGACATCGGCCACCTGCGAGGTTTGCGAGGGCTCCGGCGCCGAGCCGGGATCGAGCCCCGTCACCTGCCCGACCTGCTCGGGGACGGGCCGCATCCGCGTGGCGCAAGGCTTCTTCACCCTGGAACGGACCTGCGTCTCCTGCCAGGGCCGCGGCACCGTCGTGCGCGACCCCTGCCACAATTGCGGTGGCGCGGGCCGTGTCGCCCAGGAGCGCGACCTCTCGGTCAACATCCCGTCCGGGATCGAGGACGGCACCCGGATCCGCCTCGCGGGCGAGGGCGAGGCCGGCCTCATGGGCGGTCCTTCGGGCGACCTCTACATTTTCCTCTCCATCCGCGCGCACGACTTTTTCCAGCGCGAGGGGTCCGACCTTTATTGCCGCGTTCCGATCTCGATGGCCCGCGCCGCGCTCGGCGGCACGATCGAGGTGCCGTCCATCGACGGCGAGAAGGCGCGCGTGAAGATTCCGGAATCGACCCAGACCGGTCGCCAATTCCGCTTGCGCGGCAAGGGGATGCCCGTCATGCGGTCATCACAAAAGGGCGACATGTACATCCAGGTCGTTGTCGAGACACCGCAGAATCTCACCCGTCGCCAGCGCGAGCTGCTGACCGAGTTCGAGGAATTGTCATCGACGGAGAACCATCCCGAGAGTCATGGGTTCTTCTCTCGTGCTAAAGAGTTCTTTGACAATCTCAGCCAATAGCGTTTTTTGCTTTTGCGCCGGATGACGCGCAGCCTCGGAGCCTAACCCATGATCGATGCAGCCCGCCAACGCGCCAAGGAAATGCAGCTTCGCCTCTCGGCCGAGATCCAGGCGTTGAGACAGAAGCCCGCGTCCGCCGGCGATGACGGGATGCGAACGCGCGAGCTGCGGCTCCTCAGCGAGTTGCGCAACCTCGCAAGCCGCGTCGAGACCGACCTTCGCCCCTCCGACACGACGCGGCAGAAGCTGCGCAAGCTGCAGCTTCGCGTGATCGACGAGGCACGCTTCCTGCGCAACTGGGCGGGCAACCCGCTGAAGACTGGCGCGGTCGCCCCGTCGAGCCAGGAGCTGTCACGGCTGATGGCCCATCATGTCGAGGCCGACCGGCCGGGCGTGATCGTGGAACTCGGACCAGGTACCGGCGCGGTGACGCAGGCTCTGCTCGAGCGCGGCGTGCCGGCCGAACGCCTCGTCCTCATCGAATATTCGCCGGATTTCTGCGAGCTTCTGCGCCAGCGCTTTCCGGGCGCGACCGTCGTCAACGGCAACGCCTATGCGCTCAGCGAGACGATGGCGACCCTCGGCAACCCGCCGATCGCCTCGGTCGTCTCGGGCCTGCCCCTCTTCACGCGGCCGCTGCCGGAGCGTCAGGCGCTCCTGTCGGACGCGATGCGGCTGATGGCGCCGGGCGCGCCCTTCATCCAGTTCTCTTACGCGCTGGTGCCGGCCGTGAAGGACCTCGTGGGCATCACCTGGTCGACCTCGCGCTGGGTGATCGGCAACCTGCCGCCGGCCCGCGTCTGGCTCTACCGCTCCGCCGCCGAGCGCTCGTCCGTCGCCGCCTGAGCCCGTCGCTCGGCCGACGGTGACGCGGGGCCCCTCGCCCCACCCCTCTCCCTCAATGTGACGCCGTCGCCGGCCGCGCCCCGTGGCTGTGCCCCGCCGCGCCATGATCGTGGTCATGGTCCGGGTGGTCGTGCGCGTGGTCGGGATGCGCGCCGCTCGTCTCGCCATGGCCGAACACGGTCCGGTCGCTGCACGGATGGGCCGCGCACTCGAGCTCCAGCGTCGCGTGCTCGATCCCGAACCGCTCGGCCAGCATCGACTTCACCGCCAGCTTGATCGCATCGGCCCGCGACCAGGCGCCCGACTCGATCATGATGTGCGCGTCGAGCGAGGCCTCGTGCTCGTTCATCAACCAGAAATGGGTGTGGTGGACGTCAATCACCCCGTCGACCGCGCGGATCCCGTCGACGACGTCCTCGGAGGCCATGTCGGGCGGGCTGCCGAGCATCAGGATGCGGATCACCCCGCCGATCTCGCTGAAGGCCTGCCACAGGATGTAGCCCGCGATCATCAGCGTCACGAGCGGGTCGACGAGCTGCCATCCGAACAGGATGATCAGCGTGCCCGCGATGATGACGCCGATCGAGCCGAGCGCATCGGCGACATTGTGGAGGAAGGCCGCGCGGATGTTCGCGCTCGACTTCGACATCGAGAAGGTGAGGAGCGCGGTTGCGACGTCGATCACCAGCGCGACGCCGGCGATGATCACGATCATCCACCCGGCCACCGGCTCCGGCTCGAAGAAGCGCATCACCGCCTCGTAGACGAGGTAGAGGCCGATCACGATGAGCGTCGTGTAGTTGATGAGCGCGGCGACCACCTCCGCCCGGCCATAGCCGAAGGTCATGTCGGAGTTGGCGGGGCGGCGGGCGATCTTGCGCGCGCCGAAGGCGATCACCAGCGAGATCGCGTCGGAGAAATTGTGGAGCGCGTCGGCGACGAGGGAGAGCGAGCCGGCGAGGACGCCGCCCACCACCTGCACGACCGTGAGGCCGACATTGACGAGCACCGCGAGGGCGACGCGCCGGTCGCCCGCCTCCGGGTCGACATGGTGGTGATGATGCCCGTGTCCCATAGAGCCTCCAGAAGCGGGGCCGCAGCCTCGTTGCAATCCGACGGTCGGTCTAGCAGCGGCCGCCTCATTCCAACCAGGGCACAAAATGCCCAGGTCCGCGCGGCCATCCCGCCTCGTTGCGCGCCTTTATCCTGCGAACCATATGACTAGCACACGATACAGGTTGAGTATGACAAACACGACAGAAGCGCCGTGGCACGGCACCACGATCCTCACCGTCCGCAAGGGCGGGAAGGTTGTGGTCGCGGGCGACGGCCAGGTTTCCATGGGGCCGACCGTCATCAAGGGCACGGCCCGCAAGGTCCGCACCATCGGCAAGGGTGACGTGATCGCCGGCTTCGCGGGTGCGACGGCCGACGCCTTCACGCTGCTCGAGCGGCTGGAGCGCAAGCTCGAACAATATCCCGGCCAGCTCATGCGCGCCGCCGTGGAGCTCGCGAAGGACTGGCGGACGGATCGCTATCTGCGACATCTCGAAGCGATGATGATCGTCGCGGACAAGACCGAGACGCTGGTCATCACCGGCAATGGCGACGTTCTCCAGCCCGAGCACGGCATCGCCGGCATCGGCTCGGGCGGCATGTACGCCCTTTCGGCCGCCCGTGCGCTCGCCGACACGGACATGAGCGCCGAACAAATCGCGCGCCGCGCGATGGCCATCGCCGCCGAGATCTGCGTCTACACGAACGACCAGCTGATCGTCGAAACGCTCGACGAGGCTTGAGGATCGAGAAGGCCGCGCTTCGGGCGGCATCCGGCGGGGCCCAAGGCACGCTGGAGGAAAGGACATCCATGACGAATTTTTCCCCACGCGAGATCGTCTCCGAGCTCGACCGGTTCATCATCGGTCAGAAGGACGCCAAGCGCGCGGTCGCCATCGCGCTGCGCAATCGCTGGCGCCGGCAGCAGCTCTCGGAGGATCTTCGCGAAGAGGTGATGCCGAAGAACATCCTGATGATCGGCCCCACCGGCGTCGGCAAGACGGAGATCTCCCGCCGCCTCGCCAAGCTCGCCAACGCGCCCTTCATCAAGGTCGAGGCGACGAAGTTCACCGAGGTCGGCTATGTCGGCCGCGACGTGGAATCGATCGTGCGCGACCTCGTGGAGATCGGCATCACCCAGGTGCGCGAGCGTCGCCGCAAGGAAGTGCAGGCGACCGCCCACCTCGCCGCCGAGGAGCGGGTGCTCGACGCGCTCGTCGGCAAGTCGGCCTCGCCCGCGACGCGCGAATCGTTCGGCCGCCGCCTGCGCGCCGGCGAGCTCGACGACCGCGAGATCGAGGTCGAGATCGTCGCGACGCCCCAGATGCCGAGCTTCGACATCCCCGGCATGCCCGGCGCCAATATCGGCGTGATGAATATCGGCGAGATGTTCGGCAAGGCGTTCGGCGGGCAGAAGAAGTCCCACCGCACCAGCGTGCGCGACAGCTACGAGCTTCTGATCGCCGAGGAGTCGGACAAGCTCATCGACCAGGAGAAGCTCATCAAGGAGGCGCTGCGCCAGGTCGAGCAGAACGGCATCGTCTTCCTCGACGAGATCGACAAGATCACCGTGCGCTCCGACCGGATGGGCGGCGACGTCTCCCGCGAGGGCGTGCAGCGTGACCTCCTGCCGCTCGTCGAAGGGACCGCCGTCGCGACGAAGCACGGCCAGGTGAAGACGGACCATATCCTCTTCATCGCGTCCGGTGCTTTCCACGTCTCGAAGCCGTCCGACCTCCTGCCGGAGTTGCAGGGCCGCCTGCCGATCCGCGTGGAGCTTCAGCCGCTGACCAAGGAGGATTTCCGCTCGATCCTCACCGAGACGGAAGCCTCGCTGATCAAGCAGTCCTCGGCGCTGCTCGCGACCGAGGGCGTGACGCTCGACTTCACCGAAGACGGCATCGACGCGATCGCCGAGATCGCGGTGGATATCAACGCGACGGTTGAGAATATCGGCGCGCGGCGTCTCCAGACGGTGATGGAGCGCGTGCTCGACGAGATCTCCTTCACCGCGACCGACCGGTCCGGCGAGACGCTGGTGATCGACCGGGCGCACGTGAACCGCATGGTGTCCGACATCGCGGCGAACGCGGACCTGTCGCGCTTCATCCTCTGACGGGACGGGCCTCCCAGCGGGCCCGCGGCAGGGCGAGATCGATCTTCTCGATCTCGTCCCCCGTCGCGACCGGGACGCATCGCGAGCGCCCGGCCGCGACGAAGCCGAGCTTTTCAAGAACGCCCGCCGATCGCGCATTGCCGGCGAAATAGCCGGCGGTGAGGCGGTCGGCGTCGAGCGCCTCGAATCCGAAGGGGACGAGACGGCGCGCCGCCTCGCTCGCATAGCCCGCCCCCCAGAAGGGCCGGCCGATCCAATAGCCGAGCTCCCACGCGCCCGGCCCGTTCGGGGTGAGGCTCATGATCCCGAGAAATGCTCCATCCTCGCGCCGGCGCAGCGCCACGGCGCATTCGGTCGGCGCGACCCGTTCCAGATAGAAGACCGCATCGGCGTGCTCGTAAGGGTGCGGGACGCGCAGGAGCCAGCGGCTCACCTCCAGATCACCGACGAGGCGGACGATCGCCGCCGCATCGGCGCGCGCCGGCGGGGTGAGGTCGAGCCGCGCGGTCGCCAGCACCGGACGCGGCATGCCGTCCGTGCCCGGTCCCATCTCAGCCCGCGGCGGGGAAGTGGACGGCCTCGATGTTGTTTCCGTCCGGATCCAGCACGAAGGCCGCGTAGTAGGCGGGGTGATAGTGGAGGCGCGGGCCGGGCGGCCCGTTGTCGCGCCCGCCCGCCTCCATTGCCGCCGCGTAGAAGGCGGAGACGGTCGCGTGGTCGGGCGCGGTGAAGGCGATGTGGACGCCGGTCGAGGCCGGGGCGAGGTCGCTGATCCAGAAGTCCGGATGGGCGCGCCTGCCGTAGCCGTAGCGCGTGGTGCCGCCGCTCTCCTGCGGGGTAACGGACATCACGATCCGCAGGCCGAGGGGGGCGAGCGCCGAATCATAGAAGGCGCGGGCCTTCTCGATGTCGCGCACGTGGATCTCGATATGGTCGAGCATGGCGGTCCCTCGCGACGGAGCGCTTACCGCAGCGGCCGGGCCCCTATCGGTCCGGCCAGGTCGTCCGGGCGCGGCGCGCCCCGTTGCCCGCTGCCCGCTGCCCGCGAGATTAGCGGGAGACGGTGATGCCGGCGCCGCCGGTGGTCGAGCCGTTGAACTGCTGGGGCTGGCTCGCGGTCAGCGTCGCGACGGTGTTCGCCCCGTCGCCGCCCTTCAGCGTGACGGTGTTGCCGCTGAGGTCCCACGCGCTGATGCCGGAGAGCTGCGGCGAGGAGCAGCCGCGCGTCGAGGCGCGATAGCCGCCCGTCCACGTCGTCAGCGACATGAAGAGCTGGCAGGTCTCACCGCCCGAGGAGAGCGTCCAGCCGCCGAGAAGGTCGGTGCGGCCGACCGACACGCCGCTCGATGCGGGCGGGGCGGCGGCCGTCTGCGTCTCTGCCGGCAGCGGCGCTTCGGCGACCGGCGCGACGGGCGCGACGGGCTGCGGCGGCGGCGCGAGCTCGGCCGACTGGACCGGCGCGGACGGCGCGGCCTGGATCGGAGCGGGAGCGCGGCGCTGGCTGGAGGAGAAGCAGCCGGCGAGGGCGAGCGTCAGGATGCACACAAGCCCCACTCCTCGAGCGCGGCTGGTCGTGACGGTCGCAAGCATGAGCGGTTTCCTCTCAGACGGATCGTGTGGAAGGACAAATAGAGACAAATTCAGACTCGGACGTACACACCTACCTGCCCGTCAAACCATGAGCGTTGGGTGAACGCCACCGGAATGGGGGAGGACGAGGTCGGGCGGGCGGTGGCCATCGAGGAAGGTCCGGATGTTCACGATGACCTTCTCCCCCATATCGATCCGCCCCTCAATGGTGGCGGACCCCATGTGCGGCAGAAGGAGCGCCTTGCCCTCCCGAGCCAGTTTCAGAAGCCGCTCGTCGATCGCGGGTCTGCGCTCGAACACGTCGAGCGCCGCGCCCGCGAGGGCGCCGGCCTCGAGCTGCCGGATGAGGGCCTCCTCGTCAACGATCTCACCGCGGGCAAGGTTCACGAGAATGCACTCGGGCCGCATGAGGGCGAGGCGGCGGGCCGAGAGGAGATGGAATGTCGCGGGCGTGTGCGGGCAATGGATCGACACGAAATCCATCCGCGCCAGCATCTGGTCGAGGCTCTGCCAGTAGGTCGCGCCGAGGGGCTCGGCGACGCTCTGCGCAGCGGGGCGGCGGTTGTGATAGTGGACCGCCATGCCGAAGGCGCGGGCGCGGCGGGCGACGGCCGCGCCGATCCGACCCATCCCGACGATGCCGATTCGCTTGCCCGAGACGCGGTGGCCGAGCATCCAGGTCGGCGACCAGCCGGGAAAGCGCTGCTCCTCGATGACGCGCACGCCCTCCACCACGCGGCGCGGCAGCGACAGGATCAGCGCCATCGTCATGTCGGCCGTGTCCTCGGTGAGGACGCCCGGCGTGTTCGAGACGTCGATTTCGCGCGCGCTCGCCGCGTCGAGGTCGATATGGTCCGTCCCCGCCCCGTAATTGGCGATGAGGCCGAGATCGGGGCCGGCCTGCTCCAGCACGCTCGCGTCGATACGGTCGGTGATGGTCGGCACCAGAACGCGCGCCTCGCGCACGGCCTGGACGAGTTCGGCCTGCGTCAGCGGCCTGTCGCTCTCATTGAGGCGCACGTCGAAGAGCTGACGCATGCGGGCCTCCACCGTTTCCGGCAGACGGCGCGTGACGATGACACTGTCCCCCATGGCGATCTCCTCGGACCGGCGAACGTGGTTCGCAGATCGGTAACGATCGCGCAACCCGGCCGTGGCAGCTTATGGCCCTCAAGAGATCGAGGCTCCTATGAAACGGATCGGATTTCGTGGTGCGCCGCGCTGGGCCGCCATGGCGTTCGCCACCACGCTTGCCGCCCTCACCCTGTCGTCCGGCGCCGCTTCGGCGGCCGAGGCGCTGGAGCGCGGGGCGAGCGGTCTGCCCCTGCCGCGCTTCGTCAGCCTCTCCTCATCCGAGGTGAACGTGCGGGTCGGCCCGTCCTTCAATCACAAGGTCGTCTGGACGTTCACCAAGTCCGGGCTCCCGGTGGAGATCGTGCGCGAGTTCGGCAACTGGCGCCAGGTGCGCGACGCCGACGGCGAGGAAGGCTGGGTCCACCAGTCGCTCCTGTCGGGCCGCCGCACGGTCCTCGTCAGCCCCTGGAGCCAGAACGAGAACGTCCCGCTGCGCGCCGAGGCGAAAGCTTCGGCGCACCCGGTTGCCTATTTGCAACCCAATGTGCTCGGCAATGTCGATCGCTGCGACGGATCGTGGTGCTCGATCTCGGGCAAGGGCTGGCGCGGCGTCGTCCCGCAGCGCCAACTTTGGGGTGTGTATCCCAGCGAAGAGGTGAAGTAGGCCTCCGGGAGGCCCGGGCGGGCCGCGCCCGCCCCGTCGACCGTCCGCGTCAGGCGGCGCCGACACCCTCGAGCGAGACGCGCTCGAGGTCGGCGGTGAGCGGCACCGGGCGCGGCACGCCGCCCCAGACATTGTGCGGGCCGAAATCGGTGAGCTTCGTCTCCCCGCACAGCGCCATCGTGATGTCCATCTCCTTGCGGATGATCTCCAGCGCGCGCGTGACGCCCGCCTCGCCCATCGCGCCGAGCCCGTAGATGTAGGCGCGGCCGATGGAGCAGACGTCGGCGCCGAGCGCCAGCGCCTTCAGGACGTCCTGTCCGGAGCGGATCCCGCCGTCAAAATGGATCTCGATCTTGTCGCCGACCGCCTCGGCAATCTGCGGCAGCATGTGGATCGAGGCCGGCGCGCCGTCGAGCTGGCGGCCGCCATGGTTCGACACGGTGATCGCGTCGGCGCCGGTCTGCACCGCGATCTTCGCGTCCTCCACGTCGCCGATGCCCTTCAGGATCAGCGGCCCGTCCCACTGCGACTTGATCCACTCGACGGACGACCAGTCGAGCGAGGGGTCGAACTGGGAGTGGGTCCACTCCACCAACGAGGACATCGACGTCACCCCCGGCGCGTGACCGACGATGTTGCCGAAGGTGCGCCGCTTCGTGCCGAGCATCCCGAGGCACCAGGCCGGGTGGCGCATGAGGTCGAGGATCACCTGCGGCGTCATCTTCGGCGGCGCGGAGAGGCCGTTGCGCAGGTCGTTGTGGCGCTGGCCGAGGATCTGAAGGTCGAGCGTGAGGACGAGCGCCGCGCAGCCCGCCGCCTTGGCGCGCGCGATCATGTCGGACACGAAGCCGCGATCGCGCATCACGTAGAGCTGGTACCAGAAGGGTTTGGTGGTGTTGGCCGCCACGTCCTCGATGGAGCAGATGCTCATCGTCGAAAGCGTGAAGGGGATGCCGAACTTCTCGGCCGCGCGCGCGGCGTGGATCTCGCCGTCCGGATATTGCATCCCCGTCATGCCGACGGGGGCGAGATAGAGCGGCAGCGAGGCCGGCTTGCCGAGGATCGTCCCCGACAGGTCGCGATGGTCGATGTTGCGGGCGACGCGCTGGCGCAGCTTGATGCCGGCGAACGCGCTTTCGTTCTCGTTATAGGTGCCCTGCGTGTAGGAGCCGGAATCGGCGTAGTCGTAGAACATCTTCGGCGTGCGGCTGTGGTGGCGCACGCGCAGGTCTTCGATCGTGAGATAGTGTGCCACTGGGCCTCCCCCGGCCGGTGGGTCCGGCCCTCTTCTCGCTCACAAACTATGGCAACGCCGGCGTGGCTGTACACAGCATCGGCGCAAAAGACACCGCGCGCGACCGCCGGACGTGCGCCTTCTCCCTGAACCGAAATCGGCGCGCGTTCAATCGCCTCGCGTGGAGACGGCGCCGTCGCGGCGGGAAAAGACCGTGGCCGCTGTTGCGGCGCGAGAAACGGGGAATGGGGCTTGAATGGTACCGACGCCTGGGTTCGAACCAGGGACCTCTGGATCCACAATCCAGCGCTCTAACCAGCTGAGCTACGTCGGCCCGGGGACGCATCGATAGCGTGATCGGCGTCTTGGCACAAAAAAAGCGCGTCGGGAAGGCCCGACGCGCGTTTCTGGTGGAGGGGGGCAGGACGCATCCACAAAACTGCCCCCGCTCGAACCGTCAGGTGCAGCCCTTCACCTGTATGTCAGGTGAACGGCGCCGCGCCGGACTTACGCGTTGAACTTGTTGGTCGCCTTTTCCCAGGCGTCCTTCATCGGGCCGGCGGTCTCGCTGGCCAGCTTCTGAGCGGTTTCCTGAAGCTCGCGAGCCTGGCTGGCGAAGGCCTCAAACTGCTCACGCGCGAACTTGGTCTGCAGTTCAACCGCCTCGGAGACGGTCTTGGCGCCAGCGACTTCCTTGGCGAAGGCAAAAACGCGGTCGGCGTTGGCCTGGGCCTGATCGATGAGCTTAAGGTTCATCTCGGTGAACGACTTGCGGGCGTTCTCGTAGGTATCTTCCATCATGTCCGTCGCTTCCTCTGCTGCATTACGCGCGGTTTCATACACATTGCGGGCCGCTGCAATGCCCTGCACTGCCATCTCGCGGACCATGTTTGGGGCATCCGTCCCGGGTAACACTGACGCAAACTCCTCGGTCGCCTTCTGAGCGGCCACGAAGGTCTGTTCGGCAACCGTGTCCGGGCTGGGCAGATTCTCGTTGGTCGACATTTGACCCTCCTCCACAAATTGTGGCGCCGCCACCAGCGTGGCGCCTTCGACTGCGGCCAATCACCGCCGTCAGGACCAAACATAGTTGGTCTTTTGTGCGGTGCAACATTTTTCTTTTGCAACCGCAAATGGCCCGGCCGAGGGTCGGACTTTTTCTCTTAACGCAATAGAAGCACACTTCGGCCACTGATGGTCCGCTGTTGCGTCGCGCAGGAGGAGAGAAAGGGTCCGCCATGGAGGGACGGGAGGCACATATCGACGTCGATCGGATGTCGCGACCCGAGGCGGATGCTTATCGCTACATCGCCAAATCGCTGGGCGCGCGCTTCGCTGGCGACATGGTGACGCAGGCGGAGGAAACCGTTTCCGGCGCGCCCCAGACGGGCTCGACCCTCGACGTCGCCCCCGCCGACCCGCGCGCCGCCGCCCTTCTCGACCGCGTCCCCGTCGCGATCCTCGTCGTCACGCGCAATTCCCTCGCCTTCATGAACAAGACGGCGGTGACGCTGTTCGGCTACTCGTCCTGCAACGTGCTGGAGGCCGCGGGCGGGCTCGGCGCCCTCTTCCATGGCGGCATCGCCGGGGAGGAGGGCATGATGGTGATGACCACCGCCGCCGGCGCCACCTTCCACGCCAAGGTCACGATGGCGGCGAGCGACTGGGCGCGCGGCCGGGCGATGCTGATCACCGTCCTGCCGCTGCAGCGCGGCGAAGCGGAGAAGGCCGGGGCCGCGAAGGCCGCCGCACGCCGCGACCCGCTCGCCTCCCTCCTCGACGCGAACCCCGATCCGGTGGCGCTCGTCACCGTCGCGGGCACCGTCTCGGTCTCGAACAGCGCCTTCCGGGCGATCAACGGCGACGAGGCCCGGCTCGACGAGCGCCTCTCGGCCGCCGACCGCAGCCTCGTCCTCAACCTGATCGAGATGTCCTTCTGCCTGTCGGACGGGTGTGCCGAGAGCCCGCACGCGATCCGCCTCGACGGCAAGGCCTATCATGTGAGCGCCGGTGCGCTCTTGGACGGGGGGCTCGCCTGCCTCGTCTTCCACCCGGTGCTCGCCGACCTCGCTCCCTCGGCCGCCGCCGAGCCGACGCCCCGCAAGCCCGGATCGCCGCTGGAGCAGGCCGTGCGCGAGGTGCGCCGCCTCGTGACGGACGCCGCGATCCTCCTCGTCAGCGAGGACGACACGCCGCTGTCGGAGGCCCCGCCCGACGCGGAGGCCCACCTCCTGCGCCTCGTCCTCCTGTCGATGGCCGCGCGCGCCCCGTCCGGCAGCATCGTGACTGCGCGGCGGCACGAGGCCTCCATCGTGATCTCGGCGAGCGCCGAAGGGCTTCTCGAAGTGGTGCTGCAGTCGGAGCGGGTGCGCACGCTCGCCCAGACGGCGCGCCTCAACCTCTCGCTCGCGGAGAACGGGACCCTCACCATCACGCCGTTGCGCGCGAGCGGGATCCTCTCCTTCCTCGACCATTGGCGCTGAGGCCGCCGGGGCGGCCCCTGCCGTTCAGGCCGGCTCGAACTGGGCCTTGCCGTCGTCCTCCGCGCCGACATTCGCCATCGGAACCCGCGGTTCGGACTTCGACTGGCGGATCGTCAGCGAGGTGCGCACGCTCTCCACATTCTCGGCGGAGGTGAGCGTCTCGATGATGAAATTCTGGAACGAGCGCAGCGTGTCGGTGATGCAGAAGAGGATGAAATCCACTTCGCCCGACACCATCCACGCCTCGCGCACGACCGACCACTGGCGGACCTGCTCCTCGAAGCGCACGAGTTCGGCTTCGGTCTGGTTCTTGAGGCCGACGAACGCGAACGCCGTCAGGTCGTAGCCGAGTTCTTTCTCGTCGATCAGCGTGCGATACCCTTTGATGATACCGCCCTGCTCGAGCGCCCGCACCCGCCGCAGGCAAGGGGGTGCCGAGATCCCGGCGCGCCGGGCAAGCTCCACATTGGTGATCCTGCCATTGGCCTGCAAAGCCGCGAGGATCTTCCAATCGACAGAATCAAGACGAACTTTCATGGGTTAAAGGGCACTTTCCGCACAAATGAGATGAGCGACGTGTCATGTCGTATGAGGACTTGTGTCCCTCTTGAGACAGGTCAAGCTCTCGGCACGTACAGTCCCGCGTATTTTGATGCCACAAGCCATGTCCCGGTGTTTGATCATTTCAGCCAAAGGCAAGAAAGGGCACGAGCGCCAGGCGCTCGCCATCGCCCGTCGCCTGGGGCTTGAGACCACAATCCGCACGGTCGACGGGCGTGAGGATCCGGACGCGGTGTGGGCGGACGTCGCCGCGATCGCCCCGGCGCTGGTGATCGGCGCGGGGCGGCAGAGCCTGCGCTTTGCCCGCGCCATCGCGCGGCGGCCGGCGCCGCGCCCCTGCGTCGCGGTGTTGCAGCCCGTGCTGTGGCGGCCGAACGAGTTCGACTTCGTCTGGGCCCCGCTCCACGACCGCACCTCGCTCGGCTACGCGCGCCGCAACCGGCTGGAGACGCTGACCGCCCCCTCCGCGGTGACGCCGGAGGAGCGACGAGAGGGCGCGGCCTGGATCGATACGGTGCGGCCGGACCTTTCGCCGCCCCGCGTCGGCGTGCTCATTGGCGGAGCGAGCCGGTCGCACCGCTTCGGACCCGACGAGGCGCACGAGCTCGCCGCCCGCCTCGCCGCCTTCGCCGACACGCACGATGCGAGCCTTCTCGTCACCACCTCGCGCCGCACCGGCGCGGCGCAGAGCGCGATCCTGCGCGAGACGCTCGCGGACGGGGGTGCGCTCTTCGTGGACGCCATGATGCCGCAGACGAGCGCCCCCGTCGGCGCGTCAATCGCCTATGCGGGGATCCTCGAGAAGGCGGACGCGTTCGTCGTCACCGCCGATTCCTTCGCGATGCTGAGCGATGTCGTCGCGACCGGCAAACCCGCCTATGGCTGGCGCCTGCCGGGCGGCAAGGCGAAATTCGACACGTTTTATGACGGGCTCGTGGAACACGGCGCCATGCAATGGTTCGACGGGAGCCTAAAATCGTGGAAATACGACCCGCTCGATGCAGCGGACACAATAGCTGATACCTTGCGTGCATCATTAGGGTTGCTGGAGGATGCGCAGGACCGCATTTGATGGCGATCAAGTCGGCCTCCATCGGGCCGACCGCAATCGAGCGCAACTGACGAGCTGGACGAGGAGAACACGCATCATGGTGGAGACCGTCAGGACAAAGCTCCTCATCGTGGGTTCGGGTCCGGCCGGCTACACGGCGGCGATCTACGCGGCGCGCGCGATGCTGGAGCCGGTGCTCGTCGCGGGCATCCAGCCCGGCGGGCAGATGACGATCACGACGGATGTCGAGAACTATCCGGGCTTCGCCGACGTCATCCAGGGCCCCTGGCTGATGGAGCAGATGCGCGCCCAGGCCGAGCATGTCGGCACGAAGATGGTTTACGACCACCTCCTCGAGGCGGACCTCTCGCAGCGCCCCTTCCGCCTGAAGGGCGACAGCGGCACCGAATATGTGGCCGACGCGGTGGTGATCGCGACCGGCGCGCAGGCGAAGTGGCTCGGCCTGCCGACCGAGGAGCAGTTCAAGGGCTTCGGCGTCTCGGCCTGCGCGACGTGCGACGGCTTCTTCTATCGCGGCAAGGAGGTCGTGGTGATCGGCGGCGGCAACACCGCGGTCGAGGAAGCACTTTACCTCACCCACCACGCCTCGAAGGTGACGCTCGTCCACCGCCGCGACTCGCTGCGCGCCGAGCGGATCCTGCAGGACCGCCTGTTCGCGCACCCGAAGATCGAGATGGTCTGGAACGCGGAGCTGATCGATGTTGAGGGCGGCGGCACGCCGCTGGGCGTCACCGGCGCGCGCATCCGCGACACCAAGACGGGCGAGGAGCGCTCGATCCCGGTCGACGGCATTTTCGTCGCGATCGGCCACCAGCCCTCGACCGAACTCGTGAAGGACCAGCTCCGGCTGCGCCCGTCCGGCTATGTCTGGACCGAGGCCGATTCGACGGCGACCAGCGTGCCGGGCGTCTTCGCCGCGGGCGATGTCAGCGACGAAGTGTTCCGCCAGGCCGTCACCGCGGCCGGCATGGGCTGCATGGCCGCGCTCGAAGCCGAGCGCTTCCTCGCCGCCAACCCCGTGTCCGCCAGCAAGGAGACGTTGGCGGCATGAGGCAGGACGATCCGAGATTTTCGCGACCCCCCATGGGTTGATGGAGGCGGCCCATGGATTGGGACAAGCTGAGAGTTTTCCACGCGGCGGCGCAGAAGGGCAGCTTCACCCATGCGGGTGAGGATCTGAACATCAGCCAGTCCGCGGTGAGCCGCCAGGTCCACGCGCTGGAGATGCAGATCGGCGTCCCGCTGTTCCATCGCCACGCGCGCGGCCTGCTCCTGACCGAGCAGGGCGAGCGGCTCTATCGCACGACGAGCGAGATCGCCCGCGAGCTTCAGCTCGTGGAAGGCGCGCTCCTCGATTCGCGCGACCACCCCCGCGGCATCCTGCGCGTGACGACGACGATCGCGCTCGGCTCCTCTTGGCTGTGCGCGCGCATCGGCGATTTCGTGGAGCTCTATCCCGACGTCCAGCTCTCGCTGATCTTCGACGACAACGAGCTCGATATCGGGATGCGCGAGGCGGACATCGCGATCCGCTGGCGTCAACCGGTCCAGCCGGACCTCGTCCAGCGCCGCCTCTTCACCGTGCACTTCCACGTCTACGCGTCGCAGAGCTATATCGACACGTACGGCACGCCGCGCACGCTGGAGGATCTCGACCAGCACCGCATCTGCGCCTTCGGCCCCAACCCGCCCGCCTATCTGCGCGAGTTGAACTGGCTGGAGACGGCGGGCCGCCCGACCGACAATCCGCGCAACGCGACGGTGCGGATCAACAACATCCTGGCGCTGCGCTACGCGGTCGCCGGCGGGGCCGGGCTCGGCGTCCTGCCGGATTTCGTGCTCGAGACCGAGGGCGATCTCGTGCAGATCGATCTCGGCGCCGAAGCGCCGTCCTACGAACTCTATTTCGTCTACGCGGAGGAGCTTCGGAATTCCGCCCGCGTCCAGGCGTTCCGCGACTTCCTGCTCGCGAAGGCGGAGGCGTGGCGATATTGACCCGGCGCGCGGGCCCCCGGCGCCCGCGCATCCTCTGGCTCGACGCGGCGCGCGGCCTCGCGATCATCGCCATGGTGATCTACCACGGCGCGTTCGACCTTCTCTTCTTCGGCTACGTCGACTGGCCGGTCTCCTACGGGACCGGCTGGCGCACGTTCGCCGCGAGCATCGCGAGCACCTTCCTGTTCCTCGTCGGGGTCAGCCTCGTCGTGGCGCACGGGGCGGGGATCCGCTGGCGTTCCTTCCTGATCCGCTTCCTCGTGATCGCGGGCGCGGCGGCGCTCGTGACCATCGGCACCGCCTTCGCGATGCCCGTGCCGATCTATTTCGGCATCCTCCACGCGATCGCGACCTTCAGCGTGCTCGCCCTCCCCTTCCTGCGCCTGCCGGCCTGGATCACGCTGGCGGTGGCGGCCTTTGTCCTCGTCCTGCCGAACCTCTATTCGAGCCCGATCTTCGACGGGCCGTTCTTCTACGCGCTCGGCCTCGCCGAGACGGGGCCCTTCGCCTTCGACTACGAGCCGATCTTCCCCTGGTTCTCCGCGACGCTGTTCGGCGTCGCCTTCGCAAGGCTCGTCCCGCAGACGGCCCGCATCGCCGATCCGGGGGCGTTCTGGAACGCGATAATGGCACTCGGCCGCAATAGTCTTTTGATTTATTTGATCCACCAGCCGATATTATTTGGCATCTTCATGCTCATCGCGCAGTTGAACTAATTTTCAATTTTAATTTCTGTAGCCGAGCGCATCATGATCGGCCACTCTCCCTCCGGTGATGGAGGGAATATTGATCGGTCGCCTGCTTTATCTATTCCTGTTCGTCGCCTGCATGGCGGCATGGGTCGCACCGGCGGAAGCCGGGTGCCGGGTCGGCGAGATCGTCTGCCGCGGGTCGACCTCGGCCGGCGGGTGGCGCGAGGCGTGCCGGGTGACCACCGTCTGCCGGCCGCGCGTGCCGCGATTCGAGTTCACGCGCGGCGAGGAGGTGCGCTATTGCCGGACGCAGCGGCGCACGTGCGGAACGCACTTTCCGCCAGGATCCCCGCCGTTCGCGCGCTGCCTGATCCGCAGAGGTTGCTAATTTGTTCGTTCCGGCTCACAAAGACCGTGAGCGCCCGAACCCACCGTTGTAGGGCGCACCCCAGCGCGCCATATCGAGACCATGACCGAACACGATGATCAGGACGGGTTCGCCGAGGCTCCGCGGCCAGATGTCAGTGAGAGCAAGCATCGATCGATAGAATCCTGGGCCGAAGAGATCGAAGGGGACGACGGGTCGGACGCCCGCGCGGCACATGAGCGTGCGCGCGCGGATGCGGACGGCGGCAAGCCTCCCGCCAAGCGCAAGCCGGCGAAGGCCGCGGCGGCCGAGAAGCCGAAGGCCAAGCGCGGCAAGAAAGAAGGCGCGGCGCGGACCGCGCGCGGCACCTCCATGGGCGGCAAGGCGAGCGCGCGCGAGCGCGCGGGCGCCGGCCTCAACCCCATCCCCGGCCTCGACATCACGCTGGAGGACGCCGAGGCGCTCCCGACCTCCGGCGCCACGGCGACCGTCGCCGCGCTCGAGGATCTCATCCAGAACGGCCGCCCGGAATTTCGCGCCGGCGAGTGGCAGCCGCACCGCCCGGCCCGGCCGGAGAAGAGCGAAGGCGGCATCACGATCGAGCTCGTCTCGGAGTATGAGCCGCGAGGCGACCAGCCGCAGGCGATCACCGAGCTCGTGGAAGGGCTCGGCTCCGAAGACAAGACGCAGGTCCTCCTCGGCGTCACCGGCTCGGGCAAGACCTACACCATGGCGCAGGTCATCCAACGCATGCAGCGCCCCGCGCTGATCCTCGCCCCGAACAAGACGCTGGCGGCCCAGCTCTACGGCGAGTTCAAGTCGTTCTTCCCGAACAACGCGGTCGAGTATTTCGTCTCCTACTACGACTACTACCAGCCGGAGGCGTACGTCCCGCGCACGGACACGTATATCGAGAAGGAATCGTCGATCAACGAGCAGATCGACCGGATGCGCCACGCCGCGACGCGTGCGCTTCTGGAGCGGGACGACGTGATCATCGTCGCGTCCGTGTCGTGCATCTACGGTATCGGCTCGGTCGAGACCTACACGGCGATGACCTTCTCGATCCAGGTCGGCGAGCAGCTCGACCAGCGCCAGCTCCTCGCCGACCTCGTCGCGCTCCAATACAAGCGGTCCGACGCCAACTTCGTGCGCGGCACCTTCCGCGTGCGCGGCGACACGGTCGAGATCTTCCCGGCCCACTATGAGGACCGGGCCTGGCGCGTCTCCCTCTTCGGCGACGAGGTGGAATCCATCACCGAGTTCGATCCCCTCACCGGCCACAAGCAGGAGGAGATGGAGCTCGTCAAAGTCTACGCGAACTCGCACTATGTGACGCCGCGCCCGACGCTCCAGCAGGCGATGAAGGCGATCAAGGAAGAGCTGCGCCACCGCCTCGTCGAACTGAACAATGCCGGCCGCCTCCTCGAGGCGCAGCGGCTGGAGCAGCGCACCCGCTACGATCTCGAGATGATGGAGGCGACCGGGGCCTGCAACGGCATCGAGAATTATTCGCGCTACCTCACCGGCCGCCAGCCCGGCGAGCCGCCGCCGACCCTCTTCGAATATCTGCCCGACAACGCGATCGTCTTCCTCGACGAGAGCCACGTGACCGTGCCGCAGGTCGGCGCGATGTATCGCGGCGACTTTCGACGCAAGGCGACGCTCGCCGAATACGGCTTCCGCCTCCCCTCCTGCATGGACAACCGCCCGCTCCGCTTCGAGGAGTGGGACATCATGCGCCCGCAGACGATCTGCGTGTCGGCGACGCCGGGCGGGTGGGAAATGGACGAGTCGGGCGGCGTCTTCGTCGAGCAGGTCATCCGGCCGACCGGCCTCATCGACCCCCCGGTGGAGATCCGTCCCGCCAAGCATCAGGTCGACGACGTGCTCGGCGAGATCCGCGCCGTCGCCGACAAGGGCTACCGCACGCTCATCACCACGCTGACGAAGCGGATGTCGGAGGACCTCACCGAGTATCTCCACGATAACGGCGTGCGCGTGCGCTACATGCACTCCGACATCGACACGATCGAGCGGATCGAGATCATCCGCGACCTGCGCCTCGGCACGTTCGACGTGCTCGTCGGCATCAACCTCCTGCGCGAGGGGCTCGACATTCCGGAGTGCGGCCTCGTCGCGATCCTCGACGCGGACAAGGAAGGGTTCCTGCGCTCGGAGACCTCGCTGGTGCAGACGATCGGCCGCGCGGCGCGAAACGTCGACGGGCGCGTGATCCTTTATGCCGACCACATCACCGGCTCGATGGAGCGCGCGATGGCCGAGACCTCGCGCCGCCGCGAGAAGCAGCTCGCCTACAACGAGGAGCACGGCATCACGCCGGAGTCGGTGAAGCGCTCCATCGGCGACATTCTCGATTCGATGTACGAGCGCGACCATGTCCGCGTCGACAAGGGGATGGCCGAGGCGGCGCCCGGCATCGGGCACAATTTCGCGGTCACCGTCGCCGACCTCGAGCAGCGGATGCGCGAAGCGGCGGCCAATCTCGAGTTCGAGGAGGCGGCGCGCCTGCGCGACGAGATCCAGCGCATGCAGAAGACCGAGCTCGCGATCTCCGACGATCCGATGTCGCGCCAGCGCGATGTGGAGCAGGCGGCCGGCCGCTATTCGGGCGAGCGCGGCTACAACAGCGCCGCCAACCTCAAGACGCGGGCCGCCAAGCCCTCGCTCGACGATATGGGCCCCGGCACCGACCGCCCGAAGGTGCGGCGCGACGAGGAGCCGGCGACGCGTGCGCGCAAGAACACGCTCGACGAGATGACCGTGAAGCGGACCGAAAAGCCGCTGCGCAAGGATGAGGATGCGGCCGGCCTCATCCTGCGCCACAAGGTCGGCGTCGGCAGCCACGAGGATCCGGCCGACGTGAAGCGCAAGAGCGGACGGCGCAAGCGCAAGACCGGGCGTCCGGGGAGCTGACGGAGCGGAACGCGATGACAACGGATGTCCAGCGCAAGACATCGGTCAAGCCTCAGCTCGACCGGCCGAAGCGCCACAAGGTGATCCTCCTGAACGACGACTACACCCCGCGCGACTTCGTCGTGCAGGTGCTGAAGGCCGTGTTCCGGATCGGCGGGGAGACCGCGTACAAGATCATGTACGTCGCGCACACGCGCGGCGCCTGCGTGGTGTCCGTCTACCCACGCGACGTCGCCGAGACCAAGGCGAGCGAGGCGAACGACCTCGCCAAGGACGCCGGTCACCCGCTCCAGTTCACCACCGAGCCGGAAGAATAGCGACATCCCCGTGTCGCGGGCCGCGCGCGGTACGGCGTTCCGCGTTGGTAGCGCTACCAACTACGGCGTGTGCGTCGGTTTTCGGCGCAATAGTGTGCACACCGAACAAATCGCGGAATTTCTAGGCCATCCTCACGCTTGAGCCGCAATGCAGGTTCCACTACGGTCGCGCCAACGACGACCTTAAGTGTCGCGACCAAAACGGGAGGATATCGCCACATGAAAGCCTGCACCCTCATTGCGTTCGCGGCGGCCGCCGCGACGGCCCTGTCGCCCATGGCTGCCTCGGCCGCGCCGAAGATGCTGAAGTTCGCGCACGTCTATGAGTCGAGCGAGCCCTATCACACGTGCGCCGTCGCATCCGATCCGAAGGTGCAGGCGGCGACCGAGGGCCGCTTCGGCATCGAGGTCTTCCCGGCGTCCTCGCTCGGCAAGGAAGTCGACATCAACGAAGGCCTCGGCCTCGGCACGGTCGACATCATCTATACTGGCCAGCTCTTCGCCGGCCGCGCCTACGGGCCGATCGCGATCGGCGGCTCGCCCTTCATGTTCCGCGACTACGATCACTGGGACAAGTATCGCAACTCCGACCTCTTGAAGGAGCTTGCGGAGGGCTACACGAAGGCGACCGGCAACCACATCGTCGCGATGACCTATTATGGCAACCGCCACGCGACCTCGAACAAGCCGCTGATGAAGCCCGAGGACATGAAGGGCCTCAAGATCCGCGTGCCGAACGCGCCGCTCTACATGATGTTCCCGATCGCCGTCGGCGCGAACCCGACCCCGATCGCGTTCGCCGAGGTCTATCTCGCGCTCCAGCAGGGCACGGTCGACGCGCAGGAGAACCCGCTGCCGACGATCATGGCGAAGAAGTTCTACGAGGTGCAGTCGGACATCAACCTGACCGGCCACATCACCGACGCGCTTCTGACCATCATCGGCGGGCCGACCTGGGGCCAGATGTCCGAGGCCGACCAGCAGGCGATCAGCCAGATCATGAAAGAGACGGCCGACTGCGCGACCGAGCAGATCATCAAGCAGGAGCAGGAGCTCGTGCAGTGGTTCCGTGACCAGGGCGTCAACGTGAACGAGGTCGATCGCGGCCCGTTCCGCGAGGCGACCATGAAGCTCCACAATGGCGACATGGCGACCTGGGACCAGGACGTCTACGACCGCCTCCAGGCGCTCCAATAAGCGCCAGCCTCGTTTGAGGCGACAGGACCCGGCCTGCGCCCCGCGCGCGGCCGGGTCTCCCATATCCACCCGAGCGAGTGTGACCGCCGCATGACCCCCGAGCCGGCCGAGACCGTTTCGCCAACGACCATCACCATCCCGGACGACGAGATCGACCTGTCCGATCTCCAGTGGGACGACGCGCCCGTCCTCATCGTCTTCTGGGGCCTCGCCTTCGTCGTCTTCCTCCAATTCTTCACCCGCTACGTGCTGAACAATTCGCTCGGGTGGACGGAGGAGATCGCCCGCTTCCTCTTGATCGCGGTCACCTTCATCGGCTCGATCATGGCGGTGCGGAAGGGCAGCCACATCGCGGTCGAGATTCTCTATCGGTGGATGCCGCGCTTCCTGCGCCGCTTCATGCAGACCATCGTCGACCTGACGGCGGTCGCCTTCTACGGCGCCCTCACCTGGTTCACGGTCCAGCTCGCCGGGAAGACCTACCAGATGATGGTGTCGATCGACGTGCCGAAATCCTGGGTCTACTGGGGCGTCGCAGTCTGCTTCGCGGCGATGACGGTCTACGCGATCATCAACACCGTGCGCCACCTCGTCACTGGCACCAGCCAGCTTATCGACCCCGAGCGGCATGCCGCGTCAGCCTCGATAGATTGAATGGAACTCCTCGTCCTGTTCGCGCTCCTCTTCGGAGCCATCGCCCTCGGCTTCCCCGTCGCGATCGCGCTCGCCGGATCGTCGGCCGTCTTCATCCTCATCACCGGGCAGGTGCCCGAGATGGTCGTCGCCCACCGCATGATCAACGGGGTCGACTCCTTCCCCCTCCTCGCCGTCCCTTTCTTCATCCTCGCCGGCAACCTCATGAACACGGCCGGCATCACGGAGCGGATCTTCGAGTTCGCGAAGGCGCTCGTCGGCTGGATGCGGGGCGGGCTCGGCCACGTGAATGTCGGCGCCTCGGTGATCTTCGCAGGCATGTCGGGCGCGGCGGTGGCCGACGCCGGCGGCCTCGGTGCGATCGAGATCAAGGCGATGCGCGACGCGGGCTACGACCCCGGCTTCTCCGTCGGCGTCACCGCCGCCTCATCGACCATCGGGCCGATCATCCCGCCCTCGCTGCCGATGGTGATCTACGGCGTCGTCGCCGGCGCCTCGATCGGCCAGCTCTTCGCGGCGGGTTTCATCCCCGGCCTCATCATGGCCGTCGCGCTGATGATCATGGTCGCCTACTACTCGCGCGTGCGCGGCTATCCGCGCGACCAGTCCTTCTCCATCGTGCGCCTCGGCGCCTCCTTCCGCCGCGCCTTCCTGTCGCTGATGACGCCGGTCATCATCGTCGGCGGCATCCTCACCGGCGCGTTCACGCCGACAGAGGCCGCGATCGCGGCGTGCGCCTGGGCGCTGATCCTCGGCCTCGTCGTCTACCGCACGCTGACCTGGCGGCGCTTCCTGCGCGTCTCCTTCGACACGATCGAGACGACCGCCGTCGTGCTCTTCATCGTGGCGGCGGCCTCGATCTTCGCCTGGATCCTGACCTCGAACCGCGTGCCGGAGCATTTCGCGGCGCTGCTGCTGTCGGCGTCCGACAACCCGATCGTGATCCTCCTCCTCATCAACCTGATCCTCCTGATCGTCGGCTGCTTCATGGAGACGGTGGCGGCGATCACGATCCTCGTGCCGGTGCTCCTGCCGATCGCGGTGGGGGTCGGCGTCGATCCGGTCCATTTCGGGGTGATCATGGTGCTGAACCTCATGATCGGCCTCCTCACCCCGCCGATCGGGATGGTGCTCTACGTCCTGTCGCGCGTCGCGAACGTGCCGTTCGAGCGGTGCGTGGTGGCAACGGCGCCCTTCCTCATCCCGCTCGGGCTGGTGCTCCTGCTGATCACCTTCATCCCGGCCCTCACGCTGTGGCTGCCGACGCTCATCTATCGCTGAGCCCGGCCCCCGGCCGGAGCATCTCGCCTCATTGCGGGAAGTGCTCCACATGGGTCTCGGCGGTGCGGCCGAAATAGAGCGCGCGGCGGCCCGCAAACGAGACCATGTAGCCGGCGCACCCGGCCGCCACGACCGTCTTGCAGAAGCCGCGATAGGTGTAGCCCGGCGCAAGCGCCTGCGCCTCGCGGATCGCGGCCGCGATGGCGCCGGCGTCGAAGGCGGCGGCCACCGGCGCGCCGACCGCGTGCGTCGCGAGGACCACGCTGTCCCCGTCCGGCAGGTAGTAGGTCGCGGCGGCGCGGCGGAAGTCGATGGCGTAGGCCTCGAATCCCGCCGCCATCAGCGCGCCGACGATCTGCGGAAAGTTCATCGTGCCGCCCTCCGCCCCATCGAGGCATGTCCGGGCGATCTCGGTCTTTCGTGCGTCCATGGCGGTCATCCAGGTTGGTCGGACGGGGTCACTCGACAGGCACGTTCCGCATCCCGTGCCGCGCGACGAGATCGGAGAGGATCCGCTCCAGATGCGCGCGGTCGGCCGGCGGGAGCGGGTCGAAGAAGGCGGTGTCGTTCTCGTCTGCAAGCGTCGCGAGGACCGGCACCAGCCGCGCCCCCGCCTCGGTGAGGGCGAGGGTTTGCGCGCGACCGTCATCGGGGCTCGCCGCGCGGACGACCAGCGACTTCGCGACGAGGCGGTTCGCGAGCTTGGTGATCGCCCCGCGCGTCATCCCCATCGCGTCGGCAAGGCGGCTCGGCGCCATCGGCTCCTGCCCGTAGAGCGCGCGCAGCATCACCCATTCGGCGACCGTCACCCCCCTCTCCTCCACCTTGGCGGCGAAGGCGTGGGAGACGTGGTTCGACACGAAGCGCAGCCAGAAACCCAGATGATCGGAGAGCGCCGAGACCGGCGGCGGGCGGGTCATCGCGGAAACCCCATTGATTGACTAGGAAACTAACACATTTGGTTTCCTAGTCAACCACCGACAAATGATGGACCCGGACTCGTCCCGCCGCAAAAGGGTGCTAGGTTCACCATTGTTGCAATTGGCGCGCCTCGCCGCCGCAGTGGGCCGCCCAAGCGCGAGGACGCCATGCCCCTCTTCGGACCGAGGCCCCCCTACAGCGTCCTCTACGCCGCCGGTGACAGCCTCACCGACTACAACAACTACATCCCCCTCATCACCCCACCCGGCATGGACGAGACGCTGCGCGAGCAGCTCCTCTATTCGCTCTCGATCACCAACCTCCAGGGCGACCTCGACGGCGACGGGGAGGATGACGGCGTCTCCTACCCGCAGACCGCGGTGTGGAATCTGGGCCTCGCGGACGAGATCGTGAACGTCGCCGTCGCGACCTCCCGCGCGATCGGCTCGCGCACGGTCGAGCAGTCGCTGAAGGGCGGCACCGACCCCGACGGCAATCTCAGCCTCTTCGACTTCGCCGGATCGAGCCTCACGCCCGAGCAGCTCAATTTCGACATCAACCTCACGGCCCAGGTCGACCGCATCATCGCCGATTTCGAGGAGAAGGGCGCGCCGGAGAACGCCGCCGTCACCCTCCTCGTCGGCGCGAACGACCTCGCCAATGTCGTCGCCTACAACGCCGACCTTCTCGACGGGACGCCGTCGCTGGAGGCGATCCTCCAGCTGATCCCGGACCTCGCGAGCACCATGGCGGGGATCGCGCGCGCGGCGCGGGACGCCGCGATCCGCCTCGAGGAGGCGGGGGTGGACACGATCGTCTTCCTCACGAGCCCGATCGCGAACGTCCCCCTCGTGACGGGCGAGAGCGAGACGATCCAGCAGGTCGCCGACATTCTCGTCGCGGTGGAGAACGCCCTCGTCGGCGCGGCGCTCAACTCGCTCGCGCTGCGGCCCGGCTTCGACGCCACGATCGAGACGGTGGACCTTGCCGGCCTCGTCGAGGCGGTGAGCAACGACCCGGGGAACTTCAACGTCCAGTCCTTCCTCGAACCCTATTATGACGCGACGAACCCCTATCCCGTCGACAATGGCGGCACGCTGGAGCTGTTCGAGCCGGTCAATCCGGACTTCCCGTTTCCGGCGCCGGACGACCGGACCTTCTTCTTCGACCTCCTCCACCCGAACGCCAATTCGCACGACCTGATCGCCGCCTTCCTCAACGCCTCGCTGCGCGGCGAGGCGACGATCCTCGGCGACACGGCGGACATTGTGACCTCAGGGATCCTGCCGCGCCTCGACGTCGTCCTCTCCAATGGCGGCGACGACACGATCGAGACCGGGCGCGGCAACGATGTCGTCTTCGCCGGGCTCGGCAATGACACCGTGGAGGGCGGCGCGGGCCGGGACATCCTCTCCGGCGGCAGTGGCGACGACAGCCTTCACGGCGACCAGCAGTCCGGCGGTCTCTTCGGCCGCGCCCTCTTCGGCAGCAGCGACGTCCTCAACGGCAATGACGGCGACGACGTGCTCGACGGCGGGGCGGGACCCGACGCGCTCTTCGACGGGCTCGGCAGCGACCAGGTCATCGGCGGCGCCGGCGCGGACCTCCTCGTCCATGTGGACGAGGTGCTTCTCGGCGACGGACCGGGCGATCTCGATCATTTCGACGGCGGCGGCGGGGAGGATCTCCTCCTCCTCATCCTGCCCGACGCGGACGAGCGGGCGCTCGTGATCGCGGCGGTGGAGGGATCGCGCGGGTTCGGCGGCGCGATCGGTGACTTCGCGGTCCCGGAAATCGGCCTCACCGTCACCGACATCGAGCACGTCATGATCTTCGAGACGCGGGGGATGCCCTCGGGCTTGCCGATCGCACCGGTCCTCGCCGATCAGCTCGCTCTGGCGGACCTGTGGTCGGCCGCGCTGCCCGCACTGGAGGGCTACAGCGTCGCCGACGTCATATACGATTCAGGGCTGCCGATGGTCTGAACGCGAAAAAGCCGCCCCGGTCGGGAGGCGGCTTGTTGTCGCGTCTATAAAAAAAATTATTTGCGTGAGGCCGGATCAGGCCTTCGGACGGATCCGGACGACCACGTCCACGCGGGAGATTTCCATGCCTTCCGGCGGCTCCGGCACGCGGGTGAGCGACAGGCTGCGCGAGGGAATGTCCGTCACCGCGCCGGTCGATTCGTCGAAGAAATGGTGGTGATCGTCGGTGTTCGTGTCGAAATAGGTCTTCGTGCCGTCGACCGCGATTTCGCGCAGGAGGCCGACCTCGGTGAACTGGTGGAGCGTGTTGTAGACGGTCGCGAGGGAGACCGGAACGCGGGCGGAAACCGCCTCTTCGTGCAGGCCTTCCGCCGAAACGTGACGGTGGCCGCGGCCGAACAGGATGTTGCCGAGTGCGACACGCTGTCTGGTCGGGCGCAGGCCAGACCCTTTCAGCATTTCCCGCACGTGAACGCCAACCGGCTGCACGTCCTTCGCGCCGTCCGTCGTTTCGCGTGAGAAAAAGACTGCCATGATCTGCCCTAAACTGCTTAAAAAGCGCGGCAATTGCCACGCACACTCTCAGGGATATAACCGGCCGTCCCTGGGAGATCAATGACAAGTGCAACACCTGCGCTTGCCACGGGTCACCATTCGGCCATAACGAACGACAAGCACAACCGCGCAAGTGACAATCGCGTCGCTTGCGCCAGAGGAACCGTGAACCCACTCTCGTAGGGATGCTCGGGGATGAGAGCTGAACTTTACCGATGGCAATGACGAACACCACACAGCGGTCGCAGTACGAGTACGAAGATCTTTTGGCGTGCGGACGCGGAGAGCTGTTCGGCCCGGGCAACGCGCAACTCCCGCTCCCGCCGATGCTCATGTTTGACCGCATCACCCACATCTCGGAAACCGGCGGGCTGCACGGCAAGGGCCAGATCCGCGCCGAACTCGACGTGCGCGAGGACCTCTGGTTCTTCGCCTGTCACTTCAAGGGCGACCCGGTGATGCCGGGCTGCCTCGGCCTCGACGCCATGTGGCAGATGCTCGGCTTCTTCCTGGGCTGGCTCGGCGGCGAAGGTCGCGGGCGCGCCCTCTCGGTCGGCGCGATCAAGTTCACCGGCCAGGTGCTCCCCAAGGTCAAGCTCGTGGAGTACGGCATCGACCTGAAGCGCGTCATGCGCTCGAAGTTGACGCTGGGCATCGCCGACGGCTGGTTGAAGGCCGATGGGGAAGCCATCTACAAGGCCGAAGACCTTCGGGTGGGACTGTTCAAGGACGCGGCTCAGCCGTCCTAGGCGCGACGACGCTCTGGACGGGCTGACCGGTCGGAATTTGGAGTTTTCATGAAACGGGTGGTTGTCACCGGCATGGGCATCGTCTCGCCGCTCGGCGGGTCGACGCAAGAGGTGACCGCGTCGCTCCAGGAGGGGCGCTCCGGCATCGTCCGTGCGGATTCGTACGTCGAGCACGGCTTCCGAAGCCAGGTGCACGGTGCCCCGACGCTCGACGCCTCGGAAAGCGTCGACCGGCGCGCGATGCGCTTCCACGGCGGCGGCACGGCGTGGAACCACGTCGCGATGGAGCAGGCGATCCGCGACTCGGGTCTCGAGCAGAACGAGATCTCGAACGTGCGCACCGGCATCATCATGGGGTCCGGCGGACCGTCGACGCGCACGATCGTCGAGGCCGCGGACATCGCGCGCGAGAAGGGCCCGAAGCGCATCGGCCCGTTCGCCGTGCCGAAGGCGATGAGCTCCACCGCCTCGGCAACGCTCGCGACGCACTTCAAGATCAAGGGCCTCAACTATTCGATGTCCGCCGCCTGCGCGACGACGAACATCTGCATCGGCCACGCGACCGAGCAGATCATGCTCGGCAAGCAGGACATCGTCTTCGCCGGCGGCTGCGAGGAGCTCGACTGGACCCTCTCCGTCCTCTTCGACGCGATGGGCGCGATGTCGAGCCGCTTCAACGACACCCCGGCCGTCGCCTCCCGCCCGTTCGACAAGAACCGCGACGGCTTCGTGATCGCCGGCGGCGCGGGCGTCCTCGTCCTCGAGGAGCTGGAGCACGCCAAGGCGCGCGGCGCGAACATCATTGCCGAGATCGTCGGCTACGCGGCGACCTCGGACGGCAACGACATGGTGGCCCCGTCGGGCGAAGGCAGCGTGCGGTGCATGCGCGATGCCATCGCCCATGCGGGCAACCGGCGGATCGACTACATCAATCCGCACGCCACCTCGACGCCGATTGGTGACCTCAAGGAAATGGAGGCCGTGCGCGAGGTGTTCGGCAAAAACATCCCCCCGATCTCCGCGACGAAGTCGCTCTCCGGCCATGCCCAGGGCGCGGCCGGCGTCCATGAGGCGATCTATTCGCTCCTCATGATGCGCTCCGGCTTCATCGCCGCATCGGCGCATATCGACGAACTCGACCCCGCGTTCGACGGCATGCCTATCGTCCGCGAACGGCAGGACAACGTGCCGATCGAAACCGTGCTGTCGAATGGCTTCGGCTTCGGCGGCACCAACGCTTCTATTGTCTTGGCGCGCTATGATGGCTGATGGAGAACTGAAAGCCGGTGGTCTGATGGCCGGCAAACGCGGTGTGGTGATGGGCGTGGCGAACAACCACTCCATCGCCTGGGGCATTGCGCGGCAGCTGCACGCGGAAGGGGCCGAGATCGGCCTCACCTTCCAGAACGACCAGTTCGGTCGTCGCGTGCGCCCGCTCGCCGACCAGCTCGATGCCGCATTCCTGGAGCGCTGCGATGTCGAGGACCTCGACAGCGTGAACAATCTGTTCGACGTCGCCGCCAAGCACTGGGGCTCGATCGACTTCTTCGTCCACGCCGTGGCGTTCTCGGACAAGAACGAGCTGAAGGGTCGCTTCGCCGACACGACGCGCGAGAACTTCACGCGCACCATGCTGATCTCGTGCTTCTCGTTCACGGAATCGGCGCGGCGCGCGGCGGAGCTGATGACGAATGGCGGCTCCATGCTGACGCTGACCTATGGCGGCTCGGTCAAGGTCATGCCGAACTACAACGTCATGGGCGTCGCGAAGGCGGCTCTGGAATCCTCCGTGCGTTATCTCGCGGCGGACTTCGGCGCCGCCGGCGTGCGCGTCAACGCGATCTCGGCCGGCCCGGTGCGCACCCTCGCGGGCGCCGGCGTCACCGATGCGCGGCTGATGTTCAACTATCAGCGCAAGCACTCCCCGCTGGAGCGCACTGTGGCGATCGAGGAGATCGGCCGGTCGGCCGCCTACCTCCTGTCCGACTATTCGTCGGGCGTCACCGGCGAGGTCCACTACGTGGATTCGGGCTTCAACGTGATGTCCATGCCGAAGCTCGACGAGCTGCGTGCCGAAGAGCGGCGCGAGATCATCGAGGAGCGCGTGGAGGCCCAGCGGCCGGACATCCTGGCCGAAGGGTCGTGAACGCGATGGCGGGTCCTGTGAAACGCTGGCCCGTCGCCGGCGAGGGCCCGCTGATCAAGATCTGCGGGATCACGACGCCGGCGCTGGCGGAAGCGGCCGTCGCGGCCGGCGCCGACATGATCGGCGTCGTCCACTTCAAGCCGAGCCCGCGCCACCTGACGGTCGACGCCGCGGCCGAGATCGCGCAAACGGTCCGCGGCCGCGCCTTCGTCGTCGCCCTCACCGTCGACGCCGACGACGCGACCATCGACGCCCTCCTCGCGCACGTGCGCCCCGACGCGCTGCAGCTCCACGGCAAGGAGACGCCGGAGCGCGTCGCAGCGCTCGCCGCCCGCTCCGGCCTCCCCGTCGCGAAGGCGATCGGCGTCGCGGCCGCGGGCGATCTCGCCCTTGCCGACCGCTATGATGCGCTTCTCGTCATCGACGCGAAGCCGCCGAAGGGGGCGGACCGGCCGGGCGGGCACGGACAGCCCTTCGACTGGACGCTTCTCGACGCGCTTGACCCCTCGCGACCCTTCATGCTTTCAGGCGGTCTCGACCCTGCGAGCGTGGGTCGCGCGGTGCGCCTCGTGCGCCCCTATGCGGTGGACGTCTCGTCCGGCGTCGAAAGCGGCGGCGTGAAGGATCCGGCGAAGATGGCGGCCTTCGTCAGCGCCGTGCATTCCGCAGCTGCTGCCGAGGGGATCACAGCGTGAGCGAACGGCCGAATTCCTATCGCACGGGGCCCGACGAGCGCGGCCGGTTCGGCATTTTTGGCGGCCGCTTCGTCGCCGAGACGCTGATGCCGCTCATCCTCGAGCTCGAGAAGGCATATGACGCGGCGGTGGCCGATCCGGCCTACGCGGCCGAGATCACCTCGCTCGGCACCCACTATGTCGGGCGTCCCTCCCCGCTCTATTTCGCGGAGCGGCTGACCGAGGAGCTCGGCGGCGCCAAGATCTACCTGAAGCGCGACGAGCTGAACCACACCGGCAGCCACAAGATCAACAACTGCATCGGGCAGATCCTGCTCGCCCAGCGCATGGGCAAGACGCGGATCATCGCCGAGACGGGCGCGGGCCAGCACGGCGTCGCGACCGCCACGGTGTGCGCGCGCTTCGGCCTGCCCTGCGTCGTCTACATGGGCGCAAAGGACGTGGAGCGGCAGGCGCCGAACGTCTTCCGGATGAAGCTCCTGGGCGCCGAAGTCATCCCCGTCGAGGCGGGCGCCGGCACGCTGAAGGACGCCATGAACGAGGCGCTGCGCGACTGGGTCGCCAACGTCGCCGACACCTACTACCTCATCGGCACCGCCGCCGGCCCCCACCCCTATCCGCGCATGGTGCGCGACTTCCAGGCCATCATCGGCCGCGAGGCGCGCGAGCAGATCCTCGCCGCCGAGGGCAAGCTGCCCGACCTCGTGGTCGCGGCGGTCGGGGGCGGGTCGAACGCGATCGGCCTCTTCCACCCCTTCCTCGACGACCAGGACGTCGCGATCACCGGCGTCGAGGCCGGTGGCGAGGGGCTCGACGGGGACAAGCACTGCGCCTCGCTCACCGCCGGCGCGCCGGGCGTCCTCCACGGCAACCGCACCTATCTCCTGCAGGACGATGACGGCCAGATCCTCGAAGGCCACTCGATCTCGGCCGGGCTCGACTATCCGGGCATCGGGCCGGAGCATTCGTGGCTGAAGGAGACCGGCCGCGTCTCGTACGTGCCGATCGGCGACCAGGAGGCCCTCTCGGCCTTCCAGCTTCTCGCGCGCACCGAGGGGATCCTCCCCGCGCTGGAGCCGGCCCACGCGCTCGCGCACGTCGCGAAGGTCGCGCCGGGCATGTCGAAGGATTCGATCATCGTCATGAATCTGTGCGGCCGTGGCGACAAGGACGTCCACACGGTCGCCGCCGCGCTCGATGCGCTGCAGCCGAGGGCCAACTGATGAGCCGCATCGAGACCCGCTTCAAGGCGCTCGCCGCCGAGGGCCGCGCCGGGCTCGTCACCTTCGTGACCGCCGGCGACCCGGATCTTGCGACCTCCGCCGCCATCCTGGAGGCTCTGCCCGCCGCCGGGGCCGACGTGATCGAGATCGGCATGCCCTTCACCGATCCGATGGCGGACGGGCCGGCGATCCAGGCCTCCTCCCGCCGCGCGCTGGAATCCGGCACCACCCTCGCGGCGACCCTGGCGCTGGTGCGCAATTTCCGCCGCAAGGACGACACCACGCCGATCGTCCTCATGGGCTACTACAACCCGATCTACCATCGCGGGGTCGCCGACTTCCTGAAGGCGGCCGTCGATGCTGGCGTCGACGGGCTCATCGTCGTCGACCTGCCGCCGGAGGAGGACGACGAGCTGTGCCTCCCCGCGCGCGAGGCCGGTCTCGACTTCATCCGCCTCGCGACGCCGACGACGGACGCTGCCCGCCTTCCGGCGGTGCTCGCCAACACGTCCGGCTTCCTCTATTACGTGGCGATCGCCGGAATCACCGGGACGAGGAGCGCGGCCGCGGCGGACGTCGGCCAAGCCGTCGCCCGGTTGAAGGCGGCGACGCCGCTGCCGGTCGCGGTCGGCTTCGGCGTGAGGACGCCCGAGCAGGCGGCCGACATCGCGCGCGTCGCGGACGCGGTGGTGGTCGGCTCGGCGATCGTCGATATCATCGCCAAGTCGGACGCCGCTGCGGCGCCGGCGGCGACAAGTGATTTTGTAAAGTCCCTCGCGAGCGGTGTCCGCCAAGCCCGCGCTGAGGTTGCCGTATGAACTGGATCAGCTCCGTCGTCCGTCCGAAGATCTCCTCCTTCTGGACCAAGCGCGACACGCCGAAGAATCTCTGGATCAAGTGCCCGGAAACGGGCGAGATGGTCTTCCATCGCGATCTGGAACAGAACCAATGGGTGGTCCCCGGATCCGGCTTCCACATGCGGATGCCGGTGCCGAACCGCCTCGCGACGCTGTTCGACGGCGGCACCTATGACACGCTCGCCTCGCCGACCGTCCCGCTCGACCCGCTGAAATTCCGCGACGAGCGCCGCTACCAGGACCGCCTGCGCGACGCGCGCGCGAAGACCGGGCGCGACGACGCGGTGACGATCGCCAAGGGCACCATCGAGACGCTGCCCGTCACCGTCGCCATCCAGGACTTCGCCTTCATGGGTGGCTCGCTCGGCATGGCCGCCGGCGAGGCGATCGTGCTCGGCGCCCAGGCGGCCGTGCGCGACCGCACCCCCTACGTCCTCTTCGCCGCGTCCGGCGGCGCGCGCATGCAGGAGGGCATCCTCTCCCTCATGCAGATGCCGCGCACCACGGCGGCCGTGATCGCGCTGCGCGAGGCGGGGCTTCCCTACATCGTTGTCCTCACCAACCCGACCACGGGCGGCGTGACGGCCTCCTACGCGATGCTGGGCGACGTCCACATCGCCGAGCCCGGCGCCCTCATCGGCTTCGCCGGCCCGCGCGTCATCGAGCAGACGATCCGCCAGAAGCTCCCCGAGGGCTTCCAGCGCGCCGAATATCTCCACGAGCACGGCATGGTGGACCTCGTCGTCCACCGTCACGAGATGCGCGCGACGCTCGCCCGCCTGCTGCGCGTCATGATGCACCAGCTCCCACCGCCGCCCGAGGCGATCGCCCTCCCCGCCCCCGCATCGATCGACGACGCGGCCCAGTCCGCGCAGTCGGCGAACGAGGGACCGGACGGAGCCCCCAAGGCCGAGCAGGAGCCGGCGTCGGTCTCGAGCTGACGATGGACGCCACAAGCCCGATCCTGGAACGGATCTCGGCGCTGCACCCGAAGCGGATCGACCTGTCGCTCGGCCGCCTCGAGCGCCTCCTCGCGGCGCTCGACCATCCCGAGCGCCGCCTCCCGCCCGTCCTCCACGTCGCCGGCACCAACGGCAAGGGCAGCGTCGTCGCCATGCTGCGCGCGATGCTGGAGGCCGACGGCAAGCGCACCCACGTCTACACCTCGCCCCACCTCGTCCGTTTCAACGAGCGGATCCGGCTCGGCGCGGAGGGCGGCGGCCAGCTCGTCACCGACGAGGTGCTGACCGAGGCCCTGTCGCGCGCCGAGGAGGCCAACGCCGGCGAGCCGATCACCTTCTTCGAGATCACGACCGCCGCCGCCTTCCTGCTCTTCGCCGAGCATCCGGCCGACGCGCTCGTCCTCGAGACGGGCCTCGGCGGGCGACTCGATGCGACGAATGTCGTGGAGCGTCCCCTCGTCTCCATCATCACCTCGATCGGCATCGACCATGTCGGCTTCCTCGGCCCGACGATCGGCGAGATCGCGGCGGAGAAGGCCGGGATCATCAAGCGGGGCGTGCCCGTGGTCTCCGCCCCGCAGCGGCCCGAGGCGAGCGCCGTGATCGAGCGCGCGGCCGCCCGCGCCTCCGCCCCCCTCCACCTCGGCAACGCGGACTGGACCGTCGTGCAGGAGCACGGACGCCTCGTCTTCCAGGACAATGACGGCCTCGTCGATCTCCCCGTCCCGCGCCTCGCCGGCCGGCACCAGACGCTGAACGCGGGCGTCGCGATCGCCGCGGCCCGCGCCGCGAAGATCCTCGACGATCCGGCGAGCCTCGAGGCGGGCATGACCCGCGTCGAGTGGCCGGGCCGCCTCCAGCGCCTCACCAAGGGCCGCATCGTCGATTCCGGGCCTCGCGACGCGGAGATCTGGCTCGATGGCGGGCACAATGCCGACGCGGGCGAGGTCGTCGCCGCGGCGATGGCCGATCTCGAGGATCGCGTCTCGCGCCCGCTCTTCCTGATTGCCGGGATGCTCTCCACGAAGGACCCGACCGCCTACTTCCAGCCCTTCGCCGGTCTGGTGCGTCACGTCTTCACGGTGCGCGTGCCGGGGAGCGAGGCGGCGATCGAGGCGGGCCCCCTCGCGGACGCCGCCGAGGCGGCGCAACTCTCCGCCGAGCCTGCCGGTTCGGTCCGCACCGCGCTGCGCCTCCTGTCGGAGAATTGGCGCTTCGAGCCACCGCCGCGAATCCTCATCGCGGGGTCGCTCTATCTCGTCGGCGACGTGCTGGCGCAAAACGGCACCCCACCGACCTAAGCCTCTGTGCTACAAGAGGGTCGCAACGGGAAATCACCCGGAGATTGACCCATGTCGCTCGACGTCGACGCCCTCATCGACCGGCGCCGCCTGACCCGCCGCCTCGCCTTCTGGCGCGGCCTCGTCATCCTTCTCGTGGTGGCCGCGATCGGTGCCGGCGTCTATCTGACCGTCGACTTCCGGCCGATGCACATCGCCCGGATCCCGATCCAGGGCGCCATCGTGTCGAGCCGTCCGCTCATCCAGATGATCGAGGACATGAAGGACAATGACCGGATCGCCGGTGTCGTCCTTTCGATCGACTCCCCCGGCGGCACTTCCGTCGGCGGCGAGCGGCTCTACGAGGCGCTGCGCGCGCTTGACGCGAAGAAGCCGGTCGTCGCCCACATCAACACGATCGGCGCCTCGGCCGCCTACATGACCGCGCTCGCGAGCGACCACATCGTCGCCCATCGCTCCAGCCTCACCGGCTCGATCGGCGTCCTCATCCAGTACGGCCAGATCAACGAGCTCCTGAAGAATTGGGGCGTCGAGATCGCGAAGGTGGAGTCCGGCCCGCTGAAGGCCGAGCCGAACCCGTTCGAGCCGGCCCAGCCGGAAGCCGTCGCCGTCCTCCAGTCCGTCGTCGACGACACCTTCGCCTGGTTCGTCGGCCTCGTGGAGGAGCGCCGCGCCCTCACCCGCGCCGACGCGCTCCGCCTCGCCGACGGGCGCATCTACACCGGTCACCAGGCGCTGGAAGAAGGTTTGATCGACGAAATCGGCGGCGAGGATGTCGCGGTCGCCTGGCTCGAATCCGAACGTGATGTGCCCACGGATTTGCCATTGCGCACGTACAAACCCAGCGATGAGCGGGACTTTTCCTTGCGCACGCACATGGCGGAGTACGCCGTCGACCGCTTTTTCAGCGCCGTCGGCGTCAACCTGCCGACATTTCGACCAGCTGCATCGGTTGACGGTCTCTGGTCCGTTTGGCACGGTTCAGCACCTTCGGACGCAAAGGTGGCTAACAATGATTAAGTCCGAGTTGGTAACCCGCTTAGCTCTTCGGAACCCGCATCTCTACCAGCGCGACGTGGAAGCAGTCGTGAACACGTTGCTCGGAGAGATCACGGAGGCCTTGCGTGAGCGTAACCGTGTCGAACTACGGGGTTTCGGCGCGTTTTCGGTCCGCTTGCGAGGGCCTCGCACAGGTCGCAACCCACGCACCGGCGCGCCGGTCGAGGTTGCCGAGAAGGCCGCTCCCTTCTTTCGCACCGGAAAGGAGATGCGCGACCGCATCAACGATTCCGGCCGCAAGGAGCGTCCTTCAAAGACGGCGCGCAACGCCCGCGCGTCCCGCCGCGGCAGCGACGAGGACGACGACATGCTGAGGGACGCCGCCGAATAAAGGCCCCCCACGTTCCGCAGCACCATGTGGCGCGCAACGAGTACAGCGTTGATGGTATTGGCGGCGGCCGCGATCGTGATCCTGGCCGCCGCCAACCGCCAGCCTGTCTCACTCTCCTTCGACCCGTTCGGGGCGACGGGAGGCGTCAGCCTCTCGCTGCCGCTCTATGCCGTGGTATTCGCCGCGGTCGCGGCCGGTGTGCTGATCGGCGGGATCGGAGGCTGGCTCGGCGGCCGGCGCAAGCGCGCCGCGGCGCGGATGGACCGTCGTGAGCTGACGCGCCTGCGCGCCGAGCTCGACGGGCTGAGAGGACACGCCATCACATCGCACGTCCCGCTTCCGCCGCCCTCGCGGCGCTGAACGCGGCTGATTTTTCCTCCCCGACGAGGGGAGAGCGCCGCCCCGCACGCAGGGCGGCGCCGTCGATCACATGTGGATCGCGCGGCCGTCGACGGCGAGCGCCGCTTCCTTGATCGCCTCGGACAGGGTCGGGTGCGCGTGGCAGGTGCGGGCGATGTCCTCCGCCGCCGCGCCGAACTCCACGCCGAGCGTCACTTCGCCGATCATGGTGCCGACGTCCGGACCGATCATGTGGACGCCGAGGACACGGTCGGTCTTGGCGTCGGCGAGGATCTTCACGAAGCCGTCCGTGGTCCGGTTCACCTTCGCGCGGCCGTTCGCGGTGAAGGGGAACTTGCCGACCTTGTAGGCGATGCCGTCCGCCTTCAGCGCCTCTTCCGTGCGGCCGACGGAGGCGACCTCGGGATAGGTGTAGACGACGCTCGGGATCGCCCCGTAATTCACGTGGCCAGACTGGCCCGCGATGATCTCGGCCGCGGCGACGCCCTCGTCCTCCGCCTTGTGGGCGAGCATCGGCCCGGCGATCACGTCGCCGATCGCGTAGATGCCTTCCACGCTGGTGCGGAAATGGTCGTCGGTCTTGATGCGGCCGCGCTCGTCCATCGCGACGCCCGCTTCCTCGAGTCCGAGCCCCTCGGTGTAGGGGCGGCGGCCGATCGCGACGAGTACCACGTCCGCATCGAGCACCTCGGAGGCACCGCCGGCGGCCGGCTCGATCGTGACCTTCAGCGTGTCGCCGGAGGTGTCGACGCCCGTGACCTTGGACTTCAGCTTGAAGCTCATCCCCTGCTTCTTGAGGATGCGCTCGAACTGGCGGGAGACTTCGCCATCCTCGGGCGGGAGGATGCGGTCGAGGAACTCGACCACCGTGACCTCGGCACCGAGGCGGCGCCACACCGAGCCGAGTTCCAGGCCGATGACCCCACCGCCGACGACGATGAGCCGCTTCGGCACCTCCGGCAGCGTCAGCGCGCCGGTGGAGGAGATCACGCGCTTCTCGTCGATCTCGATGTTGGGCAGGCGCACGATGTCGGAGCCGGTCGCGATGATGATCGACTTCGCCTCGATCTCCTGCGCCTCGCCCTCGTCCGGCGTGACCTTCACCTTGCCCTTGCCGGCAATCGAGCCGACGCCGCGATAGGTGTCGATCTTGTTCTTCTTGAAGAGGAAGTCGACGCCCTTCACGTTGCCGGAGACGCCGTCGTCCTTGAAGGCGAGCATCTTGCCGAGGTCGAGCTTCGGCTCGACGGCGATGCCCATGTCGGCGAAGCCGTGGTTCGCTTCCTCATAAAGCTCGGAGGCGTGCAGGAGGGCCTTCGACGGGATGCAGCCGATATTGAGGCAAGTGCCGCCGAAGGTCGGCCACTTCTCGACCACCGCCGTCTTGAGGCCGAGCTGCGCGGCACGGATCGCGGCCACGTATCCGCCAGGTCCGGTGCCGATCACCACCACATCATAGGCCGCCATAGTCTTCGTCCCCAATTGCGCTTTGTCACCCGTCACGTGACGGCTGGCACCTTCGCGGTCAAGCCTTGCCTGTGAGTGGGTGCGCTGCGCGAGGCGCAGAGGCGCCCGATTCGGGCGCGCTTGGCATCCCGATCACACCGCTCAGAGCACGCCCGCGACGAGGGGGGCGGCGAGGATGAAGATGCCGAGGAGCGCCATCCCCCAGAGGCCCGACCGCACGAACTGGATATGGAAGACATAGGCCGGCACGTAGGCAATCCGGGCGACGAGGTAGAGGATCGCGCCGGTGCGCGTCCAGTCGGAGGAGACGCCCGCGACGACCACCGCGATCGCGAAGCCGACGAAGACCGGGAAGGTCTCGAGCATGTTGCGCAGCGCCCGTTCGGCGCGCGCGGCGGCGGGCGGCAGCGGGGCCGGCACCGTGTCGCGCGGCCCGGCGGCCCAGGTGAGACCATTCGCCATCATCCGCGCGCCCGAGGGCAGCAGGATCTGCACGATCACCAGAAGGCCTGCGAGGCCCACACAGACGAGCTCGGTCGGCACGGCAGTCATTCTTGGCCCTCCCCTTCATCGGCGCCCACGGCGCGCGGAGCGACGTCCTCGGCCGCATCGGAGGAGATTTGCAGGAGAAAGGGGCGGTGCCTACCCCCCGCTCACCGTGTCGAGTGTGCCGCCGGCGGTCTCGATCGCGTCGACGAGCCTGCGGTCCTCGGCCGAGATCGCGTCGATCAGCGCGCGCAGGTCCGGATGCTCGTGCCGCGCGACGTAGCCGGCCTCGCCGCTGTTGATGGTCGGCAGGCGCGGCGCCGGGCGGTCGAGCACGTCCGACACCTTGGCGAGGAAGTCGTCGCAGCGCGACAGGGTCCCGACGATGGCGGGCCGGGTGCGCAGGGTGTGGAGCGCCGCCCGCGCGACAGGCCGCCCGCCCAGCATGCGGCACTGCATGTTGGTCGAGAATTTGGTGAACTTGCCGCTGGCGGTGAGTTCGTCGAACAGCGAACCCTCGGTGAAGAGCACGTTCTGCGGCCGCTGCGACACGTACTCGAAATGGGAGACGATCTGGTCGTAGGGGTCGCGCGTCATCGCGAGGATGATGCGCGGCGTCGCGAGCTTGTGCATCACCCCGAAGGGGAGATGGCCGCCGATGAGCGTGTAGCGCTCGAACGCCGCCGGCCCCTGCGTCTCCAGAACCGAGATGAAGTTACCGTCTATGCCGTGCCAGAAAACGTTTTCCCGGCCGAACAGGTCAAAGAGGACCGTCCGCATGGACGTCCCCCCGGTTTTTTGGATGTGATGGTAGGCAAAACGGGGCTCGACCACGCCCGTGGCTCACTTTCTGTCCGACTTTAGTTATCGGCTCTAGTTGGGATAAGGGCACCTAAGCGAATGCCTTAGCACAAGCGCCCTGTCGTAGAAAGGCCGGTCGAGATACGTCGCACGGTTGAGGAGATCCCACACCTCGTCGGTGTGCTCCTCGCGCTCGATGACTTCGCGATGGTCGGTGTTCTCGATCTCGCCGAAGCGGTTCAGCACCGGAACATCCTCAACGGGCTTGAGGCCGAGCATCGACAGGAGAAGCGGCACGTCCTCCTTCAGCGTGTGCGCGAAGGAGACGAAGTTGAAGCGCTTGAGGTTCAGGAGCGCGGTGTCGACCGCGAAGTCGCGATCGCTGAGCCGGTAGCCGAGGCTGTGCCCGATGCGCAGCGGCCCGAGCAGCGAGCGCACGAGGTGGTTGTTGATGTTGGACAGCACTTCGGGCCGGTCGCTCTTCAGGAACTCCACGAGGGAGAGCTCCCGCGCCGTGCGCGGGCCGGCGAGATTGTGCTTCTCGATAAAGTCCGGCCGGTGGGAGCGCCAGAAATAGTAGAGCGAGAGGACGCGCTCGCGCGGGTCGCGCAGCACCGTGATCACCCGCTTCGGCCCCGGCACCGCGTCGACCCCGGCCTTGCTGAAATGGCCGGAGAAGAAGCGGTAGGGCCGCAGCGTCTCCGCGTCGACGCTCGGCAGCGTGTCGCCCCGGTGGGGGCAGATCAGCTTCGGCTTGAACTGGGCGGCGAGGATCCGGTGCAACGATGTTCCCGCACATTTGGGAATGTGCAGGAACACCAGCCGTTCGTCAGGGGCGAGCATCCGCGAGCGCGACGGGACGGATGATCAGAGATCCAGGAGCAGACGCTGCGGATCCTCGATCGCCTCCTTGACGCGCACGAGGAAGGTCACCGCCTCTTTGCCGTCCACGATGCGGTGATCGTAGGAGAGGGCGAGGTACATCATCGGGCGGATCACCACCTGGCCGTTGATGGCGACCGGACGCTGCTCGATGCGGTGCATCCCGAGGATGCCCGACTGCGGAGCGTTGAGGATCGGCGTCGACATCAGCGAGCCGTAGATGCCGCCATTGGTGATGGTGAACGTGCCGCCCTGCATCTCTTCGAGCTTGAGCTGACCGTCACGCGCGCGCTTGCCGAAGCCCGCGATGGTCTTCTCGATGTCGGCGAAGGAGAGCTGGTCGGCGTCGCGCACCACCGGGACGACGAGGCCCTTGTCGGTGCCGACGGCGATGCCGAGGTGGTAGTAGTTCTTGTAGACGAGGTCGTCGCCGTCGATCTCGGCGTTGACGGCCGGGATCTCCTTCAGCGCCTGGACACAGGCCTTGGAGAAGAAGGCCATGAAGCCGAGCTTCACACCGTGCTTCTTCTCGAAGACGTCCTTGTATTCCTTCCGCAGATCCATCACGGCCGACATGTCGACGTCGTTGAACGTCGTGAGCATGGCGGCGGTGTTCTGCGCGTCCTTCAGGCGGCGCGCGATCGTGCGGCGCAGGCGCGTCATCGTCACGCGCTCTTCGCGCGAGGCGTCGTCGCCGGAGGACGGCGCGCGCGGCGGGGCCTTCGGAGCCTCGGCCTTCGCGGCAACGCCCGCTTCCAGCGCCTGGATCACGTCGCCCTTCAGCACCTGGCCGCGGCGGCCCGTGCCCTCGACCTGATCGGCGGAGAGGCCGGCCTCGGCCATCGCCTTGCGGGCGGACGGGGCGGGCGGCATGTCGCCGGACGCGGCCGGGGCGGACGCGGCGGCGGCTTTCGGGGCCTCGGCCTTCGGCGCGGCGGCGGCACCACCGGCACCGGCGGAGACGGTCGCGAGGAGCGCGCCGACCTCGACCGTGTCGCCGACCTTCACGGCAAGGCTCGCGAGCGTGCCACCCACCGGGGACGGGACCTCGACGCTCACCTTGTCGGTTTCGAGTTCGATGAAGGCTTCGTCGGCGCCGATCGCGTCGCCTTCCTTCTTCAGGATCTGCGAGACGGTCGCCTCGGTCACCGATTCGCCGAGGGTCGGGACGTGGACCTCGGTCGCGGCGCCGTTGCCGGCGGGGGCCGGCGCGGCGGCGGCGGCCGGGGCGGCGCTCGCGGCGGGGGCGGCCTCGGCCTTGGCGGCGGCGGGCTTCGCTTCGGCCGGCTTCGCCGCGGCAGCGCCCGCGCCATCGGCGATCTGGCCGAGGAGCGCGCCGACCTCGACGGTCTCGCCGCTCTTCGCCGTGATTTCGCTCAGGGTGCCCGAGGCGGGCGCCGGCACTTCGACGGTGACCTTGTCGGTCTCCAGCTCGAGCAGCGGTTCATCTGCGGCCACCGCGTCGCCCTGTGCCTTGTACCACTGGGAGATGGTGGCTTCCGTCACGGACTCGCCGAGGTTGGGGACTCGAATGTCGGTCATGGCGCTCTATCGGACATGGGTTTTTTGGCGGCTCAAATGAAAAGACCGGTGCGGTGGCCGCCATCTCGACCGCGCCGGTCGCCTTGTGCACCCGATGCCTTGCCCCTGGCAAGTCGCCAGGGGCAAGGATCGGACGCTTGTCGGCGTGCGACTAACCCAAAGCCTGCTCGAGGAAGGCTTCCATCTGCTGCACGTGGCGCGCCCCGAGACCGGTCGCGGGCGAGGCCGCCGCCGGACGGCCCGCATAGCGCGGCCGGGTGTTGGCCATCTTCGTCTGCTGGAGGCTCCAGTCGAGATAGGGCTGCACGAACGTCCAGGACCCCATGTTCGCCGGCTCTTCCTGGCACCAGACGAGCTCGGCGTTCGGGAAGCGCTTCAGCTCGTGGGTCAGCGCCTTCGCCGGGAACGGGTAGAGCTGCTCGACGCGCAGGAGATAGACATCGTCGACCCCCTTCTGCTCGCGCGCCTCGAGGAGGTCGTAATAGACCTTGCCCGAGCACGCGACGACGCGGCGGATATTCTCGTCCTTCTGGAGCTTGAAGTCGCCCGTGAGGCCGAGGTCCGCGTCGTCCCACAGGATGCGGTGGAAGGTCGAATCCGGCCCCATCTCCTCCAGCGTCGACACGCAGCGCTTATGCCGCAGCAGCGACTTCGGCGTCATGAGAATCAACGGCTTGCGCAGGTCGCGCTTCAGCTGGCGCCGCAGGATGTGGAAGTAGTTCGCCGGGGTCGAGCAGTTGGCGACCTGCATGTTGTCCTCGGCGCAGAGCTGGAGGAAGCGCTCCAGACGCGCGGAGGAGTGCTCCGGCCCCTGCCCCTCATAGCCGTGCGGCAGGAGGCAGACGAGGCCGGTCATGCGCAGCCACTTGCGCTCGCCCGACGAGATGAACTGGTCGAACACCACCTGCGCGCCGTTCGCGAAGTCGCCGAACTGGGCTTCCCAGGCGACGAGCGCGTTCGGCTCGGCGAGGGAGTAGCCGTACTCGAAGCCGAGCACCGCCTCTTCCGAGAGCATCGAGTTGATGACCTCGTAGCGCTTCTGGTTCTCGTCGATGTTGTTGAGCGGGATGTAGCGCTCCTCGGACTCCTGGTCGTAGAGCACCGAGTGGCGCTGCGAGAAGGTGCCGCGCTCCACGTCCTGGCCGGAGAGGCGGACCGGGTAGCCTTCACGCAGGAGTGATCCGAAGGCGAGCGCCTCGGCCATCGCCCAGTCGAAGCCCTTGCCCGTCTCCATCATCTTGCGGCGGTTGTCGAGGAAGCGCTGGATCGTGCGGTGGACGTGGAAGCCCTCCGGCACCTCGGTCAGCTTCGCGCCGATCGTCTCGAGCTCGTCGAACGCAACACCGGTCGAACCGCGGCGCGGCTCGTCCACGTCGTCGGACGGCTTGATCGCCTTCCAGCGGCCGTCGAGCCAGTCGGCCTTGTTCGGCAGGTACGACTGGCCGGCCTCGAACTCGTCCTCGAGATGCTGGCGCCACTCGGACTTGCGCGTCTCGATGTCCTCGGCCGTCATCGCGCCCTCGTCGATCAGGCGCTGGGAGTAGATCTCCAGCGTCGTCGGGTGCGAGCGGATGATGTTGTACATCTTGGGCTGCGTGAACGCCGGCTCGTCGCCCTCGTTGTGGCCGAAGCGGCGGTAGCAGAACATGTCGATGACCACGGGCTTGTGGAACATCTGGCGGAACTCGGTCGCGATCTTCGCGGCGTAGACCACCGCTTCCGGATCGTCGCCGTTCACGTGGAAGATCGGCGCCTCGATCATCTTGGCGACGTCGGACGGGTACGGCGAGGAGCGGGAGAAGCCCGGGTTCGTCGTGAAGCCGATCTGGTTGTTGATGATGACGTGGATCGAGCCGCCGGTGCGGTGCCCCTTGAGGCCCGACAGGCCGAAGCATTCCGCCACCACGCCCTGCCCCGCGAACGCGGCATCGCCGTGGAGGAGGAGCGCCATCACCTGCGAACGTTCCGTGTCGTGCAGCTGGTCCTGCTTGGCGCGCACCTTCCCGAGCACGACGGGATCGACGATCTCGAGGTGGGAGGGGTTTGCGGTCAGCGACAGGTGGACCTGGTTGCCGTCAAACTCACGGTCGGAGGAGGCGCCGAGGTGATACTTCACGTCGCCGGAGCCTTCGACCTCGTCCGGCTTGAAGGAGCCGCCTTTGAACTCGTGGAAGATCGCGCGCAGCGGCTTGCCCATGACCTGGGCGAGCACGTTGAGGCGGCCGCGGTGGGCCATGCCGACCGCGATGTCCTTCACGCCGAGATTGCCGCCGCGCTTGATGATCTGCTCGAGCGCGGGGATCACCGCCTCGCCGCCATCGAGGCCGAAGCGCTTCGTGCCGGTGTACTTGACGCCGAGGAACTTCTCGAAGCCTTCCGACTCGACGAGCTTGTTGAGGATCGCCCGGCGGCCCTCCGGCGTGAACGCCACGCCCTTGTCCGGCCCCTCGATGCGCTCCTGGATCCAGGCCTTCTCGTGCCCGTCGGAGATGTGCATGAACTCGACGCCCATCGTCGAGCAGTAGGTCCGCGTCAGGATCTCGACCATCTGCCGCACGGTCGCGAATTCGAGGCCGAGCACGTTGTCGATGAAGATCGGGCGGTCGAGGTCGGCGCCGGTGAAGCCGTAGGAGGCCGGCGACAGCTCCTCGTCGTTCATCCCGGAGATGCCGAGCGGGTCGAGCTTGGCGTGGTAGTGGCCGCGCATGCGGTAGGCGCGGATCATCATGATCGCGCGGACCGAATCACGGGCGGCGCGCTGCAATTCGGCCTCGGAGAGCGGGGCGCTCGTCTTCTGGGCCTTCTCGGCGACCTTCTCGGTCACGCGCTTCTCGATCGGGCGCCAGTCGGAGTCCATCGCGGACACGAGTTCGCCGTTCAGCGGGACCGGCCAGTCCGTGCGTTGCCAGCGCGGGCCGCGCGCCTCGGCCATCACCGAGGCCCGATCGTCCTTCAATTGGGCAAAGAAAGCCTGCCAGCCGGCGTCAACGCTCGTTGGGTCGACCTGATACTGGGCATACAGCTGCTCCAGATACTCGGCGTTGCCGCCGTACAGGAATGAGGAGTTGAGAAACGCGGCGTTCGCGTCCTGGCGGGCCATGGCAGGTGTCCGTTACGTTGGGCGTTCCCCTACAGTGTAGGGGTTTCGCGCGGATTTCTGAACCGCATACGTTGAGCAGGGCTGCCACGGTCAAGCATTTTCATTGCGTGGCTGCCCCAACATATCGAGGGTGGCTGCATCATTCATGCCGGCATAGAAGCGGTCGATTGCCTCGCGGAAGATCCCGATCTCGGGATCGGCCACCGAAAAGAGCGTCATCGACGAGCGGAACTTCATGTCGTCGGGGCTGCCGAATAGGCGGTTTGGGTCGGTTTCGCCACTCCCCAGTGCCGCCTTTGTTGCGACCTCCAGCCGCGGTCCGAGGGTTGGATGGTCGAGATAGGCGCGCGCTTCGGCGAGAGACGCGATCCCGTACCGCTCCGCCATGCTGCTGCGACCGAGGCCACGCAGCTGCGGAAATATGTACCAGATCCAGTGGGTCTCCTTCCGCCCCTCGGAAAGCTCCGCGCAAGCACGCTCGAAATCATGTGCCTGGGCGTCGACGAAACGTTGAAGATCGTACGGATCCTTCATCATCGTCCTCCCAAAATTCGGACCACTTTCTGGCGAGCGGTTCCAGCGGGTGTCGCGCAACCACGCGCCCCTCTCATGCGTTCCATATGGGTGCACACGAACGATGCTGCGAGCGTCAGTCCGACGCGCCGCGACGGGCAGCATTGCACACCGCACATAGGTGCAACGGCGCACGGGAGAACCATCGACATGAGCGAGATCCGGACTTCGCTGAGCGAGGACACATCCCTCGGCGACGTGATGGATCGGCTGCGACAGGCGGGGAGCGGCGAGAAGGTCACCCTCAACGACATCCTCAAGACGTTTCAGGACCGCTCGCTCGGGGTGATGATCACGGTCCTCGGCCTCATCGCGGCGCTGCCGGCGATCGGCGCCGTCCCCGGCATGTCGATGCTGGTGGCGGTCATGATCCTCTTCGTCATGGCCAACGGGATCATCTCGTCGCGACCGCTGCGCGTGCCGGGCCGGCTCGGTCGCGTCGGCGTCGCGCGCGACCGGTTCGAGGACGGGCTGAAACGCGCGAAGCGGTTCACGAGCCCGGTCGACCGCCTCCTGTCCCGCCGGCTGACCTTCATGACAGAGGGCCGCATCCAGCGCGCCCTCCTCTTCGCGATGACGGGCGTGCTCGCCCTCATCATGTTCCCGCTGGAGCTCGTGCCGTGGGGCTCGACCTTCCCCTCGATCGGGATCGTCTCCTTCGGCCTCGCGATCATCGCGAAGGACGGCGTGTTCGCGATCGTCGGTTACATCATGATGGCGCTGACCTTCGGGCTCGTCCTCGCCATCATCTGACGGCCAATCCCCGCGCGCCGGGCACGAAAAAAGGGCGCCGGCCTCAGGCCGCGCGCCCCTTCATCGCGTGATCGCCGGGTGCCCGCGCCGGCCGAGCCGGCGCCGGGCGCGTTCCGGATCAGCCCTTCAGCACCTTCGAGAGCGTCTTGCCGAGCTGCGCGGGGGACGGGGAGACGGTGATGCCCGCCGCTTCCATCGCCGCGATCTTGTCCTCGGCGCCGCCCTTGCCCCCGGAGATGACCGCGCCCGCGTGGCCCATCGTGCGGCCCGGAGGCGCCGTGCGGCCGGCGATGAAGCCGACCATCGGCTTCTTGCGGCCCTTCTTCGCCTCGTCGGCGATGAACTGGGCGGCGTCCTCTTCGGCCGAGCCGCCGATCTCGCCGATCATGATGATCGACTGCGTCTCGTCGTCGGCGAGGAACATCTCCAGCATGTCGATGAACTCGGTGCCCTTCACCGGGTCGCCGCCGATGCCGACCGCGGTCGACTGGCCGAGGCCCTCGGCGGAGGTCTGGAACACCGCCTCATAGGTCAGCGTGCCGGAGCGCGACACGATGCCGACCGAGCCGTCGCGGAAGATCGAGCCCGGCATGATGCCGATCTTGCACTCGTTCGGGGTGAGCACGCCCGGGCAGTTCGGGCCGAGGAGCCGGCTGGACGACTTTTCGAGACGCGCCTTCACGTCGACCATGTCCATCACCGGGATGCCCTCGGTGATGCAGACGATCAGCGGGATCTCCGCCTCGATCGCCTCGATGATCGCGGCGGCCGCGCCCGCGGGCGGCACGTAGACGACGCTGGCGTTCGCGCCGGTGGCGTCCTTCGCCTCGCCGACGGTCTTGTAGATCGGCAGCGGCTTGGCGTTGCCGTTCGCGCCGGTCCACGTCTCGCCGCCCTTCTTCGGGTGGACGCCGGCGACCATCTGCGTGCCGTGATAGGCGAGCGCCTGCTCGGTGTGGAAGGTGCCGGTGCGGCCCGTCAGCCCCTGCACAATGACTTTGGTGTTGCGGTCGACGAGGATGGACATGGAAGGCTCCAGTTGGCGGCGGCGGCCGGTCAGCGAGACGGGCCGGTCGGACGGAACAGGGGACCGACCTCACTCATGCGAGGGCCCGTCTGGCGTAGGGCCAGAGGTCGGCGGTTTCAGGAAAGCGGTCGGCGCAGAATGCGTAGACAGGGCGATAGACGCGCATCGCCGCCTCGACCATCGCCTCGGTCAAGGGCGAGCCGTCGCGACTGACATTGACCCTCTTGCCGTAGTGCATCGGCAGGTGCTTCAGGCCAAGGAAGTCGCGCAGGCGGCGCGTGAAGGCGTCGTTGAAGAGGTCCTCGTAGAACCCGTAGAGGATCTCCTCGGGCGCGAAGACCTGCTCCAGGCGCCCGATGATCTCGTCATAGGCGCCATTGGCGCGGTGGAAGGGCCGCTCCAGCGAAGGCTCGAACCGGTCGAACGCCTTGTCGGTCGCCTCGGTGGTGTCGAGCATGCGGAGCGCGGAATAGTAGCGGCTGATCGGGTCGCGCATCAGGAAGATGACGCGGCAGTCGAACCCGTCCTCCTCCACGATCGCGCGCATCCGGGCCATCCCCTCGACCGGCAGGAGGCCGTAGAGCGTCGAGAAGTCGCCGGTGAAGGCGTACTTGCCGAGCCGCTTCGGGGAGAAGATCCGCAGATAATCCTCGTCATAGACGAAGGCGCGGATGATGAGGGCGATCTCCTCGTCCACCTCTTCGAGGCGCCGCGCTCCGGGGGCCCTGTCGACCATGTCCGGCTTCAGGAGGGCGAGGACCCGCCTGTCGAGGAACTGGCCGCAAAGCTCCCGGCAATAGCGCACGTTGAAGACGTGCAACTCCTTGTGCGCGGGGAAGGCGAAGCGCGGATGGCGGCGAAGCTGGTCGTGCAGCCAGGTCGTCCCGGCCTTCTGCGCACCGACGCAATAGATGAAGGTCTTCATCGCGCCGCCCCCGCCGGACGTGCCACGGTCACCGGCGCGCACGCGCACGCGAACGCACCGCGCCCGAAGGCGCGGCCCGTCATCGCGTCGATGGCGCCGGTGAGCCGCACGCGGGTCCTACTTGCCGGAGACCGCGGCGACGATCTTCTGCGCCGCGTCGTCGAGATCGTCGGCGGAGGTGATGTCGAGGCCCGACTGGTTCAGCAGCGCCTTGCCCTGCTCCACGTTCGTGCCCTCGAGGCGCACCACCAGCGGCACCTGGAGGCCGACTTCCTTCACCGCGGCGATCACGCCCTCGGCGATGACGTCGCAGCGCATGATGCCGCCGAAGATGTTGACGAGGATGCCCTTCACGTTCGGGTCGGCGGTGATGATCTTGAACGCCGCCGTCACCTTCTCCTTGGACGCGCCGCCGCCGACATCGAGGAAGTTGGCGGGCTCGGCGCCGTAGAGCTTGATGATGTCCATCGTCGCCATGGCGAGGCCGGCGCCGTTGACCATGCAGCCAATATTGCCGTCGAGGGCGACATAGGCGAGGTCGTATTTGGACGCCTCGATCTCCTTCGCGTCCTCTTCGGTGAGGTCACGCAGGGCGACGATGTCCTCGTGGCGGAAGAGTGCGTTGCCGTCGAACGAGACCTTCGCGTCGAGCACGCGCAGGTGGCCGTTCTCCATCACGATCAGCGGGTTCACCTCGAGGAGGCTCATGTCCTTCTCGGTGAAGGCCTTGTAGAGCTGGCGGGCGAGCGGGCCCATCTCGCCCTTGGCCGGCTCGTCGAGCGCGAGCGCCTCGACGAGCTTGGCGACGTCCGCATCGGTCACGCCGGCGATCGGGTCGATGGCGACCGTCACGATCTTCTCCGGCGTCTCCTCGGCGACGGCCTCGATGTCCATGCCGCCCTCGGTGGAGACGACAAAGGCCACCTCACCGACGGTGCGGTCGATCAGCAGCGAGAGGTAGAGCTCGCGCGCGATGTCGGCGCCGTCCTCGATATAGAGCTGGTTCACGACCTTGCCGACCGGGCCCGTCTGCTTGGTGACGAGCGTGTTGCCGAGCATCTCCTTGGCGAAGGCCGCGGCCTCCTCGGGGCTCTTGGCAAGGCGCACGCCGCCCTTCGCGTCCGGGCCGAGCTCCTTGAACTTGCCCTTGCCGCGGCCGCCGGCGTGGATCTGGCTCTTCACCACGTAGAGCGGGCCGGGAAGCGACTTCGCCGCCGCGGCCGCGTCGTCCGCGGACGTGATCGCGACCCCATCGGCGACGGGCGCACCAAAGCTCTTCAGGATCGCCTTGGCTTGGTACTCGTGGATGTTCATCTTTGCCCCTTCAGAGTGTCGTCGCTGTATCCGCCTGAAACCAGAGAGATAGACCGCGAACGCTGTGCAATAGCGATGCCGGCGGCACCGCCGCGCGGCCGCGAAATGTGGGTGCCCGCGCGGACCGGCCGGCGCCCCGAGACCGGCGCCCGATGGGTGAGCGATGCCGGCCCCGTCATGATCAGCAATCCTCGAGCGCCTGGTCGATCACCTCGGCCGAGCCGGAAAGGCTCACCGTGAAGGCGTCACCGTCGCGCTGGCGGGGATCGAAATCGTAGGTCACCTCGGTGCCGCGCCGCAGCGCGTCGACGAGCGGATCGTCGCGCGAGACGACGGCGTAGGCCTGCCACGCCGCGTCCGCCTTGGAGAAGGCGAACTCGGCCTCGCGCTCATACGCGGCCTCGTCGACCGTGAAGCGGATCTTCGGCGCAGGCTCCACGGCTTCCATCGCGTAAAGCGCGGGCCGCATCGCGACGCGGCCCGGACCGTTGCAAGACACCACGAACCCGACGGCGTCGGAGTTCGGAATTCCCCATTTTGCCCCGGATGCGGGGTCTTTCTCGTCGGCGAACCAGAGCGGTGAGGCGGCGAACGAAGCCGTCGCCATCATCGCGAGCACGCCGACGAACGCAGCCTTAAGCAAGGCTCGGGTCGATGTTGCGGCAGGCCTCGAGCAGGCCACGCACCGCATTCACCGACGTGTCGAAATTGTCCTTCTCGGTGCCCTGGAGCTCGACCTCGACGATCCGCTCCACGCCACCCGCACCGATCACCACCGGCACGCCGACATAAAGGTCGTCGATGCCGAACTGGCCGGAGAGGTGGACGGCGGCCGGGAGGACGCGCTTCTTGTCGCGCAGATAGGCTTCGGCCATCTGGATCGCGGCCGCGGCCGGCGCGTAGAAGGCGGAGCCGGTCTTCAGAAGGCCGACGATCTCGGCGCCGCCATCGCGGGTGCGCTGGACGATGCTGTCGAGACGCTCCTGCGTGGTCCAGCCCATCTTCACGAGGTCGGGCAGCGGGATGCCGGCGACCGTGGAGTAGCGGGTGAGCGGCACCATCGTGTCGCCGTGGCCGCCGAGCACGAAGGCGGTCACGTCCTCGACCGAGACGTTGAATTCGGTCGCGAGGAAGGTGCGGAAGCGGGCCGAGTCGAGCACGCCGGCCATGCCGACGACCATGTTCTCCGGCAGGCCGGAGAATTTCTGCAGGGCCCAGACCATCGCGTCGAGCGGGTTGGTGATGCAGATGACGAACGCGTTCGGCGCGTGCGTCTTGAGGCCCTCGCCGACCTGGCTCATCACCTTGAGGTTAATGCCGAGCAGGTCATCGCGGCTCATGCCGGGCTTGCGCGGCACGCCGGCGGTCACGATGACCACGTCGGCCCCGGCGATCCCCTCATAGGAGTTCGTGCCGGAGAGGGCGGAGTCGAACCCGTCGATCGGGGACGACTGCATGATGTCGAGCGCCTTGCCTTGCGGCGTACCCTCGGCAATGTCGAACAGCACCACATCGCCCAGTTCCTTGAGGCCAGCGAGATGGGCAAGCGTGCCCCCGATCTGGCCCGATCCGATAAGGGCGATCTTTGAGCGTGACATGAGCATTCCAAAAGCAAGTTGTGTGCGGCGAATGCGGCCTAGCGCGTTCGAACCCGCCGTTCAAGCCGCATTCGCAAGGCAGGCTCAAGTCAGCGGGGTCGTCTCCGCGTCGTGGAGATAGCTCGCCGAGCGCATTTCATAGAGACGGGACGCCGTGCGCGCGAAGGCGAAGGCCTCCTCCCGCGCGCCGCCCTCCCCCGCATCGAACAGCGCGTCCGGCTCGGCCCCGGCGGTCACGACGAGGCGGACCTTCTGATCATAAAGCACGTCGATGAGGACGATGAAGCGCCGCGCCGTCTCGCGCCGGGCGGGGGTGAGGACGGGGCAGCCCTCCAGGAAGATCGTATGGAAGCGCTTGGCGAGCGCGATGAAGTCGATCGCGGCGAGCGGCGCCTCGCACAGCTCCGCGAAGGTGAAGCGCGCCATGCCGCCGGCCGCCCGCTTCACCTCGATCCTGCGCGAGCCGACCGGCACCTCTGTGCGCGCCGCCTCGCGATCACCGAGAAGCCCGCGCCACAGCCGCTCGAAGCCGACATCGCCAGGCTGGAACCAGACCCGGTGGTCTTCCAGCCGGTCGAGCCGGTAGTCGAGCGGGGTGTCGAGGCGCACGACCTCCACATGCTGGTCGAGGAGGCGGATGAAGGGAATGAAGAGCTGGCGGTTCAGCCCCTCGCGATAGAGGTCGTTCGGCGCGACGTTCGAGGTCGCGACCAGCGTCACGCCGCGCTCGAAGATGCGGGTGAAGAGGCGCGACAGGATCATCGCGTCGGCGATGTCGGTCACCGCGAACTCGTCGAAGCAGAGGACGCGCGCGGCGTCGGCGATCTCGTCGGCCGCGGAGGCGACCGCATCGTCCGCCTTCTCATTGCGCAGGCGCGCGATGCGGGCGTGGACGTCGCCCATGAAGTCATTGAAGTGAACGCGACGCTTTGCCTCGACGGGCGCAGACTCGAAGAAGAGGTCCATCAGCATCGTCTTGCCGCGCCCGACCGATCCCCAGAGATAGAGACCGCGGACCGCCTTCGCCTTGCGCCGCCGCAGGAAGCGGGAGAGGCGGCCGGAGGCCTCCTCGCGCAGGTCGTCGACGACGGAGTCGAGCCGGTGGGCGACGGCGACCTGCGCCGCGTCGCGCTTCACCTCGTCGTGGCGGACGAGCTGCTCGTAGCGCGCGATGACGCTGATGGGCGCCGGATCAGCCATTCAGTCCACCCGTTCGCGTCGGCCGGCCCGAGCGGAGCGGGGGCAGGTTGCAGATTTCATCGCTTCTCTTCACGGCCCGACGCGATAGCGTCCGGGGATGGTGTTGTCACGTCGGCTTGTCAGCATGACGCCCTCGCACTACCAGATCGTTCGCACATCCGGAGAAGGCCATGGCCGACTACGAGACCATCCTGATCGAGCGCGACGGCGCGGTGGGCATCGTCACGCTGAACCGCCCCAAGGCGCTGAACGCGCTGAATGGCCAGCTCGTCGACGAGACGGTGGAGGCGCTGCGCGCGTTCGACGCCGACCCGGCGATCGGCTGCATGATCCTCACCGGCTCCGAGCGGGCCTTCGCCGCGGGCGCGGATATTAAGGAGATGGCGTCCCTCTCCTTCACCGAGGCCTATCTCGGCGACTTCATCTCGAGCTGGGACCGCATCGGCACGATGCGCAAGCCGGTGATCGCGGCGGTGGCGGGCTTCGCGCTCGGCGGCGGCTGCGAGGTGGCGATGATGTGCGACTTCATCATCGCGGCCGACTCCGCGAAGTTCGGCCAGCCCGAGATCAATCTCGGCGTCATGCCGGGCGCCGGGGGGACGCAGCGCCTCACCCGCGCCGTCGGCAAGGCGAAGGCGATGGACCTCATCCTCACCGGCCGCATGATGGACGCGGATGAGGCGGAGCGCTCCGGCCTCGTCGCCCGCGTCGTCCCGGCCGCCGATCTCCTCGCCGAGGCGAAAAAGGCGGCCGCCGCGATCGCCTCGAAGTCACTCCCCTCTTTGATGGCGGCGAAGGAGAGCGTAAACCACGCCTTCGAAGGGTCCCTCTCCGACGGGGTGCGTTTCGAGCGGCGTCTGTTCCACGCCCTCTTCGCCACCGAGGACCAGAAAGAGGGCATGTCGGCGTTCGCAGAAAAGCGGAAACCGGACTTTAAGAACCGCTAAGGCTTGACCATCTGTCCGAGACAAGCTAGGCGCGCGGGTCAATCAATTGGTCGGATCGAAAGCCGGCCGCCCAATGGAAGAGTAAATGGCTAATACAAAGTCCGCCCAGAAGATGGTTCGCAAGCTGAAGAAGCGGACCGAGATCAACGGCGCCCGCCGTTCGCGCATGCGCACCTTCGTCCGCAAGGTCGAGGAAGCGATCGCGTCCGGCGACAAGGACGCCGCGCAGGCCGCGCTGCAGGCTGCTCAGCCGGAAATCATGCGCGCCGCGACCAAGGGCATCGTTCACAAGAACACCGCGTCGCGGAAGGTGTCCCGCCTCGCGAGCCGCGTGAAGGCGATCGCCTGACGCCTCGCCGTCGGCCGGGCGCCGGCGGCATCGAGTGACGCGCGGGGCGGGATGCGGTCATGATCGCAACCCCCGCGCGACGGCGAGACTGGATCCGCCGCACTCAACCGGGTCTCAACCATCGACATTGTTGGAAGAGCGCGACGGATGACGTCGGACCCTTGCCGCGCCGGCCAGGCGGGCGAGGACCGATGTCCGTCCATCGGGTTTTCCGAACTGTCACAAAGGCCGTTTCGGACGGCTGCACCAACCGAATTGGGATTGAAACCCACTGATTCGGTTTTCCACGATCTCCTTAGGTTAGGCGATTCTGTGGAATACAACCCTAACGGGAAGATCCGAATAGTCGATTTTTCCTGCCGAATCGCAGGAAAAAAGCAAACATTATCAATGCCTTACCTAAGGTTGAATTAATTAGCCGGGTATTCTAAACTTCCGACGGAAGTCAAGTGAATTATTTCTTTCACCCCGCCGCAGATTCTTTGAACCTTACCGGAACCTAAACGAAGCTCCTGCGTTGCAAGGGGTTTTCAACGGCGCTTACCACAAAAACCCGCAGAAACGGCCGCCTTTTTATTGATCTCTCGTTAATGTCAAGCCGTTTCAGGCCCTCTTTGGGACTTGCTCCCAACCGGTCTCGTGTGTTTCATACAGTCCATCGAGGGGGACACGAACCTCCCTTGGGAATATATGGCCCGCCCCCGATGCAGGTGCGGGTGTGGATGTTGAAGAGGTTTTACCATGGCGACGAATGCACGCGCTGATTGCACATTTCAGACATGCATCTCGACCATGACCTCGTCATAGCGTTCTCGAGCCAAGCAGCTTAAGACCCCAGTCACTTCTCCGCCCAGGGTTTATGACGGACAATGAATTTGTCCGAACGAGGAAGCTTTGTCGATGTCCCAGTCAGTGGACTCCCCAGTTGCCGATATCAGCCCTGAAGAGGCGTACGAGACCCTGACGTCCGACCCGAATGCCCGGCTCGTCGATGTCAGGACCCGTGCCGAATGGAATTATGTGGGCCTGCCCGATCTCGCCGACGCCGACGTCGAGCCGATCCTGATCGAATGGCAGACCTTTCCGACGATGCAGGTTCAAACGAATTTTGGTGACGCGTTGGAGCAGGCCTGCCCAAACAGGTCCGCTCCCCTCTACTTCCTTTGTCGCAGCGGCGTGCGCAGTCTTGCCGCAGCAAGGCTTGCAAAATCATTGGGTTATACGAACAGCTTCAACATCAAGGACGGCTTCGAAGGGCCGCCCGACGAGATGGGGCACCGTGGACTGAGGGCGGGATGGAAGGCCTCTGGCCTCCCATGGCGCCAATCCTAACGGACTAACCGTGACAGACAGAATGGCGATCTCCAGCGGCGCGCCCGGGCGCCGCACGGGAGAGGTGTATTCGCGTGGCCGGGGCGTAATTGAGCTCTACCCTCAGAACATAGAAAGGAGAATGCGAGGAATGACCGCCTTTGAGCCTTCGACCATCAGCGAAGACGAGGCCGATACCGGTTCTGCCATCTGGCAGCGTATCAAGGCCGACCTGCGTGCTGCCCACGGCGAAGACATCTACACGTCGTGGTTTGAGCGGATCGAGTTCGAGGGCATCGCGGGCACCGTCGTGGTGCTGTCGACCCCCACGCCGTTCATCCGCCATTGGACGCAAAACAATTACGGCCCGGAGATCCTGCAGCGCTACCGGATCCTCGACCCGAGCATGACCGAGGTCCGTTTCAAGGTCCGCGGCGCGCTTCGGCCGAAGACCACCACGCAGCCCGGCGCCGCGGCCCCCAACCGCGCCGGCCCGGTCGCCCAGGCGACTCCGGCCCCGCACCGGCAGATCGACGCGCCTGCCGCCGCGCCCGCCAAGCTCGCCGGCGGCCTCGAGGGCTCGCCCCTCGAAACGCGCTACACCTTCGCGAGCCTCGTGGAGGGCCCGTCCAACGCGCTCGCCGTGGCGGCGGCGAAGAAGGTCGCGACCGCGAATCCCGGCGATCGCATTCCCTATAATCCGCTCTTCATCTCGGCGGCCGTCGGCCTCGGCAAGACGCACCTCCTGCAGGCGATCGCGAACGAGGTCCGCATCGCGAACCCGCAGCGGCGCGTCCTCTACCTCACCGCCGAATATTTCATGTACCGGTTCGTGCACGCGATCCGGAGCAAGAACACCCTCTCCTTCAAGGACATCCTGCGCGACATCGACGTCCTCATCATCGACGACCTCCAGTTCCTCAACGGGACGAAGGTGCATGAGGAGTTCGGCCACACCCTCACGACGCTGGTCGACTCGCAGCGCCAGGTGGTGATCGCGGCCGATCGCGCGCCGAACGATCTCGACGGCCTCGAGCCGCGCGTTCGCTCGCGCCTCGGCGGCGGCCTCCTCGTCGAGCTCGACGTGCCGGACTACGGGATGCGCCGCGCGATCCTCGAGCACCGCATCGCGGCGCAGCGGGAGATCTTCGACCAGCTCGTCTTCCCCGAGGACGTGGTCGATTTCGTCGCCCGCTCGGTGACCACCAACGGTCGTGACCTCGACGGCGCGGTGAACCGCCTCGTCGCCCACAACCAGCTCACCTCGACGCCGATCGACCTGAAGATGGCGGAGACGGCGCTGCGTGATCTCCTCAAGGCGCGCGAGACCCGCCGCCCCAAGATCGAGGACATCCAGCGCGTCACCTCGCAGCATTTCGGCGTGTCGCGTCAGGACCTGATCTCGGCCCGCCGGACCCGCGTGATCGTCCGTCCGCGTCAGATCGCGATGTATCTGTCGAAGACGCTGACGCCGCGCTCGCTGCCCGAAATCGGCCGCCGTTTCGGCAACAGAGACCACACCACCGTGCTCCATGCGGTGCGTAAGGTCGAAGAAATGATCGACCGCGATCCCCAGGTTGCGGAGGATATCGAGACGCTGAAGCGCCTGCTCGACCAATAGGCCGATAAAGCGTCCCAAGGATAAGGGCCGGGCTTGCAACCCCGGCCCTTTCTTGTTCAACGTAAGCGCCCTGCGGAGAGTCTCCGCGCCTTTTCCGACGGAATTGTCATGCGTGCGACCCTTGAACGGGCTCATCTGTTGAAGCCGCTTAGCCACGTCCAGCGTGTCGTCGAGCGGCGCAACACGATCCCGATCCTCTCCAACGTGCTGATCGATGCCGATGGCGCGAAACTGACGCTGAAGGCGACCGATCTCGACCTCGAAATCGTGGAGACGGTCGAGGCCGCCGTGGACCAGCCGGGCACGGTGACGGTGCCCGCGCACATCCTGCACGACATCGTCCGCAAGATTCCCGAAGGCGCGCGCATCGCGCTCGACACCAATGCGGATGGCTCGACCCTCACCCTGTCGGCCGGCCGCTCGCGCTTCGCGCTCCAGATGCTGCCGGAATCCGACTATCCAGACATCACCGCCGGCGAGTTCTCGCACAGCTTCAAGCTGCCCGCGGGTGACCTCAAGTGGCTGATCGATCGCACGCAGTTCGCGATCTCCACCGAGGAGACGCGCTATTATCTGAACGGCATCTACTTCCACACGATCGTCGTCGACGGGACGACCATGCTGCGCGCGGTCGCGACCGACGGGCACCGCCTCGCCCAGGCCCAGCTCCCCGCCCCGAACGGCGCGGCCGGGATGCCGGGCATCATCGTCCCGCGCAAGACCGTCGGCGAGCTGCAGCGCCTGCTCGATGATCCGGACGGCGAGCTCACGCTCGAGCTGTCGGACACCAAGATCCGCGTCACCTTCGGCGGCCTGATCCTCACCTCGAAGCTGATCGACGGCACCTTCCCGGACTACGACCGGGTGATCCCGAAGAACAACACCAAGATCATGATGGTGGACCGGGTGGATTTCGCCTCCGCGGTCGACCGCGTCTCCACCGTCTCGTCCGAGCGCGGGCGCGCGGTGAAGCTCTCCCTCGTCGACGGGACGCTCACCCTCTCCGTGGTGAACCCAGACTCGGGCTCCGCGACCGACGAGCTCGTCGTCGACTTCGACGCCGAGCCGATCGATATCGGCTTCAACTCCAAATATCTCCTCGACATCACCGGTCAGCTCACCGCCGAGAACGCGACCTTCGCGCTCGCCGATCCCGGCTCCCCGACGCTGATCCACGACGGCGACGCCACCAAGACGCTCTACGTCCTGATGCCGATGCGCGTGTGATGCCGCGCCCGTGGCCGATGCGGCACCCCGCGTCGTCCGCCTCACGCGGCTGGCGCTGACGAACTTTCGCAACTACTCGGCCGCCCGGTTCGACGCGGAGGCGAGTCACATCGTGTTCGCCGGCCCCAACGGCGCCGGCAAGACCAACCTCCTCGAGGCGATCTCCCTCCTCTCCCCCGGCCGGGGCCTGCGCCGCGCGACCTACGCGCAGATGGCCCGGCAGGATGCCGGCCCCGAGACCGGCTGGACGATCCACGCCCGCGTCACGAAGGACGGCGAGGAGAGCGCGATCGGCACCGGCTTCACCCCCTTCACCACGAGCCGCACCGTGCGCATCGACGGCGAGGACGCGCGGCCGGACGACCTGTCCGAACGCATGCGCATCCTGTGGCTGACGCCGGCGATGGACGGCCTCTTCACCGGCGCGGCGGCGGACCGGCGGCGCTTCATCGACCGCCTCGCCCTCGCCCTCTTCCCCGCCCACGGGCGGCGCGCGAACGCCTATGACCGCGCGATGCGCCAGCGCAACCGCATGTTCGAGGACGGCGTCTTCGACGCCAAATGGTTCGCCGCCGTGGAGCGCGAGATGGCCGAGCACGCCGCCGCCATCAGCCAGGCCCGGTTCGAGCTGATCGCCAAGCTGAACGCCGCCCAGGCCGTGCGCGCGGCCGCGAGCCGGGACTTCCCCCAGGCGGTCGTCTCGGTCGTCGGCGATGTCGGCGAGGCGCACGAGCGGCGCTTCGCCGACTTCCTCGAGAAGGTGCGCGAGCGCGACCGCGCCGCCGGCCGCGCCATCACCGGCCCCCACCGCGCCGACCTCGAGGTGATCCACGTCGAGAAGAACATGCCCGCCGCCCTCGCCTCGACCGGCGAGCAGAAGGCGCTCCTCATCGGCATCATCCTCGGCCACGCCGCGCTCGTGACGCGCATGGTGGGCGAGACCCCGGTCCTCCTCCTCGACGAGGTCGCCGCCCATCTCGACCCCGGCCGCCGCGCCGCCCTCTACGACACGCTCGACGCCCTCGGCGCGCAGACCTTCATGACCGGCACCGACCAGAGCCTTTTCACCGCGCTCGGCGACCGGGCCGACCGCTTCCACGTCGAAGGCGGCAAGGTCGCGCCGGTCACGGGGCTCGGCTAGGATCGGGGCCGATCGGAGGGCGAGATGTCGGCGGTGAAATGGCTTCTCCTGCCCCACCTCGTCGCGCTCGCCGCCTTCGCGGGCGCGTTCGCGGTGATGACGGCGACGCGCACCAACCGCACCGATCCCGACTTCTGGCTCGGCCTCACCGGCTTCGTCACCGGTCTCGGCGCGCTGGTCGCGAGCTTCGCCGCCGTCATCCTCGTGACCATCGCGCGGCAAAGGCGGGGCGAGTGGCCCTGGCTCCTCGTCCATCTCGTGATGGCGGCGCTGGTGTCGGCCGCGGCCTCCTCCTGGCTCGGCGCCCATATCGCGTGAGCGCGGGCCGGGATGCACCGCCTGCGGTTGCCAAGCGGCGCTTTAACGTCTATATCGCGCGCTCTCACTGAAAGGTCGCCCGGCCAATTCCGGCTCTATGCCGGATCGCACGGGCATGCCGCGGCGGCCGCATGACGAACCGGAGATCAAAATGCCCAAGTTGAAGACGAAATCGGGCGCCAAAAAGCGCTTCAAGATCACCGCCAAGGGCAAGGTGAAGGTCGCTCAGGCCGGCAAGCGGCATGGGATGATCAAGCGGTCCACGAAGTTTATCCGCAACGCGCGGGGTACGACGACCTTGTCCGATCAGGACGCACGGATCGTCAAGTCCTTCATGCCGTACGCCTGAGCCTGAGGAGATCTGAAGCATGTCACGCGTGAAACGGGGCGTTACCGCCCACGCCAAGCACAAGAAGGTCTTGAAGGCAGCCAAGGGTTATTATGGCCGCCGCAAGAGCACCATCCGCGTCGCCAAGCAGGCGGTCGAGCGTGCGAACCAGTACGCCTACCGCGACCGCAAGGTTCGCAAGCGGAACTTCCGTGCCCTCTGGATCCAGCGCATCAACGCCGGCGTCCGTCCGCTCGGCCTCACCTATGCCCGCCTCATCGACGGTCTGAACAAGGCCGGCATCGAGGTTGACCGCAAGGTGCTCGCCGACCTCGCCATCCACGAGCCTGCGGCCTTCGCCGCGATCGTGGAGCAGGCCCGCGCCGCCCTCCCGGCGGAGCTGCAGGGCACCCCGGCCTGACGATCGACGAGGCGGGTGCGCGTCACCCGCCCTCTCATTTCGCTAAAAACGCAAAAGGCGGGCTCCGGGCCCGCCTTTTTCATGTCCGGTCCACCGCCGGCCGCCGTCCCGCGTGACGCGCGGCGCGGCCCTCAGGCCGCCTTCGCCGCCCGCTCGGGCTTCCAGGTGGTGCGGAAGACGCTGTCCCAGATCGTGGTCGTGACGCCGAAATTCACCGTCTCGTCGCGGTGGTGGTGGATCGCGTGGTGGCGCTTCAGCGTCGCCGCCCAGGCGTTGCGCATCGGCAGATGGTGGCAGGCGACGTGGACATATTCATACGCCTGGTAGCCGAGAAGCACGCCCGCGTTCAGCGCCAGCGTCACCGGCAGCGGCACGCCGATCAGCCACATGAAGACCGTGTAGACGAGCGACAGGTACACCGTGATCTTCAGCTGGAGCATGATGTTCATGCGCTCCTTCATCGGATCGTTGTGGTGCGAGCGATGCGAGGGGAAGCACTTGCGGATCATCTTGTGGTGCTTCTTCTCCGGCTCCCAGTGCAGCATCCAGCGATGGAGGATGTACTCCAGGAACGTCCAGTAGAAGAGGCCGAGGAGGACGACCCCGCCGACCATCAGCGGGTTGCCGCTCCACACGACCGCGACCAGCGCATAGAGAACCGCCAGGGAGGTCGACACGATGATGATCGAGCGCAGACCAGACATGCCGATGATGGTGATCGGGTTCGGACGTCGGGCGGGCGTGGCCGCGACGTCGGGGGTGGCGCCAACATCGATCGTCATCAAGCACTCCGTCGACGGAACTCAGTCCTCGCTGGGAGGTCATCATAGAGGCCCGGCGGTCGCACGAGAGGGCCTTCGGCGCGTGCATCCGGGCAAGCAGTTATTGTAGAAACCGCACAAAAACTCAACATACCCCTTTCGCCCCTGTAGCGCGCCGGCCACGCCGCCGCGACAAACATCGCCACAAGCCGGTGGCGAACGCACCGTATCTTCTCTAGGAAGCACGGTTTGATAGAGTCTCACCGAAGTTAGGACCGAGTGACATGGACGTGGCGCCGACGGAGCTGCCGAGCGATTTGGCTCAACTCGAGGCGGAAATCTCCGCCGCTGTCGAGAGCGCGGCCGACGAGGCGGCGCTGGAGAGCGTGCGCATCGCGGCGCTCGGCAAGAAGGGGTCCGTCTCGGAGCGGATGAAGACGCTCGGCGCGATGAGCCCGGACGAGCGGCGCACCATGGGTCCGGCGCTGAACGGGCTGAAGACCCGCGTCACCGACGCGATCGCCGCCCGCCGCGAGACGCTCTCGGCCGAGGCCCTCACCCGCCAGCTCGCCCGCGAGAGCGTCGACGTCACGCTCGAGCCGCAGCCGGCCGACATCGTCGCCGGCCGCGTCCACCCGATCAGCCAGGTGATGGACGAGCTCGTCGCGATCTTCGCCGATCTCGGCTTCACGATCGCCGAAGGGCCGGACATCGAGACCGACGATCTCAACTTCACCAAGCTGAACTTCCCTGAGGGGCACCCCGCGCGGGACATGCACGACACGTTCTTCCTGCCCGAGCGGGCGGACGGGACGCGTCGCCTCCTGCGCACGCACACCTCGCCGGTGCAGATCCGCACCATGCTGAAGCAGAAGCCGCCGATCCGCATCATCGCGCCCGGCCGCACCTATCGCTGCGATTCCGACCAGACGCACACCCCGATGTTCCACCAGGTGGAGGGCCTCGTCATCGACGAGAGCGCGCACATCGGCCACCTCAAGTGGGTGCTGACGGAGTTCTGCAAGGCCTTCTTCGAGGTGGAGGACGCGTCGATGCGCTTCCGCCCCTCCTACTTCCCGTTCACCGAGCCCTCCTACGAGGTCGACATCCGCTGCAAACGGTCCGCCGACGGGATCGAGCTCGGCACCGGGGACGACTGGCTGGAAATCCTCGGCTCGGGGATGGTCCACCCGAACGTCCTGCGCAATTGCGGCATCGACCCGGACAAGTATCAGGGCTTTGCCTGGGGCATGGGCATCGATCGCATCGCCATGCTGAAATACGGAATGCCCGATCTCCGGGCCTTCTTCGAAGCGGACGTGCGCTGGCTGACGCACTACGGCTTTCAGCCGCTCGACCGACCATCGCTCGCAGGGGGTCTCAGTAGGTGATCACACGCCTCGTCGCGGCTATCCTTCTTCTCGCCCTCTCGGGCTGCATGTCGACGCCGCCGACGGATGTCAGCGTGCGCACCTACAAGGTCAGCGGCACGTCGCTGTCCACGCTGGAGCGCTCGCTGTCGATCCACGGGCCGGCGGTGCCTGGCCTCCACGGCCGGGCCTTTGCCGCGGTGGAGACCACCTTCCTGCACAATTTCGAGCCCACCAAGTACGGCACGCAGTGCCGCTACTCACGCAACGGCCGCGTTGGCCTCCGTTCCGAGGTGATCCTGCCCGAGTGGCGCCAGCGCGACGCGGCCTCGCCCGAGCTGAAGGCGAAGTGGGACATCATCAGCCAGTACGCCGTGATCCACGAGGCCGGTCACATCAAGATCAGCCAGAAATATGCGCGCCAGCTCGAGGCCGCTTACAAACGGGCTTCCGCTCCCACATGTGAGGAGCTGGATGCTCAAATGACCAAACTCATCGAGCCGATCGCCGCGGCCCATGTGGCCGAGCAGACGGAATTTGACGCGACGGACGCGCCGCGCTTTCAACGCTATCTGCGCCAGTACGGCTACTCGATCGGCAGCTGAAGAACATTCGGAAGTCTAAAGTCTCGTCATGAAGTTCACACTGTCCTGGCTGAAGGACCACCTCGCGACCGACGCGTCGCTCGAGGCGATCGTCGATCGCCTCACCGCCATCGGCCTCGAGGTCGAAGGGGTGGAGAACCCCGCGGCCGCGCTCGCGCCGTTCCGCATCGCCCGCGTCACGTCGGCCGTGCAGCACCCGAACGCCGACCGGCTGCGGGTCCTGACGGTCGATCCCGGCGACGGCTCGGCCCTCCAGGTCGTCTGCGGCGCGCCGAACGCGCGCGAGGGGCTCGTCGGCGTCTTCGCGGCCCCCGGCAGCCACATCCCCGGCACCGGCATCGACCTCGCGGTCGGCTCGATCCGCGGCGTCGAGAGCCACGGCATGATGCTGTCGGAGCGCGAGATGGGCCTCTCCGAGGACCATGACGGCATCGTCGACCTGCCCGCCGACGCCCCCGTCGGCACGCCCTACGTCGAGTGGGCCGAAATCAACGATCCGGTGATCGAGATCGGCCTCACCCCGAACCGGGCCGACTGTCTCGGCGTGCGCGGCATCGCGCGCGACCTCGCCGCGGCCGGGCTCGGCACGCTGAAGCCGGCCCCCGCGATCGCGATCGCCGCGGCGCCCGAGGTCGCGACCCCCGAAGTCACGCTCGACCTTCCCGACCCGGCGCTCTGCCCCGCCTTCGCCCTCTGCCTCATCGAGGGGGTCGAGAACGGCCCCTCGCCGGAGTGGCTGAAGAAGCGGCTGAACGCGATCGGGCTCCGCCCCATCAACCGCCTCGTCGACGTCACCAACTACCTCACCTACGACGTCGACCGCCCGCTCCACGTCTTCGACGCCGACAGCGTGAAGGGCCGCCTCACCGTGCGCGCCGCAAAGGCGGGCGAGACCGTCGAGGCGCTCGACGGGCGCACCTACACGCTCGACCCGTCTGTGGTGGTCATCGCCGACGATAACGGCGTCGAGTCGCTCGCCGGCGTGATGGGCGGCGAGGCCTCCGGCTCCAGCGAGACGACGACGCGCGTCCTCGTGGAATCGGCGCTCTGGGACCCCTACAACATCGCGCGCACCGGCCGCGCGCTCGGCCTCAATTCCGACGCCCGCCACCGCTTCGAGCGCGGTGTCGACCCGGCCTTCACCGTGCCGGGCCTGGAAGCGGCGGTCGCGATGATCCTCGAATTGTGCGGCGGCAAGGCCGGGCCGATCACCCTCGCCGGGGCGATCCCGGACGGCACGCGCACGATCGAATTCCCCCCGTCCGAGATCAAGCGCCTCTCCGGCCTCGACGTCGCGCCGGATAAGGCCGCGGAAGTGCTCGAGACGCTCGGCTTCACCGTCGATGCCGGCACCGCCCCCTGGTCGGTGACGACGCCGACCTGGCGCGCCGATGTCGAGGGCAAGGCCGACCTCGTGGAAGAGGTCGTGCGCATCGTCGGCATCGACGATGTCGCGCCGACGCCGATGCCCCGCCTCGAGGCGGTCGCCCCGCGCGTTCTCACGACCCTCCAGAGCCGCGTGTCGACGACGCGCCGGGCCCTTGCCTCTCGCGGTATGGTGGAGGCCGTCACCTGGTCCTTTGTCGGCCATGACGACGCCACGGCCTTCGGCGGCGGCGGCGAGGCGCTGCGTCTTGCGAACCCCATCGCCGAGGCGCTGTCCGACATGCGGCCGAGCCTCCTGCCGGGCCTCGTGCGCGCCGTCACGCGCAACGTCAATCGCGGCCACCCGGACCTCGCCCTCTTCGAGGTCGGCCAGGTCTTCGCCGGCGACGAGCCCGGCGACCAGACGACGTCGGCCGCGGGTGTGCGCCAGGGCCGCGCCCGTCCGGGCGAGACCGGTCGCCACTGGTCGCACGGCGGCGAGGCGGCTGGCGTGTTCGACGCCAAGGCCGACATCCTCGCGGCGCTGGCCGCGATCGGCGGCCCCGCCGACAAGGCCGACATCACCCGCGACGCCCCGGCCCACTATCACCCCGGCCGCTCCGGCACGCTGCGGCTCGGCCCGAAGGTGCTCGGCCATTTCGGCGAGCTCCACCCGGCCCTCCTCGCCGCGATGGACGCGCCCGAGCGCCTCGTCGCCTTCGAGCTGACGCTGGAGGCCGTGCCCGAGCCGCGCCGCAAGGCGACGAAGAAGCCCGCCTTCACCGCGTCCGACCTGATGCCGGTGCGCCGCGACTTCGCCTTCCTCGTCGCCGACGAGATTGACGCGCGCGCGATCACCCGCGCCGCCAAGGGCGCGCGCAAGGACCTCGTGACCGACGCCACCGTCTTCGACGTCTATCGCGGCCAGGGCGTGCCTGAGGGTCAGAAGTCAGTCGCGGTCGAGATCACGCTCCAGCCGATGGAGCGCACGCTGACCGACGAGGAGATCGACGCCGTCTCCGCCGCCGTCGTCGCCGCCGTCACGAAAGCGACCGGCGCCACCCTGCGCGGCTGACAAAAAAGCGGCCCGCGCCCAACGCGCGAGCCGCCGAACCTCCCAGCCCCGCCGCCGGCACCCTCTTCCTTCCCCCCTTCCTTTGGAGAGACGAAGGCCCGACCTTCCTCCGGAGCCGACTGTTTCCGCGCGCGCCCGGCAAGGTTCGAGGGTCAACCCCGAAGAGCGAAGCGTGGGTTGAGGCTCGAACCTTGCCGGGCGATGCTGGTGCGTCGGCGGGAGCGGCCCGGCACGGCCCCATCGGGCCGCGCCGCCCGCACACCCCGTCAGGCCGCGAGGTCGAGCTGCACCTTCATCGACCGTGCCTTGTCGCTCGCGAGGTCGAAGGCGGCGACCGCGTCGGCGAGCGGCCGCGTCGCGGTGACGAGCGGGGTGAGGTCCACGCGCTTGCCGGAGAGGAGCCCGGCCGCGAGGGCGAACTCGCCGTCGAAGCGGAAGGAGCCCCGCACCTCGATCTCGCGCGCGACGACGCGGCTCGTCGGCATCGACGGGTTGCCGCCATTGCCGACCACGATGATGATCCCGCCCGGGCCCACGAGGTCGAAGGCGGTCTCCATCGCCGGGGCCGCGCCCGAGCAGTCGAACGCGATGTCGAAGGAATCGCGCAGCGCCGCGATCGCGTCCGCGTCCTTGGCGTCGACCGTGATGTCGGCGCCGATGGTGCGCGCGATGGCGAGCGGCGGCTCCGCGATGTCGGTCATCGTGATCTCGCGCGCCCCGGCGAGCTTCGCCGCGATCGCGACGAGGCAGCCGATCGGCCCCGCCCCCGAGATCAGCACCTTCGCGCCGAGAAGCGAGGGCGCGCGGTTCACCGCGTGGAGGGCGACGGAGAAGGGCTCGATCATCGCCGCCTGGGCGAGGTCGCACGCGACGGGCACGGCGAGCGCGGCCGGCACGACGACCTCTTCGCGGAAGAGGCCCTGGACGTGGGGGAAGCGCATCGCGCTGCCGTTGAAGATCACCTCCGGGCAGAGGTTGGCACGCCCGCTCGTGCAATAGCGGCAGCGCCGGCAGGGGCGCGAGGGGTTCACCGCGACCGGCTGCCCGATCTCGAGCCCCTTGACCCCGTCCCCGAGGGCGGCGATCTCGCCGGAGACCTCATGGCCGAGGATCATCGGCTCCTTGATCCGCACGGTGCCGAAGCCGCCATGAAGGTAGTAGTGGAGGTCGGAGCCGCAGATGCCGCCGACCTTCAGGCGGACGGCGACCTCGCCGGGGCCGGGCGCGGCGGGCGCGTCGATATCGGCGATCCGGAGATCCTTTGCGGCGTGGGCGATGATGGCACGCATGGTTCGTTTCCTTTCGGCGCCGGCCGAGAGCGGCCGGCGCGACGCGACGGGTGCCCGCTCAGAGCACCGAGATCATACCGCCGTCGACGTAGATGATCTGACCGTTCACATAATCCGATGCGGGGGCGGCGAGGAAGACGGCCGCGCCCACGAGCTCTTCCGGGCGGCCCCAGCGGCGCTGCGGCGTGCGGCCCTTCACCCAGGCGTCGAAGGTGGGGTTGGCGATCAGCGCCTCGTTCATGTCGGTGATCATGTAGCCCGGCCCGATGGCATTCGCCTGGATGCCGAGCTCGCCCCACTCGGCGGCCATGCCCTTCGTCAGCATCTTGATGCCGCCCTTGGCGACCGTATAGGGCGTCACCGTCGCGCGGGCGAGCTCGGAGGTGAGCGAGCCGATATTGATCACCTTGCCCGACCCGCGCGCGATCATGCGCCTGGCCGCCTCGCGCCCGATCACGAACGCGCTCGTGAGGTTGGTCTCGATCACGCGGCGCCAGTTCTCGGTCGAAAGCTCGACCATCGGCTGGCGGTGCTGGATGCCGGCATTGTTGACGAGGATGTCGACGTCGACCCCGGTCGCGTCGAGCGTCTCGAAGGCCGCGACCACCGCCGCCTCGTCGCACACGTCGAAGGGCGCGGTGTGGACGGTGAAGCCGCGCGCCTTGAGATCGGCCGCCGCATCCGCGAGGCGCGCCTCGTTGACCCCGTTCAGCACCAGCGCGGCCCCCGCCTCGGCAAGGCCGACGGCGATCGCATGGCCGAGCCCGCGCGAGGAGCCGGTGACGAGGGCGGTCTTGCCCGTCAGGTCGAAAAGCTTGCTCATTCTCTCCCTCAAGCTTCTGATTTTCGCACGATGAGATCCGAGCGCTCGAACACGGCGGGCAGCAGCTCGACGCCGAGGCCCGGTCCCTCCATCGGATAGACGTAGCCGCCCTCGATCTTCGGGACCACCGTCACGAGCTCTGTGTACCAGCCGCGATAGAAGGCGCGGACGGATTCCTGGATCAGCGTGTTCGGCTGGCTGAAGGAGGCGTGGATCGCGGCGGCAAAGCCGACCGGGCCGATGCAGTCGTGCGGCGCGAAGGGACGGTGCCAAGTTTCGGCGAGCGAGGCGATCTTGCGCGCCTCGGTGAGGCCGCCCGACCAGCAGATATCGACCATCGCGACCGAAAGGGCGTCGTGGTCGAGCATGTCCTTGTAGGGCCAGCGGCTGCCGAGCGTCTCGGAGGCGCACACCCACACGTCGGTGGAGCGGGCATACTCGCCGAGCGCCTGGGGCGAGTTCATCTTGATGGGGTCCTCGTACCACATCGGCTTGTACTGCTCGAGCTCGCGGGCGATCACCTTGGCGGCCGGCAGGTTCCAGAGCGAGTGGAACTCGACCATGATGTCGATCTTGTCGCCGACGGCCTTGCGGATCTTCTCGAACGGCTCGACGCCCTTCTTCATCTGGGCGGCGGTGATGAAGAGGCCCTGGTTCTCGTGGGCGATCGGGTCGAACGGCCAGATCTTCATCGCCGTGATGCCGTTCGCGAGGAGATCCTCGGCGAGGGCGTCGGCCCGGTTCATGAAGCCGTCGAGGTCCTCGTAGCGGCCCTCGGGCTTGTCGAGGCTCCAATTCTCGACCGGCTTGATGTTGTTGGAGCGCACATAGCCGGTGCCGGCGCACGTGTTGTAGACGCGCAGCTTGTCGCGGCAGAGGCCGCCCATCATCTGGTGCACCGGCTGGTCGCACACCTTGCCGAACACGTCCCACAGCGCGATGTCGATCGCGGAGGCGGCGCGATATTCGACGCCGGTGGAGGACTGCGCCATCGGCAGCGCCACCATCTCGCGCGAGTGCGCCTCGATGTGGAGCGGGTTCTTGCCGAGGAGGCGCTGGGCGAGCGTGTCGTGGATGTGCGCCTCGACGGCGCCCGCTCCGTAGAAGGTCTCGCCGAGCCCGACGATCCCGGCGTCGGTGTGAACGCGCACCCACAGGACGTTCGCGAACTCCTTGGTGCGCAGCGTCTCGATGGCGGTAATCTTCACGGTTCCTGCCTTCTTTTCTGGTTCTGCCATGCCGCTCAACCTGGGGAGCGGCCATCTCGCTACTGTGAAATATCACGGTATGTCTTGACGCGCAGCTGATATTTTGATGAGTGCTCCGGTCAAAATTAAAAGGGACATCGGGTGGATCCAAACGTCTTCGATCTCGACTGGCGGCTCGGCGGGCGAAAGCCCAGCCTTTCTGAGCTCGCCTATGAGCGGATCGAGGAGCTGTTCATCTCTACCCAGCTCGCCCCCGGTTCCTTCGTGCGCATGGCCGACCTCCAGTCGATGGTCGGCGTCGGCCGCACCCCCGTCCATCAGGCCGTCCGGCGCCTCGCCACCGAGACGCTGCTCGAGATCCGCCCGCGCGACGGGCTGACGGTCACGCCGATCGACCTCACGCGCGAGCGCCGCCTCACGGACCTGCGCCAGGCGCTCGAAGGGTTCGTGATGGAGGAGGCGGCGCGCAACCTCTCCTCCAACCACCGGGCCGGGCTCCTGCACCTGCGCCGTTCGCTCGTCTCGCTGGGGGACGACGCGACGCTCGCCACATTCAACCTCTTCGACCGCTCCTTCGACCGGCTGATGATCGCCGCCGCGCGCGAGCCGTTCCTGGAGCAGAGCCTGCGCCCGCTGCACGCCTTCGCGCGCCGGGTCGGCCACGTTCACCTCACCCATTTCTCCGGCGCCGGCGGTCTCGCGACCACGATCGAGCGCCATCTGAGGATCCTCGACGCGGTCGTCGCCGGCGACGCCGAAAAGGCGAAGGCGGCCACCGACGAGGTCATCCAGCTGTCCCGCATGTTCATCGACGATCTGTCCGCCTCGGTCGATCCGACGATGCTCGACTCACGGCTGTCGCGTCTGCCCACGGGCGGAACGGCGCAACCTGACCAGTTTGGGCCCGGTCTGCGCAGCTAGGCGCGCCGCCCACAATTTCCGCAACCCGGGAGGAATAGAATGTCTCTCAAATGGACCATTCGCGCGGCGGGCATCGCCCTCGCCGGCGTCATCGCCACCGGCGCCTCGGCGCAGGAATACAGCTTCCGCTTCCAGTCCTCGGATCCGGCCGGCAACCCGAACTTCGAGTACCAGAAGGGCTGGACCGACCTCGTCGCCGAGCGTTCCGGCGGCAAGGTGAAGATCGAGCTCCTGCCGGTCGGCTCCGTCGTCGAGTACAACGAGACGCTCGACGCCGTCGCCGCCGGCATCCTCGACGGCCAGATCTGCGACTCGTCCTACTGGGCGGGCAAGGACCCGGCCTTCGGCCTCATCGCCAACCCGGTCGGCGCCTGGTCGGACCCCGCCCAGATGATCGACTTCGTCGAGAATGGCGGCGGCAAGGAGCTCATGAACGAGCTTCTCGGCTCCTACGGCCTCCACTTCATCGGCGTGTCGACGCCGGGCCTCGAGGCGTTCGTCTCGCGCGTCCCGCTCGACGGCGTCGATGACCTCAAGGGCGTGAAGGTGCGCTCGCCGGAAGGCCCGATCGCCAACGTGTTCGCCGCCGCCGGCGCCGCGCCGGTGAACCTGCCGGCCTCGGAAGTCTACACCTCGATCGACAAGGGCGTCGTCGACGCGGCCGACTATTCGGTGTTCTCGGTCAACCAGCAGCAGGGCCTCAACAAGGTCGCCCCGCACCCGGTCTATCCGGGCTTCCACTCGCTCCCCCTCGTCGAGGTCTCGATGAACAAGGCGAAGTGGGACGCGCTGCCGGACGACGTCAAGACGATGCTCGAAGAGACGGTGAAGGAGTTCCAGCAGACCCAGACCAACGGCCTGCACGAGCGTGACCTCGCCGCCGTCGCCGAGGCCGAGGCCGATCCCGACATCACCGTCCACAACTGGTCCGACGAGGAGCGCGCCAAGTTCCGCGCCATCGCCGTCGCCGAGTGGGAGCGCATCGCGCAGGGCTCGCCGATGGCCCAGAAGGTGTTCGACACCCTCACGGCCTACCTCAAGGAAAAGGGCCTGATGCAGTAAGTCTGCACCGAAGGCGGCCGCTCACACGGCCGCCTTTTTTCCCGGCCAAGATGCGGGATCGCTGCCCGCGGCCGGCGCGCCATCCCTCCCACTGGTCGGCAAGTTGAGATGATATGACCCAACCCACGGATTCGCGTGAATCGATTGACCTGGCGGCCACGAGCGAAGGGACGGGCACGACGATCCCCGAGGCCGGCATCATGGGCCGGATCGTCGAGAATTGCGGCTACCTCTTCGCCGCCGGCATCGTCATCGCCGCGGGCATCCTCCTCACCGAGGTGTTCCTGCGCTACGTGCTGAACAGCCCGACCATCTGGGCGCACGAGACGACCGTCTTCCTCTGCGGCATCTCGTTCATCTTCGGCGGCCTCTACTGCACCTGCCGCAACAGCCACATCCGCGTCGTGATCCTCTATGACCACTATCCGCCCGCGCTGCGGCGCGTGATGGACGTGATCATCTCGCTGGTCAGCGCGGTCGCGAGCCTCTTCTTCGCCTACGCAGCCTGGCACATGGTCCAGCGCGCGATCTTCGCCCCCTCCGGTGAGATCCGCCTCGAGACGACGGGCAGCGCCTGGAGCCCGCCGACACCGGCGCTCATCAAGGTCTTCATCCTCGTCGTGATGGTGCTCCTCGCCATCCAGTTCCTCATTCTCGCCGTGAACTATGCCCGCGGCAGCAAGCGCGGTGTGTCCCGGTGAGCGACATTCTCCACCTCGGTATAAACCTCCAGGAGCTCGGCATCGGCTGGGGCACCATCGTCATGTTCGCCATGATGGTCGCCCTGCTCCTCACCGGCATGCCGCTCGCCTTCGTCACGCTCCTCGTGGCGCTGATCTTCGCCCTCGGCTGGTTCGGGCCGATGTCGATCCCCCTCATCACGAGCCGGGTCTACTCGTTCGTCTCGAACTTCGTGTTCGTGTCGGTGCCGATGTTCGTGCTGATGGCGGCGATCCTCGACCGCTCCGGCATCGCGCGCGACCTCTTCGACGCGATGAAGCTCTTCGCCGGGCGCGTGCGCGGCGGCGTCGCGGTGCAGACCATCTTCGTCGCCGTCATCCTCGCGGCGATGAGCGGCATCATCGGCGGCGAGATCGTGCTCCTCGGCCTCATCGCGCTGCCGCAGATGCTGCGCCTCGGCTATGACCGCAACCTCGCCATCGGCGTGGTGTGCGCGGGCGGCTCGCTCGGCACGATGGTCCCGCCCTCGATCGTCCTGATCATCTACGGCCTCACCGCCAACGTCTCGATCGGCGAGCTGTTCTCGGCCGCCTTCATCCCCGGCTTCATGCTGGCGATGTTCTACGTCCTCTACATCCTCGCCCGCGCCTACCTCACGCCGCACGTCGTGCCGCCGGTCGACCCGACGCCGATCCCGTCCGCGGAGAAGCTGCGCCTCCTCAAGGGCCTCTTCCTGCCGATCCTCGTCGTCTTCTTCGTGCTCGGCTCGATCTATGGCGGCATCGCCTCGGTGACGGAGGCCTCGGCCATCGGCGTCGGCGGCGTCATCCTGTCGACGATCCTGCGCGGCGAGTTCACCTTCCGCCTGTTGCGCGACTCCGCGCTCCAGACGCTCGCCACCGTCGGCATGATCGTGTGGATCGGCATCGGCGCGACGGCGATCGTCGGCGTCTACAACCTCATGGGCGGCGTCAATTTCATCTCGCAGATGATCACCGGCGTGTCGGACAACCCGACCGTGATCGTCCTCCTGATGATGGCGATCCTGTTCTTCCTCGGCGCCTTCCTCGACTGGGTCGGCATCGCGCTGCTGACGATGCCGATCTTCGTGCCGATCATCAAATCGCTCGGCATGGACCCGGTCTGGTTCGGCGTCCTCTTCTGCATGAACATGCAGGTATCGTTCCTGTCGCCGCCCTTCGGCCCGGCGGCCTTCTACCTGAAGAGCGTGACGCCCGACATTCCGCTCGGCGTCATCTTCCGCGCCCTCCTGCCGTTCATCGCGCTGCAGGTGCTCGCGGTCGGCCTCCTGCTCTTCTTCCCCGGCATCACCGGGCGCTGATCGACGGCGCGGCGCTCCGGCGCCGCGCTCCCCCCGCTCAGTCGGCTGTGACGGAGATCGTCGTCAGCGCCGCGCGCAGAGCCTCCGACAGCGGCGTCGGCCGCCGGCTCTCCCGGTCCACGAAGACATGGACGAAGTGGCCCTCGGAGATGGCCTCCTCTTCATCGTTGCGGAACAGCGCGACCTCGTAGCGGACCGACGACGTGCCGATCCGCGCGACGCAGATGCCCGCCGTCACGACGTCCGGGAAGGCGATGGGGTCGAAGTAGCGGCACCCCGTCTCGACGACGAGGCCGATCTGCCGCCCCGCGCGGACATCGAGCACACCCTGTTCGATGAGCCAGCCGGTCAACGCCGTGTCGAAGAGCGCGTAGTGGACGACATTGTTCACGTGCCCGTAGACATCGTTGTCCATCCAGCGGGTGGGGATCGTGCGGAAGGCGCGATAGTCCTCCCGTGTCGACCGTTCCGTCATGGGTCCTCTCGCCTTCGCCTCGACGGCCCGCGCGCGGGCCGATCCTCAGTCTGCGGTGCGGCCGGGATTGCGCCGGGCTCCGCTTCCAAGCGGTCCTGTTGTCGCGATTGCTTGCGAGCGCGCCGCCCCATCGCTAGTTAGCTAGGGGACAATACAAAGGCGACCCATGGCCTCGATACTCGACCTCATTCTGACCGTCATCAATCTCTACACGTGGATCGTGATCGCATCGGCCGTGTTCTCCTGGCTCTACGCGTTCAACATCGTGAACCCGCGCAACCAGTTCATCGCGATGGTGGGGTCCACCCTGTACAAGCTGACGGAGCCCGTCCTGCGCCCGATCCGCAGCGTCCTGCCGGACCTTGGCGGGCTGGACCTGTCCCCGATCGTGCTGCTGCTCGGCCTGTTCTTCCTGCAGCGCATCATCGTCAACAACTACCTCGCGCTGGTCTCCTGACGCCTTTTGTCTGGCGAGCACGCCGGTTCATCCCGCCATGTTTCCATGACGGGATGACGCGCGCTCAAACGAAAACGGCCGCCTCGGGGGCGGCCGTGATCGCGTTTGCGGGATGGAGCGTTCAGCCCTCGATCTGGCGGGCCTCGTCCGGGATCATGATGGGGATGCCGTCCCGGATCGGGTAGGCGAGCTTCGCCTCGTCCGAGATCAGCTCGTTGTTCGCCGCATCATAGCGCAGCGTCGATTTCGTCACCGGGCAGACCAGGAGCTCCAGGAGCTTGGGGTCCACCTTGCGGTCTTCGGCCATGGCCGTCGTCTCCTAATTCAAGATCGGCTTGTCGCTCGCCTGGCGGGCGAGCTCGATTTCGGTGATCGCGACCAGCGTCTCCGCGCGCGAGGCGAGGTCCGGCGCCTCGAGCAGAGCCTGCTTCTCCGCCGGCCCGTACGGGCTCATCATCGCGAGCGTGTTCACCAGCGCCTCGTTGGAGGCCGTGCGCACGCTCTTCCAGTCGGCCTCGAGATCGTTCGCGTCAAGATAGCTCTGGAACGCGCGGATCAGCGCGTCCCGGTCGACGGCCCCCTCCTCGGCGCGCACCGTGAGGTCGCTCTCGAAGCGGTCCGCCGAGATCCGGCACTGCCGGTAGGGCGTGCTGCGCGTCACCTCTTCCAAAATCCGGAAACGGCACACGCCGCCGAGCTGGATGAGATAGCGCCCGTCCCCCGTCTCCTGCACCGAGATGATCCGGCCGAGAGCGCCGACATCGCACAAAGGCGGGTTGTCGTCGCTCTCGTCCGCGCCCTCGCCGAAGCGGGGCTGCACCATCCCGATCACCCGGTCCCCCGCCAGCGCATCGTCGATCATCGCCAGATAGCGCGGCTCGAAGATGTTCAGCGGCAGGTGCGCGCGCGGGAGGAGAAGCGCGCCCGACAAGGGGAAGACGGGCACGATGGACGGAAGATCCGAAAGGCTGTCGTAGGCCGCATTGCCGATCCGCATGTCCGTCCTCCTGATCGATCAGGCAAACAGCACGGATGCCATCTTGCGCCGGCCCGCGAGCGTCGCGGGATCGGCCGGGCCCCATGCATCGAAGAAGTTGATCAGCTCCTTCTGCGCCGCGCCTTCGTTCCATTCACGGTCGCGGCGGATGATCTCGATGAGCTGCTCGACGGCGGCCTTGCGGTCGCCTTCCGCGGCGAGCGCGACGGCATAGTCGAAGCGCGCCTGGAAGTCGGTCGGGTCGGCGGCGACGGCGGCCTCGAACTTGGCGGCCTCGCCGAGCGTCGCGCCCTGCTCCGCGAGGCGGATCGCCGCCTCGAGCGCCAGGATCGGCGCCTCCTTCTTCATCGCCTCGGGCAGCGAGCCGAACATCTGCTTGGCGCCCTCGAGATTGCCGGCCTCGATGCTCACCATGCCGAGCCCGGCGACGGCGGCGACATTCTCCTCGTCGCGGCGCAGCGCCTCGGCGTAGAGCATCATCGCCTTCTCGTGCTCACCGGCGGTGCGGGCGGCCTCGGCCTCGGAGAGAAGCTCGCTGATCCCGTCGGTCGCGGGACCGGCCACGCGCTCCAGGAAGGTGCGGATCTGCTGCTCGGTCTGTGCGCCGATGAAGCCGTCCATCGGCTGGCCCTGGCTGAACGCGATGACGGCCGGGATCGAGCGGATGCCGAGCTGGCCCGCGATCTCGGGATGGTCGTCGATGTTCATCTTCACGAGCTGGACGGCGCCGGAGAACGCCTTCACCGCCTTCTCGAGGATCGGGGCAAGCTGCTTGCAGGGGCCGCACCACGGCGCCCAGAAGTCCACCAGGACCACCGCATTGCGCGAGGCCTCCAGAACGTCCCGCGCAAAGGTCTGCGTCGTGGTCTCCACCACGTCGCCCGTGCCGCCGCGCGGCGCTGTGTTCGGGGTCGCCGAAATCGCCTGTCCCCCGGGCCCCAGAAGGGTGCTCATAGGTGCTCTCTGCTCGTCTCTTGGCTCATGCTGCAGGCATGAGATGTGCCATAGGTAGGGGCATCGCCTTCAACGCGGCAATTGCCTGTCCGCAAGGCGGCGTTGGCGCCGACCATAACATGGCCGGCCCCGAGCGCCATCTCTTGCGGCGTTTCGACTAAAGTGGTCAGCGCAAGGCCAGATTTCGAGACCCGCCCGCAGCCTCATTCCGCCGCGTCGGGCTCCGGGAGCGCGACGATCTGCGGCGCATGGCCGATATGGTCGAGAAAGGCGAAGAAGCCGTCCGCCGACACGCTCGTCGTCGCCGTGTTGCGCAGCGGGTGGACGTTGACGATCTGTGCATCGCGCAGCGCCGTGTCGACCACGCAGCTCACCGCTCCCTCGACGTCGTTGATGAGGGCGAGCGGCGTCACCGAGCCCGGCGTCACGCCGAGATAGCGCGCCATCGCGTCGGCGGAGGCGAAGCTGAGGCGCCCCTTCGCGCCGATGAAGCCGTGGAGGCGCTTGAGGTCGACCGGCTTCTCCTCCGGCGCGACGACGAGGAACATCGTCCCCTTCTTGTCCTTCAGGAAGAGGTTCTTGATGTGAAGGCCCGCGATCGTGCCGCGCAGTTCGCGCGCGGAATCGACGGTGAAGGCCGCTTCGTGCTCCACCGTCTCCGGAACGATCCCCAGCGAATCGAAGGCTTCGGCCAATCGGTCGAAGCCCCTCGGTGCGTCGAAGCCCTGCGCGTCGGCTTCGCTCATCCGGCCTTCGCGACGGCGCGGGCGGCGAGGACCGGGATGAGGTGCGCGCGATATTCGGCCGAGCCGTGGATGTCGGCGAGCATCGTCTCGGGGTCGATCTTCACCCCGCGCACCGCGTCCGGCGACCAGTTCGAGGCGAGCGCCGCCTCCATCTCCGGCACGCGGAAGACGCCCTCGTTGCCCGACCCCGTCACCGCGACGCGCGGCCCGTCCGCGAGCAGCGCCACGAACACCGAGCACAGCGAGTAGCGCGAGGCCGGGTTGCGGAACTTCTCGTAGCCGGCCTTCCGCGGGATCTTGTAGGCGATTTTGGTGATGATCTCGTCATCCTCCAGCGCCGTCTCGAAGATGCCGACGAAATAATCCGCCGCCGCGTGCTCGCCCTTCGAGGTCATGATGGTCGCGTCGAGCGCCAGCGCCGCCGCCGGATAGTCCGCCGCCGGGTCGTTGTTCGCGAGAACGCCGCCCATCGTGCCCATGTTGCGCACGGCCGGATCGCCGATCGTGCCGGCGAGATAGGCGAGCGACGGGATCGCCGCGGCGATCTCCTTGGAGGCCGCCACCGCCGCGTGCGTCGTCGCCGCGCCGATCACCACGCGGTCGCCCTCGACGCTGATCCCCTGAAGCTCGGGGATCTTCGTCACGTCGATGACGTCGCTCGGCGCCGCGAGGCGCTGCTTCATCGTCGCGAGCAGGGTCTGCCCGCCGCCGAGGAACTTCCCGTCCTCCGCAGCGCCGAGCTTCGCGACCGCATCCTCGAGGCTCGTCGCCTTCGCATAATTCGTTGCGTACATGTCCCCGTCTCTCCTGTCCGGCGCCTACTCGGCCGCCATCGGCATGCGCAGCGCCTGAGCCGCCCGCCACACCTTCTCCGGGCTCGCCGGCATGGTCATCGCTTCCGTCTGCAACGCGTCCGTCACCGCGTTGATCACCGCCGCCGGCGCGCCGATCGCGCCCGCCTCGCCGCAGCCCTTCACACCGAGCGGGTTGTTGGGGTTCGCCGTCTCGATATGGTCGAGCGAGAAGGACGGCAGGTCGTCCGCCCGCGGCATGCAATAGTCCATGTACGAGCCGGTCAGGAGCTGGCCGCCCTCGTCATAATAGGCGCCCTCATAGAGGGCCTGGCCGATGCCCTGGGCGAGACCGCCATGGACCTGCCCCTCGACGACGTTCGGGTTCACGATCACGCCGAAATCGTCGACCGCCACGAACTGAATCACGTGGGTGATGCCCGTGTCGGGGTCGATCTCCACCTCGCAGATGAAGCAGCCGGCCGGGAAGGTGAAGTTCGCCGGGTCGTAGAAGGCCTTCTCGGTGAGGCCCGGCTCGATGCCGTCCGGCAGGTTGTGCGCGGTGTAGGCGGCGAGCGTCATCTCGTGCCAGGCGAGCTTGCGGTCGGTGCCGGCGACCTTCAGTTCGCCATTCTCGATCACGATGTCGGACGGATCGGCTTCCATCAGGTGGCCGGCGATGACCTTCGCCTTCGATTCCACCTTCTCGAGCGCCTTCGCGATCGCGCCCATGCCGACCGGGCCGGAGCGCGAGCCGTAGGAGCCCATGCCGAACTGGATCTTGTCGGTGTCGCCGTGGATGATCGCGACGTTCGCGACCGGCACGCCGAGCCGGTCGGCGACCACCTGGGCGAAGGTCGTCTCGTGGCCCTGGCCGTGGCTGTGCGAGCCGGTGAGGATCTCGATCGTGCCGACCGGGTTCACCCGCACCTCAGCCGATTCCCACTGGCCGACGCCGCCGCCGAGCTGGCCGACGGCCTTCGACGGGGCGAGGCCGCAGGCCTCGATATAGCAGGAATAGCCGAGCCCGCGCAGCTTGCCGCGCCGCTCCGCCTCGGCGCGGCGCGCCGGGAAGCCGGCGACGTCGGCATGGGCGAGGCCCTTCTCCACCAGCGCGTCGAAGTCCGTCGGGTCGTAGGCCATCAGGACGGGCGTCTGGTAGGGGAAGGACCGGATGAAATTCTTCCGCCGCAGCTCGATCGGGTCGAGCCCGAGCTGGCGCGCCGCCGCCTCGACGAGGCGCTCCACGACGAAGGTCGCCTCCGGCCGCCCGGCGCCGCGATAGGCGTCGACCGGGGTCGTGTGCGAGTAGACGAGCTTCACGTTGCAGTAGATGTTCGGCGTCGTGTACTGGCCCGACAGAAGCGTCGCGTAGAGATAGGTCGGGGTCGCCGAGGAGAAGAGGCTCATATAGGCCCCGATATTGGCGATCGTCTCGACCTTGAGGCCGGTGAACTTGTAGTCGGCGTCGAGGGCGAGCTTCGCCTTCGTCTTGTGGTCGCGCCCGTGCGCGTCGGTGAGGAAGCTCTCCGAGCGGTCCGCCACCCACTTCACCGGCCGCCCCAGCGCCTTCGCGGCGAAGAGGCAGGTGATCTCCTCGGGATAGATGTAGATCTTGGAGCCGAAGCCGCCGCCGACGTCCGGCGCGATCACGCGCAGCTTGTGCTCGGGGGCGATGTTGTAGAAGGCCGACAGGACGAGGCGCGCGACGTGCGGGTTCTGGCTCGTCGTGTTCAGCGTGTAGTGCTCGTCCGCCGCGTCATAGCTCGCGACGGCGGCGCGCGGCTCGATCGCGTTCGGCACGAGGCGGTTCTGCTCGAGGTCGAGCTCGATGACGTGCGCGGCCGAGGCGAAGGCGGCGTCGGTCGCCGTCTCGTCGCCGAGCTGCCAGTCGCAGATCATGTTGCCGGGCGCCTCGGGGTGGACCTCGACGGCGCCCGCATCGAGCGCGGTGTGGAAGTTGGTGAGGGCGGGTAGCTCCTCATAGTCGACGACGACGGCCTCGGCCGCGTCGACCGCCTGGGACCGCGTCTCGGCGACGACGAGCGCCACCGGCTGGCCCACATGGCGCACGACGCCGGGGTCCATGACCTTCCACGGCGCGGCCTTCATGGCGCTGCCGTCCTTGGAATAGATCATCCAGCCGCAGATGATGTTGCCGACCGCCCCGTCGATGAGGTCCTGCCCCGTGACGATGCCGACGACGCCGGGCATCGCCGCGGCGGCGGACGTGTCGAGCCCGACGATCTTGGCGTGCGCGTGGGGCGAGCGGACGAAGACGCCGTGCGTCATGTCGCGCTCTGCGATGTCGTCGGTGTAGCGCCCCTTGCCGGTGATGAAGCGCTGGTCCTCTTTCCGAAGGACGCGCGCGCCGATGCCCTCTGCCATCTCTTCCCCCAAGACCCTTCAGCTGTTGATCGCTGCGTTGTTGGTCGTCTGCCGTGCGGGGCGCCGCCCGGGCGGGCGGCGCGCCCTGCCTATTCCGCGGCCATTGCGGGCGCGTCCATCTCCTCCGAGGCCGCTTTGATGGCCTTCACGATGTTGTGGTAGCCGGTGCAGCGGCAGATATTGCCCTCGAGCTCCTTGCGGATCGTCTCCTCGTCGAGCGCGCCGTGGCGCTCCACGATGTCGACCGCCATCATGATCATCCCCGGCGTGCAGAAGCCGCACTGGAGGCCATGATGGGTGCGGAAGGCCTCCTGCATCGGGTGCAGCGTGCCGCCTTGCGCGAGCCCCTCGATCGTCGTCACCGACGCGCCGGACACCTGCGCGGCGAGCACCGTGCAGCTCTTCACCGCGTGCCCGTCGACATGCACCGTGCACGCCCCGCACTGCGACGTGTCGCAGCCGACATGCGTGCCGGTGAGCCCCAGATGCTCGCGCAGAAACGTCACGAGCAGCGTGCGGTCTTCCACCTCGCGCGAAACCTCGCGCCCGTTCACGGTGAGCTTGACCTCGCTCATGCCCTCTCTCTCCCCCTGCCCCACGGCTCCGGAAACCGATCCCGGATGCCTCTGGACTTATTCCAGTTATTGCAACGCTATCAGAACCAGGATCACCGCCGCAAACGCCAAAATTCCCCAGAACCAGGGGCCGCCCCAGGCGCGCTTCGCGGCCTCCTGCTCGAGGATCTCCTCGACGCGGTCCTCCATGCGGGGCGAGGCGATCGCCGTCTCTTCCCCGGCGAGCTCCAGCTCGTAGGTGCCTTCCTCGACGATGGACGGCTCGATCCGGCCGCCAACCTCGTCCTCGTCCGCCGACGCGTCGCTCTCCTCGACGGGGGTCTCGGCCGCCGGCGCCGGCGCGCCGCCGCCCAGCTTCTCCGAGAGGGTCGAGAAGAAGTCCGCCGCGTACTTCTTGGCGGTGGTGTCGACGAGGCGCGAGCCGAGCTGGGCGAGCTTGCCGCCGATCTTGGCGTTCGCATTGTAGGTGAGGATCGTGTCGTTGCCGTCCTCGGTCAGGATGACTTCGGCCGAGCCCTTGGCGAAGCCGGCGACGCCGCCCTTCCCCTCGCCGGTCAGCGTGTAGCGCTCCGGTGCAACGGGATCGACGATTTCGACATTCGCCTCGAAGGTCGCCTTGACGGGGCCGACCTTCGCCTGGACGGTGGCTTCCATCTGATGGTCGTTGAGTTTCTCGAGCCGCTGGCAGCCCTTGATGCAATCCTTCAGGATCTCGGGATCGTGCAGCGCTTCCCACACCACGCTCCGCGGCGCGGGAATTCGATGTTCGCCGCTCAGCTCCATGGTCCGGCCTCCAACGGGGCTGTCCTCGCTCTGGCCGCAATCCTGCGACCAACGTCTCTCACAGCGGCCCCTGCGCTGCGCGACACTCTGATATCAAAAACTCGAATAAACGAAATCAACGGGCGAGCATATTGAACGCTATGGAGAGGATAGGCGCGGCGACGGCGGGCTCAAGCCACGCGCTGACGGTGCTGGTCGCGAGCCCCGCCGGCTACCGCCTCATCGATTCGGGCGACGGCCAGAAGCTCGAACAATATGGCGAGATCCGTCTCGTGCGCCCCGAACCGCAGGCGATGTGGCGCCCCACCGACCCCGCCGCCTGGGAGAGCGCCGACGCGCGCTTCGAGGGTACGGACGAGGATGACGGGCCCGGCCGCTGGTCCGCCAAGCCCGACGACTGGACCGTCGATTGCGGCCCCGCGAAGATGATTTGCCGCATCACCAGCAACCGCCATGTCGGACTTTTCCCCGAGCAGCAGCCCCATTGGGACGCCGCCCGGCGCGCCGTCGAAGGGGTCGAGGGGGCGGAGCGGCCGCAGATCCTCAACCTCTTCGGCTATACGGGCGCGGCCTCGCTGATCCTCGCCGCCGCCGGCGCCGAGGTCACCCATGTCGACGCCTCCAAGAAGGCGATCGCCTGGGCGCGCGAGAACCAGACCGCCTCCGGGCTCGACGACCACGCGATCCGCTGGATCTGCGACGACGCCTCCAAGTTCGTCGCGCGCGAGGTGCGGCGCGGGCGGCGCTATCAGGGCATCCTGCTCGACCCGCCGAAATTCGGCCGCGGTCCCAAGAACGAGGTCTGGAACCTCTTCGAGGACCTGCCGCCGATCCTGTCCGACATCGCCGAGCTCGTCGCCGACGACGCCCTCTTCGTCATCCTGACGGCCTACGCGATCCGCGCCTCGGCCCTCTCCTTCGGACGCCTCCTCGAAGAGTCGCTCGCCGGCAAGGGCGGCACGGTCACGGCCGGCGAGCTCGCCCTCGAGGAGGCCTCGGGCCGGCTCCTCCCCACCTCCATGTTCGCGACGTGGCGGCCATGATGCGCGCGGTCGGATCGGTCAAGCACGTCACGAGCACCGCCAACCCGATCATCAAGGCGGCGCGGGCGCTCCACCAGCGCAAGGCGCGCGCCGAGAGCGGGCTCTTCCTCGCCGAGGGGCACAAGCTGATCCTCGACGCGCTCGAGGTCGGCTGGAAGCCGGAGATGATCATCGCGCTCGAGCCGGACGGCGACACCCCCGTCGCCCAGCTCGCCGCCAAGGTGCGCGCGATGGGCGGCGACGTGATCTTCACCAACGCGGCGGTGATGGAGAAGCTCGCCCGGCGCGACAACCCGCAGACGGTGATGGGCGTCTTCGAGCAGCACCTCGCCCCGCTCGACACGATGCGCGCCGGCACGATCGTCGCCCTCGAGGGGCCGCGCGATCCCGGCAATGTCGGCACCATCATCCGCACCGCGGACGCCGTGGGGGCGTCGGGAATCGTCCTCATCGGCAACGCGGCCGATCCGTTCGGGGTGGAGGCGGTGCGCGCCACGATGGGCTCGCTCTTCCACATGCCGATCGCGAAGACGGACATGGCGGGCTTCGAGGCCTTCCTCGACCGCTGGCCGGGCGCGGTGATCGGCACCCACCTTGGCGGTGCGACGGACATCCGGTCGCTGAAACCCCGCGAGCCGCAGATCCTCCTGATGGGGACCGAGCAGTCGGGCCTCACCGACGCGCTCGCCGGACGCTGCACCGACCTCGTGAAGATCCCGATGGCGGGCAAGGCCGACAGCTTCAACCTCGCCATCGCGACGGCGATCGCCCTCTACGAGATCCGCCGGCCCTTCCTCTGAACCCGCGCGGGCGGCGCGGCCCGATGGGGCCGTGCCGGGCCGCTCCCGCCGACGCACCAGCATCGCCCGGCAAGGTTCGAGCCTCAACCCGCGCTGACGCTCTTCGGGGTTGACCCTCGAACCTTGCCGGGCGAGCGCGGAATCAGTCGGCTCCGGAGGAAGGTCGGACCCTCGTCTCTCCAAAGGAAGGGGGAAGGAAGAGAGTGCCGGCGGTGAGGGCGTGTGCCTTTGGCGAGGGTTAGAGCTTGTCTTCGACCGTGTCCCAGAACATCGCGGCGATGTTCGGGCCGCCGAGGCGCTCGACGGCGCGGATGCCCGTCGGCGAGGTGACGTTGATCTCGGTCAGCATCCCGTCGATCACGTCGAGACCGGAGAAGACGAGGCCGACCTCCTTGAGGCGCGGGCCGACGCGCTCGCAGATCTCGCGCTCGCGCGGCGTGAGCTCGGTCTCGTTCGCCGCGCCGCCGCGCACCATGTTGGAGCGGATCTCGCCCGCGGGCGGCACGCGGTTCACCGCGCCCGCGAACTCGCCGTCGATCAGGATGATGCGCTTGTCGCCCTCGGTGACGCGCGGCAGGAAGCGCTGCACGACATAGGGCTCGCGGAAGGTCGCCTCGAAGAAGTCGAGGAGCGAGTTCACGTTCGGGTCGTCCTCGGTGAGCTTGAAGACCGCGGCGCCGCCATTGCCGTAGAGCGGCTTCACGACGATCGTGCCGAACTCCTTGCGGAATTCCTTGATCATCGCCCGGTCGCGCGTGATCAGCGTGTCGGGCATCAGGTCGGCGAACTCGATCACGAAGAGCTTCTCGGGCGCATTGCGCACCCCGGCCGGGTCGTTGACGACGAGGCAGCCGGCCTGCTCCAGGAGGTGGGTCGAGGTGACGTAGGCCATGTCGAAGGGCGGGTCCTGGCGCAGGAGCACCACGTCCATGTCCTTCAACGAGACGGTCGACTTCTCGCCGAGCGTCGCGTGGTTGCCGAGCTGGTCGCGCACCTGCAGCGGCTCGACGACGGAGAACACCTCCCCGTTGCGCATCGACAGCCGCTCCGGCGTGGTGTGGAACAGTTCGTGTCCCCGGCGCGCCGCTTCGAGCAGCAGCGCGAACGTGGAATCGCCGGCGATGTTGATGCCCCCGATGGGGTCCATCTGGACGACGACCTTGGCCATAGAGCTTCTCCCGTTGCCGCCCACACATGCGTCCCGCCACGCACGAAGGCAAGCGGCGCGATCGACCGGCTGCCCCGAGCGGAGCGCTTGGAGCGCGTCGTCCCGTCATGGAATCATGGCGGGATGAACCAGCGTGCTCTTCAGACAAAACGGAAGTCCGGCGTTTCCGTCGGGAAATGACGGGCTTTAGCCCTTCAGCTCCAGCGCGCGGCGATAGAGGTCGCGCCGGTTGAGGCCGGTCGCCTTGGCGACGTCCGCGGCCGCGGCGCTTGCCGGGAGGCGGGCGAGCGCGGCCGCGAGGAGCGCGTCGACCTCGCCCTCGTCCATCGCCGCCGCGCGGCCCGGCGGGCCGACGAGGATGACGATCTCGCCCTTCACCTCCCCTTGCGCGAACTGGGCGGCGAGCGCGTCGAGCGTGCCGCGCTCCACCGTCTCGAAGCGCTTCGTCAGTTCGCGCGCGACGGCGCCATGGCGCGCGCCGAGCTCGGCGGCGAGATCGGCAAGGGTTTCGCCGAGCCGATGCGGGGCCTCGAAGAAGACGAGGGTCGCGGGGACGGCGGCGAGCTCGCCGATGCGGGTGCGGCGCGCACCTTGTTTGGGCGGCAGGAAGCCAGCGAAGAGGAAGGCGTCGGTCGGCAGGCCCGACACGGAAAGGGCCGCGACCGGGGCGGACGGCCCCGGCACGACGTGCACCGCGTGGCCGGCATCGCGCGCCTCGCCGACGAGGCGGTAGCCGGGGTCGGAGATCAGCGGCGTGCCGGCGTCGCTGACGAGGGCGACGGACCCGCCCGCCTCGAGCCGGGCGAGGATCTTCGGCCGCTGCGCGGCCGCGCCATGCTCGTCATAGCGCAGGAGATGCGCCTCGATCTCGAAATGGGCGAGGAGGCGGCCGGTGTGGCGCGTGTCCTCGGCCGCGACCGCGTCGACGCCCGCCAGCGTGCGCAGCGCGCGCAGCGTGATATCGCCGAGATTGCCGATCGGCGTCGCGACGATGTGGAGGCCCGGCGCCGCCGCGGGAGCGGTGAAGCGCGCCCCCTCCACGACAAAGGTTCGTTCGGGCACGTTCACTCCTGCTTGAAAGGTGGCCGATCAATGGTAGAGGATCGGCCGGTGGGCAAGACAAAGAACATATTCGCCGCGCTGCGCATCGCGACGATCGCGGCGGCCGGCGCTCTCGCCGGCTGCTTCGGCGTCGGCACCGACGCACCGACTCCGAGCGCGATCGTAACCCAGGAACCGCTGCAAATTGAACAGCGCGTCATCGGCGACGGGCCGGTCACGATCGCGATGCTGCTGCCGATGTCGGCCGGCGGCAGCGCGAGCGGGCTCGCCCAGTCGTTCGAGAACGCGGCCTCCCTCGCCCTCACCGAATCGAACAAGGGCAACATCCGCATCCTGGTGAACGACACGGCCGGCGACGCGGACATCGCGCGGGGTGCGGCCGAGGCGGCGCTCGCCGCGGGGGCGCAGCTCATCCTCGGCCCGGTCTTCGCGCCCGCCGTCTCCGGCGCGGGCGACGCGGCACGGGCGGCGAACGTGCCCGTCATCGCCTTCTCCACCGACGCGAGCGTCGCGGGACGCGGTGTCTATCTCCTCTCCTTCCTCCCCCGCCAGGACGCGACGCGCATCGTCGCCTTCGCGGCCGAGCGGGGCCTTCGCGCCTTCGCGGCGCTGGTGCCCGACAACGGCTACGGGCTCGTCATGGAGGCGGCCTTCCGCGAGGCGGTGGCGAGCGCGGGCGGCACCGTCGTCGCGGTCGAGCGCTACCAGCCGGGCGAGGCGCGCGGCGCCGCCGAGCAGCTCGCCCAGCGCGGCGCGTTCGAGGCCGTCTTCGTCCCGAACGGAGGCGACGACCCGTCGGCCGCCGCGGGGGTCTTCCGCACGCTCGGCCTCAACACGCGCCTTCTCGGCAGCGGCCAGTGGGGCAATCGCGAGGTGCTGTCGGCGCCCGGCCTCGTCGGCGCCTGGTATCCGGGGCCGGCGCCGGGCGGCTTCGAATCCTTCTCGCAGCGCTTCCAGGCGAAATATGGGAGCGCTCCGCCGCGCACGGCCTCGCTCGTCTACGACGCGGCGCTGCTCGCGAACGGCCTCGTCGGGGCGCGCGGGCCCGCCGCCTTCACCGCCGCATCGCTCCAGACGCCGGACGGGTTCATCGGCGTCGACGGCATCTTCCGCCTCACCTCCAGCGGGCTCTCCGAACGGGGCCTCGCGGTGTTCGAGGTGACGAGCGGGGGCGGCACCAGCATCGTCGCGCCCGCGCCGACCACCTTCGCGCGCAACTGACATGGCGCGAATCCTCCTCGTCATCTGCGGCGGCATCGCGGCCTACAAGGCGCTGGAGCTGATCCGGCGGCTGCGGGAGAAGGGTCACGAGGTGCCGGCGATCCTGACCGAGGCGGCGACGCGCTTCGTGACGCCGCTCTCGGTCGGCGCGCTCTCGAACGCCCCGGTCCTCACCGATCTCTTCGACCTCGACCGCGAGCGCGAGATCGGCCACATCCGCCTCGCGCGGGCCGCCGACATCGTGGTCGTCGCGCCCGCGACGGCCGACATCATGGCGCGCATGGCGACGGGTCGCGCCGACGATCTCGCGACCGCGGCGCTGCTCGCGACCGGCGCGCCGATCCTCCTCGCCCCGGCGATGAACCCGCACATGTGGGCCCACCCCGCGACGGCGCGCAACGTCGCCCGGCTCGTCGCGGATGGGGTCCGGCTCGTCGGGCCCGAGGCCGGCGAGATGGCCGAGCGCGGTGAGGCCGGCATCGGCCGCCTCGCCGAGCCCGCCGCGATCCTCGCCGCGATCGAGGACATTCTCGCGCCCGACCGCCGGCTCGAAGGGCGGCACGTGGTGGTGACGTCTGGACCGACGCACGAGGCGATCGACCCGGTGCGCTACATCGCGAACCGCTCCTCCGGAAAGCAGGGCCACGCGATCGCCGCGGCGGCCGCGCGGGCGGGGGCGCGGGTGACGCTCGTGAGCGGCCCGGTGACGATCCCGACCCCGCCGGGCGTGACGCTCCGGGCCGTCGAGAGCGCACGCGACATGCTGGCGGCGGTGGAGGCCGCGCTCCCGGCCGACATCGCGGTGATGGCGGCCGCCGTCGCCGACTGGCACGTCGAGGCGGCGGCGCAGAAATTGAAGAAGACCGCGAGCGGGCCGCCCGCCCTCACCCTGTCGGAAAACCCGGACATCCTCGCAACGATCAGCCGGTCGGCCTCGCGCCCGCGCCTCGTCGTCGGCTTCGCGGCGGAGACGGAGAACGTCATCGCGCACGCGCGCGCCAAGCTCGCGCGCAAGGGGTGCGACTGGATCCTCGCGAACGACGTGTCGGCCGGGGTGTTCGGCGAGGCGGAGAACACGGTCCACCTCATCACCGCCGACCGGGTGGAGGACTGGCCGCGCCTCTCGAAGGAGGATGTCGGCGCGCGTCTCGTCAACCGCATCGCCGAGACGCTGGCGGACTGAACGGCGGCCCGGCCGCCGCCCCACTTATCCTTCCGGGACGACGAACTCGATGATCGCGTCCGCGTCGAACCGGCCGTCGAGCGCGCCGAAGGCGACGCGGTGCCGTTCGCGCAGGCGCGAGGCGATGTAGGCGTCCGACACAACGCGCGGGAGGTTGCGGCGCATCGCGGCCGCGGCTGCGAGCATCGCGAGCTGCTCGGCGAAGACGCGCGCGAGGGCGGCGTCGCCCGCGGCCCGTTCGCCGAGGCGGGCGACGTCTTCCAGGATGTCGCCATTCTGGTTGCCGAGATCGGCGCCGATCTCCTGCAGGGCGTCGCCGAGGACCGTCGGGTCACGCTCGACGAGGGCGGCGATCTCCAAAGCGGCCTCATTGGCCGACCCGTCCCACTGGCCGAGCACGGCGAGGTCGCCCGCGATGCGGGCCGCCGGGTGGCTTTCCGCGAAAGCGTTGTCGCCGAGACTGTCCCGCGCCTCGGCGAGGAAGGCCGGGGCGGACTTCAGGGCGTAGATGCGGGCGGCGGGGGTGACGAGGCGCGCGAGCGCATGGTCCCCGTCCCGCTCGAAGGCCTGGTCGAAGGCGCCGGCGAGGCGCATCGCGAGCGCGGTGTGCGCCGCGCTCTCGAGCGCGAGGTCGGCGAGGACGCGGGCGTGGAGCGGGTGGGCGATGAGGGTGCGGCCAAAGCTCTGCCGATAGCGCGCGCCGTGGGCGGCGCGGGCGACGGCCGCGCGCATCGCGCCCGCCGCCATCACAGCGAGATCGAGCTGGGTGAGGGTGCGCACGTCGCGCAGGACCTGAAGGCCGCGCCCCGGCTCGCCGATGAGGCGCGCCATCGCCCCGTCGAAGGCGACATTGGCGACCGCCTGGGCGGCGAGGCCGCCGACATTCTGGAGCTGGTTGACGCGGATCGCGTCGACATTCTCGGGCGCGAAGCGGGGGACCATGGCCGCGGTCGGCCCCTCGGGCGTGCGGCACAGGACGAGCGCGAGGTCGGCGGTGGGCGCGGCGACGAACCACTTCTCGCCCGTCACCTTCAGCCGGTCGCCCGTCACGATCTCGCCCTTCATGGCGACGGTGGAGCGGTCGAGCGCGGCGCCCTGCTCACCGAGGGCGAGGGTGATGGTGGCGCCGGACTTCTCCTCCAGCGGGATCGCGCGCCGGTCATATTTGCGGCTGGCGATGAGGGGGAAGAGCTCGGCCTCGAGGTCGGGGGCGTAGGCGAGCGCGGCGACGCAGGCGTGCGTCGCGCAGACCGGGACGAGGTGGCCCCGCTCGCACTGGGCGGTGAGGAAGAGCGTTGCGGCGCGCAGGCGATGCTGGCGGCGATCCTCGCCCTCCTCCCACGTCGCCGAGAGGAGGCCGGACAGGACGCTCCGGTTCATCAGCGCGTGATAGGCGGGGTGGATCTCGACCTGGTCGATGCGCCGCCCGTCGAAATCATAGGGGCGCAGGGTCGGGCCGTGCGCGGTCGCGATGCGGGCGACCTCCTGCGCCTCGGACGAGCCCCAATAGGCGCCGAGGGAGCGCAGGTCCTCCTCCATCGCCTCGTCGAGCGTGGGGTCGAGGCAAGCGCCGAGAACCGGGTCCGACGCGTAGGCGTTCACACCGGCATAGTCGGGCATCCGCGCGGCGCCTGCGTCCGCCTCGTCCCCGCGACGCAGACCGGCTCGGCGCCTCAGCGTCTCGTCCATCGTCTTATGCACCGCGCCATCCCTCGACCGGATCCGCAATTCCTTACCCGTTCCTTAATGTGTACCCCGTTGGACGGTCCCGCAGCAACGATCGTCTTGCGCCAGGACTAATATTCGGCCACGTATCGCGGCGAACAGGCAACACAACCGGGGCCTCCGATGCCAGATCCCGCCGGCTGGGCCGCCACGTGGCCGCAATTGGTAATTCTTTTCGTTTTTGCTTACTTTTGCGGTTCAATTCCCTTTGGCTTAATTTTCACTCGCTTTGCAGGCCTCGGTGACGTCCGGAAGATTGGATCGGGCAATATTGGCGCCACCAACGTCTTGCGGACGGGGCGAAAAGATCTTGCTGCGCTGACACTGTTGTTTGACGCCGTCAAGGGCGTCGTCCCGGTCATCGTCGGCGCCTACACGCTGGGGGATGACGGGGTCGCGGTTGCGGCGGTCGGCGCCTTCCTCGGCCATCTCTTTCCGGTCTGGCTGAAGTTCCGCGGCGGCAAGGGCGTCGCGACCTATGTGGGCTGCCTCTTCGCCGCCTTCTGGCCGGCCGGGCTCAGCTTCGCGGTGATCTGGATCGGCGTCGCCTACCTGATGCGCTACTCCTCCCTCGCCGCCCTCCTCGCGACGCTCGCGACGCCGTTCGTGCTCGTCGCCTTCGACGAATATCTCTACGCGGAGGTGTTCGCCCTCCTCACCGCCTTCCTCTGGTTCAAGCACCGGGCGAACATTCGCCGCCTCGTCGCGGGCGAGGAGACCCGGATCGGCCAGCCCAAATGACGCCGCGGACGGAGGAGGACGCGTCCGACTGGCTGCGCCTCATCCGGTCCGAGCATGTCGGCGCGGCGACCTTCCACGCCCTCCTCGCGCGCTATGGCACGGCCGCCGCGGCGCTCGACGCGCTGCCCGGCCTTGCCGAGGCCGGCGGCCTCAAGCGGCCGATCCGCCTTGCCGAGCCGGGCATGGTCGAGCGCGAGCTGACGGCCGCCGCCCGCATCAGGGCGCGCCATCTTTTCCTCGGCGATCCGCTCTATCCGGCCGCCCTCGCGGCGATCCACGCGCCACCGCCGGTGCTGATGGTGCGCGGCGACCCAGCCGCCCTCACCCGCCGCCCGATCGCGATCGTCGGCGCGCGCAAGGCCTCCGGCGCTGGCCTCACCATGGCCCACCGCCTCGCCGTCGCCTTCGCCGAGGCGGGGCATGTGGTGGTCTCGGGCCTTGCCGCGGGCATCGACACGGCCGCCCACCGCGCGTCCCTTCCCCTTGGCACCGTCGCCGCGCTCGCCGGCGGCGTGGACCGGCCGACGCCGGAGGCGAACATCGCCCTTGCCGACGAGATCGTGGCGTCGGGCGAGGGTGCGCTCATCTCAGAGATGCCGCTCGGCTGGGCGCCCTTCGCGCGCGACTTCCCGCGCCGCAACCGGCTGATCGCGGGGCTCGCGGAGGCGGTCGTGGTGGTCGAGGCCGGCGCGCATTCGGGCGCGCTCCACACCGCCCGCTACGCGCTCGACGAGAATCGAGACCTCTACGCGGTGCCGGGCTCCCCGCTCGATCCGCGCGCCGCCGGCTGCCTGAAGCTCCTGCGCGACGGGGCGGGCATGGTGGTGGAGGCGGAGGACGTGCTCGACGCGCTCCGCCCCGCGCCCACGCCCGCGCCGGGGCTGCGCGAGCCGGACGTCCCGCCCCCCATCATCGCCGAGACGCCGGCCGAATCGGTGACGGCGCGCGTTGCCGAGCTCCTCTCCATCGCGCCGGTGACCGTCGACACGATCGCCCGAGCGAGCGGCATCGGGGTCGGCGAGGTGACGGGCGCGATCGTCGAATTGGAGCTTGCCGGGCGTGCCGAGTGGGACCCGGACGGGACCGTCCGCCTCGCCCCGCCTCCGGCCTGACCCGCGCCATCAGCCGCGCGTGTCGAGTTCGGCCATCACGCGCTGCGTGACTTCGCGCAGGCCCGCCGTGCCGCCATGCTCGCAGGTGCGCAGCGCGCCGGACGCGAAGGCCCGGTCGACCGCCGCCACGATCCGCTCCGAGGCCTCCACGAGTTCCTCCGACCCATGGCGCAGGCCGAGCCAGTCGAGCATCATCGCGCCCGACAGGATCGCCGCCGTAGGGTTCGCCCGGCCCGTCCCCATGATGTCGGGCGCGGAGCCGTGGGCGGGCTGGAAGAGGGCGTGGTCGTCCCCGATATCGGCCGACGGCGCGAAGCCCATCCCGCCGACGAGCCCGGCCGCGAGGTCGGACAGGATGTCACCGAACATGTTCTCGGTGAGGATCACGTCGAAGCTCCACGGGCGCTGGAGAAGGAAGAGCGCCGTCGCGTCGACATAGAGCCGGCTCGTCCCGATCGCGGGATAGCGCATCGACACCTCGTCGAAGACGCGCCGCATAAAGGCGAAGGAGACGAGCACGTTCGCCTTGTCGACGAGGGCGACGCTCGCCGAGCGGCCGAGGATGGCGGCGCGCCGCATCGCCTCCTCGAAGGCGAAGCGGCTGACGCGCTCGGTCGTGGCGCGCGTGATCACCTGCGTGTCGCGCGCGACCTCGTCGTGCTCGACGGTGCCGCGTCCGCGCGCGGCGAAGAGGCCCTCGGTCGATTCGCGCACGATCACGAAATCGATTTCGCGCGCACGAGGGTCTGCGAGCGGGCTCGGCACATTGGGAATCGCGCGCGCGGGCCGCACCCCGGCGAAGAGGCGGAACATCGTCCTCAGGTCAAGCTGCGGGGTGATCTCCGTCCCGTCATGGTTGCGCACTGAGGGCAGGCCCATCGCGCCGAGGAAGATCGCGTCCGCCGCCTCACACGTGGTTTTCGCCTCGTCCGACAGTGCTGTGCCGGTGTCGAGAAAGGCCTGCGCGCCCGCCCGCAGCATCACATAGTCGAGGTGCGGCGCGCCGGCCTTGCGCGCCGCGGCGTCGACCACCGCGAGGGCGGCCGGCGTCACCTCCCGGCCGATTCCGTCCCCGGGCAGCACCGCGACGCGTAGTCCGTTCGCCATTCCTACCTCCACCGCCCGGCCGTCGGGGCCGGTCGGATGTCCAACCTACTTGACACCAACAACTTTGAATTGCAAATCCGAGCGAAGCGTGCTCCCGTTCCACACCGGCGAGCGGACGGGGCAGGCAGCCCCTTCCTGTGCCGGCGGGCGGACGGGGAAGGCAGCGAGGCGGGACGATGGCAGCGGGAAGCGTCGCGATGATCGCGACCGTGAAGGACGAGGGGCCCTACCTTCTCGAGTGGATCGCCCATCACCTCGCGCTCGGCTTCGACGGGATCGTCGTTGCATCCAATGATTGCAGCGACGGGACCGACGCGATGCTCGACCGGCTGGCCGCCCTCGGCCACCTCACCCATTTCGACAATTTCCCGCCCTACAAGTCGATCGGCTTCAACATCCAGACGGCGGCCTATGCGCGCGCCCGGCGCTACCCCACCGTCGCCAACGCCGACTGGGTGATCACGCTCGACGCGGACGAGTTCCTCAACATCAAGGTCGGCGCTGGCGGCGTCGCCGACCTCGTCGCCGCGCTGCCGCAGGAGGCGGACCTCGTTCCGATCTGCTGGCGCATGTTCGGCGATTCCGGCCTCACGGGCTGGATCGACGCGCCGATCAGCGACGTGCAGACCCGCGCCGCGCTGCCCGCCACCAACCAGAACCAGTGCAAATCGCTCGTGCGCGACCATCAGCGGTGGCCGCTCTTCGGCCCGCACCGCCCGCGCGACCTTCCCGAAACCGCGCCCGACAAGGCCACGCCTGCAGCGATGTTCTATCCGCACGGCACGCCCGTCAGGCACGACGATGAGATGAAACCCTATAGAGGACGGCTTAAATTGGTGGCGGCTTCCTGGGAGATTGTCCAAATCAACCACCATTTCGTGCGGACCTGGGAAACATTCTTGCTAAAAGCCTTTCGCGGGAACGTATTCAGGCCCGTGCCGAACAATATCTTCGAAGACCCGCGATACTCGCGCGAGAAATATAACGAATTCAATACAAATGACGTGGAGGACCGCTCGATTCTGCGAATGGCCCCGGCGCGGGCGGCGATTCTCGCCACGCTGATGGCCGATCCGGTGCTCGGGCCGCTCCACGAGGCGGCATGCGCCTCGGCGAAGGAAAGGCTGCGCGGCATCGGCCTTCTCTGACCCACCGGCGGCGTGCGGCGCGGAAATCCGTGGCCCGGCACGCTTTTGCGTCGCGCCGGGTTTCGGTCGCGCGGGATCGGCTTTATTGTCGCCAAAGTTGGCGACAACCCTCCCCGCCCAAAGGTCCAAGAGAGATCCGCAAATGACCCCCTCGCTCCGCCTCGGCCGCAGCGGCCTCCTCGTCTCGCCCCTCTGCCTCGGCACCATGACGTTCGGCGCCCGAACGGACGAACGCGACGCCGCCATCATCTATGCCCGCGCCCGCGAAGCCGGGATCAACTTCATCGACACCGCCGACACCTACAACAGCGGCAAGTCCGAGGAGATCGTCGGCCGCCTCGTGGCGTCCGAGCGGGACGAGATCGTCCTCGCCACCAAGGCGTCGAACCCGTTCGGCAACAACCCGAACCATCGCGGCCTGTCGCGCGCCTGGCTGATGACGGAGGTGCCGCGCTCGCTGAAGCGGCTCGGGACCGACCGGATCGACGTCCTCTATCTCCACAAGGAAGACCCGCTGACCCCGCTGGAGGAGACGGTGCGCGCGCTCGAGGATCTCGTGCGCGGCGGCCTCATCCGCTATATCGGCGTCTCGAACCACAAGGCGTGGCGCGTCGCGGAGATCGTGCGCTATTGCGACCAGGCGAACATCACCCGCCCCGTCGTCTGCCAGCCTTATTATCACGCGCTGAACCGGACGATCGAGGTCGAGCTGCTGCCGGCCTGCGCCGCCTACGACATCGCCGTCTTCCCCTACAGCCCGCTCGCGCGCGGCGTGCTGTCCGGCAAATATAGCGGCAGCTCCGTCCCGGCCGACAGCCGCGCCGCCGTCTCCGACAAGCGCATCCTCGAGACCGACTTCCAGCCCGAATCCCTCGCGGCGGCCGAGAAGATCGTCGCCCACGCCAAGGCGCGCGGCGTGAACCCCAGCGCCTTCGCGATCGCCTTCGTGCTCGCGAACCCGATGGTGACCGGCGCGATCGCGGGCCCGCGCACGCTTGAGCAGCTCGAGGCCTATCTCGAAGCCGTCGACGTCGTGTGGACGGCCGAGGATGAGGCCGCGGTGGAGGCCGTCGTCCCCGCCGGCGCGCACGCGATCCCGCATTATGTCGACCCGCAATACCCGGTCGAAGGGCGCCCGTTCGCCTGATCGGGCGGCCCCGAAAAACGCGGCGGCGGTTCACGAACGCGCCGCCGCCGATCAAAAATGTGCTATAGCGCCTTTCGGCTCCCGGCGCGGCGGACTATAGGAGTCCGGCCGAATCCAGAGGAGCCGAAGATGCTTCGTTTCTATTTCCACCGCACCCCGAACCCGATGAAGGTCGCCCTCCTCCTCGAGGAGCTTGGCGTCGCCTACGAGGTCATCCCCGTCGACACCTACAAGGGCGAGCAGCACGCGCCGGCCTTCCTGAAGGTGAACCCGAACGGGAAGACCCCGGCGATCGAGGATAACGGCGTGCGCGTTTTCGATTCCAACGCGATCCTCCTCTATCTCGCCGAGAAGCACAGCGCGTTCCTCGGCGATCCGGCCGACCGGGGCGAGCTTCTCTCGTGGCTCTTCTGGATCGCCTCCGGCCTCGGCCCGTTCTCCGGCCAGTGGGTCCATTTCCAGACCGCCGGAGCGTCCGAGGGCGGCGACTACGCCAAGCGGCGCTACAAGTTCGAGGCGCACCGCCACTATCGCGTGCTCGACCAGCATCTCGCCGGGCGGACCTTCATCGTCGGGCTCGACTACACGATCGCGGACATCGCCGGGTGGGGCTGGATCCGGATGCACCAGCGCGTCCTCGGCGAGGGCGGGCTCGGCGCCTATCCGAACCTTGCCGAATGGTTCGAGCGCATCAACGCGCGCCCGGCCGTCGGCCGCGCCGTCTCGCTGCCGGAGCGCTACGCCTTCAAGAGCGAGGTCGACGACGAGACGAAGCGGTCGATGTTCCCGTCGAACTTCGCCGCCTGACCCGGCCGGTCAGCGGCGCGGATAGTCGAGGACGCGCAGCCGGTCGAGCGCGCCCTGGAGGATGACGGCCGCGGCCACCCGGTCGATCTGCTCGCGCCGCTTGGCGCGGGAGGTGTCGGTCTCGAGGAGCGAGCGTTCCGCCGCCACCGTCGACCATCGCTCGTCCCAGGAGATGAAGGGGCGGTCGGTGAGCTTCGTCATGTTGCGGGCGAAATCGCGGGTGGACTGCACCCGCGGCCCGGCCGTCCCGTCCATGTTGATGGGCAGCCCGACGACGAAGGCGACGACATTGTACCGGTCGGCGAGCGCGAGAAGCGCCTCGGCGTCCGGCTTGAACTTCGTGCGCCGGATCGTCTCCAGCGGCGAAGCGATGCGCCAACCCTCGTCCGACACCGCGATGCCGATGGTGCGCGTGCCGTAATCGAGGCCGAAGAGCGCGCCGGAGAGGTCGCCGATCTCCTCGATGGGCGTGAAGGGGGACGGTGCACTCATCGCGCGCTCCAGAATGGGCTCAGGGCGCCGCAGCGTCCGGCCAGAGGTCCCGCGCGCCGGCCCAGACCGCACCCGGATGGCTCGACACCAGGGCGACGAAGGCCGCCACGAAGGCGTCGACCTCATCCGTATGTACCAGATGATGCGTCAGCAAGCCGATCGGTCCGGTCTGGCTCCGCGCCGTCGCCACCATTCCGCACAGCGCCGCGTCGTCAGCAAGGCCCCGGTCGGCCCGCCAGGCGATCGGGTCGATGTGGGTGTCGACGCGGCGGAGCGGCCGGGTGACGAGGTCGCCCCGGAAGCGCGAGAGGCCGAGATAGCCCGCCGCCGCGAGCGGAGCTTCAAGGTCCGCCCGCATCCGGTTCCAGGGCGGCACCATCACCGGCCAGAAGGCGGGCGAATCCGCGAGCCGCGTTCGCGCCGCGACGCAGGCCGAGAGGATCGTCTCCACTTCGCGCGCCCCGCCGAGCTCGGCCGACTTCCCCGCCCGCTCATGGTTCTCGTGCGCGATGCCGTGCTGGAGGATCGCGAGCCCCGCCGCCTCGCAGAAGGCGAAGAGGGACGGCTCGGCGAAGGCCGGGATCGCGGCGATGGCGAGCGGCGCGTCATGGCGCGCGGCGAGCGCCGCCATCGCCGTGAGCGCCGTTGTCTCGCGCACCGCGTCGTCGTCGCGCCACCACACGGCGCGCGGCGTCCCCGCGTCGGCCGCCGCGTCGAAGAGGGCCGTGAGAGCGGCGAGCGGCGCGCTCATCGCCCCGCCTCGGCGAGGAGGCGGGCGGCGGTCGTCTCCGCGCCTTTCGTGTCGATCGGCTGCGGCCCCGGCCGCGCCTCGGCGAGCGCCGCGTCGACGGCCTCGGCGAGCATCGGCGCGGTGAGCCCGTTCTCTGCGAGCACGCGCGCGAGGCCGCGCCTGGCGAGCGCTTCGGCGCGGTCGGTCTGCTCGGTCTCCTCGTTGGCGGCGAAGGGCACGAAGATCGCCCGTGTCCCGGCCGCGAGCACGTCGAGGACGGTGTTGTAGCCGGCCTGGCTCACCGAGAGGGCCGAGCGGGCGAGAAGCGCGCCGAAATCCGGCCGGTTCGGCTCCACGACGGCATTCTCCGGCGCCGCCGCGCGCCACGCCGCGATGCGCCCCTCCCCCATCTTCGGCGAGACGAGGATGCGCCAGCGCGAAGGGCCGAGCGCGGCCGCGCCGAGCGCCGCCTCCACCAGCGCGCCGCCCACCGCGCCGCCGCCCGCCGAGACGATCACCTCGTCCGACCCGTCGCCGCCGGGCGCGGCCGGAGCGGTCGCCGGGCGGTGGACGAAGCCGGTATAGTCGATGAGGTCCGCGACCTCCCCCGCCGCCGCGAAGCTGTCTTCGAGGCGCACGAAGGCGGGGTCGGCGTGGACGTAGATCCGGTCGAAATGGGCGCGCGCGCGGGCCGTCATCACCCGCTCCTTCTGCGGACTTTTGCGCACGAGGACATCGCGGATGGAGCTCGCGACGAAGACGCGCCGGTCGAGCGCCTCCAGCACCGGCACGATCTCCCCCTCGAACGGGCCGCGGCCGAAGGGAAAGGCCTCGACGAGGATGGCGTCGGGCCGCTTCGCCGCGATCGTCTCGGCGAAGCGGGCGCGCCGCGCGGCCTGGAGCGCGGCATAGGGCGTCCCGTCCTCGCCGATGATGGTGCGGAAGCTCGGGTCGGTCGCCGCGACCGGGGTCAGCTCCACGAGGTCGAGGCCCGCGACGTCGAGCGTCGCCGGCGGCCGCGCGCCGAGGACGAGCGTCACCTCGGCGCCGGCGGCCGCGAGCGCGTGCGCGATGGCCCCCGCGCGGACCGTGTGGCCCGTGCCGAGAAGGTGCTGCACCCAGATCACGACCCTCGTCAAAGCGGCGCCACCGCCTGGACTCCGAGGGGGGCCTGCGAGGCCCGGTGCAGGATCGCCTCGCCGATCAGCGTGTCGAGCCGCCGCGCCCCGGCATCGAGGTCATTCTCGGCGGCGAAGGCGCGCGCGGCGTGGCCCATCGCGACGCGCCGCTTCGGATCGGCGAGAAGCAGGTCGATCGCGGCGGCGAACGCCTCCGGGTCGCCCGGCGGCACGAGGAGGCCCGTCTCCCCGTCGCGCACGATGTCGGCGACGCCACCCGAGGCTCCGCCGACGACGGGGAGTCCCGCCGCTTGCGCCTCCAGGAAGGTGAAGCCGAACGGCTCGTCGATCGCCGGCCACACGAAGAGGTCGCTCTCGCGAAAGAGCCGGCCGAGCGCGTCGCGGTCGAGGAGGCCGACGAAGGTGCCCTCCGGGAAGAGCGGTTCGAGGCCCGCCCGCTCCGGCCCGTCGCCCGCGACCGTGAGCGCGGCGCGGGTGCGCAGCCGGCCCATCGCGGCCGCGAGCACGCGCAGGCTCTCCGCCTTCCGCCCGCCCCGCATCATCGCGGCCGAGACGAGGCGCGTCCCGGTCGGCTCCGCGCGGGGGCCGAGGAAGGGGGCGGTGTCGACGAAGGGCGGCAGAAGGGTGAGGCGGCGGCGCACGAAGGGGGCGAGGCCCTCGCGGTCGCGCTCCGTCACCGCCGCGACGCGATCGGCCTCCACCAGCGCGGCGTCCGCGAGCGCGAAGTGGCGCGCCCAGGGGCCGACCGCGCGCCGCACCGCCCGGCTCGCCTCGACGATGGCGTAGGGCCGGCCGAAGCGCGCGGCGAGGCGCGGGCCGAGGAGGTCCGGGGCCTTGTGATAATTGTGGTAGGTGAGGAGCACGTCGGGCGCGCCTTCGGTGCGCCAGATCGCGGCGATGCGCTCGATCTCGGCCTCCGCCTCGGCGCAGATCGCGTCGAGCCCCTCGGGCTCCGCACGCCAGGTGACGAGACGCGAGGGCAGGATCACGCGGTGCCCCGCCCGCTCCAGCGCGGCGACGATGAGGCGCGCGAAGGTCCGGTCGCCGGACGCGACCGGATGGTCCGGCGGCTTCATCGGGGTGAAGAGTCCGACCCGCATGGCTACGCCGCCTCGCGCAGCCTCCCGTCGGCAAGGCGGCCGGCGAGAAAGGCGATCCCCGGATCCGGCGAGAAATGCGCCCGCACCCGCGCCGCGCCCGCCGCGCCGAGCGAAGCGCCGCGGTCCGGGTCGGCCGCGACCGTCGCGATCGCCGCCGCCAGCGCCGGCACGTCGCGCGGCTCGACCAACAGGCCGGTGTCGTCCGTCACGATCTCCGGTACGGCCGAGACACGGGTCGACACAACGGGAAGTCCCATCGCCATCGCCTCCATCAGGACGTTCGGCAGTCCGTCGCGGTCTCCGTTCTTCGCGATGCGGCTTGCGAGCACGAAGAGGTCGGCGCGCCGATAGGCGTCGATGACGCCAGAGCGCGCCTGCGCGCCGCGAAAGTCAATCCTGTCGCGAATCCCGAGGCCTTCCGCCAGTTTCTCGGAGCGGCGCACCCCGCTGCCACCCCCGATATGCTCGAAGCGCCAGTCGAGGCTGTCCGGCAGGCGGGCGAGCGCGCGGATGACGTCGTCGAGCCCCTTCTTCTCCACCGCCCGGCAGACCGAGAGGATCCGGAACGGCCCCTTCGCGTCCCGCGCCGGCGGCTGCGGGAAGCGGGAGAGGTCGAGCCCGTGATAGACGAGGGAGACCTTCGGCGTGTCGGCGAGCGTGTTGAGGAAGTCGGCGTTCGCGGCCGTGCAGGTCGCGCCCCATTCCGCGTCCGCGATCTTCTCGCGAAGGTCCCATTGCGGGGTCGTGTAGATGTCCTTCGCGTGGGCGGAGAAGGCGAAGGGGAGCCCGCGCAGCTTCGCCGCATAGCGCGCGACCGAGGCGGGCGTGTGCAGGAAGTGGACGTAGATCATCGCCACGTCGTCCGGCAGCTCGGCCGCGAGGACGGCCGCCTGGCCCCAGCGGCGGCGGCGGCTCGCCGAGCGGTCGCGGGCAAGGTCCGCCGCGCAGGCGGCCTCGGCCTCGGCGTAGCCGGGGAGCGTCTCGGCCACCGCGCGGCCGCGCGCGACGCGGGCCGGGTCGTCCTTCAGATATTCCGGCAGATAGAGGACCGGGGCCGTGATCTCGCGGTGGAGATCGTGAATGGCCCCGTCCGTCGGGTGGCGGAGCGAGACGATCAGGATGTCGAGCCCGAGGCGCTGAAGGCCGAGGATCTCCTGGGCGATGAAGGTCTCCGACAGGCGCGGATAGCCCTTCACGACGATCGCGATACGATGGCGCTCGGTCATGATCAGCGCGAGGCCGTCCGTGCGCGGGCGCGGCCTCGGCCGCGAAGAGTGCCGGCGTGCATCGGGCTCACCGCACGAGCGACAGGTTCGGCTTTCCGCGCGCGGAGGCGCGCAGGACCGACAGGGTGTGCTGGTTGATCACCTCGAGCCCCGAGAGGATCTCGCTGTGGCCGGCCTCGGAGGGGGCGGGCTGCTCGGGAAGGGCGGCGAGCGCGTCGATCATCACGTCGACATCCGGATAGGCGTCGATCGGCAGGCAGGTGACGAGGCCGGCCGCCTGCGCCTTGTGGGCGCGGATCGCCTGCTCGCGCCGCGGCACGATGCGCGGGACGAGGAGGGTCGGCTTATCGAAGGAGAGGATCTCGCAGAAGATGTTGTAGCCGCCCATGCCGACGATGGCGGTCGCCTCCGCCATCAGCCGCTCGATCACGGGGGTGAAGCGGATCACCTCGACATGGCGCAGCATGTCGGCGCGCGCCTTGAAGGCGGCCTGCGCCTCGGTCGGCATGAACGGGCCGAGGACCACGAGGGCGGGGAAGAGCGGGCGCTCATGCGCCTCGTAGGCGCGCAGCACCCAGTCGACGAGCTCCATGCCGTCGCCGCCGCCGCCGGGGGTGACGAGAATGAAGGGCTCCTCGCCGAAGGGCCGCGCGGTCGCGCCGTCGGCGGCCGGCATCTCGCGGCGCAGATAGCCGGTGAAGAGCATCTTCTCGCGCACCCGCTCCGAGACCTGGATGCCCTCGAGCGGATCGTGGATCTCGCGCCGGCCATAGACCCAGATGTCGTCATAGATGGATTCGAGCGCCCGTACCGCGTGCTTGCGCTCCCACTCGTCGGCGAGAGAGGCCGGGTCGTCCATCACGTCGCGCAGGCCGAGAATGAGGCGGCAGCCGCGCCCCTTCAGCATCTTCAGCGTGCCCTCGACCTCGCCTCGCAGGCCAAGCGGCTCCTTGTCCACGAGAAAAATATCGGGGTCGAACACGTCCGCGGTGTGCTCGATGATCGAGGCCCGCAATTTCAGCATGTCCTCGATATCGAGGCGCAGGGAGTGGGAGGAGTAGGCCCCGTTGCGCAGCTTGATGACGCCGGGGACGCGGACGAAGTCGACGCGGGAGCGGAAATCGAAGCTGCCGATGATGGGCGAGCCGGAGAGGATAATGACCGACAGGCGCGGCATCTCCTCCACCATGGCGTGCGCGATGGCCCGACACCGTCGCAGATGGCCGAGGCCGAACGAGTCGTGCGAGTAGATCAGGATCCGCGGGTGCTCGGTCGGCATAGGGCTGGCCATCCGGAAACCGACGCGACGTCCCCATGAACGCCACGCCCTAAATTTAAGCTATGCGACAGACGACGGTGCGGCGCAACAATCTCTAATTGTTTGAGCAATGCTCACGACAATGCTTTCCCACGGCGCAAGGCAGTGATAACGTCGCGCCCCGATGGAACGCAGCTTATTTGGATTCATTTGGCGCTACTCGAAGCGCCAGCAGATCGTCATCCTGGCGATGACGGTCATTTCTTTCCCCATTCTGTACATGACTTTGGAGCTTCCAAAGTGGATCGTAAATGACGCGATCTCGGGGAAGGACTTTCCGAAAAACTTCTTCGGCTTCGAGATGGCGCAGATTCCCTATCTGATAGGGCTCTGTTTCGTATTCTTGGGGCTCGTCGTCCTCAACAACGTCGTCAAGTATTTCCTCAACATCTACAAGGGTGTGTCCGGCGAAAGAATGCTGCGGCGTCTTCGCTACATGCTCTACAATTACGTTTTGCGGTTCCCGCTCTCTCGCTTCCGCAAGGTCTCGGGCGGCGAGATTATCCCGATGATCACCGCCGAGGTGGAAGACGTCGGCGTCTTCATCGGCGAGGCGATCGCGACACCGGCCTTCCAGGGCGGCACGCTGCTCGTCTACATCGTTTTCATCTTTGCACAGGACCCGTTCCTCGGGGCGGCCGCGATCTCGCTCTACCCGCTCCAGGCCTACGTCATTCCGAAGCTGCAGCGCCGGGTGATCCTGCTCACCCGCGAGCGCATCAAGAACATCCGCGCGATCTCGGAACGCATCGCCGAAACGGTGAGCGCCGCGCCCGACATCCACGCCAACGACACCGCGCGCTACCACCTGGCGGACCTGTCCGACCGCCTGTTCGTGAACTACCGGCTCCGCCTGGCGATCTTCCGCCGGAAGTTCATGATCAAGTTCCTCAACAACTTCCTCAACCAGCTCCCGCCCTTCTTCTTCTATTCGGTCGGCGGCGTCCTCGTCATTCGCGGCGACATGAGCTTCGGCGCGCTCGTCGCCGTGCTCGCGGCCTATAAGGACCTCGCGAACCCGTGGAAGGAGCTCCTGAACTGGTACCAGAACCTCGCGAACGTGACGGTGAAGTACCAGACGGTGGTGGAGAATTTTGATGTGGAAGACGCCATCGCGCACGAGAAGCTGCACCCCGAGGATGCCGACTCGATCACGCTACCGGACACCGAGATCAAGCTCTCCGGCATCAGCGTCAGCTCCGGCGGCAGCGGCTTCGCCCTCTCCGACGTCACGCTGAACGCCAAGCACGGCGACCATATCGCCGTATACGGGCGCGACGGGTCGGGCCGGACCGAGCTTCTCCTCGCCGCGGCGGGCCTCCTCCAGGTGACGGCCGGGCGCGCGACCTTCGGCGGCCAGCGCTATGAGGAACTGCCCCACACGGTCATCTCGCGCCATCTCTCCTTCGTCGGCAGCGACCCCTTCATCTTCAACGACACGATCCGCGGCAACGTGGTCTACGCGCTGAAGACGAAGCCCTGCCCGACCGAGGAGGACGCGGCGGACGACGACATGGCGAAGATCCGCAAGGCCGAGGCGAGCCTCACCGGCAACTCCCTGCTCGACGTGTCCGACCCGTGGGAGGACTATGAGCGCGCCGGCGTCGAGGATCCCGCAAAGCTCGACGATCGCCTCCTCCACCTCTTCCAGCTCGTCGGGCTCGAGGGCGACCTCTACAAGCTCGGCCTCGCCGCCCACCTCGACAGCGACCTGCAGCCGGCCTTCATCGACAAGATCATCGCCGCCCGCACCGAGGTCGCGCGCCGCGGCGCGGAAGACAAGAACTGGGCCGGCCTCGTGGAATTGTGGGCCTCGGGCGAGTTCAACAATTCGGCGACCATCGGCGAGAACACGCTCTTCGCCGTGCCGAGCGACCCGACCAAGAAGGTGTGGGACGCGGCGGCCGACCCGGTCGTCCTGAAGGCGCTGCGCGAGGCGGGCATCGCCGACATGCTCGTCGAGATGGGCGCGACGGTCGCGGCCACCATGATCGAGCTCTTCTCCGACACGGGCGCGGACGCCTCGCTGATCGGCGACCACTCCTTCATCACGACCGACGAGCTCCCCCTCTTCGAGCAGCGCCTGCGTCGCCATCGCCAGAGCGCGCAGAAGCCCCTCTCGAACGAGGACGTCGCCGCCTTCATCGGCCTCGCCTTCCGCCTCGTGCCGGGCCGCCACCGCATCGTGACGCTGACGCCCGAGCAGGAGAAGCAGCTCATCGCCGCGCGCGGTCCGGTCCACGCCGCGCTGAAGGACAATGAGGGCTACGCCCTCTTCGCCGAGGACACTTACATCGCGCCCCTGTCGATCGAGGAGAACATCCTCTTCGGCAAGCCGCGCGTCGACCGCCGCGGCGCGTCCGACCGGATCGACGCCTTCCTGCGCGACACGGTGAACGAGCTCGGACTGCGCGAGGCGATCGCCCGCGCGGGCCTCAATTTCGAGGTCGGCGTCGCCGGCGGGCGCCTCTCCGCCTCGCAGCGCCGCCGCATCGGCCTCGTCCGCGCGCTGGTGAAGCGTCCGGACATTCTGATCTTCGATTCCGTCGCCGACGGCGATCGTGCGCTGATGTCGCGCATCGTGGAGGCCGGCAACGGCCACACCCTCATCGTCGGAACGGCCGATCCCCAGGTCGCGAAGCTTCTCGAAACCGTTGCAGTGATGCGTGATGGTCGGTTGGTCGCGACCGGAGGATGGGATAGCGTGCAACAGATCGCCATAGACGGGGCGTCCGTCGAACTTGAAAAGGAGGCGTCATGAGCCTCGACAGCGACGCCGCCGCGCTGCGCAAGGTTCCCCTCTTCCGCGGCGTCGACGACCAGAAGCTGAGACTGCTCGCCTTCATGTCGGAGCGCGTGCGCTTCGAAGCGGGCGAGAACATCGTCGTCGAAGGGGATTTCGGCGACACGGCCTACATCATCCTGTCCGGCAGCGCCGACGTTCTGATCTCGAGCGCACAGGGCGAGCAGCTCGTCGCGACCGTCGGCGAGAACGACTTCGTCGGCGAGATCGCGATCCTCATCGACGTGCCGCGCACCGCGACCGTGCGGGCCACCTCCGAGCTGATGGCCCTCTCGGTCTCGAAAGAACACTTCTTCAAGCTCCTCACGAACTTCCCGGACATGGCGGTCGAGGTGATGCGAGCCCTCGCCCACCGCCTCGAGCGGACGACGCGCGAGTTCGGCAAATTGCGAGCCGCTCTCGCCGATGGTTGAGCACGACGACGACACGCTTTCCCTCACCCTGTGGGGGGTGCGCGGGTCGATCCCTGCGCCGGGCCGCAACACGGTGCGCTATGGCGGCGAGACGGCGTGCTTCGAGGTGCGCGCCGGGCCCCACACGCTGGTCATCGATTGCGGGTCGGGCGTCAGGGCGTGCGGGCGGGCGCTGGCGCGCCGGGGACTCGAGCAGATCGACGTCATCTTCACCCACACCCACATGGACCACATCTGTGGCCTCCCCTTCTTCTGCCTCGCCTATGATCCGGCGGTGGAGGTCAATCTCTGGGGCGGGCACATCCCGCCCGGCGGCACGCTGGAAGAGATCGTCGAGCGGCTGATGAGCCCGCCGATCTTCCCGGTCGCGACCTCCGCGCTCAACAACACCCGCTTCCGCCGCTTCAAGGGCGGCAACCCCATCACCCTCGGCTCCGGCCTCACCGTCGCCTCCACGCGCCTCAACCATCCCGGCAATTGCTGCGGCTATCGCATCGACTGGCGCGGCTCCTCCATCGCCATCATCACCGACCACGAGCACGGCAATCCGAAGATGGACGCCGCCGTCGCCGAGTTCGTCACCGGCGCGGACGTGATGATCTACGACGCGATGTATCTCGACACCGAATATCCCCGCTTCGTCGGCTGGGGCCACTCGACGCCGACCCAGGCGCTCGCCCTCGCCGCCCGCTCCGGCGTCACGACGCCCGTCATCTTCCACCACGATCCCGACCGGACCGACGACGCGCTCGACGCGCTCGGCGCCGATCTCGTCCGCCAGATGCCGACCGCCGAGGTCGCGCGCGAGGGGCAGACGATTAGCCTGCGCGGCGGCGAGCGCATCCGCGAGAGCGTGAAGGGCATCGTCACCCCCGCCTGACCGGCCCGCCCGGCCCTTCCGAAAATCTCGACAGCGCTGCCGTTCTCCGTCACATCCATGCGACACGCACGAGGAGGGCGGGACCCATGAACATCAGCCAATCGTCCGTCGCGGTGGTGACCGGGGGCGCCTCCGGGCTCGGTGCCGCGACTGCGCGCCGCCTCGCCGCGGCCGGCGCCAAGGTCGCGATCTTCGACATGTCCGACGCCGCGGGCGAGGCCATCGCCGCCGAGATCGGCGGAATCTACGCCCATGTCGACGTCACCAGCGAGGAGAGCCTCAAAGCCGGGTTCGAGGCCGCCCGCGCCGCGCACGGCCAGGAGCGCATCCTCGTCAATTGCGCCGGCATCGCCCCCGTCGCGAAGACCGTCTCGCGCGGCGCGGCGCACCCGTTCGACATGTTCGCCAAGGTGATCGACGTGAACCTCCTCGGCACCTTCCGCGCGAGCGCTCTCTCCGCGCTCGGCATGTCGGAGGCCGACCCGCTGACGGAGGACGGCGAGCGCGGCGTGATCATCTGCACCGCCTCGGTCGCGGCCTTCGAGGGTCAGATCGGCCAGGCCGCCTACGCCGCCTCGAAGGGGGGCGTCGCGTCCCTCACCCTGCCGCTCGCGCGCGATCTCTCCCAATACGGCATCCGCGTCGTGACCATCGCGCCCGGCCTCTTCGAGACGCCGATGCTGATCGGGCTCGGCGAGAAGGTGGTGAATTCGCTCGGCGAGCAGGTGCCCTTCCCCAAGCGCCTCGGCAGGCCGGACGAATACGCCCACCTCGCCGTGTCCATCGTGGAGAACCCGCTGCTGAATGGCGGCGTCATCCGCCTCGACGGCGCGATCCGGATGGCTCCACGCTGACGGCGCACGCGGCGCCGCCGATGGCAGGATGCTCCATCTTGTTGATCACGAGCACCTGTTTCCCGCTCAAGTGGTTCCACTTGAGCGGGACGCGCTCTACCCGTTCTTGACGACGACGCAGGGCGACAGCGCCTGCGTGATGCGCCGGCAGAGCGCGGCGGCCTCCGCCCGGCTCCCGGCGGCGAACTGCACGGCATGGATCGGCCGCCGCCCGCGCGCGGCGAAGCGGCGGACGATCACCGTCGGCCCCTTCTCCACGAGGTCGCCCGGCAGGCGGCTCTTCAGCCGGGCATACTGGCGCATCGCGATGGCGCGCTGGGTGTGGCCGGCGACCTGCGCGCCCCACGGGGTCCACGCGGTCGAGGTCCCGGCCGGCGGCGCCACCGCGCGCGTGCGGCCGAGCCGTGCGACAAGCTCCGGGCAGTCGACCCGCATCGGCCGGTAGTCGGGCCGCGGCCGGGGCGGCAGCGGCACGAGGAGGGCCGAGCGCGCCGGCGCCACCACCCCGTCGGCGAGCGAGTCGATCATCGCGCGCGGATGCATCGCGGCGATGAGGAGGCGCGCGACCATGCCCGTGTCCGCCAGGGCCGGCCGGACCTCTCCCTCCGCCTTGTCCGTCTCTTCCGTCTGCGCCGCCTCCGCGGACCGCTCGGCGGCGGCGACCGCGAGCGCCATCCCCGTCACGATGCGCCCGGTCTCGGTCCAGGGCCGCACCGGCGAGGCGGAGAGGGCGAGGGCGAAGTCCGCTGCGCCGGGCGGATGCGGCTCGATCGGCAGGCGCGGCGCGAAGTCGGGGGTCCCGTCGTCGAGCGCGAAGCGCGCGGCGGTGTCGGCGATTCCGTCGGCCGCGCGCGCGGCCGCCGTCTGCGCCCGGCCCGCCCAATAGTCGGCCGACCGCCCGGTGATCGAGAAGACATAGTCGATCGTCTCGTAGGGGAGGCCGCCGATGCCCGCGACGAAGGGCGGCACCCGGTTCGGCCCGCCATTATAACCCGCCGCCGCGAGGCCCCACGAGCCGAAGCGGCGGCGCAGGTCGGCGAGGAAGGAGGCGGACGCGTCGAGCGCCTGCTCGGGATCGAACGGGTCCTTGAGGCCTCGGATCCGCGCCGTCCCCGGCATGAATTGCGCAATGCCCTGCGCGCCGACGGGGCTCACAGCCCCCGGATTGAACCGGCTCTCCTTCCAGATAAGGCGGATGAAGAAGTCGGCCGGGACGTCGTGGCGGGCGGCGGCCGACATCATCAGGCGGCACAGCGCCGCCACCTCCTTGCGCTCGTCCTTCGGAGCCTCCACTTGCACCTCTGCCGGTGCGTCGGGGTCCGCCTCGCAGCCGGCGCCGTTGTTTTCGCAGGAGTCGCTCTCGTTCGCCGCCGCCGGCCCGGCAATCTGGGCCAGGATCAGGGCCGCCAGGATTGTGATCGCCATGACACGGCGGGCGATAAATCGACCGAAACTGTCCGGAAATCGGGCCATACATTTCACCGGGGGTTCAAACCCGCAACTTTTCACGAATGTTGTTAAGGTTAGTTTCAAGTGCCTCGCATCGCAGGGGGCCCAAAAGGCCGTCCGCGATGTCGAACCATTGTCAAGGCCCCTTTCGATCGCCATGACAAGGCGTCGACTGAAGGAAGAGGATAGGGTGACGATCAGGCTTCACCAAGGCGATCTGCCGAACCCCGTCAAAGGGGTGCCCGCCATTGCCATTGATACCGAGGCCATGGGCCTCAACAATGGCCGCGACCGGCTGTGCCTGGTGCAGATGTCGAGCGGCGACGGCACGGTCGACCTCGTCCAGGTCCGCCGCGGCCAGACCGAGGCGCCGAACCTCACCGCCCTCCTCGCCGACCCGTCGATCGTCAAGATCTTCCACTATGGCCGGTTCGACATGGGCCTCCTGAAGGCCACCTTCGGCGTCATGCCGACGCCGGTCTACTGCACCAAGATCGCCTCCAAGCTCGTGCGGACCTACACGGACCGGCACGGCCTGCGCGACCTCGCGCGCGAGCTGATCGGGGAAGAGATCTCCAAGCAGCAGCAGAGCTCCGACTGGGGCGCCGCGACGCTGACCGATGCGCAGAAGACCTATGCCGCGTCCGACGTCCTCTTCCTCCACCGCATCCGCGACCAGCTGAACCTCATGCTCGCCCGCGAGGAGCGCACCGCTCTCGCCGAGGCGCTTTTCGCCTTTCTCCCGACGCGGGTCGAACTCGACCTCGCGGGCTGGCCCGACCAGGACATTTTTGCCCACTCATGAGCGAAGTCGCCGCCTCCTATCCCGACTTCGTGTCGGACAGCCGCCTCAAGGAGCAGCGGCGCGCGCGCCGTCACTCCCGGCGGGTGCGGCGGCTGCGCATCCTGTTGCCGACGATCAGCGTCATCATCGTCGCCGGCCTCGTCGTCGCGGCGGTGCTGCCGAAGCTCGTGCCGCTGTCGATGCTCGCCGGCCTCAGCCTGACGGCGGACGGGCTCGTCATGAACGCGCCGCGCCTCTCGGGCCATCTCGGCGAGGGCCGGCGCTACGAGGTCGTCGCCGACCGCGCCGTGCAGAGCCTCCTCACCCCCTCGCGCCTCAGCCTCGAGGGCCTCGCCGTGAATTTCGATCTCGGCGATGATCAGAACGTCAACATTCACAGCGACCGCGCCGCCTATGACACCGGCACGGAGGTGCTCGACCTCTCCGAAGGCGTCTCGATCGTCTCCTCGGACGGGAACCGCGCCAAGCTCGACAACGCCACCGTCCTCCTCGGCGAGGGGCGGGTCGAGGGCGACGGCGGGATCGAGATCAACTCGCCGAGAGGCCGCATCCGCGCCGGCCGGATCGACGTCATCGACAGCGGCAACCTGATCCGCCTCACCGGCGGCGTGTCCATCACCATCTTCCCCGCGCCCTGAGAAACGGCCTCACGGAGACCTCGCCCCATGCTGCTTCCCCTCTTCCGCGTCGGTCTCGTCGCACTCCTCGTCGGCACGGCCGCCCAAATCGCCGGCGCACAGACGCTGCAAACGGGCTTCGCCGATTTCGGCTCCGACCAGACCTCGCCGATCGAGATCGAGGCCGACGAGCTCGAGGTGCAGGACCGCAACAACGTCGCCGTCTTCTCCGGCAACGTGACGGTCAAGCAGAAGGACGCGGCGCTGCAGACCGCGCGCCTCATCGTCCACTATGCCCAGTCGGCGCTGCCGAGCGATCTCGCCCGCGCCTCCGACGCGCCGGCCACCAACCAGAACCAGCGCATCTCCAAGCTGGAGGCGACGGGCAACGTCCTCCTCACATCCGACGGGCAGGCGGCGACCGGGGATTCCGGCATCGTCGATTTCGACGCCCGCTCGCTCTCCTTGAACGGCAACGTCACCCTCACCCAGGAGGGGAACGTCATCACCGGCGACACGCTGACCGTCGACCTCAACACCGGCATCGCGCGCGTCCAGTCGCGCTCGCGCGTGCGCGTGCTCCTGACCCCCGGCGGGCAGACGCCGAAGAACTGACGACGCGGGCAGGCTCCGAAGAACTGCCCCCAAGCCGCGCCATGGCACTGGTCAAAGGCGCGGCAGCGGTGTACAAGAACGCGCCATGACGAAGACCGAGCATCATATCAGCGCACGCGCGCCGGCCCTGCGGGCCGGGCTGCGGCCGCTCGGCATTCTCCTTCTCCTTACCAGCCCCTGAGCGTCGGCGGCCCGACCAAGCGGGCGCACGTTCAGGGGATGATCGAAGCGAAAATCGACCGATCATGCGGCCGGAAAGGCTGCCATCAGGGATGAAGCCATGAGCGAACACATCATCATTTTCGACACCACCCTGCGCGACGGCGAGCAGAGCCCCGGCGCATCGATGACGCTGGACGAGAAGCTGCAGATCGCGACCCTCCTCGACGAGATGGGCGTCGACGTGATCGAGGCCGGCTTCCCGATCGCCTCCGAGGGTGATTTCGAGGCCGTCTCCGAGATCGCGCGCCAGATCGAGAACAGCGTCGTCACCGGTCTCGCCCGCGCCATCCCCGTGGACATCGACCGCGCCGGCGAGGCCGTCCGCCATGCCCGCCGCCCGCGCATCCACACCTTCGTCTCCACCTCGCCGATCCATCTGCAGCACCAGATGAAGAAGACCGAGGAGGAGGTGCTCGAGATCATCGAGGCCACCGTCGGCCAGTCCCGCAATCTGTGCGACAATGTCGAGTGGTCGGCGATGGACGCGACGCGCACCCCGCTCGACTATCTCGTACGCTGCGTCGACGTCGCGATCCGCGCCGGCGCCACGACCATCAACCTGCCGGACACGGTGGGCTATTGCGTGCCGTCCGAGTACCGCAACATGTTCGAATATGTCCGCAACAACGTCGTGGACGCGGACAAGGCGATCTTCTCGGCCCACTGCCACAACGATCTCGGCATGGCGGTCGCGAACTCGCTGGCCGGCATCGAGGGTGGCGCGCGGCAGGTGGAATGCACCATCAACGGCCTCGGCGAGCGCGCGGGCAACGCGGCGCTGGAAGAGATCGTGATGGCGATCCGCACCCGCGGCGACGTGCTGCCCTACGCGACGAAGATCGACACGCGCCAGCTGACCCGCGCCTCCAAGCTCGTCGCGATGGCCTCCGGTTTCACCGTCCAGTACAACAAGGCGATCGTCGGCAAGAACGCCTTCGCCCACGAGAGCGGCATCCACCAGGACGGCATGCTGAAGCACGCCGAGACCTACGAGATCATGCGGCCCGAGGATGTCGGCGTGCGCGCGACCTCGCTGGTCATGGGCAAGCACTCCGGCCGCCACGCCTTCAAGCAGAAGCTGGCCGAACTGGGCTTCGAGCTGGGCGACAACGCCCTGCAGGACGCCTTCCGCCGCTTCAAGGACCTCGCCGACCGCAAGAAGCACGTCTATGACGAGGACATCGAGGCCCTCATCGAGGATCACATCACCGAGGAGAACGAGCTCGCCCGCGTGATGAGCCTGACGGTGATCGCCGGCACGGGCGGCCCGCAGAAGGCGATCCTGGTGATGGACGTCGGCGGCCGTCACGTGACGGAAGAGGCGACCGGCTCGGGTCCGGTCGACGCGGTCTTCAACGCGGTGAAGAAGATCCTGCCGCACGAGGCGAAGCTCTCCCTCTACCAGGTCCACGCCGTCACCGAGGGCACGGACGCGCAGGCCGAGGTGTCGGTCCGCCTGGAGCAGAACGGGCGCATCGAATCCGGCCGCGGCGCGGACGTCGACACCCTCGTCGCCTCCGCCAAGGCCTACGTCGCCGCGGTGAACAAGCTCTTGGCCCGCCGCCGCCTGCACGCGCAGGGCGTCAACGCGGCCTGATATCGAGAGCGGCCGGCCTTCCTGCGGGATAGCCGGCCGATCCTTCCCCGCACGCGCGGCCCGGCGACGCGCCCGGCGTCCGTTCGCGGGCATCATTCCCATACCCGGAAACAAATCCCACGCCGCGCGTTCTCCTTCGGAAGCCCAAGAGGGAGACACACCATGGCCACCGGTCAGGACCTGAAGGAAAAATTCTGGGACGAGCTGGAGGACAGCCCGTTCGTCATGCTCGGCCTTGCCGGCGTCGACGAGGCGCACACCCAGCCGATGACGGCCCAGTTCGACGATGATCTGCCGAACCGCATCTGGTTCTACACCAACCGGCAGAACCGCCTGATCAAGGCGCTCGCGTCGAGCCACGACGCGGTGCTCAACTACGCCTCGAAGGGGCACCACCTCTTCGCCAGCATCCACGGGACGCTGAGCGTCGACAACGACCGCGCGATCATCGAGAAATTCTGGTCGCCCGTCGTCTCCGCCTGGTACGACAAGGGCAAGGACGATCCCGACCTCGCGATGCTGCGCTTCGAGCCCGGCCGCGCCGAGATCTGGCGGGCCGAGACCGGCGACTTCATCGCCCTGATGGCGGCGAGCCTGCTGCGCGGCAATGCCGACGAGGCCGCCCGCGCGCGCGTCGCGAAGACCACCTTCTGACGCGAGACCCGGCGCGATCCGCCCGCCGGGCTTCGGCCCCGCGGGCGTCAGCGCGAGATGTCAGCTCTGACCAGTATCAGCGCACCGGTGTCGTCGGCGTCACCACCGGCGGCTGGCGGAAGATCGAAGGCGAGTTGAGCTGCATCTGCAAATTCTGCCGCTCGATCCGGTTCTGGACGTTGGTGTCCTGCTGCCGGGCCGCCTGGTCGCGCTGATAGGAATCCATCTGCATCGACCGTTGCGAGTTCTGGAGCTGCAGGCGGTTCTGGTACTGGTCGTAGGACTGCGCCAGGGCCGCGTCGCCGCCGATCATCGCCGCGCCCGCGAGGGCCGCCATCAGATAGATTCGCGCCATCTGCCACTCTCCCACAATGCCGAAAGTCCTTCCCGGTATGTGGGGTAGAGGAGCCTCACACCCAACTCCGAGATGATCCGGGCGTTCGAAACACGCTTCACCTCGCCATAGAAAGAACGCTGCATCGGCGTCAGCGAGGCCTCGTCGAAGGCCACCGCCGGCGGCGGCTCCACCCCCATCAGCGACGCCGCGTAGGCGACGACGTCCTCCGGCGGCGCCGGCTCGTTGTCCGCGACATTGTAGACGCGGTGCGCGGGCCGCCCCACTGCCGCCACCAAGGTCTGCGCGATGTCCTCCACATGGATGCGGTTGAACACCTGGCCGGGCTTGATGATCCGCTTCGCCCGCCCCGTCTCGAGGCTGATGAACTGGTTGCGGCCCGGTCCATAGATCCCGGCGAGGCGGAAGATCCCGACAGGCACGTCGATCCGGCGGCCGAGCGCCTGCCACGCCGCCTCCGCCTCGAGCCGCCAGACGCCGCGATCGGCCATCGGCAGACAGGCCGAGCGCTCGTCCACCTCCGCGCCGCGATGGTCGCCATAGACGCCGATGGTGGACAGATAGCCGATCCATTCGAGATCCTGCGCATGCGCGAGATCCCGCTCGAACTCGTGGAGGAAGGGGTCGCCGTCCGCGTCGGGCCCTGCCGAGACGAGCACGTGGGTCGCGTTGCGCAACGCCTCGGAGAGGGTCTCGCTCCCCTGCCCCGCCTCGCACACGATCGAGCGCACGCCGCGCCGGTGGAGGTCGTCCGCCTTCTCGATCGAGCGCGTCGTGCCGACGACGCTCGCGGGGCGCGCCTGGCGCACGAAGGCGCGTGCCGAATAGCCGAAGCCGAGCGCGACGAGGCGCATCTCCCGCGTCTCGCTCATGACGTCCACTCCGCCGCGACCATCGGGTCGGTCTCGCCGCCGGCCCGGCTTTCCCTGAGGCGCGCGAACTCGGCCGCCGGCAACAGCGCCTCCGCCGCCCAGACCGCCGCCGCACGCACCTGCGGCGCCTCGTCCGACAGCCGCTCTTCCACTTTGTCCATCAGCCGCGCCTCCCCGGCGTTGCCCACTGCAATCATCACATTGCGCACGAAGCGCTCCCGCCCGATCCGCTTGACCGAGCTTCCGGCATACCGCTTGCGGAACGCCGCGTCATCGAGGCCGGCAAGGTCGCGAAGGCTCGCGTCCGGCCCTTCCTCCCCCGCGAGCTTCGCCTCCCGCGTCACCTGCGCGAAGCGGTTCCACGGGCAGACCGCGAGACAATCGTCGCACCCGAAGACGCGGTTGCCCATCGGCTTGCGCATCTCGCGCGGGATCATCCCCTTCGCCTCGACCGTCCAATATGCAAGACACCGCCGCGCATCGAGCGCATACGGCGCCGGAAAGGCCGCGGTGGGGCAGATATCGAGACAACGCCGGCAGGTGCCGCAATGATCCCCCTCCGCGACATCGGCGGGCAGATCGAGCGTCGTGAAGATCGCGCCGAGGAACAGCCACGAGCCGTAGCGGCGCGAGACGAGATTGGTGTGCTTGCCCTGCCAGCCGATCCCGGCGAGCGCGGCGAGCGGCTTCTCCATCACCGGCGCGGTGTCGACGAAGACCTTGATGTCGCCGCCGAAGCGGGAAACGACGCGGTGGGCGAGCGTCTTCATCCGCCCCTTCATCACGTCGTGATAGTCCCGCCCGCGCGCGTAGACCGAGACGAGGCCGTTCTCGCGCGCGGCGAGCCCGTCGAGCGGGTTGCGCGCGGGGCCGTAATTCATGGCGAGCATGATGATGGAGCGCACGTCCGGCCAGAGCGCGGTCGGATGACCGCGCCGCGCGGCGGTGTCGGCGAGCCAGTCCATGTCGCCATGATAGCCGCGGTCGAGCGCGGCCTCGAGCCGCGCCGCGAGCTCCGGTCCGACCGACCGCGCGTCGAGGACGCGCGCCTCGTCGAACCCGGCATCGAGGGCGTCCCCGACGATGAAACGCTTCGCGCTCGCCGGATCAGAAGTCGAGGTCGGCATAGTGGGCGGAGGGCTTCACGAGCCGCGCCATGTCGCCGAGGATCGGCCGGAAGGCCGGCCGCGACTTCAGCTTCTGGTACCAGGCCTTCACCGCGGGGTCGGCGTCCCACGGCACCTCGCCGAGATAATCGACGACCGACAGTGCCGCGGCCGCCGCGAGATCGGCGAAGGAGAGCATGTCCCCCGCCATCCAGTTCCGCGACGCGGCGAGCGCGCCGATATAGTGCATGTGGCCGACGATGTTCTGCCGCGCCGCCCGAAGCGCCGCCGAGTCGGGCGCACCGCCGCCGTGCTTGGCCGGGATCTCGATCTTGAGGATCCGCTCGGTGACGAAGGGTCCGGCGACCTCCTCCTCGAACTTCACCAGGAACCACTCGACGAGGCGGCGCACCTCGGCGCGCTGCAGCGGTCCGGGGGGCATCAGGCTGTGACCCGGCCGCGTCGCGCCATAGCGCTCGCTGAGATATTCCATGAGGACGCTCGCCCCGATCAGCGGGCCGCGATCGCCATCGAACGCCATGGGAAGCTTGAGGCCGGGATTGACGGCCGTGAAGGCCGGCCGCGCCTCCCAGAAAGGCTCCAGAACGAGGTCGACATCGAGCGCATGTTCCGCCATCGCGAGGCGGATGAAGCGACACGGGGCCAGAAAGGGGTGGTGATGGACGATCATAGCTGCGCCTAACGCTGAACTAACCAATTGGTACGCATCTCGCGGTCAGGCGCTAACCGCCCACAAGGCGACATAGCGGACGAAACGCATTCAACAAAGGGTGTTCAATGGAACCCGAAACCATCGTGTCGGCGATCTTACTCGGCATCGTCGAGGGCCTGACGGAGTTCATTCCGGTCTCCTCGACGGGGCACATTCTGCTGCTGGGGCATTTTCTCGGGTTCCAATCCGCAGGCAAGACGTTCGAGGTCCTCATCCAGCTCGGCGCGATCTGCGCGATCCTCGCGGTCTATACCAACCGCCTGACGCGGATCGTCCTCGCCACGCCGCACGATCCTGCCGCGCGCCGCTTTGTCGCCGGCATCATCATCGCCTTCCTGCCCGCCGCGTTCGCGGGCGTGATGCTGCACAGCTTCATCAAGGAGGTCCTCTTCGAAACCCCGTCCCTGATCTGCTCCACGCTCATCGTCGGCGGCGTGGCGCTTCTATGGATCGACCGCCACGCGACGGCCGAACCGCGCTACACCGACGCCACCCGATACCCGCTCTGGCTCGCCTTGGCCATCGGCTGCTGCCAGATGCTGGCGCTCGTGCCGGGCGTCTCGCGCTCGGGCGCGACCATCGGCGGCGCGCTCCTCCTCGGCACGGACAAGCGCTCGGCGGCGGAATTCTCCTTCTTCCTCGCGCTGCCCACCATGTCGGGCGCGTTCGTCTACGACCTCTACGCCAACCGCAACGCGCTTTCGACGAACGATGCGATCATCATCGCGATCGGCTTCGTCACCGCCTTCTTCGCGGCGCTCTTCGTGGTGCGCTCGCTCCTCGATTTCGTCAGCCGTCACGGGTTTGCGCCGTTTGCGTGGTGGCGCATCGTGGTGGGCGTCGTCGGCCTCGCCCTGCTCCACTATCGCGGCTGAGGGAATGGCCCCGGCTTCGGCCGGGGCCGTGCGCCTTAGGTGGTGCTGCCGGGCTCGGCGAACTGGCCGCCGCGGCGGTAAGTCCACAGATAGGTCGGTAGGATGGCGGCGAGGCTGTGCGGCGCGATGCCGGCCGCGGCAAGCGTCCGCCCCTCCTCGATCGCGAGGTCGGACACGACATTGTCGGCCTTCAGCATCTCGACCTGGTCGGTGGTGAGCGGGGCGTTCGGCATCAACTCGATGATCTTCGCCTGGAGGCTCGCGAGGCCGAAGGGGAGCGAGACGAGCTTCCGCTTCTGGTGCGTGATGTCGATCATCAATTCGATCAGTTCGCGCATCGTCTTGATGTCGGGCCCGCCGAGCTCATAGGTCTTGCCGGCGGGGACGAGGCCGTCGACCGCGGCGGCCGCGAAAGCGCCGACATCACCGACATAGACCGGCTGGAAGCGCGTCTCGTCCCCGATGATGGGGAGGAAGGGCGACACCTTCGCCATGCGGGCGAAGCGGTTGAAGAAGGCATCCTCCGGCCCGAACACGATCGAGGGACACAGGATCGTCGTCTCGGGCAGGACTTCGCGCACCGCGGCCTCGCCGGCAGCCTTGGTGCGCCCATATTCGGCGGGCGATTCGGGATCGGCGCCGAGCGCCGACATGTGAACGAGGCGGCTGATGCCGGCCTCCCGCGTCGCCTCGGCGACGAGGCGCGCGCCCTCGGCGTGCACACCCTCGAAGGTCTGCTTGCGCGATTGGGCAAGAATGCCGACGAAATTGACCACCGCGTCGGCGTGCGCCACGGCGGCGCGCACGGCCTGGGGGTCCCGCACGTTGGCCTGGATCGGCTGGATCTGGCCGACGAGGCCCATCGGCTGAAGGTGGCCGACGAGATCGGGCCGGCGCACCGCGACGCGGATCCGCCAGCCACGCCGGGCGAGGGACCGGACGAGATAGCGCCCGATGAAACCCGAGCCGCCGAAGACCGTCACCAGCTTGGTAGGATTGCGCTCCATTGTGCCTCTCACTCGCGTCCCCGATAGGACCGGCGGTGGCGTGGCGATCCGCCGCCGCCCGTCCGCACGCATCCTGATGCGACGGGCGTCTTGCGCCGGGATGAACCCCGCGCCTTAGACTTACACCCGTTCGCAAAGCGTTATTGCCTTCGCGCCGGAAGGGCAACGCCGTCGCGTCATTCGGGCAAATGAGCGTTGACTTTGTCGCGTAGAACCTCTACCTCGCGGCTTCCAAACACCGCGCCCAGATGGCGGAATTGGTAGACGCGCACGGTTCAGGTCCGTGTGCCGCAAGGCGTGGAGGTTCGAGTCCTCTTCTGGGCACCACTCTCTAGTCCCACGACATCCGGTCGGGACCAATCCCCAAACGAATTGTTGGCCACTCTGGGCTGACATTGTCCGATGCGGCACTCCGAGGAGTGCCGGCATCCGACGCATGGTTCGGTGGATCTGTCGGCCCCCTCTTCACCACATCGATTCGGCTCCAGCCAACGCGCGTGGCCTGTTTGAGCCGGCCATGGATGCTGTGGGCTCGAACGCCCGTGTCAGCGCATCGACGCTGCGACAGGCAGGGCCAATGCGACGATCTGCTCGCGTCTTCGCCAGTCAAGGGCGCGCCGAACGGCACGCCATCCATGCCTCTACCCTCCCGAGCACACCGCATGACGCGGACAACTCGCGAACCTGTTTCGCGCGGCGAAGGATTTTATCGACGAGTCAGGCGGCAAAGAATGACGCGCCCCAGTTTCTTTTATAAGGTCCGCCCGTATAAGTTCTTTCCGACGCTTGACCTAAGCGGCGCGCGAAAAGTGGACTACCTAGATCAGATTTAACTCTTGCCTATCCGGTTAAAACTTCAGCTCACTCAGCGTAATTTTTGATCTTTGTGGCATTATTCTTGATGCTACGCTGATGTCAGTCAAACACGTTTGGAACGACACGATATTTCCCGTTTAAAGAGATAGATGGCATGTCGATAGAATATTTAGAGCCAAGGAATAAAGTACCGGTTCAGACGATCGCATTTTTGTCCGTTACGGGAGGCGGATACGAAGGGGCAGCGATCCGCGATGCCAGACTTGCCCGAGAGTTTCACAGACGCGGTTATGACGTCCGAATGTACTGGATCTTCGGAACCAACATTCGGTCTCTCGGCGAGGGGATCCCATACCGCTGGCTGGCGCACCCCATCCGCTACATGCGGCAAAAGCCGATGCCCGGTGTCGACCGCGCCTTGAGGCGGGTCGTCCAGCATCGATCGGAGGCGGCCCGGCAGCGCACGCTTCAGCGCCTGAACGACATGCGGAAGACCTTCATGGCCAATCTGTGCGAGGTCGTCAGTGTCCCCGGCACCCTCGACACCGCTCTGGTCGAGGATCTCGAGCGGGCGATGATCGACGACAAGGTCAGCCACCTGTTCGTCGGGATGGGCCTGCTCGGCACCTTTGCCGAAGCGGTCGAGAAGCGCGGCCGCCACCGCTTCACCTGGCACATGACGATCCAGGGCGACGATCTCGCCGCCGACTACGCGCGTGACGGCGCGGCCAAGGCCCGTTTCGTCGCCAATCTTCAGCGCCTCGTCAGCGAGGCCCAACCCACCGCCTCGGCGGTCAGCCAGAATTACGCGACGTTCCTGGCCGAGACGCTCGGGCTCGACCTTGCGCGGTTGGACATCCTCTATCCTGGGCTGGAAATCTCCGCCCCTGTTCCGAAGGACGATGCGCGGCGCCTGGTGGAAAGGCTCATGCCTTCAGTGGACTGGAGCCTCCCTCTCATCAGCTTCGTCGGACGGAACGACGCCGAGAAGGGCATCGACATCTTCCTCTACGCGCTTCGCATCCTGAAGGCGCGGGGGCTCCGCTTCCAGGCGGCCATTGCCGGGGCGTCGCTCTTCGGACAGACTTACAGGCAGGCCTGTGAGCAGATCGCGACCCGTCTCGACGTGCCGGTGCGCTTCCTCGGCCCGCTGAGCAACCAGGAGCGCGACGCGCTCTACGGCGCCAGCCACACCATCGTCTATCCTTCCATCATTGCGGAGGGCTTCGGGATGGTCCCCGCGGAGGCCATGGCGCAGGGAACGCCGGTCGTCGTCCCGCGCATTGGAGGTCTCGTCGAGGCGGTGTCCGACGGCGTGTCGACCGGCGGTCTCACCTTCGCGCCCTGGGACAGCGGCGACATGGCCGACCAGCTCGAGCGGCTGCTCGTCGACGGCGAGTTCCATCAGAGCCTCGCCCAGCATGCCCGGCCCCTGGCGGAACGTTTCGACGTCGGCCGGATCGCGGATCGCCTGATGGTCATCGGCGGGATGATCCCTGACCGCAGTAGCGACGCGCCCCTCACCATATCGGCATGACGCGCGTGGACGCGACCCTCGCTCGGTGAGGCGCCTCGGCCGGCGGTTGCCGCCCAGACAGCGGCGACCGCTTCGGTCTTCGTCGAGACCGCGAGGTTGATCGCGGCGCCATCCACAGGCAAAAGCCGGCGCCCCATCCATCCGGCGACCCGTCTCTCCTGCCCGCCAGCGCGCCGGAGGCCTCCGGATTTGCGTCGTGTCCGCCGCCGCGCGCCTTGCCGCGTTCGGCGGCAGGCTGCACGCGTTTTCGGCCTGCACAACAATTCAACTATCGTCCCGTAGGAAGGATTGCGTTCTCAATGCAGGACGGGATAGCGTGGTCGCGTCTCGCCGCCGGGGCCTCGTCGCTCCTTCCCAAAACGCCGGATGATCCATGCGCCGACGCCCTCGACCCGATCCCGTCCCCTCCGGTCACGGCATTCGGTCGAGCCGCCCGCTCGCGCTACGCTCCTCCCTCACGACGAGACCAGAAGCTCCGACCAATGCCGGCCCGACGGCCGGCCATCCGAGGTAAGGAATGACCCGCAAACTCATCCGCGCCGCTCACGTGATCGCCTTCCAGGACGGAGGCCATCGCCACCTGCGTGACGGCGTCATCGTCATCGAGGACGACAAGATCGCCCACGTCGGCAAGTCCTTCGAGGGCGAGGTCGACGAGGTGATCGATGCCGGCGACCAGATCGTCACGCCCGGCTTCGTGAACACCCACATCCACATGACGGAATCCCCCCTCGACCGCTCCTTCGTCGAGGACCGCGGGCCGCGCCAGTTCTACAATTCCGGCCTCTTCGAGTTCCTGTCGGCGCGCAACGGCGCGATCACCGACGACGCGCGGCGCGCCTGCGTCGCCTTCTCCGTGCCCGAGCTCGTCAGCACCGGCACCACCACGATCAACGAGATCGGCGGCTTCGGCGAGGACGTCGTCAACGAGGTCGGCAAGTGCGGCGTGCGCGCCTATGTCGGCCAGACCTACCGCTCCGGCCGCTGGTACACCGACGACGGCCGCACGGTGAAATACGAGTGGTGGGAGGATGACGGCGAGGGCGCCTTCCAGAAGGCCGTGAAGTTCATCGAGGATTTCGACGGCGCCCAGAACGGCCGCATCAAGGGCTTCCTCACCCCCTCGCAGGTCGACACCTGCAGCGAGGCACTGCTGCGCCGCTCGCGCGAGGCGGCCACGGAGATGAAGGTCCCCCTCCACCTCCACACCTCCCAGTCGGTGCCCGAGTTCATCGAGATGACGCACCGTCACGGCAAGACGGCCATCGAGTGGCTGGAGCAGATCGGCTTCCTCGGCGACGACGTGATCCTCGGCCACTGCATCATGCCGGGCGGCACGAGCTGGACCAACTATTATGCCGACGATATCGGCATCCTCGCCGACACCGGCACCAACGTCGCCCACGCGGTCTGGGTGTTCTGCCGCCGCGGCATCGCGATGGAGAGCTACGCGCGCTACCTGGAGCGCGGCGTGAACATGACGCTCGCCACCGACACGTGCCCGCAGAGCATGATCGAGGCGCTGCGCTGGACCGCCGTGTGCAGCAAGATCGTCGACCGGCGCACGGAGGTCGCGACCGCGGCGGACGTGTTCAACTCGGCGACGCTCGGCGGCGCGAAGGCGCTGAAGCGCGACGATCTCGGCCGCATCGCGCCGGGCGCGAAGGCCGATCTCCTGTTCTTCAATGCCGGCGGCATGTTCATGACGCCGATCCGCGACCCGATCCGCAACATCGTCTACTCGGCCCAGGCCGATGACCTGCGTCATTCGATGGTGGACGGCGAGTTCATCATGAAGGACCGTGTCGTGAAGGGCTTCGAGGACGTCGAATCCCTTGCCGCCAAGGTGCAGGAAGGCGCCCAATATATGTGGGACAACATGCACCGCGAGGATTGGGGCCATCGGGACATCAACGTCCTGTCTCCGAACAGCTTCCCGGAGTTCCGGCCCTGACGGATCCGCATCGGCCCCGCCGGGCCGGTGCACGCCTGTGACGACAATCCGGCCCGCTCCTTGCCTTCCCGCAGCGAGAGCGGGCCCCGTTGGCCCCCAGCGATCCGCGGCGCGCCGTGCGATCCGACCGACCCCGAAAGGACCTCGAATGTTGAAAGGCTGCAGGACCCAGGCCCTGGCCCTTACCGCCGTCGCGATCGGTGCGCTCTTTGCGCTGTCGCCGGAGGAGGCCGCGGCGCAGAACCTGAAGATCGTCATGGAAAGCCGCCTCGGCGTGCTCGACCCGACGATCACCGGCGCTCACCAGTCGCGCGATCACGGCTATCTCATCTACGACACGCTCCTCGCGCTCGACGCCGACCAGACGATCCAGCCGCAGATGGTCGACGCGTGGGAAGCCAGCGAGGACGGCAAGACCTACACCTTCACCCTGCGCGACGGCCTCGCCTTCCATGACGGCGCGCCCGTGACGTCGGCGGACGCCGTCGCCTCGATCAAGCGCTGGGCCCAGCGCGACCGCATGGGCAAGGTGGTGATGGAGAATGTCGCCGAGATCACGACGCCCGACGACAAGACCTTCGTGATCGCCCAGAAGGAACCGTCCGACCTCCTTCTGACCGCCTTCGCCAAGCCGAGCGGCATGCCGCTCTTCGTGATGCCCGAGCGCGTCGCGGCGACCCCGGCCACCGAGGCGATCACCGACTATACCGGCTCCGGCCCGTTCAAGTTCGTCGCCGACCAGTTCGAGCCCGGCGCGCGCGCCTTCTACGAGAAGAACGAGGCCTATGTCCCGCGCGACGAGCCGCCCTCCTGGTTCGCCGGCGGCAAGGTCGCGAAGGTCGATTCCATCGAGCGCATCGAGATGCGCGACCCGATGACGGCGCTGAACGCCCTCCTCAATGGCGAGGTGGACTATCTCCAGGCCGTTCCGCTCGACCTCATCCCGATGGTCCCGACCGACGGCTCGATCGTCGTCCACCAGCAGGACATGATCGGCTACCAGATCGGCTACCGCTTCAACCACCTCAACCCGCCCTTCGACAACAAGGCGGTCCGGCACGCCGCCATGCAGGCAATCGGCCAGGAAGAGGGCCTCCTCGCCCAGTTCGGCGACCCGCAATTTTTCCAGATCTGCGGTGCGGCCTTCGGCTGCGGCCTGCCCTATGAGAGCGACGTGATGGCCGACCTCGTCATCGAGTCGGACGTGGATGGGGCCAAGGAGACGCTCGCGAGCTCGGGCTACAATGGCGAGCTCGTTCGCATCCTGCGCGCCTCCGACGTCAACACGTCGGAAATCCCCCTCGTGATGGCGCAGAAGCTGCGTGAGGTGGGCTTCAATGTCGACGTGGAATCGATGGACTTCATGACCATGCTGTCCCGCCGCGCCAACATGGGCCCGACCGGGGACGGCGGCTGGAGCATCTTCGTGACCAGCTGGCACAATGTGGAGATCTCCGACCCGATCCGTTCCTTCATGGTCTCGGCCGAAGGCAAGGACGGCTATGCCGGCTGGCCGACCGAGCCGCGCATCGCCGAGGGCGTGAAGGCCTTCCAGCTCGCCACCAGCGAGGAGGAGCGCAAGCAGATCACCGAGGACATGCAGAAGATCATCTACGAGGAGGGCATCTTCGCGCCGCAGGGCTCGTTCGCCCGCCGCGGCGGCTGGCGCTCCAATGTCAGCGGCGTGATCGACGCCCCGGCGAACGTCTTCTGGAACATCTCGGTCGACAAGTAGGCCATCCGTGCTCGGCTACATCCTCCGCCGCCTGATCGCGACCATCCCCGTCATGGGGGTGGTCGCCGTCGCCGTCTTCCTGCTCTTGCGCCTGGCGCCGGGCGACCCCGCCATCATCATGGCCGGGGACGCCGCGACGCCCGAGCAGCTCGCCGAAATGCGCGAGAGGATGGGCCTCAACGAGTCCTACGTGGTGCAGTTCGTCCTGTGGGCCGGACAGCTCCTGCAGGGCCATCTCGGCGTCTCGCTGCAATCGAATGTCAGCGTCGCCTCCATGATCGGCGATCGCTTCGGCCCGACCTTGTGCCTAGCGATCGTCACCATGACCTTCTCGATCCTGATCGCGGTCCCGCTCGGCGTGATCGCCGCCTGGGCGCGCGGCACCATCATCGACCGCGTGGTGATGACGATCGCGGTGCTTGGCTTCTCGACGCCCGTCTTCGTCACCGGCTACGGGCTCGTCTATCTCTTCTCGCTGAAGATGCGGTGGTTCCCGGTCCAGGGCTACAACGCGCCCGACGCGGGGCTCTTCGACTTCTTCCTCACGATCACGCTGCCGGCGCTGACGCTCAGCACGATCTACATCGCCCTCATCGCGCGCATCGCGCGCTCCAGCGTGCTGGAAGTGCTCGGCGAGGACTATATCCGCACCGCCCGCGCGAAGGGCGCGAAGGAGCGCACCGTGTTCCTGCGCCACGCGCTGCGGAACGCCGCCGTGCCGATCGTCACCGTGATCGGCTCCGGTGCCGCCTTCCTCATCAGCGGCGTCGTCGTGACCGAGAGCGTGTTCAACATTCCGGGGCTCGGTCGCCTCGTCGTGGAGTCCGTGCTCGCCCGCGACTATCCCGCGATCCAGGCGCTGATCCTGCTCTTCGCGCTCATCTACATCCTCATCAACCTCGCGGTCGACGTCCTCTACACCGTCTTCGACCCACGGATCCGGTACTGACATGCGCCTCGTCCCCTCCGCCGGCCGTCGGCCCCGCCGGGGTCGCGCCGACCATCCCGTTCGTCCCAGAGGGAGGGCCTGACATGGCGATGTCGGAAGACACCTCGATCGCCCCGCCGCCGCCCGGCCGCTTTTCCTTCGCCGCCAGCGCGGGCGCCGTGCGCGATCTCGGCTGGCCGGTGATCGTCGCCATCCTGGTCCTCGTCGCGATCGTGGGCGCCGCCCTCGCCGCCCCGCTGATCGCAAGCGATCCGGGCTTCCTGAACCCCGCCGCGCGCCTCAAGCCGCCCTCGGCCGAGCACTGGTTCGGCACCGACCGGCTCGGCCGCGACGTGTTCTCGCGCGTCGTCTACGGCGCGCGGACCTCGCTCATCGTCGGCGTCCTCGTCGCGGTCATCTCGCTCGCGATCGGGCTCGTGATCGGCGTCGTCGCCGGCTATCTGCGCATCGTCGACGCGATCGTGATGCGCGTGATGGACGGCATCATGTCGATCCCCAACGTGGTGCTCGCCGTCGCGCTCGTCGCGATCACGGGGGCGAACCTCATGACGGTGCTGATCGCGCTGATCGTGCCGGAATTTCCGCGCGTCGTGCGCCTCGTGCGCGGCGTGATCCTGAACCTGCGCACCGAGCCCTATGTGGAGGCGGCGATCTCGCTCGGGACGCCGCTGCCGAAGCTCCTGTGGCGGCACATGATCCCGAACACGACGGCCCCGCTGATCGTGCAGGGCTCCTTCATCCTCGCCTCGGCGATCCTGTCGGAGGCGGCGCTCAGCTTCCTCGGCGTCGGCCTGCCGCCGGAGGTGCCGTCCTGGGGGAACATCATGTCGGAGGGGCGGACCTACTTCCAGTTCCTGCCCGGCCTCATCTTCTTTCCGGGCGTCTTCCTCGCGCTGACGGTCCTGTCCATCAACCTCATCGGCGACGCGTTGCGTGACGCGCTCGACCCGAAGCTCGCGAAGCGGTGATGGCGATGACCGACACGGCCTCCCTCCCCGCCCCCGTCCTCACGGTCGAGAACCTCACGATCGGGCTGCGCCACCGGCTGCAGACCCCGCCCCTCGTCGACGGCATCAGCTTCTCGATCCGGCCCGGCGAGACGCTCTGCGTCGTGGGTGAATCGGGCTCGGGCAAATCGCTCACCTCACTCGCCGTGATGGGTCTCCTCGACCGCGCGCTCGAACTGCGCGACGGCTCGATCCGCCTCGGCGAGGAGGAGGTCACCACCGCCTCGCCGGAGCGGCGCCGGCGGCTGCGCGCCTCCGAGATGTCGATGGTGTTCCAGGAGCCGATGACGGCGCTGAACCCGGTCGAGACGGTCGGCAAGCAGATCGCCGAGGTCCTGAAGATCCACGGCGAGCGCAGCCCCTCGCGCCGCAAGGCGCGCGTCATGGAGATGCTGGAGGCGGTGCACCTGCCCGACGCCGCCCGCATCTACGACGCCTATCCGCACCAGCTCTCGGGCGGCCAGCGCCAGCGCATCGTCATCTCGATGGCGCTGATCCTGAAGCCGAAGCTCCTCATCGCCGACGAGCCGACCACCGCCCTCGACGTGACGACGCAGAAGCAGATCCTCGCCCTCATCGAGGAGCTGAAGGCGAGCTTCAACACCGCCGTCCTCTTCATCACCCACGATTTCGGCGTGGTGGCGGAGATCGCCGACCGCATCGCGGTGATGAACAAGGGCAAGATGGTCGAGGTCGGCACGCGCGACGAGATCCTGCGCCGGCCGCGCGAGGCCTACACGCGGATGCTCGTCTCGTCCGTGCCGAGCCTCACCCCCGTCACCACCCACAAGACGGTCGGCGACACGGTCCTCACCGTCGACAAGCTCGCCAAGGTCTACAATGACGGCGGCCTCTTCCGCCGCGGCCGCGTCGTGACCGGGCTCGAAGGGGCGGACCTCTCGCTGCGGCGCGGCGAGATCCTCGGCGTCGTCGGCGAGTCGGGTTCGGGCAAGACCACCCTCGCCCGCTGCCTCGCCCGCCTCATCGAGCCGACGAGCGGCAGCGCCAACCTCCTTGGCACCGACATCTCGGACCTGTCGACGCGGAGCCTGCGTCCCTTCCGCAAGCGCATCCAGGTGGTCTTCCAGGACCCGTTCCGCTCGCTGAATGCGCGGATGCGGATCGGCGAGGCGATCATCGAGGGGCTTCTGAATTTCGGGACGCCGCGCAACGAGGCGCTCGCCAAGGCGAAGGAGCTGCTCACCCTCGTCGGCCTCGACCGTGAGATGACGACGCGCTTCCCGCACCAATTCTCCGGCGGCCAGCGCCAGCGCATCTGCATCGCGCGTGCGCTCGCCCTCGATCCGGCGGTGCTGATCGCCGACGAGGCGGTCTCCGCGCTCGACGTGTCGATCCAGAAGCAGATCCTCGATCTCTTCCGGGACATCTGCGAGAAGACCGGCGTCGCGATCCTCTTCGTCACCCACGATCTGCGCGTCGCGGCGCAGATCTGCGACCGCATCATCGTCATGCAGAAGGGGCGGATCGTGGAGCAGGGAACGGCGAAGGCGGTCCTCTCCGCGCCCGAGAACGCCTACACGCGCGAACTGATCGCCGCCGCGCCCGGCCGCGAGTGGGACTTCGCGGCCGTCGGCCGACTCGGCGCGGGCGCGGAAGCCGCGCCCGCTTGACCGAAACCGCGCCGCTTGTCGGCGGCGCGGGCGCGAAAATCGCGCCCGCCTGACGTAGACCGCGCCGCTTGTCGGCGGCGCGGGCCTCAGCCGGCCGGGGTGTAGTGGCTGAACGAGCCGACGTAGGGCTTAGCGATGGGTGCTGCGTAGCCGTGGCGCTTCGACGTGCCGAGGCCGAGCTGGACGATCGCCTCGATCAGCTTCACGCCCGCGGAGACGCCGTCGATCGCCGGCGCGCCGATCTCCTTGCTGATGTGGGCCATGAGGTCCGACATGCCGCCGCAGCCGAGGAGCACGCAGTCCGCGCCGTCCTCCTCGATCGCGCGGCGGCACTCCTCCACGACGATCGCCTGGGCGTTGGACCCCTCCTCCTCGAGCTCCAGCACGGGCAGGTCCGTCATGCGGATCGAGCGGCACTGGTGGCGCATCCCGTAGGCGGTCACGAGGTGCTCCATCAGCGGGCGCGAACGGCCCAGCATCGACACGATGGAGAAGCCGCCGCCGATGAGGCTCGCCGTGTGCATCGCCGCCTCCGCGATGCCGACGACGGGGCCCTTTGCGATCTCGCGCGCGGCGCCGAGGCCGGGGTCGCCAAAGCAGGCGATGACGTAGCCGTCGCAGCCCTCAGCCTCCCCCTTCAGCACCTCGTCGATCACGCCGATGGCGGCGAACGCCTCGTCATAATGCCCCTCGATGGAGACCGGCCCCATCTGCGGGGAGACGGCGATGATCTCGGTGCCCGGCGCGGCGACCGCGCGCGCGGCGGCGCCGATCTTCTCGGTCATCGTGATCGTCGTGTTGGGATTGATCACCTTGATCTTCATGCCGTTCCTCTTCGGCCGGGTGCGGATGGCCCCGGAATGGTCGTGCGCGTCGCGAACGCGCGGGTCGTTCGGATCGGGTGCGCCCGGTCACGCGGCGGATGCAAGCCGGCGACCAGGCGCGGAGTGCGCGGGTCTCAGACCTCGGCGATCAGGCCGTAATTCTGCGGCTGGCGGTGGCGCTTGAAGTTGAAGATCTCGTTGCGGATGAAGGCGCACGCGTCGAGGTCGCAGGCGGCGGTGATCACCTCGTCCTCCAGCGTCACCGCCAGCGCGGCGATCTCGCCCGTCGGCGCGACGATGCAGGAATGGCCGAGCAGCATCGAGCCTTCCTCCATGCCCGCCTTCGCGGCCGCCGCCGCCCACGCGCCGTTCTGGTAGGCGCCCGCCTGCATCGACAGGAGGTGGTGAAAGGAGTTCAGGTGGTCGTGCTGCGGCACGGGCGGGTTGTGGGTCGGCGTGTTGAAGCCGCCGCAGATCAGCTCCGCGCCCTTCAGCCCCATGACGCGCCACGTCTCCGGCCAGCGCCGGTCGTTGCAGATGAACATCCCGATCTTCACCGCGTCGACGTCATAGACCGGGAAGCCGAGATTGCCGGGCTCGAAATAGCGCTTCTCGAGGTGCTGCCAGGGGCGATAGGCCTCGTACTCGGCATGGCCCGGCAGGTGCACCTTGCGGTACTTGCCGATGATGTTGCCCTTGGTGTCGACCACGATCGAGGTGTTGAAGCGGCGGACCCTGCCGTCCTCCTCGGTCAGCTCCGCGTAGCCGAGATTGAAGCCGACGCCGAGCGCCTTCGCCTTCTCGAAGAGGGGCATCGTCGCCGCGTTCGGCATCTCGGTCTCGAACCACGCATCGACCTCGGCCTGATCCTCCATGAACCAGCGCGGGAAGAAGGTGGTGAGGGCGATTTCGGGGAAGACGACGAAGGTCGCGCCGCGGCTCGCCGCCTCCTTCAGCATCTCGATGAGCCGCACGACCACCGCGTCGCGGCTTTCCGCGCGCGCGATCGGGCCGAGCTGGGCGACGGCGAGGTTCAGTTTTCTTGCCATTCTTCTGGTCCTTGGGAACAAGATCGAGGGGCGGCTCGCGCAGCCTCCGCACCGCCCGATCAGACAGGGCGGCCGGACGATGCGCAAGCCGTTCGGTGCGGCGCGCGCCCGGAGCCGGCCGCCACGGGCCGGCTTCGGCTCATATCGCCCGCCATCGTCGCGGGCGAGCCCTATCTGGCACGGCGCGCGGCGGGCGAGCGGGTGGCGACTCTAGCCGCCGAGATAGAGCGCCTTCACGTGGGCATCGTCGAGGAGCGCGGCGGACGGCCCTTCGAGGCCGACCTGTCCGGTCTCCAGCACATAGGCATACTGGCTGATGCGCAGCGCCATGCGCGAATTCTGCTCGACGAGGATGACGCTCACCCCCTCGTCGCGGTTGATCTCCAGAATGAGCCGGGCGATGTCGCGCACGATGAGCGGGGCGAGGCCGAGCGAGGGCTCGTCGAGGAGGAGGAGGCGCGGCTTCATCATCAGCGCGCGGCCGATCACGAGCATCTCCTGCTCGCCGCCCGACAGCGTTCCCGCATTCTGCCGCAGCCGCTCCTTGAGGCGCGGGAAGCGGGTGAGGATGCGGTCGAGATCGCGCGCGATCCCCGGCTTGTCGTGCCGCAGATAGGCGCCGATCATCAGGTTGTCGCGGATCGTCATGAAGGGGAAGACGCGCCGCCCCTCCGGCACCATGGCGATCCCCCGCTCGACCATCTGGGCCGGGCGCATCTGGTCGATCCGCTCATGGTCGAACCAGATCTCGCCGGCGGCGGGGCGCTTCAGCCCGGTGATCGCCTTCAGCGTGGTGCTCTTGCCCGCCCCGTTCGCCCCGATCAGCGAGATGATCTGGCCCTGGTCGAACGCGATCGAGACGTCGCGCAGCGCGCTCACCTTGTCGTAGGTGACGGTCAGGTTCTGGGCTTCGAAATAGCGCATGTGTCCCGTTTCCCGTCAGTGGCCGAGCGTCTCGTCGTCGTGGCCGAGATAGGCCTCGATCACCGCCTCGTCGGCGCGGATCTCGGCGGGCGTGCCCTCGGCGATCTTCTGGCCGAAGGAGATCACGACGATGCGGTCCGAGATGCGCATGACGGCGCGCATGTCGTGCTCGACGAGGAGGACCGTGATGCCGCGCCGGCGGATGCCCTCGACCATGTCGACGGCCCGGTCCGTCTCGTCGACATTCATGCCGGCGAACGGCTCGTCGAGGAGGAGGAGCTTCGGGCGCGCGGCCATCGCGATGGCGATGCCGAGGGCGCGCAGATAGCCGTGCGGCAGGTTGCGCGCCTCCTCGTGCATGACGTGGCCGAGGCCGAGATAGGTGAGGATCTCGGCCGCGCTCTCGCGGATACGGACCTCATCCTCGCGCGCCGTTCCGCTCGCGAGGAAGATCCCGAGCGGCCCCGCCTTCAGGCCGAGCTGGTGGGCGATCACCACGTTGTCGAACGCGGTCATCTCCTTGAAGACGGTCGTCTCCTGGAAGGTGCGCACGATGCCCATCTGCGCGACGCGGTGCGGGCTGAGGCCGCTGACGCGCTCGCCCTTGTAGAGGACGCGCCCCTTGGTCGGGGTGAGGAAGGAGGAGATCAGCTTGAAGAGGGTGGACTTGCCCGCCCCGTTCGGCCCGATCACCGAGAGGATCTGCCCCTCCTCCACCTCGAAGCTCACATCGTTGACGGCGGTGAGGCCGCCGAATTGCTTGGTGAGGTTCTGGATCTGGAGAAGGCTCACGACTTCCCTCCCGCGCGGCGGACGAAGATCGTCCCGAGGCTGAGGATGCCGTTCGGCAGGAACAGCATCACGATGATCATGAGGACGCCGTAGAGAAGCGCCTGATATTCCTGGATTTCCCGCAGCAGCTCGAAGGCGAGGACGAGGCCGAACGTGCCGACGATGGGGCCGAGCACGAATTCGAGGCCCCCGAGGAAGCAGTAGAGCATGAAGTTGATGGAATCGGAGACGGTGTAGCTCTGCGGGTAGATGTTCTGCTGGAGGCTGGCGAAGGCGCTCCCCGCCATCCCGCCCATGCCGCAGCACACCGCGAAGGCGAGCACGCGATAGCGCGCGATGTTGATGCCGATGGAGGAGGCGAGCTCCTCGTTCTGGCGCATGGAGCGGAAGACCCAGCCGAGCCGGCTGTTGCCGAGCCGCCAGACCACCGCGTAGCCGACGATGAGCATCGTCGCGCCGAAGAAATAGAAGGCGAGCGGGGTGTCGATGCCGGGCGGGTTCGGGATGTTGGTGACGCCGCCCGACCCCGCGACGTTGAGGAAGGCGAGGCGCACGGCTTCGGTGAGGCTCAGCGTCACCATCGCGAAATAGATGCCGCGCAGACGCAGCAGCGGCCAGCCGATCACGACCCCCACCGCCGCCGCGATGAGGCCCGAGAGCGGCAGGCAGATCCAGAAGGAGACGCCGAGATTGGTGGAGAGCAGTCCCGTCGTGTAGCCGCCGATCATCGCGAACGCGCCCTGGGCGATGTTCACCCGGCCGATCGAGAAGGTGAGCCACACGCCGAGCGAGGCGAAGGCGAGGAGGCTCGAATTGGTGAGCACGTTCAGCCAGTAGGCCTGGCCGCCGAAGACGAAGGGCAGGACACCGTAGAGGACCACCGCGAGCGGCACGAACGTCAAGAGGAAGCGACGCATGAGCGAGGTCTGCGCCGGAGCGGGGGCCGGCGCGTCGGCCGTCGCGTCGAGGGCTGCCGCCATCGTGGTGTCTCCGTTGTCGCGAGAGGGTCCCGGCTCAGCCCCAGGGCTTGCCCATGATCCCCTGGGGCCGGACCAGGAGGAACAGGATCAAGGCGATGAAGATGAGGAGGTAGGTGACGGAGCCGGGGAAGTAGACGTAGCCGAAGGCCTCGATGAAACCGAGGACGACGGCGCCGAGTAGCGCGCCCGACATGACCCCCGCCCCGCCGATCATGATCATGATGAAGGCCTTGGTGGAGATCGCCGTCCCGATGCCGGCATTGACGCCGGAGACGGAGATGAGGAGCCCGCCCGCGACGCCGGCGAGCGCCGCGCCGAGGCCGAAGCCCAGCGTCGAGATGCGCTGGGTGTCGATGCCCATGAGGAGGGTCGCGGTGCGGTCCTGCGCGAGCGCGCGCATCGCCCGGCCGGTACGGGTGTAGTTCACGAAGACGAGGACGGCGGCGATGAGGACCAGCGAGATCACGAGCACGAGCGCGCGGTTCGCCGGCAGGAAGGCGTCGCCGATCCGGTAGACGCCGGTGATGATGGGCGGCACGCCGCGCTGCTTCTCGCCGAAGAGGGAGAGGGCGATGTTCTCGAGGAGGAGCGCGGTGCCGACCGCGAGGAGCATCGAGTTCTCCTCGCGCGTCGCGATGCGGATGACGCGGCGGAAGAAGAAGACCTCCAGGATCATCCCGATCCCGCCGACGATCGCGGTCGCGACCACGAGGCCGAGCGCGTAGGGAAAGCCGAGCACGACGACGGCGTAGTAGACGAGCAGACCACCCAGCATGAAGAGCTGGCCGTGGGCGAAGTTCAAGACGCTCATGATCGAGAAGATGAGCGTGATGCCGAGGGCGATCAGAGCATAGTTCGCCGACAGGATGACGCCGTTGACGAGGATCTGTTCCATGCGCGGGTGAATGCCTCTCGTGTCGCCGCTTGCCCGGTCGCGCCGGGAGGGAGAGGCGGCCGGGGGCCGCCCCCGTGCCGCGCGTCAGGCCCGCGAGGGGGCGGCGCGCGGCGCTGAGCGCGAAGCGCCCGTCAGGCGACGGCGCCGACCGACAGCGTGGTGAGCTCGCCGTCCTTGGTCTCGGTGATGACCATCGGCACGCCGATCTGGCGCTTCTGGCCGAAATCGTCGGTGCCGACATAGGTCAGCTGCTGGTCGGCCTTGAGGAACGGGTTCTTGACCGAGAAATCGTCGATCGCCGCCTTGAAGAGGGAGATGTCGTCGATCGCCCCGGCGCCGGCCTTCTGCAGCGTCATGAGGATCATCTCGAGGGCGTAGGCCTTGGTGCCCGCCTCGTCGTTCCACTCGCCCGCCGCCTCGATATAGCGGTCGATGAATTCTTCCATGTACTCGCTGCGGATCTCCGGGGTGGAGGCGCCGCCGATCGAGATGAGGCCGTTGCCGTACTCGCCGGCGACCTCGTTGATGATCTTCATGTCCTGCGCCGCCTCGGAGGCGAAGAGGCCCTGGTAGCCCATCTCGCGCGCCGAGCGCATGATCTGCGGGCCGTGCGAGGGAGCGACCGCCGACATCACGATGAGGTCCGGCGCCTGGGAGACGATGTTGGCGACCACCGGGAAGAAGTCGGTGATCGACGCCTCGTAGGTGTTGTCGGAGGACAGGACCTCGAGGCCGAGCGCCTCGGCCACCTTCACGCCTTCATCGCGCTGGAGGAGGCCGTCGGAATCGTTGCGGGCGAGGAAGGCGACGGTCTTCACGTCGCGCTCGTCGCGCAGGATCTTGTACATGACCGGCGCCACCTGGTAGCTCGCGATCATGCCGAGGATCGCGTTCTCGGCCGGCGCGGAATAGAGCGAGCGGTCGAACGCGTAGGGGATGTACATCGCGTTGTTCTTCTCGGCGATCGGGCGGACCGACGTCGCGGTCGTGTCCATGTTCGGGCCGATGAAGTAGCGGATCCCCTCCTGCCCGGTGAGGCGCTCGGCGCCCGACACGGTGAGCTTCGGATCGTTGCGGTCGTCGACCGAGACGAGCTCGATCATGTACTTCTCGCCGTCGATCTCGACGCCGCCGCGCTCGTTGTACATCGCGGCGGTGGCCATCGCGGAGAACTTGTTGACGAGGCCCCACGAGGCCTCCGGGCCGCTCATGACGCCGAGCTGGCCGATCTTCAGCACCTTGCCCTGCGCGAATGCGCCCGTGGGGGCGGCTGCGGCGGCGAGGGCGAGGGCGCCGGTGCCCTTCAGCACGGTGCGGCGGGACGTTTTCATCATCGACAGTCTCCCATGAAGCGAGGTGCCCGACCCCCGGGACCGGGGCAATTCCATCGCACTGCAAAGCCCATCGTTCTCTTGAGAGAACAACGTACTCAGTACGGCACGGAATAGAGCGACCTCTTCAGGCGTCTGTCAACGGCCTTCGCGCACATTCGGCAGGCCCGCCTAAACTTTCTGCAACTGCCCTGAGACAACGCCCATCGCGTGTGCACGCACCCGCGGCGGCGTGAAGCGCCCGGAAATTGGGCACGTTTCAGCGCCCCGGCGCACGGCCAGGGTGTAGCGGATGAATGCCTGCCCGAATGCTCGGGCGGGCGGGTCAGGGCATGGTTGTGACGGCCATCGACATCGGGAAGTCGGGCGGCGTGCGCGCGAGGATGGCGCTGTTGATCGACACCGCGGTGCGGATGATCTCCCGCGCGAGCTTCTCCTCGCGCGGCGCCAGATTGCCGATATGGCCGGAGCAGGTGAAAACGTAGATCACCTCGCCGTTCCGGTCGAAGATCGGCATGCCGAGGGCCATCAGCCCGTCGGTCAATTCGCCGATGCTGCGGGCGTAGCCGCGGGCGCGGGTGGCGGCGAACTCGGCCCGCACCTCCTGCTCGGTGAGGAGGGTCGCGTTGGTGTAGCGCACCGGCTGCCAGTGGCGCATCCACTCGTCGATCCGCTCGGGCGGCTGCCAGGCGATGAAGGCGCGCGAGTTTGCCACCGAGTCGCGCGGCAGATGGTGGCCGATCGGGAAGGAGACCTCCATCGATTGCGGCCCGTTGAACTTGTCGACCACGATGAAGCTGTCGTCCGTCTGCGGCTGCGCAAGCACCGCCGGCACCTCGATCCGGTGGACGAGCTGCTCGAGCTCGGCGCGGATGCGGGCGAGCGTGTGCGAGCCGTGGAAGGACGACGCGGCGGCGATGATGCCGGAGCTCAGCTCATAGGTCTTGGCGCGGTTGTCGAACTTCAGCCAGCCGAAATGGACCAGCGTCTTCAGGATGTTGTGGCAGTGGCTCTTCGAGATGCCGAGCGTGCTCGAGATCTCGGCCAGCGAGGCGATGTGGGGCGGGGTGCGGTTGATGTAGTCGATCACCGCGATCGCGTTCTCGAGGGCGGGCACCAGGCCGGGCGCTTCCGCCTTCGGAAGCTCGCGATCCTGCGCCGTCAGCAGCCACCGATTGCCGTCCTGCCGCAATTGCGACGTGTACACACCCGGCTTCGCCGATGGTCCCGCCTCGTCCGCCATTCCGGCCCCTTCCCGCTCCCCTGGATCACCGATCGCGGCTCCATTCCCGAAACCGGCGCGGATATCCAGTCCTAAACATCAGACGCACACGACCACAGCGTCCTGTCCAGCCTGACCACACGCATAGATCACATCCGGCAGGCTTCCGCCTTTCGGCTTGACCGCGTCCACCAGCAGCGTCAATCTCTATGAGAGAACGATATTCTGCTAGTAGAATGATTGTTCATTCAGATATTTCCCCTCTCGCTGCAGCGCAATAGGAGCTCGCCTTGTCGTCTCCCCCACAGGTCGAAATCGATCCCGCCCTTGTCGAGCGGTACGTCATGGAGCTCGGCCGCTTCGGCGCCTATGCCGACACCGGCGTCTGGCGGACGGTCTACGATCCGACCTGGGTCGCCGCGACCGACCAGTACGAGACCTGGTGCAAGGAGGCCGGGCTCGCCGTCCATCGCGACGCGGTCGGCAATGTCTGGGGAACGCTGAAGGGCTCGCAGTCGGACAAGGCGATCGTCTCCGGCTCGCACATCGACAGCCAGCGGCCGGGCGGGCGCTATGACGGCGCGCTCGGCGCGCTCGCGGGCCTCATCGCGGTGCGGGCGCTGAAGGAGCAGTTCGGCCAGCCGAAGAAGACGCTCCAGGCCCTGTCCCTCTGCGAGGAGGAAGGGAGCCGCTTCCCGTCGACCAATTTCTGGGGATCGCGCGCCATCACCGGCCGCATCGCGCCCGGCGACGCGGAGGCGATGCAAGGCTACGCGGACGAGACGATGGCCGACGCGATGACGGCGATCGGCCTCGATCCGGGCCGGATTCCGGAAGCCCGGCGCGACGATATCGAGGCCTTCGTGGAACTCCATATCGAGCAGGGGCCGATCCTGGAGCACGCCGATCTCCCCGTCGCGGTCGTCGACGCGATCACGGGCATCCGCCACTACAACATCACCCTCACCGGCGAGCAGAACCACGCCGGCGCCTTCCCGATGGATCTGCGGCGCGACCCGATGGCGGGCTTCGCCGAGATCGCGAGCGGCGTCATCAACACCGCCCACCGCATGGGGCGGCCGGCGGTCACCACCGTCGGGCGCTGCGTGCCCTATCCGAACGGGCCCGCCGTCGTCCCCAAATCCATCAATTTCACCATCGATGCGCGCCACCCCGACCCCGCCCAGCGCAAGATCCTCTACGAGCGGCACGAGGGGCTGATGCGCGAGGTCGCCGCCCGCCGCGGCCTCGAGATCGAGTGGGACTATTACGTCAACCACGAGCCGTGCCTGTCGGACCCCGGCCTCGTGAAGACCTTTCAGGACGCCGCCCGCGCCCAGGGCATCCCCTTCATGACGATGCCGAGCGGCGCCGGCCATGACAGCCAGCAGATGGCCCTCATCACCAAGGTGGTGATGCTCTTCGTGCGCTCGAAGGACGGGCGCAGTCACACGCCGGAGGAGTTCTCCTCCGTCGAGGACATCGTCGCCGGCATCCGCACCCTCGCGGCCGGCCTTCACACACTCGCCTACTGATTTGACGGAGAGTTTCATGGATCTGATCGTCCGCAACGGCACGATCGTCACCGCGAGCGGCATCTCGAAGGCCGATCTCGGCATCAAGGACGGGGTCGTCGTCCAGATCGGCGGCGCGATGGAGGGGGCCCGCGAGATCGACGCGGCCGGCCGCTACGTGATGCCGGGCGGCGTCGACGTGCACACCCATCTCGACTCGGAGGATTTCTCGACGAAGTCGGCCGACGATTTCGGCTCCGGTTCGCGCGCCGCGGCCTGCGGCGGCACCACCACCGTGGTCGATTTCTGCGCCCAGAAGAGCGGCCAGACGCTCGCCGAGGCGATCGCCTTCTGGGACGAGAAGGCCGCCGGCAAGATGGCCATCGACTACGGCTATCACATGATCATCGTCGACATGAATGACGGCGTGTTCGAGGAACTGGCGACCCTCCCCGATCGCGGCATCACCTCGTTCAAGCTGTTCATGGCCTATCGCGGCATGAACATGATCGACGACGTGACGATGCTGAAGTCGCTGGAGCAGGCGAAGACATATGGCGCCCTCGTCATGGTCCACGCCGAGAATGGCGACGCGGCGGACTATCTGCGCGATAAGTTCGTCGCCGAGGGCAAGACCGAGCCCTACTATCACGCGCTGAGCCGGCCGCCGCGCATCGAGGCGGAGGCGACCGCGCGCGCGATCGCGCTCGCCGAGATCGTCGGCACCTCGATCTACATCGTCCACCTCACCTGCGGCGAGGCGCTCGACGAGCTGATCCGCGCCAAGCGCCGCGGCGTCGACGCGCTCGCCGAGACCTGCACGCAGTACCTGTATCTGACCAAGGAAGACCTCGCCCGGCCGGACTTCGAGGGGGCGAAGTTCGTCTTCACCCCGCCCGCCCGCACCGAGGCCGACCAGGAACTTCTCTGGGACGCGCTCCAGAACCGGATCCTGGAGACGGTCTCGTCCGACCATTGCTCCTGGCTCTTCAAGGGGCACAAGGACAAGGGGAAGGACGATTTCCGCAAGATCCCGAACGGCGCACCCGGCGTCGAGGAGCGCCTGATGATGGTCTATCAGGGCGTCAACGAGGGCCGCATCACGTTGACCGAGTTCGTGGATCTCGTCGCGACGCGCCCGGCCAAGACCTTCGGCATGTTCCCGAAGAAGGGCACCATCGCGGTCGGCTCCGACGCCGACATCGTGATCTGGGATCCGGAGACGTCGCTGACGATCACGCAATCCGAGATGCACAACAACATGGACTACTCGTCCTATGAGGGCCGCGCGGTGAAGGGCGTCCCGACGACGGTGCTCCTGCGTGGCAAGGTGATCGCGGAGGACCGGCAATATGTCGGCACGCCGGGCGAGGGCGAATTCCTCAAGCGCGACAAGTATGTGAAGCGCGCCTGACGAACCGATGCGCCGCCGCGCGGGCGGCGCATCCCTCAGGCCGGCAGGCCGAGCGTGCCGAGCGGGCCGCCCGGCTCCGGCGGCGGCGTCCCGGCGACGAGGCGGTTGCGGCCGCTCCGCTTCGCCTCGTAGAGGCGCTCGTCGGCGGCGCGGATGAAGTCGCGCAGCGTCTCGCCGACCTCCGGCACGGCGACATGGCAGCCGATGCTGACCGTGAGGTGGCGCGACCCGCCCGGCGCCTCGATCGGCATCCGCTCCACCGCGCGGCGCATCGCTTCGAGCCGCGCGACGAAATCGTCCCCCGACCCGCCCATGGTGAAGGCCACGAACTCCTCCCCGCCATAGCGGGCGAGCCCGTCCCCGGTCCGGCGGAAGTGCGCGCCGATGGTGGCGGTGATGAGCTGGAGGCAGCGGTCGCCGAAGACGTGGCCCATCTCGTCGTTCACCGGCTTGAAGTGATCGACGTCGATCATCGCGATCGAGAAGAGCCAGCCGTTGCGCTGGCACAGGCTGAACTCCTCCCCGGCCCGCGCATCGAAATGCATCCGGTTCGAGATGCCGGTGAGGCCGTCGGTGATGCTCACCTCCTGGAGCTTGCGGTTCGCCGCGTTCAGCGCCGCGTTGAGGCGCGAGAGCTTCCGGTTCCAGTAGATGACCATCAGGAGGACGAGGATCGCGACGAGGCCGAGCTGGATGAGGCGCGTGTAGTTCACCCGCTCCACGATCCGCATCGGCAGGTGCTGGATGATGATTTGGCGCAGCTCCCCCTCCTCCAGCACCGCCGCGAGCTTGGCGACGATGGAGCCGAGGAGCGCCTCGTCGTCGCGCGTCGCGATCACCACGCGCGCGCTTTCCGCGATCCGGCCCGAGATCTTCACCTCGGTCGCGCCCTCCGCTGCGAGGAGGTGGCCAAGGGTCGGCAGCATCCCGAGCACGGCGTCGACCGCCCCGTCCCGCAGCCGCCGCAAACCTTCCCGCTCGCTCGCGACCTCGATCAGCGTCACGTCGGGATAGCGCCGGGCGAGGATGTCGATGGGGCTGCGGTCGGGCACGATCGCGACGCGCATCCCGGCGAGCTCGGCCATCCCTTCAATGAAAGGCCGGTGGAGCGGCGTCGCGACGGCCATGACGAGGTCGAGATAAGGCGGCGTGACGGTCCACCCCGGCACCGGCGAGGACGGCTCCATCGTGAAGGGGACCATGTCGCAATCGCTGGTGCGGATGAAGGCGAGGTCGCCGCCGTGTGTCTTCACCGGCTTCACCTGCCAGTCGATCGCGCCGCGCTCCTCGAGGAGGGCGAGCACGTCGGCGACGACACCGTTGAGGCGGCCCTTCTCGTCGATGGTCGTGAAGGGCGGCGCCTTCGGGTCGACGCACACCTTGAGGACGCCCTTCTCGTCGAGATAGGCGCGCTCCTCGGTGGTGAGCGACACGCGATGGCGCGCGATGGCGGCGATCGCGGGGCCGAGCCAGCGCGTCTCGAGCTCGTTCCAGCGCGCGGGCGGCATCGCGTTCATCGCGCGGTCGATGACGCTCTTGACGTAAGGCAGGCGCGGGGAGACGCCGAAGCGCAAATCCTCCCGCTCGACCCCCTCCATCAGGAACTCGCCGCCGATCTCGATATTGATGAGGCCGAGGCGGCGGATGATCGCGTTGCCGTTGCTGAGGGCGAGGATCGCCGCGTCGACCTCCCCCTCGGCGAGCGCCTTCAGGATGTCGTCCTGCGTCGAGTAGGTGACGACGCCGTCGATCCGGTCCATCAGCGCGCGGGCATAGTAGATGCCCTCGCCGATGCCGACCGTCTTGCCCTCGAAGGATTCGAGGCCGCGATAGGGGCCGAAGCCGGAGCGTACGAACACCGCGTTCGGGATGCGGTGATATTCCTGCGAGAAATCGGTGTAGGCGGCGCGCTCGTCGGTGAAGGAGATGTTGGAGATGATGTCGAGCTCGCCGTCGCGGAAGGCGGGCAGGAGATTCGCCCAATTGTCGTAGACCGGCTTCAGGACGAGGCCGGTGCGCGCCGAGATCTCGTGCGCGAGCTCGACCGCGAAGCCCTGGCCGAGCCCGTCCGAGAGGTAGGAGAACGGCTCGTAGTCGCTGATGAAGCCGATCGTGAGCGGGCCCGCCTCCTCGATATAGGCCTGCTCCTCGGGAAGGAGGCGCAGCGGCGTCACCGACAGGTCGCGCCCGCTGCGATAGTTGAGCCAGCGCTCGGTGATGGTCGCGAGGTCGGCCGTCGGGATCGCGGCGACGGCCTTTTCGAGGATGCCGGCGAGCGGGCCAGCGGTCGCCGCGTCGTCCTTGAGGACGCCGAGGCGGAACTCCTCCATCGGCACGACGGTGATGGGGAGCGCCCCGGCGACGGCGACGTTGGAGAACCCGTTCTCGCGGGCGAAGAAATTGCCCGTCATCTCGGCCGCGAGCACCGCGTCGAGCCAGCCGAAGGCGAGCGCCGCCATCAGGTCGCGATAGGTGTCGTACTCGATCGGGGTGATGCCGGCCTCGGTCAGCGCGCCGGCATAGTAGATGTCCTTGATGACGCCGACCCGCTTGGCGCGGAGCGCCTCGACGTCCTCCGCATTGTCGAGCGGGTGGTCGACATTGTGGAAGAGCACCGTGCGGCGCAGGTGGTAGGCGTCGGTGAAGTCGACGAAGGCGCTGCGCTCGTCCGTGCGCGAAATGTCGGCGATGACGTCGAGCCCGCCGCGCCGGAAGGTGCCGTAGATGTCCGGCCAGGCGCCCATCCGCATGTTGAAGACGAGGCCGGTCTCAGCCTCCAGCCGGTGGAGGACGTCGACCGTCCAGCCGAGCGTGCGGCCGTTGCGGAAGAAGGAGTAAGGCTCGTTGTCGGAAACGATGCCGACGCTGACGGTCCGGTTCTGCGCGATCCAGGCGCGCTCGGCCTCGGTCAGCTCGACGGCCCCGGCGTGGGCGGCGAAAAGGCTCGCGAGGAAGGCAAAGATCCACGACAGGACGAGACCGGCGCCGAACCACGAACGGGTCCGTTCCGTGTCTGCCCCGATCGCGTCTTCGCCCTTCGCCATGCAGGCCCTCGATTCACTGCGGAGCCGCAAAAAGCCAAGCCTTCACTGCCGCGTCAACGATCGGTTTCGTAAGGTATGCTCAAACGCCTCGGAAAGTCCGGACCGTCCAGGCCCGACGCCCCAATAGTGGCTGTTGGAAATTTAGCGATCGCGAAACCAATCGCAGACTGCATCATCCCGGCATTGATGCAAGTCAATTGCTTCGCCATGTCAAACGAGCATTTGAGACGGTCTCGAAGCGCCCGCCGAGAGCTGCGCCGCGTGCGTGCCGCCTGAGGCTTTTTCCTCAGGAGGCGAGGCGGGTCGGGTCGGGCGCCTCGTAGATATCGACCTCGGAGCGGCGGTCGCGGGTGAGGTCGATCGAGGCGATGATGTGGTCGAAATGGTGGGCGAGCTCGGAGACGGCCGCCTCGGCGTTGCGCGCGGCGATGTGCTCGACGATGCGCACGTGCTCGTCGGTGAAGCAGAGCGCGCCGGTGGTGCGCTCGTAGACCGACTGGATCAGGACCCAGCGGTGGATGAGGCTCGCGAGCAGCTTCTCGAACACCGGGTTGCGCGCCATCCGGGCAAGCAGCGAGTGGAAGTCGCCGGAGATGCGGTTCACCGAGGGCTTGCGGTCCCGATAGGCCTTTTCTTCGCGCTCGAGGTGACGGCGCAGCACCGCGATGTCCTTCGCCGTCGCCCGCTCGCACACGAGGCGGACCACGACGAGCTCGATCTCGCGCCGCGCCTCGTAGACATGGCGCGCCTCCTCCACCGTCGGCCGGCTGACGAAGGCGCCGCGATTGAGCTCGAACGTGACGACGCTCTCGTCCCTCAGCCGCTCCAGGACGCGGCGCACGCGCGAGCGCGGTACGCCGTGAACCTCGGCGAGCTTCGCCTCGTTCAGGTGCTCGCCGGGCCGAAGGTGCTTGTCGACGATCGCCCCGACGAGGCGGTCGTACATGACGTCCTCGGTCGGATGCTTGCCGCGGACCTGTTTCTCTGATGCCATTCGTTCTTCCAGCCCGCGCCGTCCCGCCGTCCGCTCGCGGAGCGGGCGACACGAAGCCGGCGGGCAGCGCTCGCGCCGGCTTCGCCCCGGATGTGCAACAGCACCGGCCGAAGATCAATCGGCGCGGCACGGTCCGCACGCAGGTCCGGCCCTATCCCTGATATGGATGCTCGGCCTGCCAGTGGCGCGCGATGTCGAGGCGGCGGGTGATCCAGACCCCCTCGTGACCCGACACATAGTCGAGGAAGCGCTCGAGCCCGGCGGCGCGGCCCGGATGGCCGACGAGGCGCATGTGGAGGCCGACCGACATCATCTTCGGCGTCTTCGCGCCCTCGCGATAAAGCATGTCGAACCCCTCCTTGAGGAACTCGAAGAACTGCCCGCCGGTCGCGATCCCGCCGCGGCCGAACTTGCCGTCATTGTGGGTCAGCGAATAGGGCACGACGAGGTGCGGCTTGCCGTCGACGGTCGTCCAGTAGGGCAGTTCGTCGTCATAGGCGTCCGAATCGTAGAGAAAGCCGCCCTCCTCGACCACGAGGCGGCGCGTGTTGACGCTCGGCCCGTAGCGGCAGTACCAGCCGAGCGGGCGGTCGCCGACGGTCTCGCGCAGCGAGGCGATGGCCTTGCGGATGTGCTCGCGCTCCTCCTCCTCGGAGAGGTGGTAGTGCGGCACCCAGCGCCAGCCGTGGCAGCACACGTCGAACCCCGAGGCCTTGATGGCGGCCGCCGCACGCGGGTTGCGCTCGATGGCGAGGGCGCAGCCGAAGACGGTGAGCGGCAGGTCGCGCTCCTGGAAAAGGCGCATCAGGCGCCAGAAGCCGACGCGCGAGCCGTAGGCGAACATGCCCTCGCCCGCGAGGTCGCGCCCGTTGACGCCGGGGTCGAGCGGCGCCTCGGTGAGCGCGGTCTCGGTGTAGCCCTCGCCGTCCTGCACGGAGGGCTCGGAGCCTTCCTCGTAGTTCATCACGAAATTGATCGCGATGCGGGCACCGCCCGGCCAACGCGGATCGGGGGGCGTGTCGGCGTAGCCGATGAGGTCGCGATCGTAGCTCATGCGCGCCCTCCCTGGATCGTGCCGCGCCGGGGGGCGTCGGCGGGGTTCGGTCGTTGATTGAAGATGTTCGTCACACGTCTCTCGCGGTCATGACGGTGTGGCGCGGCCGGCATCCGGCGTCGCGCCGCGAGCGGTCGGACGGCCGCTCCTCACACCCAAGGCGAGCCTATCATGTCACCAAACGCACGCACGATTGCGTGCAAAATTTAGGCTCAAATGCCCCAATTTTCCTCACGCTTTTGAATTGGGCGTCAGTATCATGACCGTCAACGAGACCGCCGCGAGCGCCGCGGCGAGGACGGAGTGACATGAACGCCCACGCCCAGACGGCTCCCCCCGGCGCCACGCCCCAGGACCGCAACCGCGCGGCAATGTCCGGCGCGCGCGCGACGGCCGGCGGCGTCACGCTCGACGTCGAGGGGCTGACCCAGGACTATGGCGGCTTCCGCGCCCTCGACGACGTGTCGCTGAATGTCGACGCGGGCGAGGTGGTCGCGCTCCTCGGCCCGTCGGGTTGCGGCAAGACCACGCTGCTGCGCGTCATCGCGGGCTTCCTGCGCCAGACGACCGGCACCGTCCGTGTCGACGGGCGGCCGGTCGACCGGGTGCCGCCCGGCCGCCGCGGCATCGGCATCGTCTTCCAGAATTACGCGCTCTTCCCGCACATGAGCGTCGCCGAGAATGTCGGCTACGGCCTCGCCGCGCGCGGCCGGCCGCGCCGCGAGGTCCGCGCCGCGGTGGAGCGCTTCCTGGAGGTCGTGCAGATGACCCCCTACGCCGCGCGCAAGCCCCGCGCGCTGTCGGGCGGCCAGCAGCAGCGCGTCGCCCTCGCCCGCGCGCTCGCCATTGAGCCCGGCATCCTCCTCCTCGACGAGCCGTTCGCCGCGCTCGACAAGAATCTGCGCCTCGACATGCAGCTCGAGGTGAAGCGCCTCCAGCGCGAGTTCGGCCTCACCGCGATCCTCGTCACCCACGACCAGGAGGAGGCGATGAGCATCGCCGACCGCGTCGCGGTGATGAATCGCGGCAAGATCGAGCAGCTCGGCGCCCCGGCCGAGATCTACGACCGGCCGCAGACGCTGTTCGTGAACTCATTCGTGGGCTCGGCCAATCTCCTGCCCGGCACCGTCGCCCTCGCAGGGGCCGACCACGCCGCCATCGACCTCGATGCCGGGGCGCGGATCGTGGTGCCGGAGACGACGGCCCTGCCGGTCGGCACCCGCGTCCTCCTCTCGGTCCGCCCCGAGCAGCTCGTCATCGCGACCGAGCCCGCCGAGGACCGTTTCCCCGTCACCTGCCGCCTCGACCTTCCCGTCGGCGGCACCACGGTGCTCGACCTCCAGACGGACGACGGCACCGCGCTGAAACTCGTGCGCATGCGCGCCGGCGCACCGCCCCTCCCGGCCGGCGGCCCGCTCTTTTGCGGCCTCGGCCCCGACGCGCGCCCCAACCTCTTCCGCGCCGACAGCGGCGCGGACCCGTCCTCGGGCCGTCTCTGACGCCCCGACCCGCCTTCCTATCCGCCCGGACCGAATACGTCCGACACGCAAGGTGCAAAAGGAGACCTCGATGACGAAATTCACCCTCGACCGCCGCGCCTTCCTGGCCGCGACCGGCGGCCTCACCGCGACCGCGGCCCTCTGGGGCACGCCGGCCTACGCCGCCGGGTCCGTCATCGCGGCGGTCTATCCGGGCACCTGGGAAGAGGCCTTCCGCAGCATCGTCGCCCCGGCGCTCCTCGAAAGCGCGGACGTCGAGGTCGAGTTCGACCCGGCCTACGCCGTCGACCAGATCGCCAAGGTACGCGCGGCGCGCGGCCTGCCGCCCTTCGACGTCTTCGTCCTCGATCCGGGCCCGGCCGCGACCGGCCTCGAGATGGGCCTCTACCAGCCGATCGACGCCTCCAAGCTCACCAACGCGTCGAAGCTGCCGCAGGTCTTCGTGTCCGAGACCGGCATCCCCGTCGCCGCGCAGGTCGTGGGCATCGCCTACAACCCGACGAAGTTCGACACCCCGCCGACCTCCTGGGCCCAGCTCCTGGAAGAGCCCTATGTGAACCGTCTCGGCCTCACCGGCTTCCAGACGACCTTCGGCACGACCTCCCTCATCGAGATCGCCAAGGCGTTCGGCGGCTCCGTCACGAACATCGATCCCGCGATGGAGAAGATCAAAGCGGTCCTGCCGAAGATCGCTGCGGTGGCGCAGCCGTCCGCGATGGCCGGCCTCTTCCAGCAGGGTCAGATCGACCTGATGTACGCCAACACGCAGACGGTCGCGAACCTCAAGGCCCGCGGCGTCGACATCGAGTTCGCCGTTCCCGACACCGGCGCGATCGCGTTCGTCACGACGATGCACATCACCGACGGCGCCGAGAATGTCGAGAACGCCTACAAATATATCGACACGGTCATCTCCGCCGGCGTGCAGGAGAAGCTGATGGCCGAGCCGTTCAACTTCATCCCGGTGAATTCGGACGTGCCGCTGATCGACAGCCTGCCGATGGCCTCGCTCGACGAGATGTCCACCTTCGTCCGGCACGACTGGAGCGAGATCAACCCGCTGCGTCCGGGCTGGATCGAGCGCTTCAACCGGGAAGTGGCGGCTTGAGCGCCATCACCATCCACGAAGAAGGCGCCCCCAGGCGCCTTCTCTCCGCCCTCGGAGACATGCCCCTCGTCCTCCCGATGGGGCTGCTCTTCGTCGGCTTCTTCTGCGGTCCGCTCGCCCTCCTCGTCTGGGTTTCGTTCCACAACGACCAGGACATGACGATCACGGGCACCGCCATGTGGACCCGCTTCCTCGGCGACCCGTTCTACTGGAAGGTCGTCACCGACACGATGATGCTCGGCTTCAAGACCGTGGCGCTCACCCTCGTGCTCGGCTTCGCGACCGGCCTCATCTACCTGTCCTCGGGGCCGCGCGCGCGCTCCGCCCTCCTCTTCGTCATCATCCTGCCGCTGCTCCTGTCGGTGGTGGTGCGCACCTTCGCGTGGATCGTCATCCTCGGCACCGAGGGGCTCGTGAACACGGCCGCCCTCTCGCTCGGCCTCACCGCGACGCCGCTGCGCCTCCTCCAGACCGAGCTCGGCCTCGTCATCTCGCTCGCCCAGATCGAGCTGCCGCTGATGCTCCTGCCGCTCCTGTCGGTCATGGGCCGGATCGACCCCAATCTCGTCGACGCCTCGACCTCGCTCGGCGCCTCGCGCTGGCGCACCATGGCGCGGGTGATCCTGCCGCTCTCGGTGCCCGGCCTCATCGCGGGCAGCCTCCTCGTCTTCGCGAGTTCCACCGCCGCCTTCATCTCGCAGAGCGTCATCGGCGGCGGGCGGCTGATCTACATGCCGCTCGTGATCTGGCAGCAGTCGCTGGTGGTGTTCGACTGGCCGTTCGCGGCGGTCGTCTCGATCGCGCTCCTCGTCACCGTCCTCGGCGTCCTCGCCCTCATCGGCTCGCTCGGCCACCTCGCCCGAACCTGACGCGCCCGGAGGATCCCCGCATGAAGACCACCCGCACCCTCTCGGACGTCTCCTATCACCTCGTCGTGTGGCTTCTCGGCGGGCTCGCGATCCTGATCCTCGTCGTCCCGGTGCTCGTGGTCCTCGCGATCTCGCTGACGGCTGAGGCGAGCCTCAAATTCCCGCCCCAGGGGCTGTCGCTGCGCTGGTACGCGGCGCTCCTCGACCCGGCCCAGTCGGGCCACATCCACGAGGCCGCCTTCAACAGTCTGACGGTGGCGGCCTGGGCGGCGGGCTTCGCGATGATCATCGGCACGCTCGCCGCGCTCTGGCTCGACCGGCACAAGGGGCCGGGCGGACGCGCGCTCGACACGGCCTTCATGTCCCCGCTCGTCCTGCCGATGCTCTCCTTCGGCCTCGCCGCGCTCATCCTCGTCACGATGCTGCGCCAGCGCCCATCCCTCTCCTGGCTCGCGGCCGGCCATCTCGTCGTCGTCGTGCCCTTCGTGATCCGCACGGTCACGGCGAGCCTCTCGCAGGTCGACCGGGCGCAGATCGATTCCTCGCGCAGCCTCGGCGCCTCGACCCTCTACACCTTCCGCCGCGTGACGCTCCCGGTGATCGCGCCCGGCATCGCTGCCGGCGCCTTCCTCGCCTTCGTCGCCTCGATGGACAACGTGCCGATCTCCCTCTTCCTCAGCAACGCGCGCACCGACATGCTGCCGATCCGCCTCTGGGGCATGATGGAATCGACGCTCGACGTGCGCGTCGCGGCCGCCTCGGGCGTCCTCATCATCGTGACGAGCGTGCTCCTTTTCATCATGAACCGCCTCGTCGGCCTCAACCGGCGCATGTGACGCCGCCCCTCCCGCTGGCCCGCCACATCGCGGCAGGCACGGGCCCGAAACACGACCGCTCATTCATCAGATGAATGGTTGATCGTGGAATGGGTTCGTGCAATATGGCGCCAACGACCTCCAAGATGGGGGCTATGGGGAGGGATGAATGACCACGCTCACTGAGCGTCTTTCCGCGTGTTATTCCGGCATCATCTACGATGTCATGCGCGACATGGGCCTGAAAGCGGCCGTACTTCCGCGCGACATCAAAGCACTCGATCCGGGAATGCGGGTCGCTGGCCCCGTCTTTACCGTGCGTGGCCGCCCCGACAACACGATCGAGCCGCATCAATCCCTGCTGGAATGGACCGGTCTTCTGTCGAAAGCTGAACCCGGCCACGTGGTGGTCTGCCAGCCGCAGGACTCGGTCCGCGCGCTGATGGGCGAGCTTTCGGCGGAGACGCTCAAGCATCGCGGCATCCTCGGCTACATCGTCGACGGCGGCTCGCGGGACGTGAGCTTCATCAAAGAGATCGGTTTTCCGGTCTTCTGCCGCTACACGACCCCGGTCGACATCGTCGGCAGCTGGCGTCCGGAGGCCTATGGCGACCCGGTGACGATCGGCAACATCGTCATCAATGCCGGCGACTACATCCTCGGCGACCAGGACGGGATCGTCGTGATCCCGAAGGATCAGGTCGAGGCGGTGATGACCCGCGCCGAGACCGCGATCAAGGCCGAGAACCACGTCCGCTCCGCGATCCTCCAGGGCGAGGACCCGCAGCAGGCGTACCTGAAATACGGCAAGTTCTGATGGCCTCCGCGCCGGTCGACGCGCCCTCGTCCAGCAATCTTGGCAAGGGCAAGATCGCCCAGGCCGTGGCCATCCTGGGCGAGCGGATCGTGACCGGCGACTACCCGGCGGATCGCCCGCTGCCGGTCGAGGCGGACCTTGCGAACGCGCTCAATGTGGGGCGCAGCGTCGTGCGCGAGGCCGTGAAGGTCCTCGCGAGCAAGGGCCTCGTCTCGGCGCGCCCGCGCCTCGGCACGGTGATCCTGCCGCGCAACCAGTGGAACCTCTTCGACCGGGACGTCCTCCACTGGCTGCTGCGACCCCAGGAGGTGGACCCCGCTCTGGTGCGCGACATCCTCGTCGCGCGCCGGATCATCGAACCGGAGGCCGCCATGCTCGCGGCCAGCAACGCCAGCGAGGCCGACAAGGCGGAGATCCGCGCGGCCTACGAGGCGATGGTGGCCTCGGTCGGAGACCCAGCAGCCTCGGTCCGCGCCGACATCCGGTTCCACACCGCCGTCCTCATCGCGTCGCACAACGCGATCCTGACGGCCTTCTCGCCGGCCCTGTCGGCGATCCTTTCGGCCTTTTTCGAGATCAGCATCCAGAACGCGGAAGTCTTCCCGAACAACCTCCCCGCCCACGGCCGTGTCTCAGACCAGATCATCGCCGGGGACCCGGAGGCGGCGCGGGAGGCCATGCTCGGCGTCCTCAGATTCACCGAAGACGACATCTCACAGCGCCTCGGCTGCTGACGAAAAACCAGAAACGACGACACTTTTGGAGGAATTGAAGATGCACACCACCAAGATGATGGCGCTCGCCTCGGCTCTGGTCGGCCTCGCCGCCGGCCCGGCCCTCGCCGACTATCCCGAGCGCCCGATCACCATGCTCGTCAGCTGGGCCCCCGGCGGCGGCACCGACGCCGTGGCGCGCGCCCTCGCCGCCCAGCTCGAGAAGGAGCTCGGCACGCCGGTCAACGTCGTGAACCGCACCGGCGGCGCCGGCGTCGTCGGCCACACCCAGATGGTGAACTCGCGCCCCGACGGCTACACGATCGGCCTCGCGAGCGCCGAGCTCACCACCTACTACTGGTCCGGCACCGCCCAGTTCACCGGCAACGACGTGACGCCGATCGCGCTCGTGAACCTCGACGCGTCCGCCTTCAATGTCGGTGCCGACAGCGAGTGGGCCGACCTCCAGGCCGCGCTCGACGCGATCGCCGAGGCGCCCGCCGGCACCTACAAGCTCTCCGGCATGGCGCCGGGCGCGGGCTATCACCTCGCCTTCTCCGGCCTCCTCAACTCCGAGGGGATCGACCCGAACAAGGTGACGGTCGTGCCGAGCCAGGGCGCCGCCCCCGGCTTCCAGGAGCTCGCGTCCGGCGGCGTCGAGATCGTCCCCTCCTCGCTGCCCGAAGCGAAGGCGATGATCGACGCCGGCAAGGTGAAGACGCTCGCCGTCCTGTCCGACGACCGCCTGCCCGCCTTCCCGGACGTTCCCACCGTCAATGAGGCGATCGGCAAGGACTTCTCCGGCGGCACCTGGCGCGGCATCGTCGCTCCGGCGGGCCTGCCGGACGACATCACCGCGACGCTCGTCGAGGCGGTCGAGAAGGCGTGGAACTCGGAGGAATTCCAGAGCTTCATGTCCGAGCGCGGCTTCGGCATCAAATATCTCGGCGGCGAGGAGTTCGGCGCCTATCTCGCGCAGCAGCACGAGAGCAACGGCGAAGTGATGGGCCTTCTCGGCCTTCGCCACCGGGACTGATCGATGCTGCGCGTCAGTGATCTGGGGTCGGGGCTGGCAATTGCCGGCCTCGGTCTCGCCATCTTCATCCACGCGCAGACCTTCCCCTCCGTCGGCGGGGTGGCGATCGGGCCCTCCTTCTATCCGGGCCTGATCGGCGTGGTCCTCATGATCTGCGGGCTGGCGCTCGCCGGCCAGAGCATCCGGCAACGCAAGGCCTTCCCGCTCGCACAGGTCTTTCCCTGGATCCGCAAGACCGAGAACGTCCTCGCGGTGATCTCGATCCCGGTCGCGATCCTCGTCTACGGGCTCGCGAGCCCGTCGCTCGGCTTCATCGCGACCTGCCTCGTCGTGAGCCTCGGCCTCCTCCTCGTCTTCCGCGTGAAGTGGTGGATGTCGATCCTCGTCGCATCCGGCCTCACGGCGATGCTCTATGTCACCTTCGTGATCTTCATGCGCGTGCCGCTCCCTTACGGAATCGTCGAGAGGTGGCTGTCGTGAACTATATCGACGCCCTCGGGCTCGTCTTTCAGCCCTTCACGCTCATGGTGATCCTCGCCTCGGCGGCGTTCGGCCTCTTCGTCGGCTCCGTCCCCGGCCTCACCGCGACGATGGCGGCGGCGCTCCTCGTGCCGCTGACCTTCTACATGGACCCGGTCCCGGCGGTCGGCGCGATCGTCACCTGCTCGGCGATGTCGATCTTCGCCGGCGACATTCCGGGCGCGCTTCTGCGCATTCCGGGAACGCCCGCCTCGGCCGCCTATGTGAGCGAGAGCTACCTTCTCGGCCGCAAGGGGCACCTGTCACAGGTGCTGAGCGTCAACCTCCTCGCGGCCGTCTTCGGCGGCATCTTCGGCACGCTGGTGCTGATGCTCCTCGCCCCGCAGCTCGCCGCCGTCGCGCTCAACTTCTCGAGCTTCGAATATTTCTGGCTCGCCCTCATCGGCCTCTCGGCCGCGACCCTCGTCAGCACGTCAAGCGCGCTGAAGGGGCTGATCTCGCTCTTTCTCGGCCTCTTCCTCGCCACCGTGGGGCTCGACGTCGTGACCGGCTCGCCGCGCTTCACGCTCGATATCGTCGACCTCATGGGCGGGGTCTCGCTGATCGCGGCGCTCATCGGCCTCTTCGCGATCGCCGAGCTCTTCCGCAAGGCCTCCACGATCGACGAGAACCTGCCGCCGCCGCAGCAGGTGTCCGGCCCGGTGCTGACGCAGGGCGTGCGCACGATGGTGCAGTACCGCTTCAACGCGCTGCGCGGGAGCGCCATCGGCACCTTCCTCGGCATCCTGCCGGGCGCGGGGGCCGACATCGCGGGGTGGATCTCCTACGCGGTCAGCAAGCAATTCTCGAAGTCACCGGAGAAGTTCGGCACCGGCTATATCGAGGGCGTGGTGGACGCGAGCGCCTCCAACAACGCCTCGCTCGGCGGGGCCTATGTCCCGGCGCTGGTCTTCGGCATTCCGGGCGACTCGATCACCGCGATCGTCATCGGCGTCCTCCTCCTCAAGGGGATGACGCCGGGGCCGACGGTGTTCACCCAGAGCGGCGACATCGTGTCGGCGATCTTCATCGTCTTCATCCTGGCGAATCTCCTCCTCATCCCGTTCGGGCTGATGGCGATCCGCGCCGCGCGCTCGGTCCTGTCGGTGAACCAGCGGATCCTCTTCCCTGTGATCCTGATGTTCTCGATCGTCGGCGCGTTCGCGGTGAACAACGCGGTGTTCGACCTCTGGATCATCCTCGGGCTCGGCATCGCCGGCTGGTTCATGGAGGAGAACGGCTTCCCGATCGCGCCGATGGTGCTCGGCCTGGTGCTCGGCAAGATCGTGGAGGAGAGCTTCGTGAACTCGATGATCAAGGCGTCGGGCAATCTCGTCGCCTTCGTCGACCGCCCGATCGCGGGCAGCCTCGCCGCCCTCTTCTTCGGGATCTGGATCCTGTCGCTGGCCGTACGCGCCCGGCGCCGCTTCGCCCGCCCCGCCTCGGCGTAGGCGGGCCTCGCTCCGCAACGCAGAAAGCGCCGGGAGACCGGCGCTTTTTTTTGCGCCCGCGCGACGCGCGCGCGGCTATGCGATCAGCCGAAACTGGTCACGATTTTGCAGCGTGCGTGGAGTGAACTGACGCCTGGATCGATGATTTGAATGGTGGGCGGTACAGGGATTGAACCTGTGACCTCTGCCGTGTCAAGGCAGCGCTCTCCCGCTGAGCTAACCGCCCAAAGGTCCGTCAGCGAGGGCTCCGTATAGCCGCCTCGATCGCGCTCGGCAAGCGGGGCGAAGCCGGTTTATGCATATTCCAGCATTCGCCCCACCTGGCGCACCAATTCGCGCAGATGGAAGGGCTTCGAGAGCACCTTCGCGCCCCGCGGCGTGCCGTTCTCGCCGTCGAGCGCGACGGCCGCGAAGCCGGTGATGAACATGACCGCAAGGTCCGGGTCGAGCCGCATCGCCTTGCGCGCCAGCTCGATCCCGTTCATCTCCGGCATCACGATATCGGTCAGAAGCAGGGAATAAGGTTCCTCGCGGAGCCGCTCATAGGCGGCCTGACCATCCGAGACCGACGTCACCTCGTAGCCCGCCCGTTCGAGGGCACGCTCGAGAAAGCGTCTCATGTCCTCATCGTCTTCAGCCAGCAGGATACGCACAGCATCTTACGCGAGGGTTTCGCCTCGCGCCCCTTGTCTACCGCATCAACGAGGACGATTGTGGCGGTTGGCTGTAAAACTGCGGTCAAGGGGCAGGCTTTCGGAGCTCTTACCCAATCGAACAAAATCGACGAGACCCTGATGCGTGATGCCCTATCTATGATGCCTCCAGCCGCAGCCGCCCTGGCCGAGGGGAGCCGATGAAGATCGTTGAGGACTTCACGGGCACGCCGCCCTTCGACGTGCTCGCGCCGGAGCATCGGACGGCGCCCTTCGTCTTCAACGCCCCCCACAGCGGCACGACCTATCCCAAAGACCTGTTGCATCGCACAAAGCTCGACCGCCTGACCCTGCGGCGCTCGGAGGACACGTTCGTCGACGAGCTGTTCACCGGCGTCGTCGATCTCGGCGCGCCGCTGATGCGCGCGAACTTCCCCCGCGCCTATGTCGACCTCAATCGCGAGGAGGCCGAGCTCGACCCCACGATGTTCGACGGCCCGCTCGCGCGCGATGGGCTGATCGACTCGCCCCGCGTCGCCGGCGGCCTCGGCGTCATCGCCCGCATCGTCGGCGAGCGTCAGGAGATCTACGCCGATCCCCTCCCCGCCGCGGAGGCCGAGCATCGCCTCGCCGCCTTCTACCGCCCCTATCACGCGACGCTGACGCGGCAGATCGAGGAGACGGTCGCCCGGTTCGGGACCTGCGTCCTCGTCGACTGCCACTCGATGCCCTCCGGCGCCGTGCGCGCCGTGGAGGACAAGTTCGCCGCCAAGCCCGACCTCATCCTCGGCGACCGGTTCGGGACGAGCTGCTCGCCGCACCTCAGCAACGAGCTCACGCGCCTCCTGCGCAAGCGTGGGTTCGTGGTGGGGCGCAACCGCCCCTATGCGGGCGGCTTCATCACCGAGGCCTACGGGCGGCCTCCTGTGGTCCATGCGATCCAGCTCGAGATCAACCGCGCCCTCTACATGGACGAGGCGAGCTACATGCGCACCCGCGGCTTCGACACGCTGCGCGCCGAACTCCTCGCCGTCTGCGGCCAGCTCATCACGTGGTTCAACGCGATCCACCTCGACCCGCCCTGGGCGGTGGCGGCCGAATAAAAAAAAGGCCGCTCCGAGGAGCGGCCTGAAGTCTAGGGAGGAAACGCCCAAGGAGGGCAGCAGGACGACAACCGCCGTCCCGCGCTGCAACAAATGCGTCCGCGGTGCACAATCGTCAAGATGCCGATTCTGCAATCAGCGGTCCAAAATGCCTCATGGTGCGGCAAATGTGGCCATTCCGAGAGCGCCCCTTTCGAACGCCGGTTTCGTTCGCAAGGAATTCCGCGGCGTTTTTTTCCGGGGTTGCCGAACCGCCACGCCCAACAATTGACGTATCTCATTCGACATGCCTCCTATGCACATGGCCAAAAACGACATCGACCTGCTTCATCGCCTCGCCGACGCGGCTGCGGAGGCCATCCTGCCGCACTTTCGGATGCTGCCTTCGATCGAAAACAAAGCGAAAGCAGGATTCGACCCGGTCACTATCGCCGACAAGGCGGCCGAGAGCGCGATGCGCGCCGTCCTCTCCGCGGAGCGTCCCGGCGACGGCATTCTGGGCGAGGAGGAGGACGACCTTCCGAGCACCACCGGGCGCACCTGGATCATCGATCCGATCGACGGGACTCGCGGCTTCATGACGGGGCTGCCGACATGGGGCGTCCTCGTCGCGATCGCGGACGCCGAGGGCGGGCCGCACACCGGCATGATGAGCCAGCCCTTCGTGGGTGACCGCTTCTTCGCCTCCGAGGAGGGCGCCTTCCACGCCGACCGGAGCGGCGCGGTGCGCCCGCTCGCGACGCGGCGCTGCGCCAGCGTCGCCGAGGCGATCGTCGCGACGACGAGCCCCTACGGGTTCGGGACCGCCCGCCCGCAATTCGAGCGTCTCGCCGATGCGTCCAGGATGGTCCGATTTGGTACGGACTGTTATGCTTACGCCATGCTCGCAGCCGGACACATCGACATCGTCATCGAACGAGACCTGAAGCCGTTCGACATCGCGCCCTTCGTGCCGATCGTCGAACGGGCGGGCGGGGCGCTGACGGACTGGTCCGGCAACCGAATCGGACCGACGCTCCCGCACGCCTACAAGGGCGAAGCCATCGCAGTGGGTGATCCGGCCCTTCTCGGCCCCGTCCTCGAAATCCTGAACGGATAGCCCGCACCTCGATGTCCATACATTCGGTCCAACCGGCGCCGGCCGGCTCCTACGGCCGGTCCGAGCCGCTCGTGGCCCTCATACTCGGCCTCATCGGCATGGTGATGTTCGCCGGGACGCTGCCCGCGACGCGCATGTCGCTCGACGGCTTCAGCCCCACCTTAATCGCGGTCGGCCGCGCCTTCGTCGGCGGCATCCTGTCGATCGTCCTCCTCGCCGTGACGCGCCAGCCGATCCCGGCCTGGCGCGACGTGCCGACCATCGCGCTGATCGCGGCGTGCGTGATCATCGGCTTTCCACTCTTCACCGGCCTTGCGATGGTTCACGTGCCGGCGAGCCACGGGAGCGTGGTGCTCGCGATCCTGCCGCTCGCAACGGCGGTGGCCGCCGCCCTCGTCGGCGGCGAGCGGCCGGGGCGCTCCTTCTGGATGCTGAGCGTCCTCGGTGGGGCGATCGTCCTCTATTTCTCGCTGTCGGACGCGGGCTGGGCGCTCCAGTGGGGGGACGCGTTCCTCCTCGTCGGCTCGGCGGTCGCCGCGCTCGGCTATGCGCTCGCCGGCCGCCTATCGCGCCGCGTTCCGGGATGGACGATCATCTCCTGGGCGCTGATCCTGATGCTGCCGATCACGACGGTCGCGACCTTCCTGTCGCTGCCGGAGACGCTCCCGACCTCGGGCGTCGTGTGGGGCGCCTTCCTCTATCTCGGCGTCTTCTCGATGTTCCTCGGCTTCCTGTTCTGGAACTGGGCGATGTCGCTCGGCGGAATCGCGAAGATCGGCCAGCTCCAGCTCATCCAGCCGTTCCTGACGATCCTCATCGCCGCCGTCATCGGCGGGGAGGCGCTGGAGCCGCACCTCATCCTGTTCGCGACGCTCGTCGTCGCGGTCGTGGGTGCGGCGCAGCGGGTGAAGGTCGCGCGCGGCCGCGGCTGAGGCCGGCCGGCCGGGGCGTCAGTGCGCCTCGGCCCAGCTCCCGCCCGCCCGCGCATCCACTTCCAGCGGAACGGCGAGCTTCACCGCCGGCTCCGCCGCCCCCTGCATCACATTGCGGATGATGCCGATCGCCTTCTCCGCCTCCTCCTGCGGCGCCTCGAAGAGGAGCTCGTCGTGGACCTGGAGGAGCATCCTGGTGGAGAGCCCGGCCTCGGCGAGCGCCGGCTCGATCCGCACCATCGCGCGGCGGATGATGTCGGCGGCCGAGCCCTGGATCGGCGCGTTGATGGCGGCGCGCTCGTAGAAGGCGCGCAGCGACGGGTTGTTGGTGCCGATCTCGGGATAGTGCGCCCGCCGCCCGAACAGCGTCTCCACGTAGCCGTGGGTGCGCACGAAGGTCTTCGTCGCCTCCATGTAGTCGCGGATGCCGGGGAAGCGCTCGAAATAGCGCTTGATGTAGGCGCTCGCCTCGCTGTTCGGGATCGACAGCTGGTTCGCGAGGCCGAATGCGGAGATGCCGTAGATGATGCCGAAATTGATCGCCTTGGCGCGGCGGCGCACGGAGGGGTCCATCCCCTCCACCGGCACGCCGAACATCTCCGAGGCGGTCATCGCGTGGATGTCGAGCCCGTCGGCGAAGGCCTGGCGCAGCTGCGGGATGTCGGCGATGTGGGCGAGCACGCGCAATTCGATCTGGCCGTAGTCGGCGGCGATGAGGCGCGTGCCGGGCGCGGCCACGAAGGCGGTGCGGATCTTGCGCCCCTCCTCCGTGCGGATCGGGATGTTCTGCAGGTTCGGGTCGGTCGATGAGAGGCGGCCCGTGGTGGTCGAGGCCATCGCGAAGGTGGTGTGGACACGGCCGGTGTCGGGGTTGATCTCCTCCTGGAGCGCGTCGGTGTAGGTCGACTTCAGCTTGGAGATCTGCCGCCATTCGAGGAGCTTCACCGGGAGGGGATGCCCCTCGCCCGCGAGATCCTCGAGCACCTGCGCGCCGGTCGACCAGGCGCCGGTCTTCGTCTTCTTGCCGCCCGGCAGGCCGAGCTTGCCGAAGAGGATGTCGGAGAGCTGCTTGGTCGAGCCGATATTGAACTGTTCCCCGGCAAGCTCGTAGATCTCCGTCTCGATCCGGGCGAGCGTCTGGCTGAAATCGCCCGACATGCGCGACAGGACGTTCCGGTCGACGACGATCCCCGCCTCCTCCATGCGCGCGAGCACCGGCAGGAGCGGCCGTTCGAGGGTCTGATAGACGCGCGACACCTTCTTCGCGATCGCCCGCTGGCGCAGCACCGGCGCAAGGCGCACCGCGATGTCCGCCTCCTCCGCCGCGTGGCGGGTCGCCGAATCCAGCGGCACCTCGGCGAACGTCACCTTGTTGCGCCCGGTGCCGAGCACGTCGCGATCGTCGATCGGTGTGTGGCCGAGGAAGCGCTTGGCGAGGCCCGGGAGGTCGTGAAGGCTCGCCCCGGCATCGGCCGCGTAGGAGAGGAGGCCGGTGTCGTCGATCGGCGCGATGTCGAGCCCGATGCGGCGCAGCGCCAGATAGTCCCGCTTCATGGCCGCCGAGACCTTGATGATGCCCCGGTCCGTCAGCGGCCCCTTCAGGAGGGCGGCGACCTTGTCCGGATCCATCACCGTGTTCGCGGTCATGAGGTCGGTCGCCGAATGGGACAGCGGGATGTAGGCAGCGTGGCCGGGTCCCGTGGCGATCGCGATGCCGGCGACGTCGTCGCGCATCACGGCGGGGCCGGTGAGACGCACGGCGAGGCCGAGGACGCCCGACTGCGCGGCCGCGCCGAGCCACTCTTCAAGGCGTTCGAGGGTCGTGATCGTCTCGTACTTGTCGAGATCGAAGGACGCGCCGAGCGCCTCGTGCTCCATCTTCGCGGCGAGCGTCTCGGGGCTCGCCGGGCCGCTGTCCTCCGCCTCCACGGCCGGATCGTCGAGGAGCGCGGCCTCGCCCGTCGGCGCCATGCGCAGATAGCGGGGGTCCGGCTCGACCGCGCTGTGGTCGCAGCCCGTGTCCTCGGCGACGCGCCGGGTCAGGGTGCCGAAATCGAGCGCCTTGAAGAAGGCGATGAGCGGCTCGGGCGTGATCGGCTGGAGGACGAGATTGTCGAGCGGATCCTCGACCTCGACCTGATCGTCGAGCGTGACGAGGGTGCGCGAGAGGCGCGCCTGGTCGGCGAACTCGATGAGATTCTCGCGCCGCTTGTTCTGCTTGATCGATTCGGCGTTGGCGAGGAGCGTGTCGAGATCACCGAACTCGGCGATGAGCTGGGCCGCCGTCTTCTTGCCGATGCCGGGGACGCCGGGGACATTGTCGGTGGAATCGCCGACGAGCGCCTGCACGTCGATCACCTTGTCCGGCGTCACGCCGAAATATTCGACCACCTCCTCGATGCCGATGCGCCGCTCCGGCCGCACGCCCATGCGCCCCTGCCCGGCGCGGCGGCCCTCGCCGGAGGCCGGGTCGTACATCGAGACGCGGTCGTCGATGAGCTGCATCAGGTCCTTGTCGGCGGACACGATGAGGACATCCGCCCCAGCCGCGCTCGCCTGGCGGGCGTAGGTGGCGATGATGTCGTCCGCCTCGAAGCCGGATTTCTCGATCGGCACGAGGCCGAACGCCTCCACCGCGGCGCGCATCAGCGGGAACTGGGGGACGAGGTCGTCGGGCGGGGCGGAGCGATTCGCCTTGTAGTCGGCGTAGAGCTCGTTGCGGAACGAGTGCTCCGACTTGTCGAAAATAATCGCGAGATGCGTGGGCCGCACATCCGCGGCCCCGTCTTTAATGAATTGATAGACTTTGTTGCAGAACAGTCGCACTGCGCCGGTCGGAAGACCGTCGGCACGAAAATTGTACTTCCGATCCTGGTTCATGGACTGGAAGTAGGCGCGAAATACGAACGAGGAGCCGTCAACGAGGAAAACGGTGTCACCCGGTCCGGGTGCGCGCGGTTCGGTCATCGAGGGGTCTCCTGCTGTCGGACCGGACCATGCGGACACCGCCGTCGGTGATCAAGGTCCACTTCATGCGTTGTCCGTGTTAACGGATGCGCATCCGGGCGCGTAGTGGCCCATGGAGGTGCGTTTTGGCCCCAACGAAGCGAGATGGCGGACGGCTGGACATGACGCCGGACCGCGACGGCCGGTCCCGCCGCGAGCCGTCTTTCAACAGCCGGCCCCGGCCGGCCGAAGAACCTCCCGTGCGCAAGGCGCCGCGCCAGGCCCGTCCGGCCGCGCCGCGCGAGGAGGAGCCCGTCGCGCGCGCCCCCCGTCCCCGCAGCGAGCCTCCCCGCGAGGAAGCGGCCGCCCCCCGCAAGCGTGCGCCGAGACCGCGCCCGCCTGCCGAGGGCGCACCGCCCGAGCAGCCCCGCGCGAAGGCCCCGCCGAAAGCCGCACCGCAGACCGCCACGAAGAAGCCCGCTCGCCCCGCCGCGCGCGCCGAAAGCGAGGCGCCCCAGCGCGCCCCCGCCCGCAAGCGCCCGCCGAGCCAGGGTGGCGGTGGGGGCAGCAGAAGCGGCGGCAGCGGGAGCCGCAGCGCGGCACCGCGCCGCGCGGCCCGCCGCCCGCGCCGCCGCTTCAGCCTTCTGCGCTTCGCCTTCAAGATGACGCTGACGCTCTCCATCCTCGGCCTCATCGCCGTCGGCGGCGTCATCGCCTATTTCGCCGCCACGCTGCCGCCGCGCGCCGAATGGGCGGTGCCGGAGCGTCCACCCAACGTCGCGATCCTGTCGGAAGGGGGCGATCTCATCGCCAATCGCGGCGACACCGGCGGCCGCGCGGTCGTCATCAAGGATCTGCCGGCCTACGTGCCGCAAGCCGTGATCGCGATCGAAGACCGGCGCTTCTACTACCATCCGGGTCTCGATCCCATCGGCCTCACCCGCGCGATGGCGACGAACCTCATGTCCGGCCGCCTGCAGCAGGGCGGCTCGACGCTGACCCAGCAGCTCGCCAAGAACCTCTTCCTCGACCCCTCGCGCACCATGGAGCGCAAGATCCAGGAGGCGATCTTCTCGGTCTGGCTCGAGATGCAGTACTCGAAGGACGAGATCCTCGATATGTATCTCAACCGCGTCTATCTCGGCGCCGGCGCGACCGGCATCGACGGCGCGGCGCGGCGCTATTTCAGCAAGGGCGCCGAGGAGCTGACGCTCGCCGAGGCGGCGATGATCGCCGGCCTCCTGAAGGCCCCGTCCTATTACGCGCCGACGACCGACATCCAGCGCGCCCGCGCCCGCGCGGCGACCGTCCTCAACGCGATGAACGAGGCCGGCTTCATCACCGATGAAGAAGAGCAGTACGCCCGCGAGCATCCGGCCGAGCTGCGCGCGCCCGACGTCGCGACCTCGGGCGGCTACGTCGCCGACTGGGTGAACGAGGTGCTGCCGGAATTCGTCGGCTCGATCCAGCAGGACATCGTGGTCGAGACGACCATCAACCTCGAGCTCCAGGACCTCGCCCAGGCCGCCCTCCAGGACATGCTGAACAAGGAGGGCGACGCGAAGAAGGTGAGCCAGGGCGCGGTCGTCGTCCTCGACGGCGGCGGCGCGGTGAAGGCCCTCGTCGGCGGCCGCCAATATGGCGACAGCCAGTACAACCGCGCGGTCGCGGCGGCGCGCCAGCCGGGCTCCTCCTTCAAGCCGTTCGTCTATCTCGCGGCGCTGGAGCACGGCCTCAACCCGCAGACTATGCGGATCGATCAGCCGACCCAGATCGGCAACTGGCAGCCGGAGAATTACAGCCGGAACTATAAGGGCCCGGTCTCGCTGACTTACGCCCTCTCCCACTCGCTGAACACGATCGCGGCCCAGCTCACCAACGAGGTCGGGCCGCGCGCGGTCGCGAATGTCGCCCACCGGCTCGGTATCCGCTCCCCGATGGACGCCAACGCCTCGATCGCACTCGGCACCTCCGAGGTGACGCTCCTGGAGCTGACCACCGCCTACGTGCCGTTCTCGAACGGCGGGGTCGGCGTGGTGCCGCACATCGTGCGCCGCATCAAGACCATCGACGGTCAGCTCCTCTACGAGCGCCATGGCGGCGGCGCGCAGGAAGTGGTCACGCTCGAGAATGTCGGCGCGATGAACTCGATGCTGTCGCAGGTGCTCACCTCCGGCACCGGCCAGCGGGCGCAATTCGGCTGGCCGGCCGCCGGAAAGACCGGCACCAGCCAGAACTGGCGCGATGCATGGTTTGTGGGTTACACGGCCTTCTTCACGGCGGGCGTCTGGCTCGGCAACGACGACAATTCACCGACCAACAAGGTCACCGGCGGCAACCTGCCCGCCGAGCTCTGGAAGCAGCTCATGACCAAGGTTCACGAGGGAATGATCCCCGCGGACCTTCCAGGTCTCGACGCAATTCCGGAGCCGATCGTGACGGATGGTGAGATGCCCGTCGACGAGCCCTGGATGCTGCCGCAGGGCAACCAGCAGATGGTCCAGAGCCCGCCGCAGACAACGGCGCGCGACGGACGCGACTGGATCCGCCCTGCCCCGCCGCGAAGCAACGAAGGCTTCTTCCGCCGTCTCTTCGGCGGTTGACGGGACGAACGACGATGACGGAACCCTCACAGCCGGAAACGGCTCTCAGAATTGCGCCCATCTCCCCGGAGCCGGGCGCACCGGTCGACGAGACCCTGGTGCGCGCGGTGATCACCCTGTGGGAGCGCTGCGGCCTCACGCGGCCGTGGAACGATCCGCGCGCGGACCTGCGCTTCGCCCTCGCGAGCCCGGTCTCGACGGTGCTTCTCGGCTTCCGCGGCGACAGGCTCGTCGCCTCGGTGATGGTCGGCCATGACGGCCACCGCGGCGTCGTCTACTACGTGTCGGTCGACCCCGAGTTCGGCCGCCACGGCTATGGGCGCGAGATCATGGTCGCGGCCGAGGCCTGGCTCGCCGAACGGGGCGTGCCGAAGCTCAACCTCATGATCCGCACCGAGAACGCGGCCGTCGCCGCCTTCTACGAGGCGCTCGGCTATCAGGTGGAAGAGCGCCTCGTCATGGCGAAGTGGCTGAAGGCCTCCTGACCCGCCCGGCCTGAGGCCGCCCGCCGGCCTCAGACCCGCTGAAACTTGCTCTCCGCGAGACGGTCCGCGACGACGTTCGTCGGCGCGTCGCTGGCGGCCGCCTCGGCGAAGATCGCCTCCATCTGCGGGCCGATCCGCTCGACGCGGCGCGTGACGTCGCGCCCCGTCCAGCCGAAATATTCGCCGCACATTTTGATGAGGCCGCCCGCGTTGCCGACATAGTCGGGCGCGTAGAGGATGCCCCGCGCCTTGAGCGCCGCGCCGTCCGCCTCGGTCGCGAGCTGGTTGTTGGCGCAGCCCGCGACGGCGGCGACCTTGAGGCGCGGGATCGATGTTCCGTTCAGCACCGCCCCCAGCGCATTCGGCGAGAAGATGTCGGCCTCTACGGCGACGATCTCGTCCGGCGCGACGATCGCGGCGCCGAACTCGGCACGCGCGCGGTGGGTCGCGTCGGTGTCGAGATCGGCGACGGTGAGGCGGGCGCCGGCCTCCGCGAGCTGACGCGCCATCGTGTATCCGACGTGGCCGAGCCCCTGGACCGCGACGTGGACGCCGGAGAGGCTGTCGCGCCCGAGCGCCACCTTCGCCGTCGCCCGCAGCGCGATGAAGCCGCCATAGGCGGTGGTGGGAGACGGGTCGCCGACGCCGCCATCGCGCATCAGGACGCCCGTCACGTGCCGGGTCCCGCGGCGCACGCACGACATGTCCGCCGGCGTCGAGCCGACATCCTCGGCGACGATATAGCGCCCGTCGAGCGAATCGACGGCACGGCCGAGCGCCTCGAACATGGCGGGGGTCTTCGCGCCGGGGGCGGGGAGCAGCATCACGCTCTTGCCGCCGCCGAGCGGCAGGTCCGCGATCGCCGCCTTGTAGGTCATGCCGCGCGAGAGGCGCAGGACATCCGTCACCGCCGCGTCCGCGCTCTCATAGGCCCAGACGCGGCAGCCGCCGAGCGCCGGGCCGCGATTGGTGTTGTGGATCGCGATGATCAGCTTCAGCCCGCTCGCCGCGTCGGTGGTGAAGACGACTTCCTCGTGTCCATCAAAGGAGGGGTGATCGAACATCGCGCCTTGCCTCCGTCGGGGTACGCTCAAAAGATGGGCCGGTTTGCCTTCGCGTGCGAGCCCCGCCATCGTGCCGCAGGCGGTCCCGATCGCCGCACGGTCCCGCATGCGCGGCCCGACAACCTAACGATGCTGAAAGGGCCCGACCTTGCACGCACCCGCCCGCCCCGCGAGACCCAAGGCACGGCCCGCCGTGCGCGACGCCGAGCGCTCCCGCGCCGCGATCCTCGCCGCTGCGACGGCCGAGTTCACCGCGCACGGCTTCGGCGGGGCGAGCGTCAACGAGGTCGCTGCCCGCGCGGGTATCAACAAGCGGATGATCTACCATTATTACGGCAACAAGGAGGGGCTCTTCCTCGCGGTCTTGGAGGAGACCTACGCCCGCATCCGCACCGCCGAGAACGAGCTGCGCCTTGCCCATCTGGAACCGCCCGAGGCGGTGCGGCGGCTCGTCGTCTTCACCTTCGACTACTTCGTGAAGAACCCGGAATTCCTGAGCCTTCTCAACACCGAGAACATGCACCAGGCGCGCCATCTGAAGCGCTCCGAGCGGATACGGGAAATGCATTCGCCGCTCGTCGGCACCCTCGCCGAACTCTTGAAGCGCGGCGCCGAGACCGGGGCCTTCCGCACCGATGTCGACCCCATCCAACTGTATATTTCCATCGCGGCGCTCGGCTTCTTCTACATCTCCAACAACCCGACCCTCTCCACGATCTTCGGCCGCGACCTCGCCGCGCCGGAGGCGCTGGACGTCCGCCGCGAGCACGTTGCAACGGTCATCATGGACTACCTGCGGCCGTAATCCGGCTTGACACACCCGCCTTTCTTTGTTTGGAGTAACCGCGTGGTTACTTAGGCCAACACAGAGTGGCCGGCTTCAATCTGGGAGGGTGGCTTTGACCGAGCAACCGCGCGTCGCCGGCGGGTCGCAGACAGCACCGCAAACAAAACGGCTTGGCATCATCATGCACGGCGTCACGGGACGCATGGGCATGAACCAGCACCTCATCCGCTCGATCGCCGCGATCCGCGCCGACGGCGGCGTCGTGCTCTCCGACGGTTCGCGCGTCATGCCGGACCCGATCCTCGTCGGCCGCAACGCCGACAAGATCGCCCGCCTCGCGGCCGATCATGGCGTGGAGCGCTGGTCGACCGACCTCGACGCCGCGCTCGCCAACAGCGACGACACCGTCTTCTTCGACGCCGGCACCACGCTGATGCGGTGCAGCCTCCTCGAGAAGGCGATCCACGCCGGCAAGCACGTCTATTGCGAGAAGCCGATCTCGGACGACATCGAGACCGCGCTCGCCGTCGCCCGCCTCGCACGCGAGAAGGGCGTCAAGAACGGCGTCGTGCAGGACAAGCTCTTCCTGCCGGGCCTGCGCAAGCTGAAGCGGCTCATCGATGCCGGCTTCTTCGGCCGCATCCTCTCGGTGCGCGGCGAGTTCGGCTACTGGGTGTTCGAGGGTGACTGGATCCCCGCCCAGCGCCCGTCCTGGAACTATCGCGACGCCGATGGCGGCGGCATCATCCTCGATATGCTGTGCCACTGGCGCTACGTGCTCGACAATCTGTTCGGCGACGTGAAGTCCGTCTCCTGCCTCGGCGCGACGCACATCCCGACCCGGTGGGACGAGAACGGCGAGCCCTACAAGGCCGACGCGGACGACGCCGCCTACGCGACCTTCGAGCTCGAAGGCGGCATCATCGCCCACATCAACTCGTCCTGGGCCGTGCGCGTGCGGCGCGACGATCTCGTCACCTTCCAGGTCGACGGGACGGAGGGATCGGCGGTCGCCGGCCTCACCAAGTGCGTCACCCAGCACCGCGCGAACACACCGAAGCCGGTGTGGAACCCCGACATTCCGCAGACCATCAACTTCTTCAACACCTGGGCCGAGGTGCCGGACACCGAGGCCTACCCGAACGGCTTCCGCGTCCAGTGGGAGGATTTCATCCGCCACGTGGTCGAGGACGCGCCCTGGAAGTACGACCTCATGGAGGGCGTTAAGGGCGTGCAGCTCGCCAAGCTCGGCCTGCAGAGCTGGCGCGAGCGGCGCTGGCTCGACGTGCCGAAAATCTCGGCCTGACGGTCGCCATCAGGCGATCAGCGCGGGCGGCGTCACGCCGCCCTTCCCGAGCACAGACACCCTGGTGTGACCGATGGCAACGCTGAACCTTCCGACCAAAGACCGCACGCTCGAACCCTATGTGACGGGCGAGCCGCTCGACTTCGCCGCGCTGATGAACGGCGGCGGCCACCACTTCAACCGCGTCGCCTACGCCGCGGCGCACGTGGTCGCCGACCCCTTCAAGGAGCACGATCCCTGGCTTGAGCCGGCGATCGACTGGGACCGCACGATCGCCTTCCGCGAATATCTGTGGGACCTCGGGCTCGGCGTCGCCGAGGCGATGGACACCGCGCAGCGCGGCATGGGCCTCGCCTGGCCCGAGGCGCAGGAGCTGATCCGCCGCGCCCAGGCCGCCGCCAAGGCGCGCGGGCACGTCCGCATCGCCTATGGCGCGGGCACCGACCACCTCGCCCCCGCCCCCGACGTCACGATCGACGACGTGATCCGCGCCTATGAGGAGCAGGTCTCCTTCGTGGAAGGCGAAGGCGGTCGCATCATCCTGATGGCCTCCCGCGCGCTCGCGAAGGCGGCAAAGGGGCCCGGCGACTACGTCACCGTCTACGACCGCATCCTCAGCCAGGTGAAGGAGCCGGTGATCATCCACTGGCTCGGCGAGATGTTCGACCCGGCGCTCGAAGGCTATTGGGGCTCGGCCGACCACTACGAGGCGATGATGACCTGCCTCGACGTCCTCTCCGCCCACGCGGAGAAGATCGACGGCATCAAGATCTCGCTCCTGTCGAAGGAGAAGGAGGTGAAGATGCGCCGGCAACTCCCCGCCAACGTGCGCATGTTCACCGGCGACGACTTCAACTATGCCGAGCTGATCGCCGGCGACGAGGAAGGCTATTCGGACGCCCTCCTCGGCATCTTCGACGCGATCGCCCCCGCGGCCTCGGCCGCCCTCGGTGCGCTCGCCGAAGGGTCCGACAACCGCTTCTTCGACATCCTCGCCCCGACCGTGCCGCTGTCGCGGCACATCTTCGCGGCGCCGACCCGCTTCTACAAGACCGGCGTCGTCTTCCTCGCCTATCTCAACGGCCTGCAGGACCACTTCACCATGGTCGGCGGCCAGGAGAGCGCGCGCTCGGCCCTGCACCTCGCCGAGCTCTTCCGCCTCGCCGACAAGGCGCGCGTCCTGCGCGACCCCGACGTGGCGGCGTCCCGGATGAACAAGGTGATGGCCGTCTACGGCATGGCCTGACCGAACGGAACCCTGCGGAGGTCCGCGCCAAGACGGACCCCGCTTCAACCCATGGGAAGGAGAGACCAAGGATGAAGACTGTTGCCCTTACGGCGCTCGCCGGCGCGATCCTGTTCGCCCCCGCCGCGTTCGCTGACGACACCTGGAAGCCGGACCGGCCGATCAACATCATCGTGCCGTGGTCCGCTGGCGGTTCGACCGACCAGGTCACCCGCGTCGTCGCCCCGCTCATCGAGGAGGCGCTCGGCACCCCCATCGTGGTGGTGAACCAGCCCGGCGCCTCGGGCTCGATCGGCACCCGCGCCGCGCTAGACGCGCCCCGCGACGGCTACACCTGGACGGCGAACGCCATCGCCAACAACGCCACCTACGCCGTCACCGGCCTCGTCGAGAACACCGACATCGACGACTATCGCGTCTATCTGCACATCGCCAACGTGCCGGTGGTCAGCGTCAACGCCGATTCCAAGTTCAAGACCTTCGAGGACCTCGTCAGCGCGATGAAGTCGGGCGAGAATGTCACGGTCGCGACGGCGGGCGTGAACTCCTCCGGCGGCATGGCGCTCGCCGCCATCAAGGAGGCGCTCGGCGACGGGGCCGACGCGCGCATGATCGCCTATGACGGCGGCAACCCGGCCGTCCTCGCCGCCGCCTCGGGCGAGGCGATGGTGACGACGCAGCTCGCATCCGAGCAGGCCGAGCTGATCCGCGCCGGCAAGCTGCGTCCGCTGGTCGCCCTCGCCGCCGCCCCGCTCGAGATCGAGGGGATCGACCCGATCCCGGCGATCACGGCGACCGTCGACATGCACGTCGCGCCTGACTATTTCGGCGTCTTCATCCCGACCGGCGCGCCGCAGGAAGTCTACGACACGATGGACCGCGTCTGGCAGGAGGCGGTGATGAACGCCCCCGAGCTGAAGGACTACGCCAAGAATCGCGGCGCGACCTTCGACCCGGCCTTCGGCGACGCGGCGCGCGAGAAGGCGATGCCCGTGGTGATCTCCGAGGCGTGCTCGCGCGTCACCCGCGGCGAAGCGGTGATCGACCCGTCCGAGATCGGCATCACCTGCCCGGCCGACTGAGTCGCATCTGCGCCACTGCGCGAGGGGGCGCGCCCCCTCGCCCTTCTCTCCCCACGTGGTCGCGAGGCATATGACGAGCGAACTTCACGAGAGCGAACCGCGCCGCCTCACCATGGCGCACGCGGACGTCGTCACCGGCGTGGTCCTCCTCGCCATCGGCCTCGCGATGCTGTGGGGCGGCTTCACGATGGACCGGCTCGAGGTCCGCCGGATCCACCCGGCGAGCATCCCCGGCCTCGTCCCGATGGGGCTCGGCGCGGCCCTCGCGGTGTGCGCCATCATTCTTCTCGCAGGCGCGGCGAAGGCCGGCGGGATGCGCTTCGCCGGCGCGCGCCTCGGCGAGAGCGAGGCGCCGGGCGGCATCGCCCGCCTCCTCCTCTGCCTCGCCCTCACCCTCGCCTACCCGCTCGGCCTCATCGGCGCGATGCCCTTCTGGCTCGCGACGTCGATCTTCGTGACCGTGTTCATCGCCCTCTTCGAATGGCGCAGGCGCCCGCCCGCGCGCCACGCCATCGCGCTCGGAACCGCCCTCCTCCAGGGCGTCCTCGTCGGCATCGTCACCGCATACGTGTTCCAGGAATTCTTCCTGGTCCGTCTCCCGTAGAGGCGCCATGCAGGGACTTCAGTATCTCTTCGAGGGTCTCTTCGGCCTCCTCACGTTCACCTCGCTCTTCAACGTGGCGTGGGCGACCGTGCTCGGCATCATCGTCGGCATGCTGCCGGGGCTCACCGCGACGATGGGCGTCGCGCTGCTGACGACGCTCACCTACAAGCTCCCGCCCGAGCAGGCGATCCTCATCCTGCTCTGCATGTATGTCGGCGCGATCTATGGCGGCTCGCGCTCGGCGATCCTCCTCAACATCCCCGGCACGCCCGCCAACGCCGCGACCTCGCTCGACGGCTTCCCGCTCGCCCGCCAGGGCCGCGCGGGTTACGCGATGGCGATCGCGACCACGAGCTCGGCCATCGGCACCTTCATCGGCGTCGTCTGCCTCGCCGTCATCGCGCCGCTCCTCGCCAATGTCGCGCTCGATTTCGGTTCCTACGAGTTCTTCTGGCTCGCCCTCTTCGGCATCGTCATCTCCGGCCAGCTCACCGCCCAGGGCACCCCGATCAAGGGCATCATCGCCGGCATTCTCGGGCTGATGGTCGCCATGATCGGCATGGAGGGCATCCACGCCCACATGCGCTTCACCTTCGGCATCGCCGAGCTGAATGGCGGCATCGGCCTCATCCCGGCGATGGTCGGCGCGTTCGGCTTCGCCGAGGTGCTGACGGTGATGGCCGACAAGAAGGCCGTGCTCGTCTCGAACAAGGTCGACCGCATCCTGCCGCGCCTCGGCGACCTCTGGCGCACCAAGTGGACCGCGATCCGCTCCGGCATCGTCGGCACCTTCGTCGGCGTCATTCCGGGCGTCGGCGAGGATATCGGCGCCTGGGCCTCCTATGCCCTCGCCCGCCGCACCTCGCGCGAGCGCGACCAGTTCGGCAACGGCTCGATCGACGGCCTCACCGCGGCCGAGACCGGCAACAGCGCCGTCGTCCCCGGCGCGCTGATCCCGGCCCTCACCCTCGCGGTGCCGGGCAGCGCGCCCGCCGCCGTCCTCATCGCCGCCCTCTTCATCCACGGCGTGCGCCCCGGCCCGATGATCATGATCGAGCAGCCGACCTTCGTGTACGAGGTCGTCGCGATGCTGCTCCTCGCGACCATCGCGATCACCGTCTTCGGCCTCCTGATGGCGCGCCCGCTCCTCTTCGTCCTCAAGATCCCGCGCGAGCGGCTGATGCCGGTCGTCTTCGTCCTGTGCGTCATCGGCCCCTACGCCATCACGCAGCGCATGTTCGACGTCGTGATCATGCTCGTCTTCGGTGTTATCGGCTTCCTGATGCGGCGGATGAACTACCCGATGGCACCCCTCGTCCTCGGCATCATCCTCGGCGACCTGCTCGACAAGAATCTGCGCCGCGGCCTCACGCTGTCCGATGGCGACATTTCGCCTTTCATCACGCGTCCGATCAGCGTCACATTCGCGATCCTCATCGTGCTGACGATTCTCGCCAGCATCCCCTTCGTGCGCCGCTCGATCGCCCGCCTCTTCGCGCGCGACAAGAGCGGACGCACCGCCGCGGAGCCGAATTGATGCGTCTATCCCTGTGCAACGAAGTGATCTGCGAGCTGGACCTCGCCGAGCAGTGCGCCTTCGCGGCCGAGCTCGGCTATGACGGACTCGAGATCGCCCCGTTCACGCTGTCCGAGGCGCCCCACCTCATGTCGAGCGCCGAACGGCGCGCGGTGCGGCGGCAGGTGGAGGATGCCGGGCTCGTCATCACCTCGCTCCACTGGCTCCTCGTCGCGCCCGAAGGGCTCTCGATCACGAGCGCGGACCCTGCCGTGCGCCACCACACCCATGCGGTGATGCGCGAATTGTGCATGCTCGCGGGCGAACTCGACGCGCGGGTCCTCGTCCACGGCTCGCCGCACCAGCGCATGCTCACCGCCGGCGCCGAGAATGAGGGGATGGGCTGGACGATGGAGGCCTTCGCCCACGCCGCCCGTGCGGCGGAGGAGGCGGACGTCATCTATTGCGTGGAGCCGCTCGCCGCGCGCGAGACCAACAACATCAACACCCTCGCCGAGGCCGTGACCCTCGTCGACGAGATCGGCAGCAAGTACCTCAGGACAATGCTCGACACCTCCGCCGCCGGCATCACCGAGACCGAGCCGCTCGAGGCGCTGATCGCCGAATATGTGCCGTCGGGCCGGATCGTCCATTGCCAGTTCAACGACCCCAACCGCCGCGGCCCCGGCGAGGGCGACATGCAGTTCGGCCCGATCCTCGCGGCGCTGGAGGCGGCCGGCTATCGCGGCGACATCGCGGTCGAGCCCTTCGTCTACAAGCCGAACGGCCAGGCGACCGCGGCGCGCGCCATCGGCTATCTGCGCGGCCTCATGGAACGCGCCGCCACGCCCGCATGATCGACGACGGCTCCGCCAGAAGGGCCGCAGCCAGGAGAACACCGCAATGATCGAAGGCCTGTCCATCAACCTCGCCACGATCCGCGAGCAGTGCGACATGGAGGAGGCGGTGGAGGCGTGCCTGCGCCACGGCATCACCGCGATCGCCCCCTGGCGCGACCAGATCGCCAAGATCGGGCTCGACCGCGCCGCCAAGCTCGTCGAGATGCACGACCTCACCGTTACGGGCGTCTGCCGTGGCGGCATGTTCCCCGCCGCCGACGCCGCCGGCCGCGCCGCCGCGCTGGAGGACAATCGCCGCGCGGTCGACGAGGCGGTGGCGCTGAAGGCGGACTGTCTCGTCCTCGTCGTCGGCGGCCTGCCGCCGGGCTCGAAGGACATCGCCGGCGCCCGCCAGATGGTGGAGGACGGGATCGCCGCGCTCGCCGAATACGCGCTCGCCCAGAATGTCGCGCTCGCGATCGAGCCGCTCCACCCGATGTACGCGGCGGACCGGGCGTGCGTGAACACGCTCTCCCACGCGCTCGACATCTGCGACCGCGTCGGCGAAGGCGTCGGCGTCGCGGTCGACGTCTACCATGTGTGGTGGGATCCCGATCTCGCGGCGCAGGTGGCGCGGGCGGGCCATCGCATCTTCGCCCACCATATCTGCGACTGGCTGGTGCCGACGCACGACCTCCTCCTCGATCGCGGCATGATGGGGGACGGGGTGATCGACCTTCCCGGCATCCGCCGCATGATCGAGGGCGCGGGCTTCCACGGCCACCAGGAGGTGGAGATCTTCTCGCGCGACAATTGGTGGAAGCGCCCAGCGGACGAGGTGCTGTCCACCTGCGTCGAGCGCTATCAGGCGATCAAGGCCGCCACGGCCTGAGGCGTCGGCCCCCGCGAACGGGGGCCGCCCTTCTCATTTGGTGCCCACCGCCGTCGCGACATAGGCGGCGACCGCGTCGATATCGGCCGCGCTCAGCGACTCGCCATAGGCGGGCATGACGCCGACGCCTTGGGTGACCGCCTTCTTCACGCGCGCCTCGTCGGGCTTCAGATCGTCGAGCACGGGGCCGATCATCCCGTTCGCCCCTGCGTCGGAGAGAGTGTGGCAGATCGCGCAGCTCGGCGCCGCCTTCGTCAGGAACACGGCCTTGCCGTCGGCGAGTTCGTCGGCATGGCCGGCGGAGGCGGCCGCCATCGCGGCGACCACCCCGAATACGAAGGCGAACCTCATGCGAGCGTCACGCTCACGCCATGGGCGCGCCAGCCATTGTTGCCGTAGCCCCGCTCGTTCTCGGGGAAGTCTTCCGGCTGCGCGTCGCCGGCCGCGTTGGTCGCCCGGCTCACGAGCTCGTGCGTGCCGGCGGCAAGGTCGGTGATCAGCGCGAAGGGCCGCCACGCGTAGGGGCCGAGGTCCGGCCCGGTGAAGGCGGCCTTCTCCCAGTTCGCCCCGCCATCGGTCGAGACCTCGACGCCCGTCACCTCGCTGTCGCCACCGAAGGCGACACCCTCGATCACGACGCGCCCGCTCGACGCGCTCTCGAGCGGCGACGTGATCCACGACTTCACCGGCATCTGCCACATGGAGGGCTGGGACGGGCCGCCGGATTCGCCGACCGGCCGCACGCGATAGCCGCTCTGCTGGATCTTCGCCTGGCTCTCATCCGGGCTCAGCGTGATCGCCTTCACATATTTCACGTTGTTGACGCCGAAATAGCCGGGCACCACCAGGCGGGCCGGGCCGCCATGGGCGACGGGCAGCGCCTCGCCGTTGATCTCGTAGGCGATCAGCGCGTTCTCCAGCGCCTCGATCGGGACCGAGCGCTCCACCATGAGCGACAGCGGATCGAGCCCGGCCGGAAGCTCCTCCCCGCCGGTCGCGGTGAGGTAGACCGCCCCGCTCGCGGGACCGCCGAGCGCGGCGACGACCGCCTTCAGCGGCACGCCCGTCCAGAACACGTTGCCCGCGGCGCCGACGCTCCATTTCGTGCCGCTCGCCTCATGGGTGAAGAAGGCGCGGCCGTTGCCGGAGCATTGGAGCACGCACGCGACGGTCTCCACGCCAAAACCCTTCAGTTCGCCGAGCGTCATCGACCGCTCCTGCCCGACGCCCGAGAAGGCGATCTCCCACGCGTCCGGGTCGGCGGCGATGTCGCCACCGGGGGCCGGGAGGTTGTTGCGGACATAGAGGATGTTGGTCGGCGTGATGGAGGACGCGCCGATCGCCTCACGCGTCGTCTCGATCGTCTGCTCGGAGTGGACGATCACCGCGTCTGGATTTTTCCAGGCGACATATTCCGGAAGCTGGGACTTGTCCTGCGCCAGCGCGACGCTTGGCAGTACACCTGCCGAAAGTCCCGCGGCGGCTGTGCCGGATGTCATCAAGAATCCACGACGACTGACCGAAAATCGATCGCCCATGGCAGGCCCTCCCTATCTTGTTCTTTGCCTTGTTTGCACGGCTCTTTTGGAACCGTTCTACCATTGTCGCACCATCGCGCGAATTCACCAACGGAACAGAAGCGCGCGGGGGGCGCGGGGAGGCCGGAACGAAGAAAGCCGCCCGGTGGGGGCGGCTCGCTTTCACTTCGTGTGCGGGGTCCGGCTCAGTAGCAGACCTTTTCCTTGCGGACGACATAGTGGCCGCGGCGCGGGTTCCAGACGCGGACCTTCTCGATGTAGCAGTCGCGCTGACGGACCCGGCGGTGGCCGTGATAGCCGTGGTTGTTGCCCGAGGCGATCGCCGCGCCCAGCGCGAACGCGCCGAGGCCGATGATGGCGGCGCCCGCCGCGTTCCGTCCGCGATTGCCGACGGTCTCGATGCCGGTCGCATCGGTCTGGATCTCGGCCTTCGCGAGGCCGTTGAAGGGGGCCGCGGAGGCGGCGTTCGGGACGATGGCGGCCATCGCGATGGTGACGGCGGTGGCGGCTCCGATGATCGAATTCTTGATGGTCATGGTCGTCTCTCCTGCTCTGGTGTTTGCTGCGGCTCTCCTGCCGACACACCGAAGATGGCGACGCCCTCCGGACCCGCACGTGACCCCCATCACAACGCGCGTATTTCGGAATTCTCTCGTTCTTTCATTGCCTTATACGACGAAAAGCGTGACGCCGGTCACACCCGAGTACGCAGCCGCCCCGTGCGCCTCCGCCCGGCGGCCGCGCCAATTTGACTGGACCGCGGACATGGTCGAGGCTGGCGCGCCAAGGGAGGATCCGATGGACGCCACGCCGGTCGCAGCGCCGCGCAATCTTTCATCCGTGGAAGTCCGCGCCGCGATCCGCGCCGGGGAGCACCGCCGCCACACCGCCGGCCTCGCGCCCGGAAAATTGCAGGCGAATCTCGCCATCATCCCGGTGCGCTACGCGCTCGATTTCCTCCGCTTCTGCCAGCGCAACCCGAAGCCCTGCCCAGTCGTCGGCATCACCGACACGGGCGATCCGGTCTTCCGCACGCTCGGCACCGACATCGACGTGCGCACCGACGTGCCGCGCTATCGCGTCTTCCGCGACGGCGAGCTTGCGGGCGAGGTCGACGATCTCACGACGCTCTGGCGCGACGATCTCGTCGCCGTGGCGCTCGGCTGCTCCTTCACCTTCGAGCGCGCGCTCGCCGAGGCGGGCATCGCCGTGCGCCATATCGACGAGGACGTCACCGTCCCGATGTTCCGCACCACGATCGACTGCATCCCGGCCGGCCCCTTCAACGGGACGATGGTCGTCTCGATGCGGCCGATCCCGCAGAACCGGGTCGAGGAGACGATCGAGATCTGCCGCCGCTATCCCCTCGCCCACGGCGCGCCGGTGCATGTCGGCGACCCTGAGGCGATCGGCATCGATGACATCGCGATGCCCGATTTCGGCGAGCCTGTGGCGGTGCACGCGGGTGAGGTGCCGGTCTTCTGGGCCTGCGGCGTCACCCCGCAGATCGCGATCCTCAACGCGGCCCCGGACCTCGCGATCACCCACGCGCCGGGGCACATGCTGATCACCGATGTCGACGAGGATTCGGAGACCCCGATCGCCATCATCTAAAAAAAGAACGATAGGGAGAGAGTAAGGATGACGCGTCTCATCACGGCCGCGGCGCTCGCGGCACTCATCACGGCGCCGGCCGCCGCGGAAGAGCTGGCGGTGGTCGGAAGCTGGTCGGGCCTGCCGCTTCACAAGCAGTACGAAGCGCCGTTCTGGACCGAGGCCCTGCCCGCGGCGACCAACGGCGCCCTCACCGCCCAGCTCACCACGCACGACCAGATGGGCCTCGGCCTCGGCGACGTCTATCGCCTCCTCGGTGACGGGGTGTACGACGTCGCGATGACCGTCGCCGACTATGCCGTCGCCGACGCGCCCGAGCTCGAAGGGCTCGACGTGCCCCTCGTCGCGACCACCGCGGACGAGGCTCGCGCCATGGTCGACGCCGCCCGCCCGATGGTGGAGGACATCTTCCGCGACCGCTTCAACTCCAAGGTCCTCGCGATCGCGCCCTACCCGCCGCAGGTCGTCTTCTGCAACGCCGACATTGGCGGGCTCGACGATCTCGCCGGCAAGAAGATCCGCGGCTCGGGCCGCATGACCACGAAATTCCTCGAGGCGCTCGGCGCGGAGGGCGTGAACGTCGCCTTCTCAGAGGTGCCGGGCGCGCTCCAGCGCGGCGTCGTGGACTGCGCGGTGACGGGCGCGGGCTCCGGCTACTCGGCCGGCTGGTGGGAGGTCTCCACCCATCTCCTGCCGATCCCGCTCGGCGGCTGGGACCCGGTCGTCACCGCGATCAATCTCGACCGCTGGAACAGCCTCGACGCGGCGACGCAGACCGCGCTCCAGACCGCGATCAAGGAGAAGTTCGAGGATCCGGCCTGGGCGAGCGCGCAGGACGCCCTCACCAATGACATCGCCTGCCTCACCGGCAACGGCGCGTGCGCGGCGGGCGAGGCGCGCTCCATGACCCTCGTCGAGGCGACCGACGCGGACACGGCGAAGGCGCGCGAGATCCTGGAGACCGAGGTGCTCCCGGCCTGGGCCGAGCGCGCCGGGGCGGACTGGGCCAAGCGCTGGAACGACACGGTGGGCGCCGCGGTCGGCGTCTCCATCGCCGCGCAATGATGTGAGCCGCGCGCTCACCCTCCTGCGCGCGCTGAACCGCGCCGCCGCGCTTCTCGCGGGCGGCGCGGTGCTCCTGTGCGCCGTGTTCATCCTCGTCGAGATCGCGCTGCGGCGCGCCGGCCACTCGATCGGCGGCTCGGACGAGATCTCGGGCTACGTGATGGCCGGCATCACCACGTGGGGCTTCTCCTACGCCCTCATCGAGCGGGCGCACGTGCGCATCGACATGATCCGCGGCCGCCTTCCGGCCCCGCTGCGCTCCACGCTCGACCTCATCGCGATCACCGCGCTCGCCGGGGTCGCGGTCCTCGTCGCGGTGCGCGGCTGGCCCGTCCTCGGGCGCAGCATCCAGAACGCCTCGCGCGCGAACACTCCGCTCGAGACCCCGCTCTGGATCCCGCAGCTCGTCTGGTGGAGCGGCCTCGTCTGGTTCGCCGCGATGGCGTGCCTCCTTGCCCTCATCGGGGCGGGCCTCATCCTGCGCCGCGCCTTCGCCGAGGCGGACGCCGCGATCGGCCCGCCGACGGAGGCGACCTGACCATGGCCGCGCTTGCGCAAGGCGGGCGACCATGATCGGCGCGGTCGCGGCCGGGCTCCTCGGCCTCCTCGCCTTGTCGATCCCGGTCGGGATCGTCCTCTTCCTGCTCGGCATCGGCGTGTCGGAATTCTACAGTGCCTTCCCGCTCCTGCGCGGGCTCGGCCAGATGGTCTGGTCGGCGATGAATTCCTCGACCCTGATCGCGATCCCCCTCTTCGTGCTCCTCGGCGAGATCCTCGTGCGCGGCGGGATCGCGGCGCGTACCTATGCCGCGCTCGACCGCTGGGTCTCGTGGCTGCCCGGCGGCCTCGTCCACGCCAACATCGCGACGGCGACGATGTTCTCGGCGACCTCCGGCTCCTCCGTCGCGACGGCGGCGACGGTTGCCACCGTCGCGATGCCCCAGGCCGAGCGGCTCGGCTACGACCCGCGCCTCTTCTCCGGCGCGATCGCCGCCGGCGGCACGCTCGGCATCATGATCCCGCCCTCGATCAACCTCATCGTCTACGGCTTCCTCACCGAGACCTCGATCCCGCAGCTCTTCCTCGCCGGCCTCGTGCCGGGGCTGCTCCTCGCGCTCGCCTTCAGCCTCGTCACGGCGGGGATCTGCATGGTGCGCCCCGCGCTCGGCGGCGAGCGGCGCTCCTACTCGACGGCCGAGCGGATCGCCTCGCTCGCCCATCTCCTGCCGATCATCGCCCTCTTCGCCGTCATCGTCGGCTCGATCTATACGGGCCTTGCGACGCCGACCGAGGCGGCGGCCGTGGGCGTCGCGATGGCCTTCGTGATCGCGGGGGCGTTCGGCGGGCTCGGCCTCACCATGCTGACCGACTCGCTCCTCGGCACGATCCGCATCACCGCGATGATCATGCTGGTGGTCACCGGCGCGGCGTTCCTGAACTTCACGCTCGCCGCCGCCGGGCTCGGCAACGAGCTGCGCGCCTTCATGGAAGGGCTCGGACTCGACGCGCTCTCCACCCTCCTCGTGATCGTCGCGATCTACATCGTCCTCGGCTTCTTCATCGAGACGCTGTCGCTGATGGTGGTGACGATCCCCATCATGGTGCCGATCATCGTCGAGCTCGGCTACGACAAGGTCTGGTTCGGCATCGTCATGATCGTGCTGATCGAGATGGCGCTGATCACCCCGCCCGTCGGGCTGAACCTCTATGTCGTGCAGGGGGCGCGACGGTCCGGCTCGCTGCGCGAGGTGATGGTTGGCTGCATCCCCTACGTGCTGGTGATGCTCGCGATGGTGGGCGTGCTGATCGCGGTGCCCGACCTCGCCCTCTTCCTGTCGCGCGCCCTCTAGGCCCCGTTCGCACGCCCCCCGCCGGACAGCGCGGCGAGGATGTCCTGCGCCGAGATCGTGCCGACGATCGCCCCGTCCTCCTCCACCGCGATGATGCCGCCATCGGCGAGCTGCTCGCTCATGACGAGCTGGACGGGCGTGTCGTGCTCGACGCGGCGGGCATTGTCGGGCGCGGCGGTCCCGCGCCGCATCACGTCCGCCGCGCGCAGGACGCGCAGCGGGTTCATGTTGGCGACGAAGTCGGCGACATAGGGGGTCGAGGGGTTGGCGATGATCTCCTGCGGCGTGCCGGCCTGCACGATCCGCCCCGCCTCCATGATCGCGATGCGGTTGCCGATGTGGAAGGCCTCGTCGAGATCGTGGCTAACGAAGAGGATGGTCCGCTTCAGCCGGGCCTGGAGGTCGAGAAGCTCGTCCTGCAGGCGCTGGCGGATCAGGGGGTCGAGCGCGGAGAAGGGCTCGTCCATCAGGAGGATCGGCGCATCCGTCGCGAAGGCGCGGGCGAGGCCGACGCGCTGCTGCATCCCGCCCGACAGTTCGCCGACGCGCCGCTCGCCCCATTCGGAGAGGCCGACGAGGGCGAGCTGCTCGCGCACCTTCTCATCGCGCGCCGCGCGGGAGAGGCCGGACAGCTCCAGCCCGAAGCCGACATTCTCCATGACATTGCGCCACGGCATCAGGCCGAATTGCTGGAACACCATCGCGATGCGCGTGCGCCGCATCCGCCGCAGCGTCGCCGCGTCCGCGCGCGCCATGTCGACGAGCCCGTCGCCGTCATCGACCCGCACCGCGCCGCGCGTGACCTTGTTGAGCGCGTTGACGGCCCGCAGGAGCGTCGACTTGCCGGAGCCCGAAAGGCCCATCAGCACCACGATCTCGCCCGTGTTGACGGTGAGCGAGCAGTCGTGGACGCCGAGGACGTCGCCCGTCTCGGCCTGGATCTCGCCGCGCGTCTGGCCCGAATCGGCGAGCGCGAGCGAGCGCGCCTCGCTATCGCCGAACACGATCGACACGTTGTCGAAGACGATGGCCTCGCTCATGAGCGGCGCCGTTCGACGCGCAGGAGCCGGTCGAGCACGATCGCGACCACGACGATCACGATCCCGCTCTCGAAGCCGAGCCCGGTGTCGACGCGGTTGAGCGCGCGCACCACCGGCACGCCGAGCCCGTCGGCCCCGACGAGCGCGGCGATCACCACCATCGAGAGGGACAGCATGATCGTCTGGTTGAGCCCGGCCATGATCTGCGGCCCGGCCCAGGGCAGCTCCACCTTCACGAGGCGCTGCCAGGAGGTCGCGCCGAACGCCTCCGCCGCCTCGATCAGCGCCTGCGGCGTCGAGGCGACGCCGATCTGGGTCAGGCGGATCGGCGCCGGGAGGACGAAGATCACCGTCGCGATGAGGCCCGGCACCATGCCGATGCCGAAGAAGACGATCGCCGGGATGAGATAGACGAAGGGCGGCAGTGTCTGCATGAGGTCGAGGATCGGGCGGAGCGCCGCGTAGAAGCGCGGGCGGCGCGCGCCGAGGATCCCGACCGGCACGCCGAGCCCCATGCACACGAGGCAGGCCGACAGCACGAGTGTCAGGCTCTCCATCGTCTCGGACCAGTAGCCCTGGTTGAGGATGAAGAGGAGGCCGGCGCCCGCGAGCGCCGGGACCTTCCAGTTGCGATGGATCGCGAAGGCGAGGCCGACCACCAGCGCGATGACGATGACCGGCGGCACAAGCTCGAACACCCACAGGATGCCGTCGATCATCCCGCCGAGCCCGTCGGAGAGCGCGTCGAAGACCACGCGCCCGTGGGTTTTCGCCCAGTCGAACACGGCCTCGGCCGCATCGTCGATCGGGATCTTTGTGTCCTTCGGAAAGGCCAATGGTGTGCCCCGGCCCGCCGGACTCAGAGGCCGAGTGCGGCGCGCACGGCCGGAAGGGCCGGCTGGCCGTCGAGCGTGGTGACGCCGTTCAGCCAGGTGTCCAGGAGGTCGGGATTGGCCTTCAGGTAGGCCTCGGCCGCCTCGTCCGGATCCTCGCCGTCATTGAGGATCGCGCCCATGATCTCGTTCTCCAGCGCCAGCGAGAAGACGAGATTGTTGAGGAGCGCGCCGACATTGCTGCACTCCTCCATGAAGCCCTTGCGCACGTTGGTGTAGACCGTCGCGCCGCCGAGATCCGGGCCGAACACGTCGTCGCCGCCGGTGAGGTAGGTGAGGTCGAAATTCGCGTTCATCGGGTGGGGTTCCCAGCCGAGGAACACGATCGGCTCGTCCCGCTCGCTCGCGCGGGCGACCTGGGCGAGCATCCCCTGCTCGGAGGATTCGCGCAGGTCGAACTCGCCGAGATCGAACGTGTTCGCCTCGATCATGTCGAGGATCAGGCGGTTGCCGTCATTGCCGGGCTCGATGCCGTAGATCTCGCCGTCGAGCTCACCGGCGAACTTCGCGATGTCGGCGAAATCCTTGATGCCGAGCGCCGCGCCCGCCGCGTTGGTCGCGAGCGTGTATTTCGCGCCCTCGAGGTTGGCGCGGACCGTCTCGACCGTGCCGCGCTCGCGGTAGGGGGCGATGTCCCCCTCCATCGTCGGCATCCAGTTGCCGAGGAAAACGTCGACGTCGCCATTCTCGAGCGAGGCGTAGGTGACGGGGACCGACAGCACCTTGATGTCGACATCGTAGCCGAGCGGATCGAGGAGAGTTTCGGCCACCGCCGTCGTCGCCGTGATGTCCGTCCAGCCCACGTCGGAGAAGGTGATGTCCTCGCATTGGGCGAAGGCGGTCGCCGGCAGGGCGGCGATCACAAGGGCGACGGCGGCGGTGCGAAGTGGCATTACGAATCTCCTCGAGGGTGGGAAGCTCTTATGCGGGACAATGAGTTGATTGGCCCGTCAAATGAGTTGATTGACCCGTCAATTAAAACCCATATGGTCCGTAAAAGGCAACCGCCTCGCGAAGTGGAACAACCGATGGCCCGCCCCAGTGTGCAGCATTTGCGCCGCGCCTCTCTCATCGAGGCGGCGATCACCGAGATCGGCAACACCGGATCGCTCGACGTGACGGTCAGCCAGGTCGCGCGCCGGGCAAGCGTCTCCTCCGCCCTCGCCCACCACTATTTCGGCTCCAAGGAGCAGCTCTTTCTCGCGGCGATGCGCGAGATCCTCACGCGCTACCGGCGCGACGTCGTGGCCCGCCTCACCCGCGCGGAAACCCCGCTCGCCCGCCTCAACGCGATCATCGATGCAAGCTTTGACGAGGACCAATATTCCAAGGAGATCGTCGCCGCCTGGCTCGCCTTCTACGTGAAGGCGCAGACCTCGGACGGGGCGGCGCGGCTCCTGCGCGTCTATATGCGCCGCCTCCACTCCAACCTCATCGACAATCTGCGCCGTCTCGCTCCGCCGCGCGAGGCGCAGCGCATCGCCGAGGAGATCGCCGCGCTGATCGACGGGGTCTATATCCGCCAGGCGCTCGGTCCCGGCCGCGCCAACCGGATCCAGTCGAAGGCGATGGTGGAGCACTGCCTCTCCTGCCTGCTCGCCGGCATCACCGATGCCAAGGAGGTCCGCCATGCATCACGCTGAGGCCGCCACCATCATCGTCGAGACTCAGCCGAAGGCAAGCCACTATGTCGGCGGCGCGCCGATGGAGGACGATGCGGGCACGCCCTTCGAGAGCACGAACCCCGCGACCGGCGAGCCCATCGCCCGCATCCACGCGGCGACGAAGTCCGTCATCGACCACGCGGTGAAGACGGCGTCGGGCGCATGGCGCGAGTGGGCCGCGCGGCCGGGGGTCGAGCGGGGCCGCGTCTTGCGCCGGGCAGCCGACATCCTGCGCGCGCGCAACCGCGAGCTCTCGGTCCTGGAATCGCTCGACACCGGCAAGGCGCTGCAGGAGACGCTCGTCGCCGACGCCGCGTCCGCGGCCGACGCGCTCGAATGGTTCGGCGGGATCGCGGCCTCGATCTCGGGCGACATGATCCCGCTCGGGGCGGACTTCGCCTACACCCGCCGCGAGCCGCTCGGCATCTGCGTCGGCATCGGGGCGTGGAACTATCCGATCCAGGTCGCGGCCTGGAAGGCTGCCCCGGCGCTCGCCTGCGGCAACGCGATGATCTTCAAGCCGTCCGAGGTGACGCCCCTCTCCACGCTGAAGCTCGCCGAGATCTTCACCGAGGCCGGACTTCCGGACGGGCTCTTCAACGTCGTGCAGGGCGGCCGGTCGGTCGGCGCGCAGCTCGCGATCCACCCGTCGGTCGCGAAGGTCTCCATGACCGGTTCGGTCGAGACCGGGCGCAAGGTCTACGCCGCCGCCGCCGAGGGGCTGCGCCACGTCACGCTGGAGCTCGGCGGCAAGTCGCCCCTCATCGTATTCGACGATGCGAGCCTCACCGACGCCGTCTCCGGCGCGATGCTCGGCAATTTCTATTCGACCGGCCAGGTCTGCACGAACGGCACCCGCGTGTTCGTCCACCGCAGCGTGCGCGACGCTTTCGTCGATGAGCTCGTGCGGCGCACGCGGGCGATCCGCATCGGCGATCCGCTCGACGAGGCGACGCAGATGGGGCCGCTCATCTCCCTCGTGCAGCGCGAGAAGGTGCTCAACTATATCGCGGCGGGGCAGGAGGAGGGCGCGACGCTCCTTTGCGGCGGCGACATCCCCATCGTCCCCGGGTTCGAGGGCGGGGCGTGGATCGAGCCCACCATCTTCGCCGACGTGACCGACGACATGACGATCGCGCGCGACGAGATCTTCGGCCCCGTCCTCTCCCTCCTCACCTTCGACGACGAGGAGGAGGTGATCGCCCGCGCGAACGGCACCGGGTTCGGCCTCGCGGCCGGCCTCTTCACGCGCGACCTCGCCCGCGCCCACCGCGTCGCGGCGCGCCTCGAAGCCGGGACGCTGTGGGTGAACAGCTACAATCTCACCCCGGTCGAGATCCCCTTCGGGGGCGTCAAGGCGTCCGGCTTCGGGCGCGAGAATGGCTGGGCCGCCATCGAGCACTACAGCCAGGTGAAGAGCGTCCACGTCACGACGGGCGCGGTCGCCTCGCCCTACTGATCGGATCGCGTCGTGGAGGCTGATTTCGTCATCGTCGGCGCCGGGTCAGCGGGTTCGGCCATGGCCTACCGCCTGTCCGAGGACGGGCGGCACAGCGTGCTCGTGCTGGAGTTCGGCGGCACCGATCGCGGTCCGCTGATCCAGATGCCGGCGGCGCTGTCGATCCCCATGAACATGGCGCGCTATGATTGGGGCTACCGCTCCGAGCCGGAGCCGCATCTCGGCGGGCGCAGCCTCGCCTGCCCGCGCGGCAAGGTGATCGGCGGCTCCTCGTCCATCAACGGCATGGTCTATGTGCGCGGCCATGCGATGGATTTCGAGCACTGGGCCGAGGCCGGCGCGAACGGCTGGGCCTATGCCGACGTCCTTCCCTATTTTCGCCGGATGGAGACCTGGCACGATGGCGGCCATGGCGGCGACCCCGCCTGGCGCGGCACCGACGGCCCGCTCCACGTCACGCGCGGCCCGCGCACCAACCCGCTCTTCAAGGCCTTCGTCGAGGCCGGCGCCGAGGCCGGGTACGAGCGGACGGACGACTATAATGGCGAGAAGCAGGAGGGCTTCGGACCGATGGACGCGACGATCTGGAAGGGTCGCCGCTGGTCCACCGCCAACGCCTATCTGCGCCCGGCCCTTGCCCGGCCGAATGTCGAACTGGTGCGCGGCCTCGTGCAGCGCGTCGTCTTCGAGGGGAGCCGCGCCGTCGGCGTCGAGATCCTGCGCGGCGGCACCGTCACGCGCGTCACCGCCCGGCGCGAGGTGATCCTCGCCGCCTCCTCGATCAACTCGCCGAAGCTCCTGATGCTCTCCGGCATCGGCCCCGCCGCGCATCTGGCCGCGCTCGGCATCGATGTGCGCGCCGACCGGCCGGGCGTCGGCAGCAACCTCCAGGACCATCTGGAGATCTACGTGCAGCAGGCGGCCTCGCAGCCGATCACGCTCTACAAGCATTGGAATCCGATCAGCAAAGGCGCGATCGGGCTCCAATGGCTCCTCACCGGCAAGGGGCTCGGCGCGTCGAACCAGTTCGAGAGCGCCGCCTTCGTACGCTCGCGCGCGGGCGTCCCCTACCCCGACGTGCAGTTCCACTTCCTCCCCTTCGCCGTGCGCTATGACGGGAAGTTCACGGCGGACGGGCACGGCTATCAGGTCCATGTCGGCCCGATGCGCGCCGAGTCGCGCGGCACGGTCCGCCTTGCGAGCGCGGCCCCGGAGGACGCGCCGACGATCCGGTTCAATTATCTCAGCACAGAGGTGGACCGGGCGGACTTCCGCCGCACGATCCGGATCGCGCGCGAGATCTTCGCCCAGCCCGCATTCGCCCCGTTCCGTGGCCGCGAGATCCAGCCGGGCGAGGGCGTCGACAGCGACGAGGCGCTCGACGCGGTGATCCGCGCCCACGCCGAGAGCGCCTATCACCCGTGCGGCACATGCCGAATGGGGCGGGCGGACGATCCGGGCGCGGTCGTCGACCCCGCGTGCCGTGTCATCGGGGTGGAGGGCCTGCGCGTCGCCGATTCCTCGATCTTCCCGCGCATCCCGAACGGCAACCTCAACGCACCGTCGATCATGGTGGGCGAGAAGGCGTCCGACCACATCCTCGGCAGGCCGCCCCTCCCCCGCGACAACCGCGCGCCGTGGATCAATCCGCGCTGGGAGACTTCGGACCGCTGACGGCCCGGCGGCTCCCCTACAGGCTCAGGGGAGCCCGGCGAGGATCTTGTCGAGCGTCGCCGGATAGTCGCGCACCCTGACGCCGCACGCATTGTAGATGGCGTTGGTGACGGAGGCCGCCGCGCCGCAGATGCCGAGCTCGCCGATCCCCTTCACCTGGAGCGGATTGGCCCAGTCGTCCCGCTCATCGAGGAGCGCGACCTCGACCTGGGGCACGTCCGCGTTCACCGGGATGTGGTACTCGGCGAAATCGTGGTTGACGACGTGCCCGTCCCGGCTGTCGTGGCAGAGCTCCTCGGTCAGCGCCATGCCGATGCCCCAGATCATGCCGCCGAGGCACTGCGAGCGCGCCGTCTTCACGTTGAGGATGCGGCCCGCGGAGAAGACGCCCAGCATTCGCCGCACGCGCGCCTCCCCGGTGACCGCGTTGACGCCGACCTCGGCGAAATAGGCGCCGAAGGTCGCCTGCCGGCGCGCGCGCTCGGCATCGCCGGGGCTCACATGGCCGGTCGCCTCGATCGCCGCGCCGGCGAGGATCTCGGCGAGCGGCACCTTGCGGTTCGCCACCACCGCGTGCGCGTCCATCAGCGTGAGGTCGCTCTCCGCGACGCCGATGCGCTTCGCGATCCGCTCCCGGATCGCCTCGCAGGCAAGGAAGACCGCCGTGCCGTTGGAGGCCGCGCCCCACGAGCCGCCCGAGCCCGCGCTCGGCGGGTAGGCGGTGTCGCCGAGCTTGGTCTCGACCCGCTCCGGCGGCAGGCCCAGCATCTCGGCCGCGACCTGGGTGAGGATCGCGTAGGTGCCGGTGCCGATGTCGGTCATGTCGGTCTCGACGGTCGCCCGGCCGTCGGCCGAGAGGCGAACGCGCGCCTCCGATTCCATCAGCATGTTGACCCGGACGGCCGAGGCCATCCCCATGCCGACGAGCCATTCACCGTCACGCACCGCGCCGGGTGCCGCCTGCCTCTGGTCCCAGCCGAACCGCTCAGCGCCGATCTGGAGCGCCTCCCCGAGAGGGTTCGAGGAGAAGGGCTTGCCCGATGTCGGGTCGCGCTCGGGAATGTTGCGAAGGCGCAGTTCCAGCGGGTCCATGCCGATCGCCTCGGCAAGCTCGTCCATCGCGTTTTCGAGGACGGTGACCCCCACCGACTCGCCCGGCGCACGCACCGAGCCCGCCAGCATCCGGTGGACGCGCGCCACGTCCTGCACCACCTCGCGATGCTCGCCCGCATAGAGGAAGGGCGTCGCCTGCGCGACGGGCTCGGCATAGTCCTCGCCCGGAAGGTTCGAGACCAGGAACTCGTGCCCGATCCCGATCAGCCGGCCGTCCTCGCCCGCCGCGAGGCGGACGCGCTGGCGCGTTTCGGACCGGCGGATCGTCGCCTCGAACACCTGCTGGCGCGACAGGACGACAGAGACCGGCCGGCCGAGCTCGCGCGCCGCGATCGCCGCCGATACCGCCTCGTGCGAGATGCCGAGCTTGGAGCCGAAGCCGCCGCCCACGAAGGGGGCGACGATGCGCACGTCGGCCGGATCGATGCCGAGCGCGTCGGCGAGCTCGTTCCGGTTATATTTCAGCATCTGGTAGGCGCCGTAGAGGGTCAGCGTCTCGTCCTGCCAGACCGCGATCGCCGCGTGCGGCTCCATCGCGGCGCTGTTGTGGCCGGGCGTGCGGTAGACGACGTCGACCGTGTGGGGCGCCGCGGCCATCGCCTGGCCGAGATCGCCCTTGCCGCGGCGGCGCGGCGCGTCGCGCGGCGTGCCCGGCGCCTCCGGGTCGACCGGCCCGCCCGACATGCGCTCGATGTCGAGCGCGAGGCGGATCGCCCCGTGGCGCGCGGCCTCGAAGGTCTCGCCGACGACGAGGGCGACCGGCTGGCCATAATATTGGATGTCGCTCGCCCCTTGCGCGGGCGCGGCGTCGGCGGTCCCCTGCGCCGGCACGCGCAGGAAGCGCGGCCCGGTGAAGATGCCGATCACCCCCTCCATCGCCTGCACCGGGGCGACGTCGAAGCCGCGCATCGTCCCCCACGTCACCGGCGCGCGCACGAGGACGCCGTGGGCGAGACCCTCGATCGGCCATTCGGCGGCGTAGGTCGCCTTGCCGCAGACCTTCAGCGGGCCGTCGGGGCGGTCGAGGGCCTTGCCGACGATCCCCTGGGCCATGTCGTCGAGACGGTGGCGCCCGTCGGGCGCGTCGAACTTCAGATGGATGTTCATCGGCCCGCGCCTCCGGTCGCTTCGGTGAGCACGGCGGCGAGCGTGCGCCGCGCGAGTGGGATCTTGAAATCGTTGCCGCCGACGCCGGCCGCCTCCGCGAGCAGCACGTCCGCCGCCTTCGCGAAGAGCGCGTCCGACGGCGCCTCGCCGACGAGGACGGCCTCGGCCGCCGGGTCGCGCCACGGCTTCGGGGCGAGGCCGCCAAAGGCGAGCGCGGCCTCCTTGATCACCCCGCCCTCGACGCGCACCACCGCCGCGACGGAGACGAGCGCGAACGCGTAGGACGCCCGGTCGCGGACCTTGCGATAGACCTGCCCGCCGCCGCGCGGGGCCGGCAGAAGGATCGCGGTGATCACGTCGCCGGGCTCGAGCACCGTCTCGATGTGGGGGGTGTCGCCCGGCAGGCGGTAGAAGGCGTCGAGCGGGATCTGGCGCATCCCGTCCCGCCCCGCGATCTCCACCGCCGCACCCAGCGCGAGGAGGGCGACCGCCATGTCGCTCGGGTGCGTCGCGATGCAGTGCGCGCTCGCGCCGAGGACCGCGTGCATCCGGTTCACGCCACCGAGCGCGCTGCACCCGGTCCCCGGCGCGCGCTTGTTGCAGGCCTGGGCGAGGTCGTAAAAATACGGGCAGCGCGTGCGCTGGAGGAGATTGCCGCCGGTTGTCGCCTTGTTGCGGAGCTGCCCGCTCGCGCCCGCGAGCAGCGCCTTCGCGAGTACCGGATAATCCTGCCGCACGCTCTCGTGCGCCGCGAGGTCGCTGTTGGTGACGAGCGCGCCGACGCGCAGCCCCGCCCCAGCCGCCTCGATCATCTTGAGGTCGAGCCGCGTGATGTCGACGAGGCGGTCGGGCGCCATCACCTCGAGCTTCATGAGGTCGAGGAGGTTCGTGCCGCCGGCGATGATCACCGCGCCGGCCGCCGCCGCAGCGTTCGCCTCGCCGACCGAGGGGGCGCGGATATAGTCGAACGGCTTCATGACGCGGCCTCGTCGGCCGAGAGGATCGCATCGACGATGTTCGGATAGGCGGCGCACCGGCACAGATTGCCGCTCATGCGCTCGGAGACCTCCTCCACCGTGAGCTTGGGCTTGGCCATCAGGTCGGCGCTGACATGGCTCGGCCACCCCGCCTTCACCTCCTCCAGCATCGCCGTCGCCGAGCAGATCTGGCCCGGCGTGCAGTAGCCGCACTGGAAGCCGTCATGGGCGACGAAGGCGTCCTGCAGAATCGTGAGGGCATCGGGCGCGCCGATCCCCTCGATCGTGGTGATCGCATCCCCGTCGTGCATGCAGGCGAGGGTGAGGCAGGAATTGATGCGCCGCCCGTTCACGAGGATCGTGCACGCCCCGCATTGGCCGTGGTCGCACCCCTTCTTCGTGCCGGTGAGGTGAAGGTGATGGCGCAGCGCGTCGAGGAGACTCGTGCGCACGTCCGCGTCGAGCGTGTGGTGCTCGCCGTTGATGGTCAGTTCGGTTTTCATCGCGTGTCCTTCGCGTTCCAGGGGCGGCCGATCGGAACGGCGTTGCGCGCGGGTCCTGGCGGGCCTGACGGGGCTCAGTGCATATTCGGCCACTGCACCGCCTCCCCCTCCGCGCTCCACATGAACGCCCCGCACTCGCGGTTCGTTCGCGGCCCGCAGATTTTCATTGTTCGCCTTCGCGGGGCGTGCCGAACGGCCCGCTTCCCTCCGCGCCGCGGTGTCGGTTAGGTGATGGGTGAATGGTGCGACGGGATCCCTGGTGACGATCGAGCAAACGGCGCTGCTGGCGCTCCTCGCGGGTCTGATGCTCGCCTTCGCGTTTGACCGCTGGCGCGTCGAGGTCGTCGCGGTCGCGGGCCTGTCGCTGGCCGTCCTCCTCGGCCTCATCCCGGCCGGCTCGGTCTTCTCCGGCTTCGCCGACCCCGCCGTCATCACGGTCGTCGAGCTTCTCGTGATCGCGCAGGCGCTCGGCCGCTCGCCGCTCGCCAACATCACCGCCCGCCGGATCGCCGCCTTCCAGGCGGGCGAGTCGGGGACGATCGCGCTCCTGTGCGCCGCCGCCGCCCTCGCCTCGGCCTTCATCAACAATGTCGGCGCGCTCGCCCTGATGCTGCCGGTGGTGGCGACGGTGTGCGATTCGCGCGGCATCCCGCCGCGACGGGTGCTGATGCCGGTGTCCTTCGCGACACTCCTCGGCGGGCTCTGCTCGCTGATCGGGACGCCGGCGAACCTCGTCGTGAGCCGCGCCCTCGCGGAGGCCGAGGGGACCGGGCTCGGCTTCTTCACCCTCGCGATCGTCGGCGTGCCGCTTTCGATCCTCGGCATCCTGTGGCTCGCGGGCGTCGGGCACCGCCTCCTCGCGCCGGTGGGGCGCCGCCCGCTCGAGGGCGAGGACTATCCGATCGACCGCTTCCTCACCGAGGTGCGCCTGCCGCCCTCCTCCGCGCTGATCGGGAAGGCGGTGACGGAAGTGGAGGGGGCGAACCGCCTCGCGATCCACGGTGTCTTCCGGGGCCCCGCCCGCCTCTTCGGCCGCAAGGAGCAGCAGATCCTCGCGGCGGGCGACATCCTCCTCATCTCAAGCCGCGTCGCCGAGATCCGCGCCTTCCTCACCCAGCACGCGCTGATGCCGGCCGTCGCGGACGCCGCCCAGCCGCTGCCCGCCGACCGGGTGTGGCGCGAGGTGGTGGTGATGCCGCAGAGCGCGATCATCGGCAGCGCGCTCGGCGCGATCGCGGCCTTCGCGGAGCGCGACGTGCAGGTGGTCGGCATCTCGCCCCAGCGGGACCGGATCGAGGGGCGGCTCGGCGACGTCGCGCCCGCGATCGGCGACATCCTCCTGATCCGCGGCCGGGCCGAGGACATCGCCGCCGCCATCGCCGACACCGACTGCGCCCCCCTCGCCGCGCGCCCCCTCCTCTTCGCCTCGGCCGAGACGCTGATGCCGCTCGGCGCGTTCGTCGGCGCGGTCGGGCTCGCGAGCAGCGGCGTCGCCCCGCCCGAGCTCGCATTCGGCCTCGCGATCGCCTTCCTCCTCGTCACCCGCGCGCTCGATCTCGGCGCAGCGCTGCGCGCGATCAACTGGCCCGTCATCGTGATGCTTGCGGCGATGCTGCCGATCGGGCAGGCGCTCCAGACGACGGGGACCGCCGACCTCCTCGCCCGCAACGCGCTCCTCGCGGTGGGGGATCAGCCGATGGTGATCGTGCTGGCCGCAACGCTCCTCGTCGCGATCGTGGTGACGCCCTTCCTCAACAACGTGACGACGGCGATCATCCTCGCCCCGATCGCGATCAGCGTCGGCGCGCAGGCGGGCGTGCCTTTGGACCTCATGCTCGTCGCGGTCGCCGTCGGCGCGTCGACCGACTTCATGACGCCCTTCGGGCACCACAACAACACGCTGGTGATGAGCCTCGGCGGCTACTCGTTCAGCGATTTCCCGAAGGTGGGGGCAGCGCTCACCTTGATCGTGCTGGTGGCCGCGCCGATCATCCTCGCCGCCATGGGCTGAGCCCGCTCGCACGGCTCGCGCCGGGCGGCGTCGGCAAGGGTGGTGACGTCGAGCACGCCGCGCGTCGCGTCGGCGACGCGCGCGAAGACGTGGCGGATCTCGCACTCGGCCTCGCTGCGGCAATCCTCGCAGCGGCGATAGGCCGTCTTCGACAGGCACGGGAGCGGCGCGATCGGCCCGTCGACGACGCGCAGGATCTGGCCGATCGTGATGTCCCCGGCGTCGCGCAGAAGCTGGTAGCCGCCGAACTTGCCGCGCCGGCTCGCGACGAAGCCGTGATGCTTCAGGTCGAGCAGGATCTGCTCCAGGAATTTGCGCGGGATCGACTGCGCCTCGGCAATGTCGCTGATCTGGATCGACTGGCCGCGCGGCGCCTGGGCGAGCGCCACGAGTGCTCTCAACGCATACTTCGCCTTATGAGAAATCATGTGGGGTCCGATCGGCCATGCCTCGCTGTCGATACCCCATCGGATTAATCATGTATAGATTGCCAACGTCGGAATCGCGCGGACCTCGCACACGGGGCGCGTCGGATGGGCGCGGACCTCTAATTCTATAATTCCTATTTACTTAGTATAGTATTGCGAGCAGAATGCGGATATTCGCGGTGTTGCGGTCGCGGCGCCGGATCGGCGCAACGACCGCCGCGTTGAATGATCCCTCGGCCGCCCCGATGCGCCAGGGCACGGCCAGTGGAGGATTGGGATGCACATTGCCATCGTCGGCGGCGGCTTCACCGGAACCGCGCTCGCCATCGAACTTCTGAGCCAGGCCGAGCCGGGTGTCGTGATCACCCTCGTCGAGCGGAGCGGCACGCCGGGCCGCGGCCTCGCCTATTCGACCGAGGAGCCCGCCCACCTCCTCAACGTCGCGGCGGGGCGGATGAGCGTGCGCGTCGGCCAGCCGCACCATCTCGTGGAGTGGCTCTTCCGCCGCCGCTTCCATATCGGGGCGACCTACGGGCCGGAGAGCTTTATCCCGCGCCAGATCTACGGCCAGTATCTCACCGAGTCGCTGCGCGCGGCAGAGGCGTCCTCGCTCGCCCGGCTCCATGTGCTGAAGGGCGAGGTCGCGTCGATCACGGCGACGAGCGGCGGCCACATGCTGCACCTCGCCGACGGCGGCAAGCTCACCGCCGACCGCGTCGCCCTCGCGACCGGCCACCCCCGCCCGGCGGCGCGCCCCTCAAGCTCCGTGCTCGACGGCTGGTCCCCCACGGCCACCGCGCGGGTCGAGCGGCGCGAGCGCATCCTCCTCATCGGGACGGGCCTCACCATGGTCGACCAGGTGCTGAGCCTCGACGCGGCGGGCCATGAGGGGCCGATCACCGCGATCTCCCGGCGCGGCCGGGTGAGCGAGCCGCACCGCATCCCCCGCACCGAGCCGAAGCCCATCGACGGCCTCGACCCGAGGGCGGGCCTCCGCGCCGTGACGCGCGAGGTCCGTGCCGCCATACGCGCGGCGCGCTGTGCGGGCGAGGACTGGCGGCCGGTCATCGACGGGCTGCGCCCGCACGTCCAGACGATCTGGGCAACGTTCGACGATGCCGAGCGCGCGCGGGCGCTGCGGCACTTGCGCCCCTACTGGGACACCCACCGCCACCGGATGGCCCCGACCGTCGCGCAGACCATCGTGACGCTGCGCGAGACGGGCCGCCTCACGATCCTCGCCGGCACCATCGAACAGGTCACGAAGTCGGCGGCGGACCTCACCGTCACCTACCGCCCGCGCGGGTCGGCGGAGCGGATCAGCGCGCCGTTCGACCGCGTGATCGGCTGCACCGGGAGCGAGGGCGACCTCCGGGTGAGCCCGATGCTCGCCGCACTGGAGGCGGCGGGGACGATCCGCCCGGCCCCGCTCGGCCTCGGCATCGACGTCGCGGCGGACATGACCTGCCTCGCGCAGGACGGTTCGCGCAGCGAGGGGCTCTTCGCGCTGGGGCCGCCGACGCGCGGCGCGCTCTGGGAGATCACCGCCGTCGGCGAGATCCGCGTCCAGTGCGAGAGCGTCGCCCGCACGATCCTCGCCCACCGCCGGCGCGAACCGGCCGTCATGATCGGCGCGCCGGCCCGGACAGAGGCGCGGATCTAGCGCGGTCTCAGCCGGGCACGCACACGCGCGGGGCACGGCTGCTCGCCCGCACGCAGAGTTCGTTGTCGATCACGATGCGCTTGGCGGGCGCCGCCGGCTCGGCGATGCGGCGCAGGAGGAGCGAGGCGGCGCCCTGGCCGAGAAGCTCGCGCGAGAAGCCCACCGTGGTGAGCTTCGGGTTCCACATCGTCGCCTCGGCGATATCGTCGAACCCGGTCACGGACACATCGGTCCCCGGCTCGATCCCGCGCCGGCGCAGGCCCAGCATCACCCCGAAGGCGATGACGTCGTTGAAGGCGCACACGGCGGAAATCTCGCGACCGCTATCGAGCAGGCGCTCGATCCCCTCCATCCCGAAGACGCGCGTCGCCGGCCCCCTCAGCATCAGGTCGGGGTCGGGCTCGATGCCCGCCTCGCGCAGCGCCTCCTCGAAGCCGGCGCGGCGGTCCCGCCCGGTCGCGATCCGCTCGTTGAGGCCGATCATCGCGATCTCGCGGTGGCCGAGCCCGACGAGATGGCTCGCGATGGTGCGCATCCCCTCCCGGTTCGCGCCGCCCACATAGTCGACCTCGACCTCCGGCACGTCGCGGGAGAAGAGGACGATCGGCAGCCCGCCATCGCGCACCGCCTGGATGTCCTGCGGGTCGGTGCCGGAGGCGGGGCACAGGATGATCCCGTCGACATTGTACTCGCGGAAGGTGTCGATGAACTCGCGCTGCCGCTCCGGCGATTCCTGCGTGTTGCCGAAGAGGACGACGCGCCCGCACGTCGTCATCTCGTCCTGGATGGCGGCGACGATCTCGGCGAAATACGGGTTGGTCACGTCATGGACGATAATGCCCACGGTGTGCGTGGAGGCCGTGCGCAGGCTCGCCGCGCCGCGATTGTAGACGTAGCCGAGCTTGCGCGCGGCCTCGATGATGCGCTGCCGCGTCACGACCGGGATCGACGGATGATGGCGCAGCGCGAGCGAGGCCGCGGCGCGCGACACGCCCGCCTCCTCCGCCACCTCCAGGAGCCGCACCCGCTGCCGGATGGGCTTTCCCTCAGGAATGTCCGCCATCGGTGCTAGGCTCCGGACCCAATCAGGACAGGGCCTGCGCGCCACCTCGGCTTGCCGTGGCAAGGCGCGTGGCCGCAGGAAACCTGGCCGGTTTTCAAGGCCGCGCAACGCTGCGACGGCAAGCCGAGGGGGCGCCCGAAGGGTTGGCCAGAACCGGTCGATCTGCGGGCGTAAGCCTCGTCGAATATGCTTGGCATGTCCTTCCTCGCCTTCCGCAGCGCATCTCGACCGGTTCTGACCAACGCAGGCCCTGTCCTGATTGGGTCCGGAGCCTGCCCCCGTTCGCTTCGCGCAATCATTTGCCCAACGCGCGCCGGGCGTCCACGGCCAACGTGGCGCCCACCGCCCCTCTACCCCGCGTCCGCGACGGCATCAGCGACCGCGCAGGCGGTGAGGAGCAGCGTGTCCCCATCCTGCACGATCTCGCCGCGCTGGTTCGACACCTCGAAGCGCAGCGTCACGATCCCGCGCTCCGGCCGCCGGGTCATCCGCTTCTCCTTCACGCTGACGCGCACCTGGATGCGGTCCCCGATGAGGATGGGGCCGCGGAAGGACCAGTTCCACCCCAGCGAGGCGATCCCCTTGAGGCGCACGGGCGAGCGGTTCTTCAGCCCGTCCGCCATCGAGAGGCCGAGAAGGCCGTGCGCGATGCGCCCCGGAAAGCCCTCCGACTGGGCGTATTCCTCATCCATGTGAACGTCGAAATGGTCGCCCGAGATGCCGGCGAAGGCGACCACGTGCGCCTCCGTCACCATGATGCCGCTCGTGTCGAAATAGTCGCCGATCGAGAGGTCCTCGTAGCCGTAGAGGCCTGGCTCAAGGCGTCGTGCCGTGTCCATGGTCAAAGTCTCGCAATGTGGAGGCCGCCATCGACGTGGATGGCCTCGCCGGTGGAAAAGGGCAGCGCGCCGGTGGCGAGCATCGTCGCCGCGCGCGCCACCTCCTCCGGCTGGCCCCAGCGATTTTGCGGCGTGAAGCCGGCCGCATAGAGCGCGTCGTAGCGGGCGGTCGCGACCCTCGTCATGTCGGTGCGGATGACGCCGGGGCGGATCTCGAAGGCGAGGATCCCCGCCTCCGCGAGACGCACCGCGAAGAGCTTCGTCATCATCGCGAGGCCGGTCTTGGCGATGCAATATTCTGCCCGGTCCGGCGACACCGCGAACGCGTTCGCGGACGAGACCGTCACGATCACGCGCGGCCGCTCGTCGGCGACCGCCAGCATCCGCCGCGCGAGCGCCTGGGTGAGGAAGAACGGCCCGCGCAGGTTGATGGTGATCAGCCGGTCGAAGCTCTCGGGCGTCACGTCCAGCATGTCGCCGCGCGTCTTCACCGAGACGCCCGCATTGTTGACGAGCGTCGTCGGGACCCCGAACGGCGCGCACACCGCGTCGAGGAAGGCTGCGTGCCCGTCGACATCGGCAATGTCCGCCGCCACCGCCTCGGCCCGCTGACCGCGCGCCGCGACCCCCTCGACCGTCTCGCCGAGCGTGTCGGCCGCGAGGTCGTTCACGACGACGTCGTAGCCGGCTTCCGCGAGCGCGAAAGCGGTCGCCTGGCCGATCCCACGCGCCGCCCCGGTGACGAGGGCGATGCCTCTCGAAGCGCCCATCCTCAGCGCTCCGCCAGCACGTTGCGCGCGATGATCATGCGCTGGATCTGGTTCGTCCCCTCATAGATCTGGGTGATCTTCGCATCGCGATAGAGGCGCTCCACCGGGGTGCCGCGGATGTAGCCGATCCCGCCATGGATCTGCACCGCGTTCTGGGTGTGGAGGACCGCCGCGTCCGAGGCGAAGCATTTCGCCATCGAGCACTCGGCCGTCGCCCGCTCGCCGCGGTCCATGCGCGCGGCCGCGTCCCGCACCATCAGCCGCGCGGCGTGCGCGTCCTTCGCCATGTCGGCGATCATCCATTGCACCGCCTGGAAGGCGGAGATCGGCTCGCCGAACTGGCGGCGCGTCTTGGCGTAGTCGACGCTCTCCTCGAGCGCCGCGGCGAGGATCCCGACCGCGAGGGAGCCGATCCCGATCCGGCCCTTGTCGAGGACGCTCATCATCATGTGGAAGCCGCGCCCCGCCTCGCCGAGCATCGCGTCCTCGCCGAGCATGATGCCGTCGAAGGTGAGGCCGCCGACCTGGCTCGCCCGCTGCCCCATCTTGTGTTCCTTCGGGCCGGCCGAATACCCCGCCATGTCAGCGTCGACCAGGAAGATGCTCATCCCGCGATGCCCGGCGGACGGATCGGTCCGCGCGAGCACCACGGCGAAATCCGCGACCGGGGCGTTGTGGATCCAGAGCTTCCCGCCATCGAGGCGCCAGCCGCCCGGAACGCGCGTCGCGGTCGTGCGCACGCCGGAGACGTCCGACCCCGCCTCCGACTCGGTGATCGCGTAGGCGCAGCGCCGCTCGAAGGCGAGGAGCGGGGTGAGATAGCGCTCCTGCTGCGCGGGCGTACCGTGCTTGGCGAGGAGCGTCGAGACGAGCTCCACGAGGCCGCACTGGTCGGCGACCGACGCGCTGCCGCGCGCGAGCTCCTCCATCACCAGCGCGTAGGTCATGCAGTCCGCGCCCGCGCCGCCGAGCTCCTCCGGCACGGTGATGCCGAAGAGGCCGAGCCGCGCCATCTCCGCGTAGAGGTCGGCCGGGAAGGCCTCCTCCTCGTCGAGAACGGCCGCGCGGGGGCGCACGACGTCCTGCGCGAACCCACGCACCATGCGCTCGATGATCGCGGACCGGGCGTCCTCGTCCGCGTCGTCCATCGCAGTCTCCATCGGCATTCTCCCCAAATCGTTTTTTGTCGCGGTGTCGATGGCGCCGCTTGCGCGCCCCGCGAGGCTGCACCATACTCACACTCAATTAGATCGATCTAGTACAAACGATCGACAAGACGAAGTCTGGGAGGACTCCCATGGGCAAGCCCGTCATGACGGCCGAGGCCGTCGCCGCTGCGATTCCGGATGGGGCGACCATCATGGTCACCGGTTCGGGCGGCGGGATGCTGGAAGCCGACGCCATTTTCGCCGCGATGGAGCGGCGTTTCCTCGAGACGGGTTCGCCACGCGATCTCACCCTCATCCACGCGCTCGGCTTCGGCGACCGCGCCCAACGGGGCACGAACCGCTTCAGCCACGAAGGCATGGTCCGCCGCGTCATCGGCGGCCACTGGACGTGGTCGCGGCCGATGCAGCTTCTCGCCGCGAACGACAAGATCGAGGCCTATTCGCTGCCGAGCGGGGTGATCAGCCTCCTGATGCGCGAGATTGGGGCCGGGCGGCCGGGGCTCATCACGAAGACCGGCCTCGGCACCTTCGTCGACCCGCTCCACGGCGGCGGCAAGGTGAACAAGGCCGCGAAGGAAGACCTCATCGAGCGGATCGTCATCGATGGCGAGACGTACCTGCGCTACAAGCCGATGAAGATCGACGTCGCCATCATGAAGGCGACCTCCGCCGACGCCTCCGGCAGCCTGACCACGCGCGAGGAGCCGGCCGACCTCGACATCTACAATGTCGCCCTCGCCGCCCATAATAGCGGCGGCACGGTCTACGCCCAGGTGCGCGAGGTGCTCCCCACCGGGACGCTGCGCCCGCGCGAGGTGACGGTGCCCGCCATCCTGGTGGACGCGCTCATCATCGAGCCGGAGCAGCAGCAGACCTATCTCGGCGGCTATCGCGACGATCTCGCGGGGCTCGCCCGCAGCGACATCGTGCCGGAGAAGATCGACGCGCGCGGCGGGCCGAAGCGCGTCATCGCGCTGCGCGCCTCCGAGGAGCTGACCTCCGGCGCCTGCCTCAATTTCGGCTTCGGCGCCTCGGCGGGCGTCGCCGAGATCATCTCCGAGCGCGGCGCCTATGGCGACTATTGGACGACGATCGAGCAGGGCATCCACGGCGGCGCCATGCTGACCGGCGACCTTTTCGGCATGGCCGTCAACGCCAACGCCATCATGAACGCCAGCGAGCAGTTCGACTTCTACCATGGCGGCGGGCTCGACGCGGCCTTCCTCGGCATGGCCGAGGTGGACCGGCTCGGCAACGTCAATGTCAGCCACATGGGCGGCTTCATCGTCGGCCCCGGCGGCTTCATCGACATCACCCACAACGCCAAGAAGGTCGTCTTCTGCGGCACGTTCGACACCAAGGGCTCGAAGATCGAGATCCTCGATGGCGGCATCCGCATCGTCCAGAACGGCGCCATCAAGAAGTTCGTCGACACGGTCGGCGCGATCACCTTCTCGGGCGAGGAGGCAGTGCGCCGCGGCCAGGAGGTCGTGTACGTCACCGAGCGCGCGGTCTTCCGCCTGACGCCGAACGGGCTCGCCCTCGTCGAGATCGCGGAGGGGGTCGACATCGAGGCCGACATCCTCGCCCGCATGGACTTCCGCCCGATCGTGGACAATCCGCGCCGGATGCCCGCCGCGCACTTCAAGTCCGAGACCGTCGCGGCATGAGCTATGTCGAGATCGACACCGACGGCGGTGTCACCCACATCCGCATGATCGGCGAGCCCGATCGCGGCAATCCCCTCTCCGAGGAGCTGACCGCCGCGCTCCTCTCGGCCATGGACGCGGCCGAGGCGGACGACGACGTGAAGGCGATGGTGCTGTCCGGCACCGAGCGCTTCTTCTCGGTCGGGGCGGACCTGCGCGACATCGACACGCGCGAGGGCATCGAGGCCGTGCTCGGCAACTGGCTCGAGGGCCACGACCGGCTGACGCGGCGCGCCAAGCCCGTCATCGCGGCGGTGCGCGGGCACGCGGTCGGCGGTGGCTTCGAGCTCGCGCTCGGCTGCGACCTGATCGTCGCCGCGGAGGACGCCCGCTTCTCCCTGCCCGAGACCGGGATCGGCGTGATCCCCGGCCAGCAGGGCACGCAGCGCATCATCACGCTTGCCGGCCGCGCGGTTGCGGCGGACCTCGCCCTCACCGGCCGCGTCCTCTCCGGCGTCGAGGCGCGCGATCTCGGCATCGCCGCCCGCGCCGTGCCGGCCGAAGCGGTGGTGCCGACCGCGCTCGAGATGGCCGCCACGATCGCGCAGAAGAGCGCGCCCTCGATCCGCTTCGCCCGCGAGATCCTGTGGAGCGCGGCCGAGGGCCACCTCGCCCAGACCTTCCGGACCGAGCGTCTCCTCGCCTCCTTCATCCTCGACACCGACGAGAAGAAGGCCCGCGTCGGCGCCTTCCTCGCCAAGCGTCGAAAATGAGCGGGACGCCCGACCCGAACGCCGGCCTCCCCCTCCCCCTCACCGGCACGACACGGGTCTACGCGATCATCGGCGACCCGATCGCGCAGGTGGGCTCGCCGCGCGTCTTCAACGCCCTCTTCCGCGAGAAGGGGATCGCGGCCGTGCTCATCCCGCTGCACGTGAAGCCGGCCGGCCTCTCCGCCTTCCTCTCGGCCGCGCGCGGGCTGGAGAATGTCGACGGAATCATAGTCACGATCCCGCACAAGATGGACGTCGTGCCCCTCATCGACGTGGTCGGGGATGCAGGCCGCCGGATCGGCGCGGTGAACGCGATCCGCCGCCTCCCGGACGGCACCCTCCACGGGGACAATTTCGACGGGGCGGGCTGCGTCATCGGCCTCGAGCGGGAGGGCCACGCGATCGCCGGGCGCTCCGCGATGATCCTCGGCGCCGGCGGGGCGGGGGCCGCGATCGCGCACGCCTTCGCCGATGCGGGGGTCGGCCCGATCACGCTCCACGACGTCTCGGCGCCCCGCGCCGCGGCGCTCGCCGAAACGCTCCGCCCCGTCCATCTGGACACGCGGATCGCCGACACGCCGCCCGACCCGGCCGCGTTCGACATCGTCGTCAACGCGACCCCGATCGGCTCGGCGCCGGGCGATCCCTACCCGCTGCCGCCCGACCGCCTCCGGCCCGGCACGCTCGTCGTCGACGTGCTCCTGAAGCCGGCGGTCTCGCCGCTGCTCGAGGCGGCCGCCGCCAGAGGTTGCGCCACGCAGCCCGGATATCGCATGCTCGAAGGCCAAGCCGAGGCCATCGCCCGCTATTTTGGAGTGATCGAATGACGCGCCATCGCATGGCCGTTGTGGGGACGGGCATGGCCTTCGCCCCGCACGCCGAAGCCCTCACCGATCTCGCCGACCGGGTCGAGATCGTCGGCGCCTACAACCGCTCCGAGGCGCGGCGCGCCGAGGCCGCGAAGCGCGGCTTCACCCCGAGCGACGATCTCGACGCCCTCGTCGCGGATCCGACGATCGAGGCCGCGATCGTCCTCACCCCGCCGGCCGCCCATGTCGACATCGCCTCCGCCTTCCTGAAGGCGGGCAAGCACGTCCTCCTCGAAAAGCCGCTCGCGATGACGACGGAGGGCGCGCGCACGCTCGTCTCCCTCGCGGCGGAGCGCGACCTGCGGCTCGGCATCGTCTTCCAGCACCGCTACCGGCCCGCGAGCATCGCGCTCGCCGACCTCGTCGCGAGCGGCAAGCTCGGCACTGTGTCGGCCGCGACCTGCACCATCCCCTGGTGGCGTCCCCAATCCTATTATGACGAGCCGGGGCGCGGGACGATGGCGCGCGATGGCGGCGGCGTCCTCATCACCCAGGCGATCCACACGCTCGACGTCTTCCGCGCCGCGGTCGGCGGCATCGCGTCCGTGTCCGCCGTCAGCGCGACAACGGCCATCCACACGATGGAGTGCGAGGATTTCGTCGGCGCGGCGCTGCGTCTTTCGAATGGCGGCGTCGGCACGCTGACCGCCACCACCGCCTGCTATCCGGGCCACGCCGAGACAATCACGGTGATGGGCGCGCGCGGCATCGCCCATCTGAGCGGGGCGCTCTTGACGGTCGACTGGATCGATGGGCGTCAGGAGACCTTCGGCGAGACCGCGGCGACGGGCGGCGGCGCCGACCCGATGGCCTTCTCCTCGGAGGCGCACCGCGCCGTCCACGCCGCCTTCCTGGACGCGATCGAGGCCGGGCGCGCCCCGCCGGTCGACGGCACCGACGGGCTGCGCACGCAGCTCTTCATCGACGCCCTTCTCGCCTCCGCGTCCTCGGGCGCCTGGGTCGACGTTCCCGACCGCTGACCCGCGGCCGCGCCTACACCCCGAGGGCGAGTTCGTGATTGCCCTCGGCGAGCAGCGTCCACAGGTGCGGCACGAACGAGCGCCAGACGTCGAGGCGGAAGAGATCGGCCGAATCGCGCCGCAGGATCACGCTGACCCCGGAAAAGACCGTGCGCACGCCATGGCCCGAGGCGAAGGCGTCGAGATCGATCGCGATGCCCATCGCGAGGAGATCGGCCGCGCCGGGCCCCGCGAGGGTGATCGTCATCTCCCGATCGCTGATGTCGACGAGGCTGTGCGGCACCGTCGCGGCGAGCGCGGCGAAGGCGGCAACGATGTCGCCCCGCGCCGCTTCATCGGCCCAGAGCACCCATTCGTCGGGTCCGACGCAGAGCCCCTCGCGGTCCGCGCCGCGCACCGCGTCGCCGATCCCCGCCGGCAGGGCGAGGCCGAACGCGCCCGCCGCCGCCTCGCGGTCGGCCTGGGCGACGCGCAGGCTGAACCGAGCGCCGGTGTCGGAGAGGGTGAGGGCCACCGGACCGGCGGCGTCTGCCAGGGAATCCATCATGGCGGGCCTCACATGTTGAGCCGCGCGCCGTCCGGATCATAGAAGATCGGCGCGGTCAGGCGGACGCTGAGTGTGCGGTCGGGCATCGGGATATAGAGCGTGTCGCCGATCCGCTCCCGCCCGCCGGCGACGAGGGCGAGCGCCATCGAGCGGCCGAGCGTCTCGCTCCAATAGGACGAGGTGACGTGGCCGATCATCGGCACCGGCGGCGCGGCGTCCGCCTCCACGAGCTGCGCGCCCTCTTCGAGCACGATCGAGGGATCCTCGGTGAGGACGCCGACGAGCTGCTTGCGGTCCGGCGACAGCATGTCCGGCCGGGCGAGAGAGCGCTTGCCGACGAAATCGGCCTTCGTCTTGCCGATCGCCCAGGAGAGGCCGGCATCGTCCGGCGTCACCGTGCCGTCGGTCTCCTGGCCGACGATGATGTAGCCCTTCTCGGCGCGCAGGACGTGCATCGTCTCGGTGCCGTAGGGCGTGATGTCGAAGCGCCGGCCCGCCGCCCAGACCGCCTCCCAGACGCCAAGCGCCGCGCGCGCCGGGACGTTGATCTCGAACCCCACTTCGCCGGTGAAGCTCATCCGGCAAAGGCGCGTCGGCACCCCGGCGACGCGGCACTCCACCACCGACATGTGCGGGAACGCCTCGGCCGAGATGTCCGCCTCTTTCACGAGGGGCGCGAGCACCGCGCGCGCGTCGGGCCCGTTCAGCGCGATCGTCGCCCATTCCTCCGTCGTCGAGGTGAGCCAGACCTTGAGGTCCGGCCACTCGGTCTGGAGATAGTCCTCCATCATGGCGAGGACGCGCGGCGCGCCGCCGGTGGTGGTCGTGACGTGGAAGCGGTCCTCGGCGAGGCGCGCGATCACGCCGTCGTCGCGGATGAAGCCGTCCTCCCCGAGAAGCACGCCATAGCGGCAGCGGCCGGGGGCGAGCTTCAGGAAGGGGTTGGTGTACATGCGGTGGATGAACTCGGCCGCGTCCGGGCCGACCACCTCGATCTTGCCGAGCGTCGAGGCGTCGAAGAGGCCGACGCTTTCGCGCGTCGCGCGGCACTCGCGGGCCACCGCCTCGCGCATGGTCTCGCCTTCGCGCGGGAAATAGCGCGCGCGGCGCCACAGCGAGACGGGCTCGAAGATCGCGCCCCGCGCCTCGGCCCATCCGTCGATCGGCGTCTTGCGCGTGACCTCGAAGGTCGCCCCGGCATGGTGGTTCGCGAAGGTGCCGAAGGTCGTCGGCGTGTAGGGCGGGCGGAAGGTGGTGAGGCCGACCGCGGGCGCGGCCTTGCCGAGCGCGTCGGCGGCGAGGAGCAGGGCGTTGATGTTGCTGGTCTTGCCCTGGTCGGTCGCCATCCCGGTCGTCGTGTAGCGCTTCACATGCTCGATCGAGCGCATGCCCTCGCGTACCGCGAGGCGGATGTCCTTCGCGGTGACGTCGTTCTGGTGGTCGATGAAGGCCTTGCCGCCCTTCTTCGCGGCCGGCAGCACGATGACGCTCTCGCCCGTCTCCGCGCGCTCGCCGGGCACGGCGGCGACGACCGCCTTTGCGAAGAAGCCGGCCGACGCCGCGGCCGCGGCCCCGGCGCGCGAGCCGTCCGCGAGCGCCGTCGCGACGCCCCATTGGCCGGCGCACGCCCCCGCGCTCGCGCAGGCCTCGGGCGAGGTCGCGGGCAGGAAGGTCGAGAGCCCGTCATCCCAGGCGAGCGAGCCCTTGGTGTGGGAGTGAAGGTGCAGCGTCGGCGTCCATCCGCCCGACATCAGCAGCGTGTCGCATTCGACGCGCCGCTTCGCCCCGACGGCCCCGTTCGCGACCAGCGCGACCTCGACCGCCGAGACCCGCAGCCGCCCCTTGGTCCCGAGCACGGTGTGGCCGGGCGCGACCTCGATCCCCCGGCGCGCCGCCTCGGCGGTGAGGGCGGGGTCGATCGCGGTCCGCACGTCGAAGATGCCGGCGATGTGCGCGCCCGCGTCGGCGAGTGCGAAGGCGGCGGCGTAGGCGCTGTCGTGTGTCGCGACCACCGCCGGCGCGTGGCCGACGAGGACGCCATAGCGGTGCAGCATCGTCGCCGCGGCGCTCGCGAGCATCACGCCCGGACGGTCGTTCCCGGCGAAGACGAGCGGCTTCTCGATCGCGCCCTGGGCGAGCACGACCTCCTTCGCTCGCACGCGCCACAGCCGCTCGCGCGGCGCCCCTGCGGGCGGCTCTGCGAGATGGTCGGTCAGCCGCTCGGCGAGGGCGACCATGTTCTGGTGGAAGTAGCCGATCGCCGTCGTGCGCGGCAGGAGGCGCACGTTCGGCATCGCGGCGAGCTCGCCGAGCGTCTCGGCAAGGAAGGCCCATCCGCCGCGCCCGTCGATCTCGATGTCCGGGGCGGAGAGGAGGTGGCCGCCCATCTCGGCATGCTCGTCGGCGAGGATCACCCGTGCGCCGCTGCGCCCGGCCGCGAGCGCGGCGGCGAGGCCCGCCGGGCCAGCCCCCACGACCAGCACGTCGGCATGGGCGTAGCGCGCGGTGTAGAGGTCCGGATCGTCCGCCTCGGGCGCGCGGCCGAGCCCCGCCGCGGCGCGGATCGCGGGCTCGTAGAGGCGGTGCCAGAAGCCGGCCGGCCACTTGAAGGTCTTGTAGTAGAAGCCCGCCGACAGGACGCCCGGCACGCGATCGTTGATCGCGCCGACATCGAAGCGCAGCGACGGCCAGCTATTCTGGCTCTCGACGACGAGCCCGTCGAAGAGCTCCTGCATCGTGGCGCGGGTGTTCGGCTCGAACCGGCCGGGTCCGCGCGTCACCCCGACGAGCGCGTTCGGCTCCTCCGACCCCGCCGCGAGGATGCCCCGCGGGCGGTGATATTTGAACGAGCGCCCCATGAGGTGGACGCCGTTCGCAAGGAGGGCCGAGGCGATGGTGTCGCCCTGAAGGCCGCTATAGGGCTTGCCGTCGAAGGTGAAGCCCACGCGCTTGCGCTGGTCGATCCGCCCGCGCCCCTTGGCGCGGAAGGCGCCGGCGACGGGGTCGGCCGCGCGCACCTCGAACGGCACGGCCACGGCGCCGGTACCGGTGTCGGTCGCCCCGCTCATCGCGCCGCCTCCTTCGCGAGCAGCGCCGCGAGGTCTGGACGCGGCTCGCCGGCCTTGTAGGTGGTGAGGAAGCGGTCGCTCACCGTGTCGCGCACGGCGTTGAAGAAGCGGGCGCAGCCGTGGATGTGCCGCCACCGCTCGAAGTGCGGTCCGCGCGCGTTGGTGCGGATATAGAGATAGTCGCGCCACGCCTCGTCGGACATCGCGGACGGGTCGGCGGGCCGCGCGATGTGCGCCTCGCCCGCATAGACGAACTCGATCTCGGGCAGCGTCTTGTCGCAATAGGGGCAGTGGATCAGGAGCATGGTGGCCTCCTTGCGTCCGGGCGCTAGTGCGCGACGGCGGCGGCCGCCGCCTCGTCGATCAGCCGGCCGGTGGTGAACCGCTCCAGCGTGAAGGGCGCGTTGATCGGGTGCGGCTCGTCCTTGGCGACGGTCCAGGCGAGGGTGTGCGCCGCGCCCGGCGTCGCCTTGAAGCCGCCCGTCCCCCAGCCGCAATTGACGTAGAGCCCCTTCACCGGCGTCTTGCCGAGGATCGCCGAGCGGTCCGGCGTCACGTCGACGATTCCGCCCCACATGCGCAGCATCCGCATCCGGCGGAACATCGGGAACATCTCGCAGATGGCGGCGAGGGTGTGCTCGATCACCGGCAGTCCGCCGCGCTGGGAGTAGCTCGTATACTGGTCGGTGCCCGCCCCGATCACGAGCTCGCCCTTGTCGGACTGGCTGATATAGGCGTGGACCGAGTTCGACATGACGACGCACGGGAAGCACGGCTTCACAGGCTCCGACACGAGCGCCTGGAGCGGATAGCTCTCGAGCGGGAGGCGGACGTCGGCCGTCCCCATCACCACCGAGGTGTGGCCGGCGGCGGAGACGGCGACCTTCTTCGCCTTGATGAAGCCCTTATCCGTCTCGACGCCGATGACGGCCCCGTCCGGCCCGCGGCGGATGGCCGTCACCGCGCAATTCTGGATGATGTCGACCCCGCGCGCCGAGGCCCCGCGCGCATAGCCCCAGGCGACCGCGTCGTGGCGGGCGGTGCCGGCGCGGCGCTGCAGCGCGCCGCCCACGACCGGGTAGCGCTTGCGCGGCGAGATATCGACCGGCGGGCAATAGGCCTTCACCTCCGCCGCGGTCAGCCACGCATTGTCGACGCCGTTCAGGCGGTTCGAGTGGATGTGCCGGCGGAAGCTCTGCACGTCGTGCTCGGTGTGGGCGAGCATCAGGACGCCGCGCCGCGAGTACATGACGTTGTAATTGAGGTCCTGGCTCAGCCCCTCCCAGAGATCGACGGCGTGGTCATATAGCCGCGCACTCTCGTCATAGAGGTAGTTCGAGCGGATGATGGTGGTGTTGCGCCCGGTGTTGCCGCCACCCAGCCACCCCTTGTCGATCACGGCCACGTTGGTGATGCCGTGCTCCTTGGCGAGATAGTAGGCCGCGCCGAGCCCATGACCGCCGGCGCCGACGATCACGACATCATATTCGCTCTTGGGGCTGGCCTCGGGCCACTGCGCGCGCCAGTTCTCATTTGCGGAGAAGGCGTTTGAAAGGAGCGAGAAGATGGAAAAATGCGTCACGGCGGACCTCCACTCGAACGCTTCACGCCAATGTCGCGCTCCTCGTCCTCTAACGTTGGAAGAATCGCGTCGCAACCACATGAAATTTGCGACATAGTCCGACCTCGGCCGGAGTTTCTCCATGGTGGGTTCCGATCCGAAACCGCGCCTGTCGATCGGCTTCATCCTCGCCGATCGCTTCACCCTGTCGGCCTTCGCCAACTTCGTTGACGTCCTGCGCCTCGCGGCGGACGAGGGCGACCGCTCGCGCCCGATCTTCTGCCGCTGGCACGTCCTCTCGGCAACGATGAACCCCGTGCGGTCGAGCTGCGGGCTCAGCGTCCAGCCGGACGCGCGGCTCGGCGACCCGTCGCGGTTCGACTATATCGTCGTCGTCGGCGGCCTCATCGGCGCGGTCGAGCCCGTGGGGCGCGAGGTGGTCGCCTTCCTCCAGGCGGCGGCCGCGGCGGACGTGCCGCTCGTCGGCATCTGCACCGGCGCCTTCATCCTCCACCATGCGGGGCTGATGAACGGCTATCGCTGCTGCGTCTCCTGGTTCCACCGCGAGGATTTCCTGGAGGAGTTCGAGGGGCTGGAGCCCGTCGCCGACCAGATCTTCGTCGTCGACCGCGACCGCCTCACCTGCTCTGGCGGCGTCAGCTCGGCCCATCTCGCGGCCTATCTCGTCGAGAAGCATGTCGGCCGCGTGGCGGCGAAGAAGAGCCTCAACATCATGATCATCGAGGAGGCGCTGGCGCCGGACAGGCCGCAGCCGGTGCCGCTCGACCTCACGACGCGCGACGAGCTGGTGCGCCGCGCCCTCGTCGTCATGCGCGAGACGATCGAGGCGCCGCTCACCGTGACGCGGCTCGCCCAGCGCCTCAACGTCAACCGCCGCACCCTGGAGCGCCGCTTCGCCGACGCGCTGAAGCTCTCCCCGCACGAGGCGGCGCGCGCCATCCGCCTCGCCAAGGTCAAGCAGCTCCTCCAGGATCCGGGCGAGAGCATCACCCGCATCGCTGCCGAGACGGGGTTCTGCGACGTCTCCCACCTCGTGCGCACCTTCCGCGCGGCCGAGGGGATGACCCCGCAGGCCTGGCGCCGCACCCACCGCCAGGGCGCGCCCGAGACGCGCTCAGCCGTCTGAGGCGAAGCAGCTCTCGATCCAGGCGACGAAGGCCTGCACGGCCGGCTCGCCGGTGCTGTTGTCGGGCACGACGACATGGTGCCCGTCGCCCGGATCGACTTTCACGTCGCCGAGCGGCACGAGGCGTCCGTCCGCGAGCGGGCGCTCCAGCAGGCGGTGCCAGCCGAGCGTCACCCCTTCGCCGTTGATCGCGGCGTAGACAGCGTCGCTATAGTGGTTGAAGCGCAGGCCGCTGCGGCGCGAGGGGCGCTTCAGCGAGGCCATCGCGAACCATTGGGGCCAGGTGAGCCAGGTCGGCTCGGCCGGGTCGATCTCGATCAGCGGCAATTCGCACAGGCGCGAGATGTCGAAGTCGGGCGGCAGGCTCGCCGCGAATTCCGGGCTGCACACCGGATAGGCCGTCTCCGGATGCGAGGCGAGGACAGTCCCGTCGCGGAAGGGCGGCTTGCCGAAGCGCAGGAGCACGTCGACCCCGCCATCGCGCAGGTCCACCGGCGCGTCCTGCGAGATCACCCGCAGCTCCAGCTCCGGATGCTCGGTGCGGAAGGAGGGCAGGCGCGGCAGGAGCCAGAAGTGGGAGAAGGCGAGCGTCGTCGACACGGTGAGCGCCTGGGCGGGCGTCGGGTTGCGGACGACCTCGATCGCGTCGGCGATCCGCTCGAAGGACTGGCCGACGGCCTCGGCGAGGACGCGCCCGGCGCGTGTCAGCTGCACCTTGCGGTGGGCGCGCACGAAGAGGGGCGTGTTGAGGTCGTCCTCCAGCGAGCGGATCTGGCGGCTGACCGCGGCCTGCGTCACGCCGAGCTCGTCCGCCGCCTTGGTGAAGCCGCCGAGCCGCGCCGCCGCTTCGAACACCGCTAGCGTCCCGAGCGAAGGCACGCTGCGCTTGAACGTCGCCATCCGCCCTGCACCTCCCTCCGCCGCCGTCTCGCCGGCGATACATAATCCTCTGTTATGCTGAACCCAACTTTCGCGTAGGGCAAGGCGGTGAAACGCGCCGAAACCCTCGCGGCCGAGCGCGGCGAAGGCCGGCCCTGGCAGGAAAGACTCGCGATCCGGCCCGAATATTTGATCGTTGCTTGGGCGCCTGCACACGCCGCAAGCAACGGCTTCGGCGGCAAATTGCCCAAGGCATAACCTCAATGCATCCGATGGAAGCGGGACTCTGCCTATGACGCGGGCGTATGCACCCCGATGCATGATCTGACATTATCCATTCCCGTCAGAATTTATGCTCTTGAGCGCAGGCTGGACTTCATTCAATTCTTCGGAGTATGCGCCGCGTGGCGCCCGTTGTGTCTCTGTTCGATGGCGGCCGGCTGATGCTCCACCAACTGCACGACCTCTCCGAGGACGGCGCGTCTCGCGCTGTCATCGCCTCCCTCATCGGCGCGCGGGAGCCTGGCCACATGCTGCCGGCCGGCCTCTACACCCGCGCCGACGTGTTCGAGGCCGACCTCGACATCATCTTCCATCAGCACTGGATGGCCGTCGCGGTCGAGGCGGATGTGCCCGAGGCGGGCGACGTCTACGCCGTCGATATCGGCCGCTCCTCGATCGTCATCGTGCGCGACGAGGAAGAGACCGTTCGCGCCTTCCACAATGTGTGCAGCCATCGCGGCTCGCGCCTCGTGCAAGCCGGGCGCTCCATCGTCGGCAAGCTCGTCTGCCCCTACCACCAGTGGGCCTACGAGCTGACGGGCGACCTCTTCAGCGCCCCCCACATGGGCCAGGACTTCAACAAGGGCCTGCACCACCTGAAGCCGGTGGCGCTGCGCAATGTCGGCGGCATCCTCTATGCGTGCCTCTCCGACACCCCGCCCGCCGACATCGACGAGCTCGACCGCGTGATGGCCCCCCGCCTCGCCGCCTACGACCTCGCCAACACCCGCATCGCCTACGAGACGGACATCGTCGAGAACGGCAACTGGAAGCTCGTGATCGAGAACAATCGCGAGTGCTACCATTGCGAGGCGAACCACCCCGAGCTCTGCGTCTCCTATTTCGCGACCGATTTCGGTTTCGACCCCGCCGACCTCTCCCCGTCCGAGAAGGCCGAGGCCGAGGCACTCGCGGACCGTTACGCCCGCCAGACCGCCGCCTGGGAAGAGGCGGGCCTGCCGTCGGCCGCCGTCGAGCACACGGTCGGCGTCGCGACCAACTTCCGCACCCAGCGCCTCATCATCGCCGGCGCCGGCGAGAGCCAGACGCCCGATGCGCGCGCCGCCTGCCAGATCCCGCTCGGCACTGTCGGCAAGGGCACGGGCGACACGCACCTTTGGGGCATCAACTCCTGGAACCACATGATGGGCGACCACGCGGTCGTCATCACGATGTTCCCGCTCGGACCGGACAAGACGCTCGTGCGCACCAAGTGGCTCGTCCACAAGGACGCGGTCGAGGGCGTCGACTACGACCTCGAGACCCTCACCTCCGTGTGGCTCGCCACCAACCAGCAGGACGCCGATCTCGTCGCCCTCGCCCAGCAGGGCGTGCAGAGCGCAGGCTTCCGCCCCGGCCCCTACTCGCGCTTCACCGAAAAGCAGCTCGACGACTTCATCACCTGGTACGTCGAGCGGATGAGCGCGCACGGCTACGGGCGCTGACGGTCCGATGAACCCTTTCGCGGCCCCCGCCCGCCGCGGCGCGTGGCGGCCCGACCGGTGGGGACGCCTCGTCTGCCGCGCCGCGTGGGACGAGACGCATGACGTGCGCTCCTTCCTGCTCCAGCCGGAGGACGGGTCGCGCATCACCCACGAGCCGGGCCAGTATCTCACCGTGCGCACCGAAGGCGCGGGCGTCGAGCGCAGCTACACCATCACCTCGTCCGCCGCGGGCGATCGCGCGATCATCATCACGGTGAAGCGCAAGCCCGGCGGCGTGATGTCGGGCCACCTCCACGACACGCTGCACCCCGGCGACGTGGTCGAGGGGTTCGGCCCCGCCGGCCGCTTCGGCCCCGCGACGGCGCCCGCCGAGTGCTATCTCCTCCTCTCGGCCGGCAGCGGCATCACGCCGATGATGGCGATCGTGCGCACGGCGGCCGATCTCGGCATCGACCTCGACGCCGTCTTCCTCCACGCCGCACGCACCGAGGAGGACCTCATCGGCGCGGCCGAGCTTGCCGCGCTCGCCCGCCGCCTGCCGCGCCTGCGCGTCCTCATGGTGCCGAGCCGCCCGGTGAACGGATGGGCCGGCGAGAAGGGCCGGCTCGATGCCGACGCCCTCGCCCGCCTCGTGCCCGACTGCGCCGACCGCACGGTCCTGTGCTGCGGGCCGGAGGGCTTCATGGCCGCGATGCGCGTCGCGACGGCCGCCCTCGGTGTCCCGTCGACGGGCTATTTCGAGGAATCGTTCGATTTCGGCGTGACGGAAGGCGAGATGGCGGGCGACTCCACCCTCCCCGCGCGCCGCATCACCTTCGCCCGCTCCGGCCGCAGCTTCGACTGCCCGCAGGGCACCACCATCCTCGCCGCCGCCAAGGCCGCCGGCATCGCGATGCCGTCCTCCTGCGCGCGCGGCGAGTGCGGCACCTGCAAGAGCCTCAAGGTGTCCGGCACGGTCACGATGAGCGCGACCACCGCCCTTCGCCAACGCGAGATCGATCGCGGTTTTATTCTACCCTGCTCGAGCCGCCCTGAAACGGACGTCGTGCTCGACCGCTAACACGCGAGGAATCGCCCGTGCAGCTCCGCAACGCCCCGCTCCGCGACGCGATCGAACGGCCCGCGGGCTCGACGTCGCAGACCATCCTGACCGGCCGCCAGGACCCGCTTCTCCAGCCCTACCAGTTCAAGCACCTGACGCTGAAGAACCGCCTGATCTCCACCGCGCACGAGCCGGCCTACACCGAGGGCGGCCTGACGAAGGACCGCTACCGCCTCTATCACGTGGAGAAGGCGAAGGGCGGCATCGGCCTCACCATGATCGGCGGCTCCACCGTCGTCGCGCCGGACAGCCCGCAATCCTTCGGCAACATCGAGCTGTTCCGCGACGAGTCCGTCTACTGGCTGAGCCGCCTCGCCGACGAGTGCCACGAACACGGCGCCGCGGTGATGATCCAGATCACCCATCTCGGCCGCCGCACCTACTGGTCGCGCGCCGAGTGGCTGCCCACCCTCGCCCCCTCCTCCATCCGCGAGTCGGCCCATCGCTGCTATCCGAAGGCGATGGAGGACTGGGACATCGACCGCGTGGTCGAGGCCTATGCGGACGGCGCGGAGAAGGTGAAGGCCGCCGGGCTCGACGGCATCGAGATCAACGCCTACGGCCACCTCGTCGACCAGTTCCTGTCGCCCGTCACCAACCACCGCGACGACGAGTATGGCGGCTCGCTCGACAACCGGATGCGCTTCGCCTGGCGCGTCTTCGACGCCGTGCGCGAGCGCGTCGGACCGGAGATGATCGTCGGCATCCGCCTCGTCTGCGACGAGGATCTCAAGAACGGCATCGACCGCGAGGAGGGGCTGGAGATCGCCCGCCGCTTCGCGACCTCCGGCAAGATCGACTTCGTCAACGTGATCCGCGGCCACATCGACAGCGAGGAAGGCCTCTCGCGGGTGATCCCCGGCATGGGCGCCCGCTCCGCCCCGCACCTCGACTTCGCCGGTGAGGTCCGCGCCGAGACGAGGATCACCACCATGCACGCCGCCCGCATCCAGGACGTCGCCACGGCGCGCCACGCGGTGGAGAGCGGCAAGCTCGATCTCGTCGGCATGACCCGCGCGCACATTGCCGATCCGCACATCGTGGCGAAGATCGTGGCGGGGACGGAAGAGACCATCCGGCCGTGCGTCGGCATGGGTTATTGTATCGATTCAATCTACAACGGCGAGGCCGCCTGCGTGCACAACGCGGCGACCGGGCGCGAAGCGTCCATGCCCCACATCATCGCGCGCAGCGAGGGGCCGTCGAAGCGCGTCGTCGTCGTCGGCGCGGGGCCCGCGGGGCTGGAGGCGGCGCGCGTCGCGGCCGAGCGCGGCCACCAGGTCGTCCTCTTCGAGGCGCAGGACGCGCCGGGCGGACAGGTCCGCCTCACCGCCTCGGTGAAGCGGCGGCGCGAGATCCTCGGCATCGTCGACTGGCGCGTTTCGACGTGCGAGCGCCTCGGCGTCGAGTTCCGCTACAACACCTATGCCGAGGCCGAGGACGTCCTCGCCGAGGAGCCGGACGTCGTTGTGATCGCGACCGGCGGCATGCCCGACGCCTCCTTCCTCGAGGCCGGCGACGGGCTCGCCACCTCGTCCTGGGACATCCTCTCGGGCGCGGTGAAGCCCGCGAAGTCCGTCATCCTCTTCGACGACAACGGCGCCCATCCGGGCCTCACCACGGCCGAATTCCTCGCCAAGGCCGGCGCGGAGGTGGAGATCATCACGCCCGAGCGGATCCTCGGGCCGGAGGTCGGCGGCACGTCCTTCCCGCCCTATTTCGCGATCTTTTCCGAGCACGACGTGAAGGTGACGCTGAACCTCAAGCTCGTCGCCCTCCACCGCGTCGGCAACCGCCTCTCCGCCCATTTCGAGGACGAGTACGGCAAGCGGACGATCGTGCGCGAGGCCGACCAGGTGGTGATCGAGAACGGCACCCAGCCGCTCGACGAGCTCTATTTCGCGCTGCGCGAGGCATCGCTCAATCGCGGCGAGATCGACCACCGCGCCCTCCTCGCAGGCCGTCCGCAGGAGGTGGTGCGCAACCCCGAGGGGCGCTACCGCCTGTGGCGCGTCGGCGACGCGGTGTCGAGCCGCAACATCCACGCCGCCGTCTACGATTCGCTGCGCCTCCTGAAGGATATCTGACGGCCGGCGCGAACCACGACCTCCGCGGACATCCGCGACACGCGGCAATTTACAATAGTCGTATTGTATGATGTTTTTCCTTCTGGCCGCCACGACACGGCGCGGCCAGGAGAGACACGTGACAACATCCCTTGCGCCGGGGACGGGTCCGCTCGTCGCGCCATGACAGCCCGCTCCGCCGCGCGCCGTCCGGCCACCGGCGCGGCCTCAGAATTTTGGCGCACGCATAATTTTATTGTTGCCTGCACACGCATCATTGTTGCGCGCGGTCGCGCCGCCGTGCTGTCGTTCCGCAGGATCCCGGCAAGGACCGCGCGCGGCGCCGGGCGGCACGCGATGCGTACGGCGGAGGCGACCTGAGAGGATGTTGCGCGCGGTCATCTCCCGGCGGGCGCCGAAGACGAGCCACTCCCACGTCGTCAACGGCATCGGCCGCGCGATCGTCGGCCGCATCTACGAGGTGGGCGCGACGCTGCCGGGCGACGCCGAGCTCGGCGAGCGCTTCCAGGTCTCCCGCACCGTCCTGCGCGAAGCGATGAAGACGCTGGCGGCGAAGGGCCTCGTCGTCCCGCGCGCACGGATCGGGACGCGCGTCACCAACCCGAAGGAGTGGAACTTCCTCGACGCCGACGTCCTCAAATGGCACCTCGAGACCGGCATCGACCCGCAATTCATGGCCCACATCTACGAGATGCGCCTGTCGTTCGAGCCGGCCGCCGCCCGCCTCGCCGCGCGGAACGCCGACGCCGACGACATCGAGACCCTCCTCACCCTCGCCGACCGCCTCGCCGAGCCGCACACCGACGAGAGCTTCGCCCTCGTCGATCTCGACTTCCACTTCGCCGTCCTCGACGCGACCAAGAACCCGCTTCTCTATTCGGCCGGCAACCTCATCGAGGCGGCCCTCACGCAGATCCTGCGCAACTCCTCCCCCGCCGGCGAACGCCCCTTCGCCCTCGCCGTCGCGAAGGCCCACCGCGCCATCGCGACGGCGATCGAGGCGCACGACGAGGCGGCCGCCGACGCGGCGATGCGGGCCGTGATCAACATGGGATGGGAGCGGATGCCGGAGCGGACCGGGCGGTCATGACGGCTCAACCGCGCGAGGGCCAGGCCCAGCGCGGCGGATCGATCCCCGCGATCTCGGTCTCGCCGAGCGACTTTTCGAGCCGATGGACGAGCGCGCCCTCCCCCGCCAGCGCCTCGACGAGCGGGGCGTTGTGCGTCACCACGATGACCTGCGTCTCGCGCGACACGGCCGCGACGAGCCGCCCGAGCGGGGCGACGAGGTCGGGGTGAAGGCTCGTCTCCGGCTCGTTGAGGACGAGGAGCGGCGGCGGGCGCGGGGTGAGGAGCGCCGCCACCAGGAGCAGGAAGCGCAGCGTCCCGTCCGAAAGCTCCGCGGTCTGGAGCGGGCGCAGGAGCCCCTCCTGCCGCATCGCGAGGCGGAAATAGCCGTCACTCTCCGCGATCTCGACGGCGCTCCCCGGAAAGGCCGCCGCGATCGCGGCGTCGAGCCCGTCCGCGTCGCCGATCTCGCGGATCGTCTGGATCGCGGCGGCGAAGTCGCGCCCGTCCTCCGCGAGGGCGACGGTGCGCGTCCCGATCTGCGGCTGGCGGGCTGGCGCGTCGCGATCGGTGCGCAGATGATCGTAGAAGCGCCAGGCCCGCATCCGCTCGCGCAGCGCCAGAAGCTCCGGCGTGCCGCCGGGCTCGGCCGCGTGCATCATCATCGTCTCGAACGGGGGAAGGCTCGTGATGATCGTCTCGCGCCCGCCCTCCGCCTTCAGAACGGTGACGCCGGCGCCCTTGCGCTCGGCGAGCGTGTTCGCCTTGCGCAGGACCGGCCCCGCCCAGACCGCCTCCACCTTCACCTCCGGATCGCGGGCGAAGGCCGAGCGTGTGATCACCGGCAGGCCGAGATCGATGGCGTACCCGAAATCCTCCGACGCGAAGCCGAGCTTCAGCGCGACGCGGTCGCGACGGACCGTGCCCTGGACCGGCGCCTCACGCGCCTTCACGGCGCGCGAAAACGCCTCCGGTCCCGCCCAGAGCGTGGACCCGAGGCCGCCTTCGGAGGCGAGGGACGCGACGGCCCGGCCCTGCGCCACATCGGCGAGCAGGCGGAGCGATCGATAGAGGCTGGATTTTCCGGAGCCGTTGGCGCCGGTGACGACGGTCAGCCGGTCGAGCGGCAGGACAACGTCGCGTAGCGAGCGGTAGCCGGCGACGGCAAGCGTCAGAAGCACGCGTGCCGCCGCTCGTGTCGAGCGTTTAGCGCGGGGCGCGCTTCGCGAGGATCCGCTGCAGGGTGCGGCGGTGCATGTTGAGGCGGCGCGCCGTCTCGGAGACGTTCCGGTCGCACATCTCGTAGACGCGCTGGATGTGCTCCCAGCGGACGCGATCGGCCGACATCGGGTTCTCCGGCGGGTCCGGACGCTCGGCACCCTCGCGGGTGAGGGCGGCGAACACGTCGTCCGCGTCGGCGGGCTTCGCGAGATAGTCCACCGCGCCGAGCTTCACGGCCGTCACGGCGGTCGCGATGTTGCCGTAGCCGGTGAGGATGACGGCGCGCGCGTCCGGCTTGCGGCGGCGAAGTCGTTCCACGACCTCGAGCCCGTTGCCGTCGCCGAGGCGCATGTCGACCACCGCGTAGTCCGGCGGATTGCGGTCCGCGATCAGGTTGGCGTCGTGGGCGCTCTCCGCGACATCCGTCACGAAGCCGCGCTTCTCCATCGCCCGCGCCAAACGCTGGCCGAACGCCGCGTCGTCATCGACGATCAGAAGCCGCCCGCCAGAGACGGTTTTTGTCGGCGTCGGTTGCACCAGCGCATCCATCAAGTGGTCCTCTCAACAAACTCAGTCAGACTTAAGTTAGGCACGCAGGATCGCTCGCGCTGATTTATTGCAGAAATTTAATGTTCGGTCGATCGCACCCCCGACAGGACGTCCCGCGACCAGGTGACGACGGCCGTCGCGCCCGGCCCCTTGCGGAACACGACCGACGCACCGGTCCGCTCCAGTAGCGTCTTCGCGATGAAGATGCCGAGGCCGAGCCCGCCGCCGCGCGCCGCCGCGTTCCGCCGGCTGATGAAGGGGTCGCCGAGCCGGTCGAGCACGTCGTCCGGAAAGCCCGGCCCGTCGTCCGAGATGGTGATGGAAAGGCGCTGCATGTCCCACTCGGCCCGCACGGTGACGCGGGTCAGCGCGAAATCGACCGCGTTCTCCACGAGATTGCCGAGCCCGTAATGGACCGCGGGGTTGCGATTCACGATCGGCTGGTCGTCCTCCGGCCCGGCCATCGTGATCTTGATCTCGATCCCGGTCCCGCGATGGGGCGCCACCACCTCCTCGATGAGGGCGTGGACGTTGAGGCGCGTCAGCGGGCTCTCATCGTCCTCGCCGAGCGTCTTCAGCTTGCTGAGGATCTCGCGGCAGCGCTCGGACTGGGAGCGCAGGAGGCGGATATCGTCCGCGATCGGCGAGGCGGGGTCCATCTCCCGCTCCAATTCGCGCGTCACCACCGAGATGGTCGCGAGCGGGGTGCCGAGCTCGTGCGCGGCGGCGGCAGCGAGCCCGTCGAGCGCCTGGAGGTTCTGCTCACGCGTCAGGATGATCTCGGTCGCGCTCAGCGCGTCGGCGAGCTGGCGCCGTTCTTCTGCGACACGAAAAGCATACGTGCCCATAAAAAGCAGGCTGCAGACAAGTGCTAACCATACACCACCCACGAAAAGGAAAGGTGGGGTAAAGCTTTCTCCGACATACCAGGGGAGCGGTAGGTGAAAGATGGCGAGCAACGTTGCTGACAGCAGCACGAGAGCGCCAAGGGTAATCGTCCGGCCGGCCGAAAGGGTGGTGGCCGATACCATCACGGGCGCGATGATCAGAAGTGCGAACGGGTTCGTGAGACCGCCCGTCAGCCAAAGCTGTGCCGCAAGCTGGAGAATGTCGAACCCCAGCACCCACGCCGTCCACTCCTCCGACATGCGGCGGTTGCCTGCGAACCGCAGCCGAAGGAACACGTTGGACCATGCGGAAAGCGCGACGAGGCCGAGGCAGGCACTCGTCGCCATGGTAAATTCCAGTCCAACGGAAACGAACAAAATTGCGGCAAGCTGGCCCAGAATTGCGAGCCAACGCAGCAAGAGCAACGTGCGGACCCGTACCACCCGTTCCTCGAACGCGGGAACCGCTGCATCGCTCATTCAGTTAACTAGACCCTTGCCGTCGAGAGATCATACCAGCTTGCCAACCGGGCCAAGCCGCGCGATATGCTGCAGTGCAGCAGGGCAGAGCAGCAACTCTCGGCGGCGCGTTCAACACCTACGAGGCTACCATGTACTACCAGTTTTATGAGTGGAACCACGCCTTCCTCAGCCCTGCACGAGCCATAAACGACGCGATCCGGCTCTACTACAAGAACCCTCTTAACCCGTTTGCCCATACCGAGATGGGTCGGCAAATCGTCGCTGCGGGCGACGTGTTCGAGCGGCTGACCCGCCGCTACGGGAAACCCGAGTTCGGTATCGAGACGGTCGAGGTCGACGGTGTCACGGTCGATGTCGAGGAGGAAGTGGTCTGGGAGCGCCCCTTCTGCCGCCTCCTCCACTTCAAGCGTGACCTGCCCGAGAGCGCCCCGAAGCAGTCCAATGTCGTCATCGTCGCGCCGATCTCCGGCCACTATGCGACCCTCCTGCGCGGCACGGTGCAGGCCCTCCTGCCGCACCACAACGTGTTCATCACGGACTGGGCCGACGCGCGGATGGTGCCGATCGCCTACGGCAGCTTCGACCTCGACGACTATATCGACTACCTGATCGACATCACGCAGTTCATGAACGGCGATCTTCATATGGTCGCGGTATGCCAGCCGGCCGTGCCCGTCTTCGCGGCGACCGCGCTGATGGAGGCCGGCGGCTCACCCGTGCTTCCGAAATCGATTACCTTGATGGGTGGCCCGATCGACACCCGCGAGAACCCGACCGAGGTGAACACCTACGCGGCCAAGCACGAGCTCGACTGGTTCCGCCGCAATGTCGTGATGCCCGTGCCGCTGCCCTATCCGGGCTTCATGCGCCAGGTCTATCCGGGCTTCCTGCAGCTCACCGGGTTCATGACCATGAACCTAGACCGGCACCTGTCCGCCCACTACGACTATTTCGACCACCTCGTGAAGGGCGACGGCGACAGCGCGGAGAAGCACCGCGAGTTCTATGACGAATATCTCTCCGTCATGGACCTCACCGCCGAGTTCTACCTGCAGACGGTCGACGTCGTGTTCCTGCGCCACGCCCTGCCGAAGGGCGAGATGAAGCATCGCGACTGGACGGTCGACCCCTCGCGCATCCGCCGCACGCCGATCTTCACCGTGGAAGGCGAGAAGGACGACATCTCCGGCATCGGCCAGACGAAGGCCGCCCACCGGCTGACCCCGCACCTGCCGCCCGAGAAGCACCAGCACTACATGCAGCTCGGCGTCGGCCATTATGGCGTCTTCAACGGCTCGCGCTTCCGCAACGAGATCGCGCCGCGCATCACCGACTTCGTGAACCGCTGGGACTATCGCGACACGCGCGGCGAGGTGGAAGAAGGACCGCTTCCGGCGAGCACCGCCTCGCAGGCCGCCGCAGCCGCCGCCGAGGCGATGCAGGCCGCCGCCGCGAGCGCGATGCGCGCCCTCCCGGCCGCGAGCCAGCCTCACGCGCCCGGCACCAACGGTTCCGTCCCCGCGGCCGCCAACTCCAGCGAGGCGTCCGAGACGACGGAGCGCAAGACGATCGGCATGATCGAGGAGGCGCTGGGCCCGGACGTGGACGACACGCCGCCCGTCCGCCCAACCGCCTCAACGACGCCCGACGCGCCGAGTTTGCCGCATGAGGCGTCCGACGCGGCCGCCGAGGCGGAGGCCGACCCGACCCCCGATCCGATCCACGCCCCGGCCCGCAAGCCGCGCACCCCGCGCCGCTCGCCCCGCACACCGAAGAGCCCGCCGAACACGACGCGCCACTGATCCGACCGGACGAGCGAAGCGACCAAGGCCGCCCCCGAGGCGGCCTTTTTCGTTTGCCGGTCCCGACGCGCCGCTGCGTCAAGACGTCATTCGCCGGCAAAACCGCCCGCCAGGGTCGGTTTCTGGCGCTGAACCGGGTCCGAATAGAATTAATTCATTTCTGAAGAGATCCTTTTCCTGATCTCGGCCGTTACCCCCTGCAGCCCGCTCCGGACATCCAAGAAAGCGGGCCACCCAGCGCCCAATATCGTGCGTCAACCCAACGAATTGGCTGCGCTTTGTCTGAAGTAGGAAACCCATGGCCAACTTAACCTTCAACAACCGATATGACGCCGACTCGACCGCTGTCGTGGCGGAGGCGGACGCCGATGTCGGGTTCCGCCTGCGCGGCGATGCGGGCGACAATGTCCTTCGCGGCGGCGTCGGCGACGACTCGCTGATCGGCGTTCAGGGCGACGACCGCCTCGTCGGCGCGGGCGGCGACGATGCCCTCATCGGCGGACAGGGCGACGACACGATGGCCGGCGGCCCCGGCGACGATTTCATGAAGGGCGGCAACGGCAAGGACCGCCTCTTCGGCGGCGCGGATGACGACAAGCTCGTCGGCCAGAACGGCAAGGATTTCCTGAACGGTGGCGCCGGTGACGACGTGGTCGTCGGCGGCAACGGCAAGGACAGCCTCTTTGGCGGCAACGGCGACGACCGCCTCATCGGCGGCAACGGGCCGGACATGCTCTTCGGCCAAGCCGGCGATGACACAATGATCGGCGGCAACGGCCCCGACCAGTACGTGTTCGGCCTCAATGACGGCGACGACCTCATCCGCGGCTTCGAGGTGGGCGTCGACACGCTCGACCTGCGCGGCCTCGACCTCCAGGCCGTCGACATCGAGATCACCGCCGCCGGCGGTGGCGCGATCGTCTCCTACGGCGATCTCGACGACGGCTCCATCAAGCTCGTCGGCGTCGCGGCGGTCTCGATCTCGGTCGACGACTTCCTGATCTGACGACACACGACGCGCCGCGACGGGGCCTCCCCGCCGCGGCGAGCGCATCGGACCGAAGCTGCCTCTCCGGAGGCAGCTTTTTTTCGTTCCCGCCCCCGAGAAATGCCCCGCTCTGACGCGCAGATCGCCAGCATCCACGGGAACGATCACCGATTTCCTGGCCATCAGACATAGTTAGACATCGTTTTTATTTTCAAAAAACTAAATCTTTTTCCGAACCCGACTCGTTACCTCCCTGCGAACCCGCAAACCAAAAGACAATTGCGGGTCAAAAACAGCGCGCATCGCTCGAAATATTCGCGATGAATCTGACGCGCTACATTCAAAGCAGGAAACAAATGGCTCACTTATTCTTCGACAATCTGTCGGAAAACATTGAAAATGCCGAAGACGTCTACGTGACGGACCTGACCGGCCTGAACCAGTCCGGCGCCACCGGCACCGCCTATCTGCTGCGTAACGGCGACTCCCTCACGGTCGCGGTCGCCGCGCAGGGGATGACGCCCAACGAGGCGCACTTCCAGCACATCCACGGCACCTTCGGCGGTGACGGCAGCCCCTCCGACGCCATGACGCCGACGCTGGCGCAGGACACCGACGGGGACGGATATGTCGAGGTCTCCGAAGGCGCCGCGACCTATGGCGACATCCTGATCCCCCTCGTGGACGAGGCCGGTGACGCCCCCGTCGCCGACGCCAACGGCAACGTCTATTTCGTCCGCACCTTCGACCTCACCGACCCGACGATCTACAACGGCAGCTACGATGCCGACGACGTGATGCCGTTCGACCTGCGTGAGATCGTGCTCCACGGCGTCGACGTGCCGGACGGCGCGGGCGCAGGCACGGGCAACGAGGTCGATGGCGGCGTCAACGGCTACACGCCGCTCCTGCCGGCCGCCGCGGGCGAGATCATGGAATCCGATGCCGACATGGCGCTCGCCGCCGTCGAGGCGGATGAGTCCGCGTTCGGCTTCCGCATGCGCGGCGATGCCGGCGACAATGTCCTGCGTGGCGGGGCCGGTGACGACACGCTGGCCGGTGCGCAGGGTGACGACCGCGTCGTCGGTGCCGGCGGCGACGATGTCGTCGTGGGCGGCAGCGGTGACGACATCCTGTCCGGTGCGCCCGGCGATGATCTCGTGAAGGGCGGCAACGGCATGGACACCATGTTCGGCGGCACCGGAGAAGACCGGATGACCGGCCAGAACGGCAACGACCGCATGAATGGCGGCGGCGACGACGACCGCATGTCCGGCGGCAACGGCATGGACACCATGGCCGGCATGAACGGCGACGACCGGCTGTTCGGCGGCAACGGCAAGGACGCCCTGTTCGGCGGCGCGGGCGACGACGTCCTCGTCGGCGGCAACGGCCCGGACCGGCTCGTCGGCCAGGCCGGCGACGATGTCATGATCGGCGGTCGCGGCCCCGACCACTACGTCTTCGGCCTCAATGACGGCAACGACCTCGTCCGCGGCTTCGAGGTCGGCGTCGACACGCTCGACCTGCGCGCCCTCGACCTTCAGCCGGGCGATGTCGAGATCTCGGCGGCCGGCGGCGGCGCGATCGTCTCCTATGGCGATCTCGACGACGGCTCGATCAAGCTCGTCGGCGTTGCCGCGGCATCGGTCTCGGTCGACGATTTCCTCGTCTAAGCGCCGAATTCATCGGCAAAACGCGGCCGGGGTACGCCCCGGCCGTTCTACCGCGCGAAACTTCCGTGCTTGCGCAATGCCCCGCCGTGGCGCATCTCCACTATTCTCAACACGTGAACTATCGAGAGTAGTGCAAATTTGACTGTCCTGCGGCCGAGAGGCGCCAAGAGGTGACGGACGCGAAGGATGGCCCGCGCGCCCGCAAGCGCGGCTCCGTCACGTTGAAGGACGTCGCCCGCGAGGCCGGCGTCGGGATCATGACGGTCTCGCGCGCGATCAACTCGCCGGACGCGGTCTCCGAGCGGCTGCGCCAGCGCGTCGACGACGCGGTCACCGCCCTCGGCTACGTGCCGAACCGCTGGGCGGGCTCCCTCGCCTCCTCCCGCTCCCGCCTCGTGACGGTGATCGTCCCGTCCCTCTCCAGCGGCGTCTTCAGCGAGATCGTGAGCGCGGCCGACGCCGTCCTCACCCCGCACGGCTACCAGGTCATGGTCTCCAACACCTCCTTCTCCCTCGACGACGAGGAGGCGGTTTGCCGCAAGGTGCTCGGCTGGCGGCCGGAGGGGGTCATCATCTCCGGCATCGACCACAACCCCGCGACGCGCGAAATGCTCCTCCAGGCCGAGATCCCCGTGGTCGAGGCGCTCGAGCTCGGCGACGACCCGATCGACATCAATATCGGCATCTCCCACATCGATGTCGGCCGCACGGCGGCGCGCCACCTCGTGGAGCGCGGCCGGCGCCGCATCGCCTTCATCGGCGCGGAGATGGCGCTCGACTTCCGCGCCCAGCGCCGCCGCGCGGGCTTCCGCGAGGTGCTCGCGCAGAGCGGGCTCGACCTCGTCTACGATGTCGACCATCCGGGCCGCGTCGGCTATTCGACTGGCGCGCGGGCGATGGAGCGGATGCTCGCCTCCGCCGTCCAGATCGACGCCGTCTTCTGCGTGAACGACGAGCTCGCGGTGGGCGCGGTCGGCGCGGCGCTGCGCGGCGGGCGCCAGGTGCCGGGCGACCTCGCCATCATCGGCTTCAACGACCTCGATCTCAGCGCCGAGATCTTCCCCTCCCTCACCACGATCCGGCTTCCGCGCAAGGAAGTCGGCCGTCTCGCAGCCGAGGCTGTGCTCGCCGGGCACGGGTCCGACTCCGCGCGCAAGCGCGTGGATGTCGGCTTCGAGCTCGTGGTGAGAGAGTCGACATGACGCGGATATAGGCAGCCACCCGACCGCGTCGACCGCCCGATTGCACCGAGGCAGTTCTCCGACAATTCATTTGTTAAGCGCATGAATTTAATAGGAGAAGTATGTCGCATGGAAAATGGTAGCGCTACCAAATAAACCGTGCTACCCGTCGCAAGGCTGCCTCGCACCAACCGATGCGGTCCAAGATTGCGGCGCAAATCGCCGAAGGAGGGAACAGCAGATGCACCATTCACCCCGTACACTTCTGGCCGGCCTTCTCGCGCTCGGCCTCGCGACCGGAACGGCCGCCGCGGCCGAGCTTCGCTTCGCCCACACCAACTCGCCGCAGAGCTACGGCCACATGGCGGCCGAGAAGTTCGCCGAGATCGTGGCGGAGAAGTCCGGCGGCGACCTCACGATCGCGCTCTACCCGGCCGGCCAGCTCGGCGGCGGCGGCGACCTCATCAAGGGCAACCGCCTCGGCACCATCGACATCACGATGAACGGCAATCCCTGGTACACGGGCTTCAACCCGGTCCAGAACGTCCTCGACCTCCCCTTCATCTTCGACGACCACGAGCACGTCTATCGCGCCCTCGACGGCGAGGTCGGCGAGAAGATCGGCGCGACCCTCGAAGAGCACGGCCTGAAGCTCCTCGCCTTCTGGGAGATCGGTTTCCGCAACGTGATCAACTCGGTCCGCCCGATCAACGAGCCGGCCGACCTCGCGGGCCTCAAGATCCGCACCACCGGCAACAAGGCCCACATCCAGGCCTTCCAGCTCCTCGGCGCGAACCCGCAGCCGATGGCGTTCGGCGAGGTCTATCTCGCGCTCCAGACCAAGGTCATTGACGGGACCGAGCACCCGGTGAACGAGGTCTACGAGATGAAATTCCAAGAGGTCACCAACAACCTCTCACTGACCCAGCACGCCTACACGGCGATGGTCGTCACCATGAATCTCGGCCGCTGGAAGTCGCTCAGCGAAGAAGAGCAGGCGATCGTCATGGACGCCGCGAAGGAGGCGACCGCCTACCAGCGCGCCCTCCTCGCCGAGGAGAACGTGAAGCGCCTTCAGCTTCTGAAGGATGCCGGCATGGCCGTCGTCGAGAACCCGGACCGCGAAGCCTTCCGCGCCGTCGTCTTCGACGACGTGAAGGCCGCCTACGAGGACGAGTTCGGCGACGAGCTGACAACCGCGATCGAAGCCGCGCGCCAGTAGACGGGCCGGGAGGGCGCCCAACCCTCCCCGACGCCCGCGCTCGCCGGGGGCCGTGCGCCCCCGCGCCGGACGGTCCGAACCAAGGAGAACCCCTTGAGCGACCCAACCGATTCAACCATCCGGCCCCATCGCCCCTTGTGGCGACGCGGTCCGGCGATGCTGATCGATGTCATTCTCGGCGTTCTCCTCCTCCTCATCGTCGTCATCACGCTGGTCGCGACCGGCAATCGCTATCTCCTCGGCGGCGCGCTGCCCTGGGCCGAAGACGTCAACATGCTGCTGTGGGTCTGGATGATCCAGATCTCGGCGCTGCGCGCGGTCCACATCCGCGTCGACGTCTTCGTCAAGATGTTTCCTCCCCGACTGAGGGCGGCCTGGTCGGTCCTGCTTTCGCTGATCTGCCTCGCCGTCCTCTATTTTCTCACCAAGTCCGCGATCGGGATGGTCTCGTTCACCGCGAGCGACTTCTACATCTCCATCCCCGGCCTCTCCGAGAAGTGGATCTACATGCCGGTGGTGATCGTGGGGCCGCTCTGGGCCTTGCGCATCGTGCTCGACACGATCGACGGCCTTCGTGAAGACGGGGCCCCCGCGTGAATATCGTTCTCCTCATCGGAGGAATGCTCCTCCTCACCTTCCTCGGCCTGCCGCTGGTCTTCTCCATGCTGGCCGCCTCGATGGTCACCATCGCCGTCTATCGCGGCTTCTGGCCCGACGAGATCCTCTCCCAATATTTCGTCTCCGGCGTTCAGAACTTCCCGCTGCTCGCCCTCGCCTTCTTCTTCCTCGTCGGCGAGTGGATGAACTCGGGCGGCATCACCAAGCGCATCGTCGACTTCGCCGACTCGCTCGTCGGCCACATTCGCGGCGGCCTCGCCCAGGCGAACATCGTCTCCTCGATGATGTTCTCCGGCATCTCCGGCTCCGCCCTCGCCGACACGGCCGCGCTCGGCTCGGTCCTCATCCCGTCGATGAAGCGCGCCGGATATGGCGCCGCCTTCTCCGCCGCCGTCACCCAGACCTCCGCCGTGATCGGGCCGATCATCCCGCCCTCGATCCCCATGATCATCTTCGCCTTCCTCGCCGAGGTCTCGGTCGGGCAGATGTTCATCGCCGGCATCGTGCCGGGCCTCATCATCGGCCTCGGCCTCATGGCGGTCGCCTATGTCATCGCCCGCCGACGCGGCTATCCGGTCAACGACCGGCCCTCGATCGGCCACATCGCGCGCTCGTTCCGCCGCGCGGCGATCGCCCTCCTCGCCCCGGTCATCATCATCGGCGGCGTCCTCGGCGGGGTCTTCACCGCGACGGAGGCGGGCGCCGTCGCCGCGCTCTACGCCTTCATCGTCGGGCGCTTCGTCCTCGGCGAGCTCACCTGGCGCGAGACCTGGCTCGGCGTCGTGCGTGCCGCGGTCGGCACCGGGCAGGTGCTCATCATCCTCGGTGCGGCCTCGCTCTTCGCCTTCCTGATCGCGGACTTCCGCGTCAGCGAGTCGCTCGCCAAGCTGATCTTCGCGGTCTCCGAGAACCCGCTGGTCTTCCTGCTCCTCATCAACATCGCGCTGCTGATCATCGGCCTCTTCCTCGACAACATTCCGGCCATGGTGATCATGGTGCCGATCTTCTTCCCGATCGCGGTGGAGATGGGCATCGACCCGATCCACTTCGGCATCGTGTTCGTGATGAACACGCTGATCGGCCTCTGCACCCCGCCGATCGGCATCCTGATCTACATGTCCGCTAACATCGCAGGCGTCGCGCCGGAGAAGGTGATCAAGGAGAGCCTTCCCTTCATCGCCGTGCTGATCGGCGCCGTCCTCCTCGTCACCTATGTCCCGGCCTTGGCGCTCACCCTGCCGGACCTCGTTTTCCCGGAAAGAGGGTTGACCCCATGACACGCCGCCTCATCGACCTCTCGACGCCCATCCGCACGGACCATTTCCGCTGGGGCGTCACGCGCAAGCAGGTGCGCAGCCACGGCAACGGCTCCTACCTGCAGGTGACGTGGCTCGGCTGGCCGATCCACGGCTTCACCCACATGGACACGCCCCGCCACTTCGACGCCAACGGCAAGACGACGGACGACGTCTCGATCGACACCACCTGGGGCCCGGCGGTCGTGGTGGACCTCTCCGCGATCAAGCCGGACGAGCCCGTCACGGCCGACATGCTGGAGAAGACCGGCGCCGACATCCGCCCCGGCGACATCATCCTCCTGAAGTCCGCCTGGGACACGAAGGCCTCGCTCGACACGCCCGAATTCTGGTCGACCGCGCCCTACATGACGACCGAGGCGTGCCGCTGGCTCTTCGCCAAGTCGCCGAAGGGCGTCGCCTACGACTTCCCGCAGGACCACTGCATCCGCGACATGGTGAGCGGCGATCGCGAGCCGGCCTTCGAGGAGAATGTCACGCACATCGAGCTCCTCCTGAAGGGCGTCACGATGTTCGAGTATCTGTGCAACATGTCCGAGATCACGAAGGAGCGGGTCGAGTTCTTCGGCCTGCCGCTGAAGATCCCCGACAGCGACGGCGCCCCGATCCGCGCGGTCGCAGTCGAAGACATCTGAGCCGACCGATGGATATCAACCATCTCATCAACAGCGCCGGGTCGGACAAGCCGACCCGCGCCGCGCTGATCGGCGTCGGCCAGTTCGGCCGCACGCTCCTGATGCAGTCGCGCCGGATCCCCCTCCTCGACCTCAGCGTCCTGTGCGACATCGACCTCGAGCGCACCCGCAAGGTCTGCCTCTCGGCCGGGATCGACGCGGCCGACATCGTCGCGGTCGACAGCCTCGCCGCCGGCAAGAGCGCGCTCGAGGCGGGCAAGACCGTCATCACCGACAACGCCGAGATCGCGATCAAGCTGCCCATCGACGTCCTCGTCGAGGCGACCGGCAACGGCGCGGTCGGCGCGGTGAACGTCGCCCTCGCGATCGACGAGGGGCGCCACATCACCCTCGTGAACAAGGAGACCGACAGCGTCGTCGGCCCCCTCCTCGGCCATCGCGCGCGGCAGGCGGGGCTCGTCCTCAGCCAGGTCGACGGCGACCAGCCGAGCCTCCTTCTCGGCCTCGTCTCCCGCGCCCGCGCGCTCGGCTTCGACATCGCCTGCGCCGGCAAGGCGAGCGAGCACGATTTCGTCTGGAACCCGGAGACCGGCATGGTCCGCGGCGAGGGCGGGCTCGATATCGCCGTCCCCGCCCCGGCCGAGATCTGGGACGGCGGCGGCCGGCCGATCCCCGAGATGATCGCCTGGCGCTCGGCCGTGCTCGCCAAGATCCCCCAGCGCACCCCGCCCGACTATTGCGAGATGTGCCTCGTCTCCAACGCCAGCGGCTTCGTCCCGGACCGGCCGCGCATGCACGCCGCCGTGGCGCGCATGGTGGAGCTGCCGGACATCTATCGCGCGGCCGAATATGGCGGCGTGTTCGGCAGGGACGGGCACATCGACATCTTCAACTGCCTGCGCCGCGAGGACGAGATCAGCGCGGCGGGCGGCGTCTTCGCCGTCCTCACCGCGCCGGATAACGAGACGGGCGAGCTCTTCCGCGCGAAGGGCATCCCGGTGAGCCGCGACGCCAGGCACGTCCTCGTCTACAACCCGACCCACCTCCTCGGCGCCGAGGCCCCGCTCTCGATGCTCGTCCCGCACCGGCTCGGCCTCTCGACCGGATCGAAGACGACGGCCCCGGTGTCGGACGTCACGATGCGCGCCGCGCGCGACTTCAAGGCCGGCGAGACCCTCACCCAGTTCGGCACGCACCACCGGATCGACGGGATCGAGCCCGAGCTGTCGCCGAACGCCGTCCTCGCCGACGACGCGCCGATCCCCTACTTCATGGCCGTCGACCAGGTTCTTGCCCGCGACGTCGCGGCCGGCGCCGCCCTCACCGTCGGTGACATCGTGAAGCCCGAGGGCTCGGCCCTCTGGGCGATGCGCGCCGAGCAGGACGGCCTGAAGGACACGATCGGCCGCTGAGCGCCCGGTTCGGCAGGGCCGCCTTTCGGCGACGCCCGGCTCTCCTGTCGCCGCGTCGCCGACCCCGCAAGGCCGGCCCGCCATGAGTGACCGCGACGGATCCCGTCGCGGTCATTTTTCTTTGCAAGCACAGCACCCGTGCTATGCGACGTCCACCCGGCCCGTTCGTGAGGCGGGGCGAGGAGACGTCATGAAGGTCCTGCTGACCCACACGCCCACGATGCGCGCGAGCTATTATGGCGAGGGCCCCCTCGCCGCGCTCCACGAGATCGCCGAGGTCCGCCTCCACGAGAGCGAGGCCGTGCTGGAAGGCGAAGCCTTCGTGCGCGCCGCCGAGGGTTGCGACATCGTCCTCACCGACCGACTGACCACCGGTCCCGCCGCCTTCTTCGACGCCGCGCCCGACCCCGTCGCGTTCCTGCGCTGCGCGGTCGACGTGCGGAACATCGACATCGACGCGGCGAGCCGCGCGGGCATCCTCGTCACCCGCGCAACGCCGGGCTTCGTCACCTCGGTCGCCGAGCTCACGGTCGGCTTCATGCTCGACCTCGCCCGCGGCGCGCCCGATTATGTCGCCGCCTACCGCGCGGGCAGCGAGCCGGCCGGGCGCATGGGCCGCCAGCTCGAGGGCTCCACGCTCGGCATCATCGGCTATGGCGTGATCGGCGAGCGCCTCGCCGCGCTCGGCCTCGCCTTCGGCATGACGATCCTCGTCACCGACCCCTACAAGACGATCGACGCGCCCGGCCTCACCCAGGTGTCCTTCGAGACGCTCCTCGCAGACTCCGATTTCGTCGTCTGCCTCGCCGTCGCGACCGAGGAGACGGAGAACCTCATGAACGCCGCCGCCTTCGCGCGGATGCGCCCGTCCGCCTTCTTCATCAACGTGTCGCGCGGCAATCTCGTCGACGAGGCGGCGCTCGCGGCCGCGCTCGACCGCCGCGCCATCGCGGGTGCGGCTCTCGATGTCGGCCGCGCGCCCGACCAGAAGCCGAGCCTCGCCCTCGCCGCGCGCCCCGACGTGATGGCCGCGCCGCACGTCGGCGGCCTCACACCCTCCGCGATCGCCCACCAGGCCTACGACACGGTCGAACAGGTCCGCGCCCTCGTCGAGGGCCGCCTGCCGGACGGGGCGCTCAACACCGCCGCCGCGACCCGCCTCGCCCGGATCGGCATCAAGACCTGACCGGGCGGCCGGCGTGAAATGCGCGGCGTCCCGTCCTTTCCGGCGCCGCGCTTCTTTCCAATCCGGCCGGAACCGCGCTAGCAGTGGGCAAAGCCCCGGTGACAGGGGCACACACCGGGAGGAACCATGGCGCCGACCCACGCCACGACCCCGCGCCTCAGGGCGCCCGCCAACACGTGCGACACGCACATCCACGTCTACGACCCGGCCTACCCCCTCGCGCCAACCGCGCTCGGCCCCGCGCCCGAGGCGACCCACGCCGAGTATCGCGCGCTGCAGGAGCGGCTCGGCCTGACGCGGACCGTGATCGTCCAGCCGAGCGCCTACGGCACCGACAATCGCTGCACCATCGACGGCATCCGCGCACTCGGCCTGGAAACGACGCGCGGCATCGCGGTGGTCGACGACAAGGTCGAGCTCGCCGAGCTGAAGGCGCTGTCGGCGGAAGGCATGTGCGGCGCGCGCTTCCACATGATGCCGGGCGGCGCCATCCCGTGGGAGATGCTCGACACCATCGCCGCCCGCGTCCAGGACGTGGGCTGGCACGTCCAGCTCCAGCTCGACGGGCGTCTCCTGCCGGAGAAGGACGCGCAGATCCGGTCCTGGCCCGGCACCATCGTCATCGACCATGTGGGCAAGTTCCTGGAGCCGGTCGCGCCCGACCATCCGGCTTTCCAGTGCCTTCTCGGCCTCGTCGACACGGGCCGCGTCTGGGTGAAGCTCTCCGCGCCCTATGAGGTATCGAAGACCGGCGCGCCCTATGGCGATGTCGGCGCGCTCGCGAAGGCGCTCGTGAAGGCCGCGCCGGAGCGGATGCTGTGGGCCTCCAACTGGCCGCACCCTTCGGTCAAGATCGCGCCGGACGATGCCGACCTTCTCGACCTCCTCCTCGACTGGGCGCCCGACGAGGCGACGCGCAACCGCATCCTCGTCGACAACCCCGCGACGCTCTACGGGTTCTAAATCCGGCGGATCCGCCGCCCGCTTCAGCGGAAGTGGCGGCGGATCACCTTGCCGGTCGTCGTCAGCGGCACGTCGTCCACGAACTCCACGATGCGCGGATATTCGTGGGCGGACAGCCGCTCGCGCACGAAATTCTGGATGTCCTTCTTGAGATCGTCGTCCCCGGTCGCGCCGGGGCGCAGCTTCACGAATGCGGCGACCGCCTGGCCGCGCACGGGATCGGGCTTGCCCACCACCGCGGCGATCTGAATGTCGGGATGGCCGGCGAGACAGTCCTCGATCTCGCCCGGTCCGATCCGGTGGCCGGCCGAGCTGATCACGTCATCGTCTCGCCCGACGAAGGTGAAGCCGTCCGGCCCCGCGATCGCCTGGTCCCCCGTCATCAGCCACGGCCCGCGAAACTTCTCCCGCGTCGCCGCCTCGTTCTGCCAGTAGCCGAGGAACATCACCGGGTCGGGCGCCGCGATCGCGATCGTCCCCTGCACGCCGTCGGCGACCGGGTTGCCGTCATCGTCCACCACGGCGACGCGATGGCCGGGCACCGCGCGCCCGATCACCCCCGGCGCGGCGACGCCCCAGGCCGTGCAGCTCGACAGGACGAGATTGCACTCGGTCTGCCCGTAGAACTCGTTGATCGTGAGGCCGAGATGCTCGCGCGCCCAGTGGAAGGTCGCCGCGCCGAGCTGCTCGCCGCCCGACCCGACCGAGCGCAGCCGCACCGTGGGGCGTGTGTCGCGCATCATGCGCAGCGCCGTCGGCGGGATGAAGGCGTTGCGCACGCCCGCCCGCGCCATCCAGTCGAGCACCTCCTCCGGGTCGAACCGCTCGCTGCGCTGCGCCACCACCGCGACGCCCATGAAGAGGCCGGGCAGGAGGACATTGAGGAGCCCGCCCGCCCACGCCCAATCAGCCGGCGTCCACAGCCGGTCCCCCGCATGGGGCATCAGGTCGTGGTGCATCTGCACGCCGGGGACATGGCCGAGGAGGACGCGGTGCCCGTGGAGCGCCCCCTTCGGATGCCCCGTCGTGCCGGAGGTGAAGATCATCATGGCGGGATCGTCGAGCCCGGTCGAAACGCCCTCGAACCGGTCGCTCGCCTTCTCGCGTAGCGGCGCGAGGTCCACCGCGCCCGGCACCGCCCCGTCGACCGTCAGCACCGTCGCCTCCAGCGCCGGCAGCCGCTCCGCCCCCGCGACGGTGGTCGCGATCAGCCGCGCGCCCGCCTGCTCCACCCGGTAGAGGATCGCCTCCGGCCCGAACACCGCCGCGAGCGGCACCGCCACCGCACCCATCCGGTAGATCGCGAGATGGGTGACGATCGTCTCCATCCGCTGGCCGAGATGGACCGCGACGCGGTCCCCCCGGCGCACGCCGAGATGGGTGAGCACGTTCGCCATCCGGTTGGCCTCGGCCGCGAGGCGACCGTAGCTGACCGCGACCGGCGCCCCCGCGGCGTCGGCGACGAACAGCGCCGGGCGGTCCGGCTCGCGCGCAGCCCAGGTGAAGCAGCACGCGTCAGCGATGTTGAATTCGGTCGGCTGGGGCCAGCGGAAACCGGCCATCGCCGCGTCATAGGTGGGAAACGCGGCCAGTTCGATCACGGGCGGCCCTTTCTGGGCGTTGTTGGCGACGAGGGTCACGGGTCGCGAGACTAGCGCGCCGCCACCGCCGCGTCAGCCCTTCCGACGCGGCCCGCCCGCCCCCTTCAGGAGGCGAGCTTCTCCTCGCCCTCCACCGCGTGCGCGGGCGCAGCGGCTGGCGTGCCGGGCGTGTTCGCGGCCTTCGGCGGCGTCAGCACCGAGGACATTTCGCGCGTGGAGACGACGCCCATGAGCTGCCCGTCCCCGTCGACCACCGGGAGCGGATAGTCGGTCTCGAGCGCGGCCGGCAGCGCGGTCTCGAGCGCGTCGTCGGCGGCGAGCGTCGGCCCGGTCTCGGCGACGTCATAGAGCGTCTGGCTGTTCGCCCCCGCCCCGGCGACCGCTTCCTCGAGCCGCTCCGCCGTCGCGACGCCGCGATAGCGGTCGCCCTCCACGACGTAGCCATAGCGCTCGCCGAGGCGGCGCATCTCGTCGAGCGCACGCTGCATGTTCTCGCCGGTGAGGCGCGCGCGCGGCGGCTGCATCACCACGTCGACGGTGAGGACGCGCGCCCGGTTCACGTCGCGCACGAACTCGGCGACATAATCGTCGGCCGGGTTCAGCAGGATCTCGTGCGGCCGGCCCACCTGCGACAGGCGTCCGTCCTTCAGGATCGCGATGTGGTCGCCGATCCGGAGCGCCTCGTCCAGATCGTGGGTGATGAAGACGATGGTCTTGCCGAGCTTCGCCTGCAATTCGATCAGCTGGTCCTGCATCTGGCTGCGGATCAGCGGGTCGAGCGCGGAGAAGGCCTCGTCCATGAGGAGGATCTCGGCGTCGGTCGCGAGCGCGCGGGCGAGGCCGACGCGCTGCTGCATCCCGCCCGAGAGTTGGGTCGGGTACTGGTTCTCGTAGCCGGCGAGCCCCACCACCTCGATCCACTCCATCGCCTTGGCCTCGCGCTCGGACCGCTTCATGCCGCGGATCGCGAGCCCGTAGCCCACATTCTCGAGCACGGTGCGATGCGGCATCAGCCCGAAGCGCTGGAACACCATGCTCATCGTGGTGCGACGGAACTTCTCCAGATCACGGATCGACATCTGGAGGACGTCGGTGCCGTTGACGAGGATGCGCCCGTCGGTCGGGTCGATGAGGCGGTTGAAGTGGCGGATCAGGGTGGACTTGCCGGACCCCGAGAGGCCCATCACCACGAAGATCTCACCCTTCTCGATGGAGAGGGACACGTCGGCGAGGCCGAGCGTGTGCCCGGTCTCGGCCAGAAGCTCCTCCTTCGACAGGCCCGCCCGGTAGCGCGTGAGCGCGGACTTGGCGTCGGGCCCGAAGATCTTCGTGACGTTCTCGACTTCGATGAGTGCCATGTCGGGTCCTAGTGCGCCACGCGCCGGTGAGCCTGGGCGCGCGCCCCCGCAGACTGGGAGATACGGTCAAAGATAATGGCGAGAATGACGATGGCGATGCCGCCGATCAGGCCCTGCCCCGCGTCGTTGCGCTGGAGGCCGAGAAGCACCGTCTCGCCGACGCCGCGCGCGCCGATCATCGAGGCGATCACCACCATCGCCAACGCCATCATCATGGTCTGGTTGATGCCCTGCATGATGGACGGCAGGGCGAGCGGGATCTGCACGCCGCGCAGCATCTGCCAGCGCGTCGCGCCGAACGCGCGGCTCGCCTCCACGACCTCCGAGTCCACATGGCGGATGCCGAGATCGGTGAGGCGGATGAGCGGCGGCGTCGCGTAGATGACGGTCGCGAGGACGGCGGGGATCTTGCCGAGGCCGAACAGCATCACGGCGGGGATGAGATAGACGAAGCTCGGGATCGTCTGCATCAGGTCGAGGATCGGGTTGATGATCGCGCGCGCCCTGTCGGAGCGGGCGGTCAGGACGCCGATCGGAATGCCGATCACCACCGAGATCGCGACGGCGACGATCATGATCGCGATCGTCTGCATCGCCTGCGTCCAGAGGCCCAGCGTGCCGACGAACCAGAGCGCGATGACCATCGCGACGGACAGGCGGATGCTGCGCGAGGCGGCGTAGGCGATCAGCCCGACGACGGCGAGCACCACGAGGACCGGTGAATCGCGCAGGAGCCGCTCGAGCCAGACGAGCGCCTGGAGGAGGAAGTTGGAGAACGCCTCGAAGCCGTCCCCATATTGGACGACGAGGAAGCGCACGAATTCGTTGGTTCCGTTGCGGATCCAATCGCCGACGCGTTCGCCGAGAAACAGATAGTCGTTCATGCCTGGCTCCGTTGGGTGGCCCGCACCGGGTCCGCGAGGGCGCGAGGCCCCCGCGGACAGGTGTCACTCAGCTCGACGGCAGAGCGTTCTCAACACGCTCGGCAACGTCCGACGGCACCCATTCGGTCCAGACATCCTTGTTGTTGGCAAGCCACCATTCGGCGGCCTCGTCGGCCGATGCGCTCTCGTCCTGCATGTAGGCGAGGGCCTTCGAGGTGGTCGCCGCGTCGAACGAGTACTTGCCGAGGAATTCGACGATGGTCGGCGCCGCTTCCTGGAAGTCGGTGTTGACGGCGATGCTGACCTCGGTGAGCGGATAGGCGGTCGCCGGGGTCTCGGCGGTCACGCTCTCGGCGTCCATGTCGGCCAGCGCCTGCCAGGTCTCGGCGTTGTATTCCGGCTCTTCGAGCTGGACGACCTGATCGCCGATCTTGCCCATCACCCAGGTCGGGCCCCAGTAGTAGAAGACGATCGGGCGCTCGCGCAGGATCGCCGACTCGATGGCGCCGGAGAGCGCGCCGCCGGTGCCGGGGCGGAAGTTGGTGTAGGTGTCGAGCAGGCCATAGGCTTGGAGCTTCTTGGTGTTCATCACCTCGCAGCCCCAGCCGAGGATGCAGTTGTAGAAGCGGCCCTTGCCCGGCTCTTCCGGGTCCTCGAACAGCTCGGCATATTTCGGCAGGTCGGAGACGGACTTGAGGTCCGGCGCCGGGGCGTCCGGCCCTTCGACGAGATATTTCGGGACGAACCAGGCCTGCGTCGCGTCCGGGTAGCTGATGCCGACGGCGGCGACGTCACCGTCATTGACGGCGGTCTCCCAGGCGTCGCGGACATTGTCGATCCACATTTCCATGGTGATGTCGATGTCGCCGCGGACCATGCCGTTCAGCAGCGGGATCGTGGAGCCGGGGATCTGGTCGGTCTCGCAGCCATAGCCGTTTTCGAGGATGTAGCCGGCGACGGCGCTGTGGAAGGCGTTGGAGTCCCAGTCGAGGCCCGCGAAGACGACGGGGCGGCTCATGCCGTCGCAATCGGCCGCGGCCATCGCGGCATCGGACGCGACGATCGCCGGCGCGGCCAGCAAGCCGACCGCGAGCAAAGTCTTTTTCAAAATTCTTCTCCTTGTCAGGTCCGTGATTTTGGAGGCACCAGCACGACGGACGCGCCGATACGCCAAACGGCCGAGGGACAAATGCCGCCTCGGCGCACGTCTCGCGGCGGTGCCACGGACAAAGGCTCAGCGCTGCGATCGGACAAGGGATGCCGCGATCGACAGAGCTATCGGAAGCCGGGAGTATAGAGCACGCGCGCCGCGTGTAAAGGCAGCTTTGGAGAACACGCAGCGCGCGAGAGGCCTCCGGCGCCGCCTCCACCGGGATCAACCGAACGATCTACCGGGAGGGACGGCGTCGGATCACACGGCCCGACGCCAAATAATCAATACTGTTATTTCTTAAGCGGCAAATTTATACAGATCGCCGTTCAAGGTTTTTTGACATCTATTCTGCGACGGCCTCGGAAACCCGTGCCGCGACGTCTTCCGGCACCCAGGATTTCCACACGTCTTCGTGCTCACGCAGGAAGACTTCGGCCGCCTCGGGGCCCTCGGCGTCGTTGTCCTGCATGTAGGCGAGGGCCTGGCTCGTGTCGTCGCTGCTCATGCCGTAGTTCATGAAGAACTCACGCAGTACCGGCGCGCTGGCGGTGAACTTGGTGTTCGCCCCGATCACCACCTTCGTCTTCGGGTAGGCGGTCGCCGCGGTCGGCTCGTCAGACGCCATCATGGCGTCCCAGGTCTCCTGGTTGAACGGCGGCTCCTCGAGCTGCACGAAGTCGTACTTGCCCATCAGCCAGGTCGGCGACCAGAAGTAAAAGAGGACCGGCCGCTCGCGCAGGTACGCCGATTCCACCGCCGCCTCGAGCGCCGCGCCCGCGCCCGGCCGCACGTTCGAGTAGGCATCGGTAAGGCCGTAGGCGATCAGCTTCTTCGAGTTCACGATCTCGCACTGCCAGCCGATCACGCAGTTGAGGAAGCGCCCCTTGTCGGGCTCCTCCGGGTCCTTGAACAGCTCCTTGTAGTCGGCGAGCTGCTCGACCGACTTGAGGTCCGGCGCCGCCGCGTCCGCGCCTTCGACGAGGTAGCGCGGGACGTACCAGCCCTCGGTCGCGTCCGGGAAGGTCGTGCCGAGCCGCTCGACCTTGCCCTCGGCCTCGGCATCGAGGAAGGCCTGCGCGGTGTTCGCGGTCCAGACCTCCATGATGACGTCGACATCGCCGCGCGACATGCCCTGGTTCAGCACCAGCGTGGTGCCGGGGATGACGTCGGTCGTGCAGCCATAGCCTTTTTCGAGGATGAGGCGGGCGAGCGCGGTGTGGAAGGCGGCCGAGCCGTAGTCGAGGCCGCCGAACATCACCGGCCGGTCGAGGTCGCAGGTGGTCTCGGCCCTCGCCGGGCTCGGGATCTGCGCCAAGGCGGTCGCGGCGCAGAACAAGCCGAGCGCGACAGCGGTGCGACGAGTTTTCATCGGGTCCATGTCCGTCTGGAACGTCGTTTAGGCCAAACCTAGAACACCGCCCCCGGAACTGTACACCGCCGCTGAAAGAAACGCGGGCGCGCGGCCCGCGCGCCGGTCAGCGCTGATACTGGTCGCCGTACGCCTTGAAATCGAGGCGGTAGGTCTCGCGGATCTTCGCGATCGAGCGCTCGTTGATGAAGGCCCGGCTCGACGGGAAGAGCCAGTCCGCATAGACGCCGCGGGTGATGCGGGCCGTCTCCGGCGTCTCGCCCAGCGCCGCGGTGCGCGCCGGGTCCGAGCCGTGATGGTGGCTCGACCCTTCGATCGCTTCGAGATCGATCGGCTTCACGCCCGGCTCGCCGCTCACCTCCTTCACCCAGTCGGTGAAGCTCTCGATCGGGATGTGGCGCTGCACGAACGCCTCCTCGCCGTTGATATATTGCGGCGAGAGGTGCTGGTTGATGCTCTGCGGCAGACGCGTCTCGAACTCGTTCACCATGTCGAGATGCTCGAGGAAGTTGATCCCCTCCGCCGGGTCGAGACCGCGCGAGGCGAGCCACTCGTCCACGAGCGCCCAATGGTCCTGCACCCAGTGGCGGCGATGCTTGATGATGGCGCCCTTCTCGGCGAGCACGAGGAACGCGCTCGGCGCACGCACCATCGGATCGCGCACCACCTTCACGACCTTGTGTGAGCCTGACTTCAGCGCGGCCAGAAGCTCACGCTGATAGCCTTCGCGGCGCTTGAAGACGCGGGACTCGTAGTCGTGGATCCAGGGGCTGTGGGCGAACGCCTCGTCGAGGATGCCGAGCTGGGCGAAGAACCACTTCACCACCGTCGTACAGCCCGATTTCTGGCTCCAGAGGATGATATAGGGAAAGCTCGGATCGTAGAGCGGGATGCGGAAACGCACGCAATCCGGCCGAGGCGCAGTCAGATTTTTCAGGATCACGGGGCTCCCCTCGAAACTGAGCCGGAAAATGCGTCCACACGGCCCGGAAGTCCATGCCCAACGGCCAACTTCCTGGCGCCCGAGGCGCAAAACGGACTTTGCATGCGAAGGTGGCGCACCATCTAAGCCCGCACGGTGCTAGAAAGAGACATGACCTTGCCGTGGCGCGCACGCTCAATTCGTGGCACGCCGATCCGGCAACCCGCGCACCGGCGCGGAACGCGGCACCACAGAGGAGCGAAATCACCGCTGGTATGTTGACGTCGACCCTAGCGACCCTTGCCCTGTTGGACACCGTGGCCTTCCTGCCGCTCGCGCTCGCGGCCGCGCTCTATTCGCTGTGGCGTCGACGCCGCCCGATCACGCGCACCCGCGTGATGGACGTTGCGCTGTCGGCGGGTCTCCTCGTGATGATGGGGGTGCGCTACGCGTTCCTCGCGGTGATGACGGCGGCGATGCCGGCGGCCGTCCTCGGCGCGTGGGCGACGCCCGCGGCGGCCGGAATCGCGGCGGCGCTCTACGCGCTCCTCGCGCTGATCGGGTTCGTCGCCTATCGGGGGAGTGTCGCCTGGCGGGTCGGCGGGGCGGTGGTCTTCTCGGCGGCGGCGCTGGTGGAGCTGATCGTCAACACCGTGGTGAGCCATGCCGGCGCGCTGCGCACCATGGACACGCTCCTGTCCGTCGCGATCGCGGCGGCGCTCATGATCCTCGCCGCCTTCCATTGGACCCATCGCACCGCGACGCCCAATCCGCTCGGCAGCAGCGACGGCCGGCCCTACGATTATTGACGGGCCGCCGCGCGGTCTGGCCGGCCCAGCGCCTCCGTTGGGAGGCGCCGGCCCGTTTCGTCCTCAGTGCACGCTCACCGTGACGAGGTTGTTCTCCATCGCATTGGCGAGCACGGCCTGCGGCGTGTCGGCGAGCACGATTGGCGTGCCGTTGGCCGACAACAGCGCCCAAAGCCTCAGCCCCGGTGCGATCTCGGGGGCATTCGGAAAGAGCGCGGACACCTCCTCCGAGCGGAAGGAGCGCACATAGGCCACATGTCCAGAGCCGAGTTCGGCAAGCATCTCGGGGCTGATCGCCATCTCGACTGCGGAATTGCGTTCGTTCTCAGTCATCTTACGAACTCCTCGACTGCGACGCCGGTTTGGCGCCGATCTCGATGGTGCGAACCGTCCGCTCCGGCTCCGGACGCGCGAGGTCGATGGACAGGAGCCCATCGGCCAGCGCCGCACTCAGAATTTCGATCCCCTCAGCGAGCACGAAGGCGCGCTGGAACTGCCGGGCTGCGATGCCACGGTGGAGGAAATGCCGCCCCTGGTCCACATCCGTCGGCTGTGCGCCGCGGATCACGAGCTGATTGTCCTCCACGGTCACCGAGAGCTGCTCTTTGGAAAAGCCCGCGACGGCGAGCGTGATGCGCAGCCGGTCCCCGATTTCTGTGCTGATGCGTTCGATGTTGTAGGGCGGGTAGCCATCGCTCCCGCTTTTCGTCACGCGATCGAGGACGCGTTCGATCTCTTCAAAGCCCAGAAGAAGCGGGCTCGAGAGAGGGGTCATCCGAGTCATGTTTCAGTCCTTGCGACAAGCGACCGTCGAGAGGGCCCATCGGGCACCCTCTCGGACCCAATATTTGGGGGTTCGTGCCGCAAACGCAAGCAGCCGGGGGATCTGCCCCCTATCGCGGCGCTCGCTTCGCAAGGTCCGGGCGTCGCTCGGCGGTGATTCGCTCGCGCTCGCCGCGCCGCCATGACGCGACCTTGGCGTGGTCGCCGCTCGTCAGCACAGCGGGGATCGTCCGCCCCTCCCATTCGGCCGGGCGGGTGTATTGCGGATGCTCCAGGAGGCCGTCCGCGAAGCTCTCCTCCTCGCCGGAGGCGGCGTTGCCCATCACGCCCGGCAGGAGGCGCACCACCGCGTCGAGCACGGTGAGGGCCGCGATCTCGCCGCCGGACAGGATGAAATCGCCGATCGAGACCTCGGTGAGGCCGCGCGCCTCTATGACGCGCTCGTCCACCCCCTCGAACCGGCCGCACACGATGGTGACCGCCCCCGCTTCGAGGAGGGCGCGGGCATCGGCCTGGGTGAAGGGTTTGCCGCGCGGGCTCATCAGGAGGCGCGGGCCCGCGCCGCCCGCACCGTCGATCGCGCGGGCGAGCACGTCCGCGCGCATCACCATGCCCGGACCGCCACCGGCCGGGGTGTCGTCGACCGAGCGGTGCTTGTCGGTCGCGAAATCGCGGATGTCGACACAGTCGAGCCGCCACCGCCCCTCGCGCAGCGCCCGCCCCGAGAGGGCGAGGCCGAGCGGGCCGGGAAACATCTCCGGATAGAGGGTGAGGACCGTCGCGCGAAAGCCGGCCACGTCTTCGCTCACGGGCGCGGCTCGTCGGGATCCGCTTCGCCGGCTTCTTCGGCTTCTTCGGCCTCTTCGGGCTCGTCCGGCTCGCCGTCCGCATCATCGTCGAGCAGCCCCTCGGGCGGGTCGACGACGATATAGCCCTCCGCGATCCGCACCTCCGGCACGATCTCGCGGGTGAAGGGCAGCATCAGGTTGATGTCGCCGTCGATCTCGATCACGTCGCCGGCGCCGTGGTCGGCGACGCCGCGGATGGTCCCGAGCGGCGTCCCGTCGACGTGCCGCGCCTCGAGGCCGATCAGGTCGACATAGTAGAACTCGTCCTCATCGGGCCGCGGCAGGCGGCTGCGCGGCACCATGAGGGTCGTGCCGCGCAGGGTCTCGGCCGCATTGCGGTCGGCGACCCCCTCGATCTCGGCGACGATCGACTTGCCGATCGGCTTCACCGAGGTGAGCTTGAAGCGGCGGCCCGCCTCGTCCTCGTAGGGGTTGTAGCGGCGCAGGGCCAACGGATCCTCCGCGAAGACCGTCAGCTTGACGGCCCCGCGGACGCCGTGCGGCGCGCCGATCGTCGCGATGACGAGCAGGCGGTCGTCGGTCATGGGCCGCTCCAAATCCTCGCGGATGCGCAAAGGGCGCCGGGGCCGGGCTTACGCCTCGGCACCCTCGCTCTCGGCGGCAGCGGCCGCGGCGGCGGCGCGGCTCGCGGCGCGCTCCTGGGCCTTCTTGCCGGGCTCACCCTTGTTCGGGTTGGAGCGGGCCGGACGGCTGGCGATGCCGGCAGCATCGAGGAAGCGCAGCACGCGGTCGGTCGGCTTCGCGCCCTGGGCGATCCAGTGGCGGATGCGCTCCTCGACGAGCGTCACGCGCTCCGGGTCGTCCTTCTGGAGCATCGGGTTGTAGGTGCCGACCTTCTCGATGAAGCGGCCATCGCGCGGGGAGCGGATGTCGGCGACGACGATGCGGTAATAGGGACGCTTCTTGGTGCCGCCACGGGCGAGACGAATACGGGTAGACACTCTGTTTCTCCTTCGGAAATCGGGGCCGTTTCGGGCTTTCGGGTGAGTCGTTGGCGCGTCAGTGCGCCATCGGCGGTTGGGTCTCTGCGGGTTGCAGGCCGATCATCGCGCCGAGACGCGTCTCGTCGGGCATCGCGTGGCGCCAGACCGACGCGATGGTGCCCGACAGATCGATCGACCCCTCGCGCACGGCGCCGAGACGGCGCGCCACGGCGAGCGAAGCGGTGTTTTCATCTTCGATGAAGCTGACGAGCCGGGTGCGCCCCTGCTCGCACGCGACGTCGCGCACGGCGGCGACGGCCTCGGCCGCGATGCCCCGTCCGCGCGAGTCGGCGGTGATGGAATAGGCGAGCTCCGCCTCGGGCCAGCCGACCGGATGGAAGAGGCCGATGCAGCCGACGAGCCGCCCCTCCTCCTCCACCGCATAGAAGCCGTAGCCGCGCAGGATCCACTGGCCGGCGAGCCCGAACAGGATGCGCGAGGCCTCCGGGATCGTGCGCACGCCGCCGAGGAAGCGCATCGTCTCAGCGTCGCCGACATGGGCGATGAACCGCTCCAGGTGGTCGGGTCGCCACTGCGTCAGCGTCAGGCGCCGCGTGCGGATGGTGAGCGGCATCGCGCTCGTCTCGAGCAGGATCTCGCGCTCGTCGTCAGGATCGTCCGGCACGGGGTGCCCGGCACACGGGTAGCGCAGCACGTCCGCCGTGACCTCGCCGAATGTCGTGCGCGTGTCGACCGTCGCGCCCGCCGCCATCGCGAGTTGGCGCGAGGGGGCATTGTCCGGGTGGACATAGCTGACGAGGGTCGGCGCGCCGCAGGCCTCGGCGACGGCGCGGATCGCGCGCACCGCCTCGGCGCCATAGCCGCGCCCACGCGCGTCCGGCAGGAGGCCGTAGACGATCTCGATCTCCGGCTTGTCGACCGGGAACCACGGCCCGGCATAGCCGAGCAGGCGTCCCTCGCGGTCGCTGATGCCGTAGACGCCGAAGCCGTGCACCCACCAATGGCCCACGAACCGGGAGAGCATCTCGTAGGTGCCGGTAAGGTCGCGCACGCCGCCGATGAAGCGGGTCGAATCCGGGTCGGCCCACAGCGTGGCGAGCGCCGAGATGTGATGCAGCCGCATCGGGGCGAGGACGAGCCGCTCGGTCTCGATCACGCGCGGCATCACGAAGCCGCCGAGCACGGCTTCCGACCGCGCACGCGCCGCGCGATGCTCGGGTGCGATCGCCTCGATGATCACCGGCGCTTGCCCTTCTGCCGCTTGCCCTTGCCGTGGCCGCCGAGGCCGGGCATGCCGCCGAGACCCGGAAGGCCGCCACCCGGCAGTCCGCCGAGGCCCGGCATCCCGCCGCCGAGGCCGGGCATCCCGCCCAGACCAGGCATGCCGCCGCCGGGCGCCGCCGGCATCTGCTTGGCGAGCTTCTCGAGTTCGGCCGGGTCCATGTTCTCGAGACCGGCCGGCATCTTGGGCATGCCGCCGCCACCGCCGAGCATGGCGCCGAGGCCGCCCATGAGGCCGCCCTTCTTCTTGCCCATCATCTTCATCATGTCCGCCATCTGGCGGTGCATCTTGAGGAGCTTGTTCACCTCCTCGACGCGCGTGCCCGAGCCCGACGCGATGCGCTTCTTGCGGCTCGCCTTCAGGATGTCGGGCTTCTTGCGCTCGCCCTTCGTCATCGAGTTGATGATCGCGACCTGGCGCTTGATGATCCGGTCGTCGAGACCGGCATCGGCCATCTGCTTCTTCATCTTGCCGACGCCGGGCATCAGCCCCATCAGGCCGCCGAGCCCGCCCATCTTCTCCATCTGGCCGAGCTGGTCCTTCAGGTCGTCGAGGTCGAACCCGCCCTTGGCCATCTTGAGGGCCATGGCCTGGGCCTTCTCGGCGTCGACATGCTCGGCCGCCTTCTCCACCAGCGAGACGATGTCGCCCATGCCGAGGATGCGGTCGGCGATGCGCTGCGGGTGGAATTCCTCCAGCGCGTCCGCCTTTTCGCCGACGCCGATGAGCTTGATCGGCTTGCCGGTCGTGGCGCGCATGGCGAGCGCCGCGCCGCCGCGCCCGTCACCGTCGACGCGGGTGAGGACGATGCCGGTGATGCCGACGCGCTCGTCGAACGACTTCGCGACGTTGACGGCGTCCTGGCCGGTCAGCGAGTCGGCGACGAGCAGGATCTCGTGCGGGCGCGTCGCCTTCTTGATGTCGGCCATCTCGAGCATCAGCGGCTCGTCGATGTGGAGGCGGCCGGCGGTGTCGAGGATCACCACGTCGAAGCCGCCGAGGCGCGCGGCCGTCATCGCCCGCTCGGCGATCTGGGTCGGCGTCTGGTTCGGGATGATCTTCAGCGTCTCGATGTCGTTCTCTTCGCCGAGGACGCGCAGCTGCTCCTGCGCGGCCGGGCGGCGCACGTCGAGCGAAGCCATCAGCACGCGCTTCTTGTCGCGCAGCTGGAGGCGGCGGCCGATCTTGGCGGAGGTGGTCGTCTTACCGGAGCCCTGGAGGCCGACCATCATGATGGCGAGCGGAGGGGCGGCGTGCAGGTCGATCGGCTCGGCCGTCTCGCCCAGCGTCGCGACAAGCTCGTCATGGACGATCTTGACGACCATCTGGCCCGGCGTCACCGACTTCACGACGAGCGCGCCGACGGCCTTCTCGCGCACGCGCTCGATGAAGTCGCGGGCGACCGGCAGCGCCACGTCCGCCTCGAGCAGCGCGCGGCGCACCTCGCGCAGCGCCATGTCGACATCGGCCTCCGACAGCGCGCCACGCCGCGTCAGCTTGTCGAAGATGCCGGAAAGGCGCTCTGAAAGACTGTCGAACATGGGTTCACCCGGGGCTCAGAAATCGAGGCAACGCAAAACGCGCCCGTGGGCGCAACGCGCTGACGGACGTGGGGGCGCGGCCTGTACCGCGCGAGGGGGTAAGTACGCGCCCGGACCCCCGCCGTCAAGGATCGCCGCGCGGCGGGCGTCGCGCGGTCGCGGAAACCGATCCCCGGCCCTCGTGCGTTGTCTCCCACACGCGAGACCATCGCACACGAAGGAGAAGCATGATGGCCCATCCCGACAAAAAGCGCGCGCCCCTTTCCGAGGCCGACCTCGCGAACGACATCATGGGGCGGAACGCGCTCCAGGGTGACGACCAGGCGAACGTGCGCAACGAGCGGCAGGCCGTCCCCGGCGCCAAGACGGAGGCCGATTCCGGCCCGGTCGAAAGCGCGCGATTGACCGACAAGGACGCGCGCGCCAAAGCCGAGCTCGGCAAGGGCAATCGTCACGCGTCCGAGGGGCGCGAAGGGGAGTCCAACTGATGAGCGTCAGCGACCAGGACGGCGGCGAGCCCGTCGACCTCAACATCGATCCCGAGCTCGTGCGCCTCATCGTGGCGAAGTCGAGCGCCGTCGTCTTCGAGATGCCGGACGCGGAGGACGACGAGCCCGAACTCGAGACCGAGCTCGACGCCGGCACCAGCTACGAGAGCGCCGACGTCGCCCTCGCCTCGGAGGACGAGGACGCCGACGGCACCCGCGAGGAGGTCAAGGCCATGATCGACACGCTGAATGTCGACGAGCAGGCCGAGCTGATCGCGCTCACCTGGATCGGCCGGGGCGACTACGAGCCGTCCGACATCAAGACCGCGATTCGCGACGCGAAGGCCCAGCATCGCGGCCCCGCCAGCAACACCCTCTTCGAGATCGACATCTTCCCGAGCTACCTCGAGACCGGCCTCGATTCCTTCGAGGAATGGCGAAACACGTTCGGCGACTGACCCGCCGTCCACCGGGCGGGGCCTCATCGCATATTTACAGTTGAGGCCCCCTCGGCTATCGAACCAAGCTCGGTCTTTCGCAGTTTTCACGCCTAGCTGGGAACGGTTATCACGTGACGACAGAACCTGCCGCCACAGCCTCCCCGCGCGTGGAGGTCGCAAGCCCCCGTCCGCCCGAACACCGCCCGCCGCTCGCCCCCGCCGCCGAGGCGGCCCGCGCCGCCGCGCGCGAGAAGCGCCGGGCCGAGGTTCAGGCGCGCCAAGAGGCCGCACGCGCCAAGCAGCGCGAGAGCCGCGCCAAGAGCGGCGCGGCCGAGGATGCCGACACCCGCACCCGCGAGGAGCGGGGCCTGCGCGACCTCCTCGTCTTCCCGAAGACGCGCAAGCTCATCGTCTACTGGACGCCGCTCGTCCTCCTGATGACCGCGATCGCCATCATCGAGGCGCCGTCCTGGTGGACGATCCTCGGCGGCATCATGACCGGCGTGCTCCTCTACAGCCTGATCGAATATCTGATGCACCGCTTCCTGTATCACTGGGAGCCGGAAAGCCGCTTTCTGCGCATCATCACGGCCGACATGGGCCGCCAGCACATGGGCCACCACCGCAATCCCGGAAAGTATGGCGGCGGCATCAACGGCAACCAGCTCCCGATCATCATCTTCGCGAGCCTCGTCGCCATCGTCGTGCTCCTGACGCCCTTCCCGACCTCGTTCGGGCTGATGGTCGTCGCGGCCGGCGCGGTGAACTACGTGATCCAGGAATTCGCCCATTTCGGCACGCACCATCTGCCGATGCGCAGCGGCTATTTCGCCGCCCTGAAGCGCCACCACATGGTCCACCATTTCCGCGACGATTCGAGCAATTTCGGCCTCTTCTGGACCTTCTGGGACATCCTCCTCGGCACCGACTACGAGACCAACGCGCGCCGGCGCAAAGCCACCGAGAAGCCCGCCTCCTCCTGAGCCCGTCTGCGCGGCCCGCCGCGCGCCAAAGAAGGTGTCTCGCGCCCCTCTTTGTGGTCTATGGTTGAACCCAGAACAAAAAACGGTCTGGGGAGAGTCCATGGCGAGCCGCGCGCACCCGCCCGAGCAGGCGGAAGGAAACACCTTCCCGAAGCTCCTTCTCGACAATGCCCGGCGCCGGCCCGAACGGCCGGCCATGCGCCTCAAGGATCTCGGCATCTGGCGCACCTGGACATGGGGCGAGATGAAGGACGAGGTGATGCGCTTCGCCCTCGGGCTGGAAGCGCTCGGCGTGAAGGAGGGCGACACCGTCGCCATCATCGGCGGCAACCGCCCGCGCCTCTACTGGACCTTCCTCGCCGCACAGTCGCTGCGCGCGATCCCCGTCCCAGTCTACGCCGACGCCATCGCCGAGGAGCTCGCCTTCGTCCTCGACCATGCCGACGTGTCCTTCGCGGTCTGCCAGGACCAGGAGCAGGTCGACAAGTGCCTCAGCGAGCAGGAACGGCTGCCGAAGCTGCGTACCCTCGTCTATGACGAGCCGCGGGGCCTGCGCGACTACGACCCCACCCACCTCCACTCCTTCGACGCCGTGCAGGCGCTCGGCGACGACAAGATCGCCGCGGACACCGGCACGCCCGCCCGCTGGGAGACGCTCATCGCCGCCGCCACAGGGGAGGAGGCGTCGACGATCCTCTACACCTCCGGCACCACCGGCCAGTCGAAGGGCGTCGTCCTGAAGGCCGCGCGCGCGGTGCAGGCGGCGCGCGACACGGCTGGCTTCGACCATCTCAACGAGCGGGACGAGGTGCTCGCCTATCTCCCGCTCGCCTGGGTCGGCGACCACTATCTCAACTATGCGCAGGGCCTCGTCGCGGGCTTCTGCATGGCCTGCCCGGAGAGCCCGGAGACCGTGCAGCAGGACCTCAGAGAGATCGGGCCGACCTTCTATTTCGCCCCGCCGCGCGTGTTCGAGAGCCTCCTCACCCGCGTCCTCATCCGCATGGAGGACGCGAGCGCCTTGAAGCGCGGCATGTTCCGCCACTTCATGGGCGTCGCGAAGCGGCACGGCGAGGCGATCCTCGCGGGCAGGAGGGTGCCGCTCACGGGCCGCATCGCCTACGCGATCGGGGAGCGCCTCGTCTACGGGCCGCTCAAGAACGTGCTCGGCTTCAGCCGCATCCGCGTCGCCTACACGGCGGGCGAGGCGATCGGGCCGGACCTCTTCTCCTTCTTCCGCTCGCTCGGCATCAACCTGAAGCAGCTCTACGGCCAGACCGAGGCCTTCCTCTACATCACCGCCCAGGCGGACGGGACGGTGCGGGCCGACACGGTCGGCGGCGCGCTCCCCGGCGTGACGCTGAAGCTCGCCGAGAATGGCGAGGTGCTGTTCAAGTCGCCCGGCATGTTCGTCGAGTATTTCAAGGCGGCGGACAAGACGGCCGAGACGCTGACGGAGGACGGCTTCATCAGGACCGGCGACGCCGGCATCTTCGAGCCGGACGGGCAGCTCAAGATCATCGACCGCGCGAAGGACGTCGGGCGGTTGAAGAACGGCGCCCTCTTCGCGCCCAAATATCTGGAAAACAAGCTGAAATTCTTCCCCGAGATCCGCGAGGCCGTGACCTACGGGGACGGGCGGGAGTTCGTCACCGCGATGCTGAACATCGACCTGATCGCGGTCGGCAACTGGGCCGAGCGCAACAATATCGGCTACGCCTCCTACCAGGAGCTCGCCCAGCATCCGCGCGTCGCCGAGATCATGCGCGCCCACGTCGCCGCCACGAACGCCGCCCTTGCCGAGGACGCGCAGATGTCCGGGATGCAGATCCGCCGCTTCCTCGTCCTCCACAAGGAGCTCGACGCCGACGATGGCGAGCTGACGCGCACGCAGAAGGTCCGCCGCTCCTTCGTCGCCGACCGCTACGCGCCGCTGATCGAGGCGCTCTATGGCGGCCAGCACGAGTGCTTCATCTCCACCGAGGTGACGTTCGAGGACGGCCGCAAGGGTCTCATCCAGGCGACCGTCGCGATCCACGACGCCGTCGTCGCCCCGTCCCAGCCCGCGCGAAAGGCCGCCTGAGGCCCGCCGCCGGGCGCCGGGCGCGGGGCCGATCACCGCCCCGCGCGGTCGGCCCGTCCATTGCATCGTCACCAGGGCGCGCTAGCTGTGTGTCTTCATGCACGGCCCGACCGGCCGGGCGTGGACACAGCCGTGCCGTTGTTCCGATCGTGCGTTCGCCGGGGGCCCCCTCGCGGCGCGCGCGCCATCGGCGCAAACCATTCGCCAACGAGATGCGCCACCGATCGCAAGCGAGCCCACGATGACCGACCTCTTCGCCTTCTTCGCCGACCCGACGACCTACGCCGCGCTGATCACCCTCATCGCGATGGAGATCATCCTCGGCATCGACAATCTCGTCTTCATCTCGATCATCACCAACAAGCTGCCCGAGGCGCAGCGGGGGCGGGCGCGGCGCATCGGCATCGGTCTCGCGCTGGTGCTTCGCCTCCTCCTCCTGTCGCTCGTCTTCGTGATCGTCCACCTCACGCAGCCGGTCTTCGAGCTCTTCGGCCACGCCTTCTCCTGGCGCGACCTCGTCCTCATCGGCGGCGGCCTCTTCCTCGTCTGGAAGGCGACGACCGAGATCCACCACTCGGTCGACCCCGAGGACCCGAAGGACGCCATGATGGGCCGGGCGGTGACGGCGACCATGGGCGCGGTCATCGTCCAGATCCTGCTCCTCGACCTCGTCTTCTCGCTGGATTCCATCATCACCGCCGTCGGCATGACGGAGGAGATCGGCATCATGGTGGTCGCCGTGGTCGTCGCGGTCGGCACCATGCTCGCCGCCGCCGGTCCCCTCTCGCGCTTCCTGGAGCGCAACCCCACCGTGGTGATGCTCGCCCTCGGCTTCCTCATGATGATCGGCATGACGCTGATCGCGGACGGCTTCGGCTTCCACGTCCCGAAGGGCTACATCTACGCCGCGATGGCCTTCTCGACCCTCGTCGAGGTCCTCAACATCTTCGCCCGCCGCAAGCGCCGGATCGACGCCGCATCCGGGCTCGGCACCTCCACCGCCGGCCACGGGTCCGGCCACTGAGGCCGGCGGCCGCGCCGCGAAATCGGGCTCGACTTAAAGGCGACTGTTCGCTTTGATATGCGGCACAAAACGAGGCGGCCGGCCCAACGGTCCGCCCCGGTGCCGCCCCGGCGACTGCGCGGCAGGGAGAGGCCATGCAGAACGCCACCGCCGCCATCGCCGACGCCGAGCCGGCGCCCGCCCCCGCCGGCGGCGAGATCCTGCTCGACGTCGCCGACGTCACCCTGTCCTTCGGCGGCGTGCATGCGATCCGTGGCGTCTCGTTCAACATCAGGAAGGGGGAGATCCGCGCCATCATCGGCCCCAATGGCGCGGGGAAGACGTCGATGCTCAACGTCATCAACGGCTTCTACCACCCGCAGACCGGCACCATCACCTACAAGGGCAGGCCGCGCCGGCGCATGCGCCCCTACGACGCCGCGGCGACCGGCATCGCCCGCACCTTCCAGAACGTCGCCCTCTTCAAGGGGATGACCACGCTCGACAACATCATGTCGGGCCGCACCCTCAAGATGCACCGCGGCTTCTTCTGGCAGCTCATCCGCTTCGGACCGGCGCTGGATGAGGAGGTCGCCCACCGCCGCCGCGTGGAAGACATCATCGACTTTCTCGAGATCGAATCGATCCGCAAGACGCCGGTCGGCCGCCTCCCCTACGGCCTCCAGAAGCGGGTCGAGCTCGGCCGCGCCCTCGCCATGGAGCCCGACCTTCTCCTCCTCGACGAGCCGATGGCCGGCATGAATCTGGAGGAGAAGGAGGACATGTGCCGCTTCATCCTCGATGTGCGCGAGGAGTTCGGCACCACCATCGCCCTCATTGAGCACGACATGGGCGTCGTGATGGACATCTCCGACCGCGTCGTTGTCCTCGACTATGGCGAGAAGATCGCCGACGGCACGCCCGACGAGGTGCGCACCAATCAGGACGTCATCGACGCCTATCTCGGCCTTGCCCACTGAGCGCCCGCCCCGCCGGCGCGGCGTCCGCCTGGAGGTGACGCGATGAGCTTCCCCGTCACCGCGGCGACCGCCGTCGCCCTCGCCCTCCTCCTCGTGGTGCTGTCGCTGCGCGTCGTCGGCCGCCGCCGGCGCAGCCTCATCGTGCTCGGCGACGGCAACGACCCGGACCTGCAACGCTCGATCCGCGCCCAGGCGAACTTCGCCGAATATGCCCCGCTCTTCCTCATCCTCCTGGCTCTCGCGGAGGCGAACGCGACGCCGCCCCTCCTCCTCTCCATCACCGCGGCCCTCTTCGTCCTCGGCCGCATCCTCCATTTCCATGCGCTGACCAAGGCGGAAGTCGCCTCCACCGCGCGCTCCCGCTTCCGCTGGCGCGAGGCGGCGATGATCCTCACCTTCGCCACATTCGGTTGTCTCGCCGCCACGCTGCTGGTCGAACTGATCGTCTCGGGGCCACTTTCCTGACCGCGGCGCTTTTCCGGCGCGCGCCCCCGCGCTAACTCAGACGGGTGATCAGCCGAACCGGCGGAAAGGACGACGTCCCATGGCATCGATCCAGCATCACGTCTGGCCGGGCTGCTCCACGGTCAGCGCCTTCATCGTGTCGGCGAAGGCGCGCGAGGCGCTCGAATTCGCCAAGGCCGCGTTCGGCGCCGAGTCGCTGGACGAGCCGCTCCTGCGCGCCGACGGCAGCCTCGCCCACGCCGCCATCAAGATCGGCGACAGCACGATCATGCTGGGCGACCCGCGCGACCCGCAGAAGGAACACCCCGCCTTCCTCCACATCTACGTGCCCGATTGCGACGCGACCTACGAGAAGGCGGTCGCCGCCGGCGCGCAGGGCCTCGTCCCGCCGAGCGACCATTTCTACGGCGACCGCGGCGGCGGCGTGGTCGATCCGGCCGGCAACACCTGGTGGATCGCGACCCACGTGCGCACCCTCTCGCGCGCCGAGATCCGCCGCCTCGCCGAGGAGGAAGAGGCCCGCACCTGAGGCCTCGCCTTCGGCGCGAGCCCCGGCCACACCGCGCGCATCACGCGAAAAAGAGCTTGCGGCCGCCGCCCGCTCCCGCAAGGGTAGTCGCGAGGAGACGACCCTGAGCGAGGCACCGTGGAGACGCTTTACGCAGTCCTGATCGACCCGTTCGTGCAGATGGCGGCCACGCCGGACTTCTTCATCCAGGTGCTCTGGGAAGGGTTCGTCGCGGGTGTCCTCTACGCGCTGATCGCGCTCGGTTTCGTGCTGATCTTCAAGGCCTCCGGGGTCTTCAACTTCGCGCAGGGGATCATGGTGGTGTTCGCCGCCCTCTCCCTCGTCGGCCTTGTGGAGCTCGGCGTGCCGGCGCCGATCGCCTTCCTCCTGTGCCTCGGCATCATGTTCGTGCTGGCGGTTGGGGTGGAGCGGCTCGTGCTGCGCCCGCTCGTCAACCAGCCCGACATCATCCTCTTCATGGCCACGATCGGCCTCACCTTCTTCCTCATCGGGCTCGGCGAGATCATCTTCGGCGGCGAGCCGAAGACGATGGTGACGGAGGCCCTCTTCCTGCCCACCGGCTCGTCGGTGTGGGAGCCGGAAGGGCTCGGGCCCGACGGATCGCCCGGCCTCATCCTCTTCCAGCATCTCGACATCGCCGCCGCCGCAATCGCGCTCGCCCTCGTCGCCGGGCTCGGCTTCTTCTTCTCCAAGACGCGGATCGGGCGCGGCCTGCGCGCCGTCGCCGACGACCACCAGGCTGCCCTCTCGGTCGGCATCTCGCTCAACCAGATCTGGGTGATCGTGTGGTTCGCGGCGGGCGTCGTCGCGCTCTTCACCGGCATCATGTGGGGCGCGCGGTCGGACGTCTCCTTCGCGCTCGAGATCATCGCCTTCAAGGCGCTGCCCGTCCTCATCCTCGGCGGCCTCACCTCGATCCCCGGCGCCATCGTCGGCGGCCTCATCATCGGCATCGGCGAGAAGCTCGGCGAGATCTATTGGGGCCCGCTCGTCGGCGGCGGGATCGAGAGCTGGTTCGCCTACATGATCGCCCTCGCCTTCCTGCTCGTGCGCCCGCAAGGGCTCTTCGGCGAGCGGATCATCGAGCGCATCTGAACCCTTCCCCTTTTCTTCAGCGACCCGGAACCATGCCGCACAAGAGCCGCCTTGCCTGCCTCGTCATCGACTGCAAGACCGAAGACCTGACCGACGCCCTCGCCTTCTGGACGGGCGCGCTCGGGCTGAAGGGCACGATCGACGAAGACGGGAAATACGCCGTCATCAAGTCACCGGCGGGCGAGCCGCGCATCCTCCTACAGGCCGTCGACCATGAGAGCCGCGTGCACCTCGACATCGAGACCGACGATCTTGAGGCTGAGGCGCAGCGCCTCGAAGCGCTCGGCGCGCGGCGCGTCTCGGCCATCAAGCGGTGGATCGTGATGGAGGCGCCGACCGGGCACCGCTTCTGCGTCGTCCCGCCGCAGCGCGCCGATTTCGCCGAGGCCGCGCCCGAGGTCTCCTGACCTCCGCCGCCCCGCGTCGAGACCCCTTCCTGGCGCGCATCTGATCGGCGCGCGCATCCCCTTGCCGTTATGCTCGGGCCCGTGTACCGCCATGGTTGTGTCCGCATTCCAGTCGAACAGAATGACCAGCGTGCGCGAGGGCGTGTTGCTGAGCCTGCCCATGCTGCCGGCTCTGCTCCCGCTGTCGATGCTCTTCGGCGCCCTTGCGGTCGGCAACGGGCTGACGGCGCTCGACGCCACGGTCATGAGCGCGTTCCTGTTCGCGGGCGCCAGCCAGTTCGTGGCGATCGACCTCTACAACCACAGCGTCCCCGCGTGGTCGATCCTCCTGTCCGTGCTCGCCCTCAACTTCCGGCACGTCCTCTATTCGGCCGCGCTCACCCACGTGTTCCGGCCGGTGCGCCTGCGGATCAAGATCCCGGCCTTCTTCCTGCTCGCGGACCCGATGTTCGCGATCACGGACCAGCGCGCGGGTGAGGGGAAGCCCTTCTCGGCCCCGCTCTATTTCGGCCTCGCGGTCACGCTCTACAGCTTCTGGGTGCTCGGCACCGTCCTCGGCGCGCTCTTCGGCAAGCTGATCTCGAACCCGCAGGCGCTCGCGCTCGACATGCTGATGCCGATCTACTTCCTCACGCTGGTGATGAGCTTCCGCCACCGGCCCAATTGGGGGATCACGGTGGTCGTCAGCGCGGTGCTGTCGATCCTCACCTACTACGCCCCGGCGGTCGGCCTCACCTGGCTCGGCCCGCCCTGGCACATTACCGTCGGCGGCCTCGGCGGCATCCTGACCGCGGTTCTCCTCGCGCCGACGAAGCCCGGCATGCCGAAGCAGTCCGCGCCCGAGCCGGCGCTCGCGCCGCACCAGATGAACCCGGTGGGAGGCTCGTGATGACGGAGGACTTCCTGCTCGTCATCCTGTTCTGCGGGCTTCTGACCTTCGCGACGCGCGCGGGCGGCTATTTCGCCCTGTCGCGCTTGTCGCACGTGCCGCCGCGCCTCACCGCCGCGCTCGACGCGGTGCCGGCGGCGGTCATGACCACCCTCTTCGCCCCCGCCGCCTTTTCCGGCGACTGGCGCGAGGCGGTCACCCTCGCGATCGCGATCCTGATCAGCTTCCGCGTCGGGCCGACGATCACCGTCGTCGCCTGCGCCGCGATCCTGATCGCGCTCCGCGCCCTCGGCTGAGGACGGCCGCGCCGGCCGCCCTCCCCGTACACGCGCCTCAGACGAGGACGACGTCCTCGATCACGACATCGCCCGACGACACGCCCGCGAGCACGATCGTGCTGGAGCCGTAGGAGAGGCTCACATCCCCGTCGACAGTCGTGGAGACGGTGACGTCGTCGAGGCTCCCGAGGCCCGAGATCTTGATGGTGTCGCCCGCGCCGAAATCGGTGATAGTGGAATCGCCTGACGACCCGTCGAACAGGAAGCGGTCACGCCCCGCCCCGCCGGTCAGCTCGTCCGTACCGCTGCCGCCGGAGATGCGGTCGTTCCCGTCCCCGCCGAAGATCTGATCATCGCCATTGTTGCCGAAGAGGAGGTCGTTGCCGCCCTCGCCCTCGATGACGTCGTTGCCGTTGCCGCCCTTGATCGTGTCGTTCCCGTCGGCACCGGTGATGGTGTCGTTCCCGGCCTGGCCGAGGATGCTCTCATCACCCGAATAGCCGCCGATCATGTCGGACCCGCGCGTGCCGCGAATGTCGAGCGTGTAGGCGTCGGTGAGCGCGTCCTCGAGCCCGGCAACCGCGCCCGCCGTGTCACCGCCGACGACCTGGCTGACGAACGGGCCGAAATCGACCGGAATCCCGTCGCTGTCCGTCGCGACGAAGGCGAGCGCCCCGTCCACATAGACGCGCGCGCCGGTATAGACCGTGTCCGACGTCGGCACGCCGAGGAAGAGGTCGCCGTCCCCGTCGAACTGGAGCGTGTAGGCGGTGTCGCCGGTGGTCGATTTCGCGCCGGCCGTCACCCCGTCGCCGACCTCGCGGGCGAAGAGGCTCACGCCAAGCGACAGCGTGTCGATCATGTCTTGCAGATCGACACTCTGGCGCAGCTGGATTTGCAGAGTTTCTTTGGTCATTTGCCGTCCCCGATAGTATTTTTGAATTTATTCGTAGAAGCGAGCCTCGAACGGCCCGGCACCAAAATGTGCCCTTCGTTGATAGGAATTCCTTTCAAATGCGCACAGATCTCCCATCCACGCCGCAACGACGCGGGTAGAATATTTCCAAAAATTCTAAATCGACGTCACATTATTCAAGTCTCGATTCTACGACCGTCGAACATTTTCTAGAGAAACGATTCGATATCAAGAGAAATTTAATAAACACATCATGGCAATCTCTTCGACAACCCAAATCGCCCATATTCCGCCGCTATAATGCCACTCGCTCGACGCGCAAGTGATCGAGGCAACGCTTTCAAGCCTTCATGAAATCGACGTCCCCCGTCGCGCCGCAATCCATCCGCAGCCGCCAGCCACGAACGCCACGCCGAATTCCAATCCAGCCGACCGGGCAACTCGTGGATTCACTCCGACGCTTGGTACCCGCGCGGTTGAGTTTGCGGCTGGCTGGTGTCCCGGAAGCAGCCTTTCAAGTGTCACGTCGAACCGGTACCATGTGCCACCAGAGATCGAGCACTATTGATGCCAACCGCGCGGGTTTCAAAAATAATATACGGCCGATCCATCGAACATTGGCAACCATATTACCCAATGTTGGCGGGTTGCGCGCCGGAAAGGGAAGGGGTGCCGGCGACAGTCTCACGAACTGTTTTTAGAAACTAAGAAACACCCTGATCGAAGACAATAACGAGGCGTACCTGGCTTCATTACGCTGGATAAAGGGAGTAACAAGCATGCGACGACAAATAATGGCCCTGGCCGCCGCAGCCGCGATCGGCAGTATTGCGACGGCTGTTCCGGCCTCAGCCCAAGACACCGTCAAGCCCAATATCCTGGTAATCTGGGGCGACGATATCGGAACGTGGAACATCAGCCACAAGAATATGGGCATGATGGGCTATCAGACGCCCAATATCGACAGCATAGCGCGCGACGGCATCCATTTCACCGACTACTACGCCCAGCAGAGCTGCACGGCGGGGCGCGCGGCGTTTCTGGGCGGCAATGTGCCGGTGCGCACGGGCATGACCAAGGTCGGCCTACCGGGTGCCGAGCAGGGCTGGCAGGAGACCGACGCCACTATTGCCGCGGTCCTAAAGGGCGAGGGATATGCCACCGGCCAGTTCGGCAAGAACCACCAGGGCGACCGCGACGAGCACCTGCCGACCAATCACGGCTTCGACGAATTCCTAGGCAATCTCTACCACCTCAATGCCGAAGAAGAGCCGGAGAACCGCGACTATCCCGGCGATATGGTGCTGCAAAACGGCAAGACCTTCCTCGAGCAGTTCGGTCCCCGTGGCGTGATCCACTCATGGGCCAATCCCGATGGGACGCAGCGCATCGAGGATACCGGTGCGCTGACGAAGAAGCGCATGGAAACGATTGATGACGAGACGGTTGCGGCGGCCATCGACTTCATCAAGCGCAAGACGGAAGAGGGCGTGCCCTGGTTCACTTGGTGGAACGGCACGCGCATGCATTTCCGCACCCATGTGAAGGAGGAGCATACCGGGATCTCCGGACCCTCGGGCGATGAGTACCACGACGGCATGGTCGAGCACGACATGCATGTCGGCCAATTGCTGGATCTGATTGACGAACTCGGCATTGCCGACAACACGATCATTTTCTATTCGACCGACAACGGCCCGCACTACAATACTTGGCCCGATGCCGGCACAACGCCGTTTCGCTCGGAAAAGAACTCAAACTGGGAAGGCGCCTATCGCGTGCCGGCCTATATCAAGTGGCCCGGCCATTTTCCGGAAGGCAAGATCCTCAACGGTATCGTCGCCCATGAAGACTGGCTGCCGACCTTCGCCGCGGCGGCCGGCAATCCCGACGTCAAGCAGCAGTTGCATGACGGCAAGGAGCTGATCGGGCGCACCTATCGCAACTATATCGACGGCTACAACCAGATGGATTACTTAACCGGTGACGCAGCCGAATCGCCGCGCCACGAATTCTGGTATGTGAACGACGACGGACAGATCGTCGCCGCCCGCTACGACGACTGGAAGGTGGTTTTCTTGGAAAACCGCGGTCAGGCCTTCGGCGTTTGGCGAGAGCCCTTTACCGAACTGCGCACGCCCTTGCTGTTCAATCTGCGGCGCGACCCGTTCGAGAAGGCGCAGCAAAATGCCAACACTTACGACGACTGGTTCCTTGACCGTGTTTACGTAATGGTCCCGATCCAGCAACTGGCGGCGCAGTTCCTGATGACCATGCAGGAGTTCCCGCCAAGCCAGACGCCGGGTGCCTTCAATCTTAGTGGCATAGAGAAGAAATTGTCCGAGGGAATGGGCAAGTAGACCGCCACGCTCCGGGCCGGATGAACTCCGGCCCGGGAAGTTCTTGGATTGGCTCCAATGCCTGGTACCCGCGTGCGCGGGCGGCAATGATGGCGTCGTATCGGCGCGCCAGACGAAGGGTCGGGGCGCTTTGTTGTGCTCGGCGAGGAAGCGGTTGATGGCAGCCTGAAGGTCGGCGATCGAGCGGAAGACGCCGTGCCGGAGGCGCCGGCGGGTTAGCTTGGCGAAGAAGCCCTAGACTGCATTGAGCCAGGAGGACGAGGTCGCAATGGTCGCCTCGAGCCGGTGGCCGCGTCTTGTCCCTCAAGAGGCCATCGACGCCGGCCTTTGCGGCCGATGACGATGCCGTGGAGGACGTTGAGCGCGGCGAATAGAGTGGTCGTGCCACCCTTCCGTCGCGAAGGGATCCCGATCAGGACTCTTCCGTCTCGGTCAATTCGCTAGGTTCGAGGCAATCGCGCGCGGCCGCGTCCGGCCCGCCCGCGCGATTTCGGCGCCGCACCGCGCATCAAGTCTTGACGCGGGGCGAAACTGCGGGCCGGATTGCCGAAAAAGGACAAGTCGTTCGGGAATGCTTCGCGCTGCCGGCCGACACCGAAGGGAGAGGCGCCGCGTGTTCTACCGTGAAGCCGGTCAGTTCAAGACGACCTACGTGGCCGACCAGGCCGCCTTCCCGATCCGCGAAGATCGCCTCGGCATCCTCGCGCTCGGCGTGATCGGCGCGGTGATCATCCCGCTCCTCGCGTCGGACTTCTTCCTCAACGCGGTGATGATCCCCTTCCTCATCTTCACCCTGGCGACGATCGGGCTCAACGTGCTGACCGGCTATTGCGGCCAGCTCTCGCTCGGCACCGGGGCGTTCATGGGGGTCGGCGCCTACAGCTGCTACAAGCTCACATCGATCTTCCCGGACGTGAACATCGTCGTCTGGATCCTCGCCTCGGGCTTCTTCGCGGCGGCGATCGGGGTGCTGTTCGGCCTGCCCTCGCTGCGCATCAAGGGCTTCTATCTCGCGGTGGCGACGCTCGCGGCCCAGTTCTTCCTCGAATGGTGCTTCATCCGCATCCCCTGGCTCTACAACTACAACGCCTCGGGCGCGATCGAGGTGCCGACGCGCACCGGCTTCGGCTTCGCCCTCACCGGGCCGACCGCCACCCCGCTGACGCGCTATTTCGTGGTGCTCGCGATCGTGGCGCTGCTGACCTTCCTCGTCGGCAACCTCATCCGCGGCCGCATCGGGCGGACCTGGATGATGATCCGCGACATGGACATCGCGGCCGAGCTGATCGGCGTGCGCCCGCTCGCGGCAAAGCTCTCCGCCTTCGCCGTCTCCTCCTTCGTGTGCGGCGTCGCGGGGGCGATGTTCGTGTTCTTCTGGCTGGGCGCGGCGGAGCCGTCGAGCTTCAACATCCGCCTCTCCTTCCAGATCCTCTTCATGGTGATCCTCGGCGGACTCGGCTCGATGGCAGGCTCCTATATGGGCGCCGCCTTCATTTTCATCCTGCCCATCATCATCCGAATGCTACCGGCCGCGCTGGGTCTCGACCTCGCCGCCGCAACGGTGGAGCAGCTCAATTTCCTCATCGTCGGCGCGCTCATCATCGGGATCCTCATCATCGAACCGCACGGTCTCGCGCGGCTCTGGTCGGTCGCCCGGCAGAAATTGCGAGTGTGGCCGTTCCCCTACTGATTTCATGCAGCCTCAGCGCGAAAGCCGTTCCCCTCTCAACGCAGTTGCCTTAACCTCACGGCCGACGGGCGGAATAAGCCCGCACCAATAAAATCATAGGGAGCCGAATCGACCATGAAGCACAGGTCTGTCTTCGCGCTAGCTGCGGCCCTCGCCGTCGCGGTTCCAGCCGCCCCGTCCTATGCGGCGGACGAGCTCTTCCTGCCCCTCCTCACCTACCGCACCGGGCCCTTCGCCGGCTCCGGCATCCCGATCGCCAACGGCATGCGCGACTATCTGGAGATGCTGAACCAGCGCGATGGCGGCATCGGCGGGGTGAAGATCCGCATCGAGGAGTGCGAGACCGGGTACAACACGCAGAAGGGCGTCGAATGCTACGACCTTCTGAAGCCCGGCGGCCCGCTCATCATCAACCCGTGGTCGACCGGCATCACGCTGCAGCTCATCCCGCGCGCGTCGGTGGATCAGACGCCCATCCTGTCCATGGCCTACGGCCTCTCCGCCGCCGCGGACGGAACGGTCTTCCCCTGGGTCTTCAACCCGCCCGCCTCCTATTGGGACGCCGCGTCCGCCATCATCAAATATATCGGCGAGCAGGAAGGCGGCCTCGACAAGCTGAAGGGCAAGAAGATCGGCTACATCTTCCTCGACGCAGGGTACGGCCGCGAGCCGATCCCGCTGCTCGAAGACTTCGCCAAGGAATATGGCTTCACGCTGTCGATGTATCCGGTCCCCGCGGACACGATGCAGAACCAGTCCTCGCAATGGCTGAACGTGCGGCGCGACCGGCCGGACTACATGATCATGTGGGGCTGGGGCGCGATGAACGCGACCGCGGTGCGCGAGGCCGCCAAGGTCCGCTACCCGATGGACAAGTTCATCTCCGTCTGGTGGCCGGGCGAGGATGACGTGCGCCCCGCCGGCGACGGCGCCAAGGGCTTCAAGATGCTGAACTTCCACGCCGTCGGCCCGGACTTCCCGGCCCTCCAGGACATCAAGACGATGGTGTTCGACAAGGGTCTCAGCCAGGCGTCCTCGGCCGACAAGATCGGCGAGAATCTCTATAATCGCGGCGTGGTGAACTCGCTCATCATGGCCGAGGCCGTGCGCACCGCGCAGGAGATCGCCGGCCACCCGAACGTCACCCCGGCCGAAGTGCGCGCCGGGCTCGAGGCGCTCAACATCAGCGCCGAGCGGCTGAAGGAGATCGGGCTCGAAGGCTTCATGGAGCCGATGGTGCTCTCCTGCGAGGATCATGCCGGCCAGTCCGACGTGTACATCCAGCAGTGGGACGGCCAGTCCTGGCAGAAGATCTCCGACTATTTCCCGCCTATGGTCGAGAAGGTCCGCCCGATGCTGGAGCAGGCCGCGCAGGATTATGTGAAGGCCAACCAGCCCTGGCCGGAGCGCACGGAGCCCTGCGCGAAGGCGAGCTGACCGGCCGCATCGCCCATCGCGGCGCGCCCCCGGCCGGTCCGGGGCCGCGCCGCCCCCACCGGATCGACGCCCCGACGGATCGATACGCATGACACAGACATCGAGCGACGGCACCAAAGGGACGACGACACCCGCCGAAGGCGCCGCCGCGACCCCGATCCTCGACGTCTCGAACATCGAGGTGATCTACGATCACGTGATCCTCGTCCTGAAGGGCGTGTCGCTGACGGTGCCGCGCGGCGGCATCGTCGCCATCCTCGGCGCCAACGGGGCGGGGAAGACCACCACGCTGAAGGCGATCTCGAACCTTCTGCGCGCCGAACGCGGCGACGTGACGAAGGGCAAGATCATGTTCAACGGGGAGGAGGTGCAGGCGCTGAGCCCCAACGAACTCGTCACCCGCGGCTGCATCCAGGTGATGGAGGGCCGCCACTGTTTCGGCCACCTGTCGATCGAGGAGAATCTCCTGACCGGCGCCTACACGCGCAAGGACGGGTGGTCCGCCATCAAGGCCGATCTCGAGAAGGTCTACGCCTATTTCCCGCGCCTGCGCGAGCGGCGGTCGAGCCAGGCCGGCTACACCTCGGGTGGCGAGCAGCAGATGTGCGCCATCGGCCGCGCGCTGATGAGCCGGCCGACGATGATCCTCCTCGACGAGCCGTCGATGGGCCTCGCCCCCCAGCTCGTGGAGCAGATCTTCGAGATCGTGCGGGAGATCAACGCCAAGGAGGGCGTGTCCTTCCTCCTCGCCGAGCAGAACACCAACATCGCGCTGCGCTACGCGACCTACGGCTACATCCTGGAATCGGGCCGCGTTGTGATGGACGGCGACGCCGCGCAGCTGCGCGAGAACGAGGACGTGAAGGAGTTCTATCTCGGCGTCGCCGGGGAAGGCCGCAAATCCTTCCGCAACGTCAAGCACTATAAGCGGCGCAAGCGCTGGCTGAACTGAGGCGCGCCGCCGGCGGACCGGCGGCGCACGCCTTTACTCGACCGGCGGGATCGTCCGCAGCCAGGCGACGATAGCCGCGACGTCCTCGGGCTTCATGTTGGCGTAGAAGGGGAAGCCCATCGGCGGGAAGAGATGCCGCCCGTCGGGACGCACGCCGGTGGTGATCGCGGTCGCGATCTCCGCATCGCTCCACGCGCCGATGCCCTTCTCCGGATGCGGGGTGATGTTCGCCGCGACCGACACGCCCCAGGGGCCGGGGAATTCCATGCCGCCCTTGCCGAGCGCGTTCACCGGATCCGGGTGCCCGTCGACCCAGCCCGTGTGGCACTCCATGCAGTGCGCGATGGTGGCGAGATAGAAGCCTTCCTTCACCGGATCGCCGGCGCGGGCCTCTTCGGGGATCGGCGCCTCGGCGCCGGGGATCGGGTGGGCCTCGATCGCGACCTTGTAAAAGGGCGTCGGCACCTCGTTCTCGACCGCGGGAACGGTGCGCAGATAGGCGACGACAGCGTCGAGATCGCGCTCGGAGAGCACCTGGTAGAACGCGGTCGGCATGATCGGGGCGAGCTTGATGCCGTTCGGCCGGACGCCCTTGATGAGGGCGTTCTTGATATCCTCGTCCGACCAGGTGCCGATGCCGGTCTTCTCGTCCTGGGTGATGTTCGCGGCCGTCACGTCGAAGAACGGCGTGTCGAAGCGCAGGCCGCCCCCGAGCGCCTTGTCCATGACGGGCCCGTTCGGCCCCATCGGCGTGTGGCAGTTGCCGCAGGCCATCACGGTGTTGACGAGATAGTCGCCGCGGGAGACCAGGCTGTCGTCCGCGATGGCGGCTGTCGAAAGGACGGACAGCGCCGCAACCAACAAACGCTTCATAGGCCAAATCCTGTTGAGGGGGGTCTGACCGACGGCGCGGCCACCCACGCGACGACTTGTCGCGCAAGTTAATTAGAAAAGTTTGCATCAGCCACAACAGGCCGCGAAAAATTTTCTTCGTGTCCACGCCCCCTTGCCTGCCCGGCCCTTCCTCGCAAAGCTCGCGGGAAAAGAGCCGGCGGGAGGGGAACCGATGCGCGACCACTATGATGCGGCCGAGACGCGGCCCACCGCCGCGCGCGAGGCGGATCTCTTCGCCCGCCTGCCGGCCGCGCTCGCCGCCGCGCGCGACGCCGCCCCCGCCTGGGCGCGACGCCTCGAGGGGATCGCGCCCGAGACGATCACCTCCCGCGCCGCCCTCGCGACTCTCCCCGTCACCCGCAAGAGCGACTTCATGGCGGACGGCGTCGCCTATCGCGACTTCATCACCGTCCCGCACGACGCGCTCGCCCGCGTCTTCGTCTCCCCCGGCCCCGTCTTCGTGCCGCAGGGGCGCGAGGCGGACCCGTGGAACGCCGCGCGCGCCCTCTACGCCGCGGGCGTGCGGCCGGGCGCGCTCGCCGTGAACACGTTCGGCTACCACCTGACGCCCGGCGCCTTCATCCTGGAGTCGGGCCTTGCCGCGCTCGGCTGCCCCGTCTTCGCCGCCGGCCCCGGTAATCCGGCCGAGGCGCTGCCGCTCCTCGCCGCGCTCCGCCCGTCCGTCTATTGCGGCGTGCCGGATTATCTCAACATCCTCCTCGACAAGGCCGAGGAGACGGGCGCCGACCTCTCCGCCCTCACCCACGCCCTCGTCTCGGGCGCGGCCCTCCCGCCCGCGCTCCGCGAACGGATCGAGACGCGCGGCGTCCACGTCGCCCAGTGCTACGCGACGGCCGATCTCGGCGTGATCGCCTATGAGAGCCCGGCGCGCGAGGGCCTCATCCTCAGCGAGGACCTCATCCTCGAGATCGTCCGGCCCGGCACCGGCGACCCCGTCGGCGAGGGCGAGGTCGGCGAGATCGTGGTGACGCGCTTCTCGCCCACCTATCCGCTCTTCCGCTTCGCGACCGGCGACCTCTCCGCCATCCTGCCGGGCGAGAGCCCGTGCGGGCGCACCAACCAGCGCATCAAGGGATGGATGGGCCGGGCCGACCAGCGCACGAAGGTGAAGGGCATGTTCGTCGACCCCGCCCAGATCGCCGAGATCCGCAAGCGTCATCCCGAGATCGCGCGCGCCCGCCTCGTCGTCACCCGCGAGAACCATGTCGACGTCATGACGCTCCGCGTCGAAGGCCCGGCGCACGGCGCGGCGATCGCGGAGACGCTGAAGGCCGTCACCAACCTGTCGGGCACGGTCGAGCCCGTCGCGGCCGGCTCCCTGCCGAACGACGGCAAGATCATCGCCGACGAGCGGCCGATCGAGGGGTAGCGCCGAAAAAGCCCTAGACGCTTGGCCCGGCTGCCCCATTTCGGAATGTGGATGGCCCGCAAAGACAGGTCTGCCTCCCACCGCCGACAAAAGGCGGAACGGCACTCTCGACAAAGCGGGTTGGAGTCACTATTCAAGCGGCCTGGCATTTCAGATGCGAATTCGACGCAACGCGCTGCGGCGGCAGCGTGACGGGATCCGACGACATGAACATTATCGACGAGCTCAACCGCGAGCAGATGGCCGCGATCGAAGAGAAGCGCACCCTGCCCGCTTTCCAGCCCGGCGACACGGTGCGCGTCAATGTGCGCGTGACCGAAGGCACCCGGACTCGCGTGCAGGCCTATGAAGGCGTCTGCATTGCGCGCTCCGGTGCGGGCCTCAATGAGAACTTCACCGTGCGCAAGCTCTCCTATGGCGAGGGCGTGGAGCGCGTCTTCCCGATCTTCTCGCCCATGCTCGAGTCGGTCGAAGTCGTGCGCCGCGGCAAGGTTCGCCGCGCGAAGCTCTACTACCTGCGTGGCCGCACCGGTAAGGCTGCCCGCATCACCGAGCGCAAAGAAAAGCGCGTCGCGGCCGAGGCCTAATCATCCTCGTCGTCGACTGATGAGCCGCCGCCTTCCCCACCGATCCCGCGGTGTGGCGGCGGCCCGGTCGAGCGAAACCCGTCCCGTCATCACCATCGGCCGCCCGGCCGAGCGGCCGATTTTTGACGCCCGATGACCCGCGGACTGATCGCCTCGATCCTCTTTCTCGCGACCCTCGGCCTCTTCGCCATCTTCGGCATCGTGGCGTGGCAGGCGCTGACCTCGCTCCCCGCGCGCGACGAGATCGCCCAGGCCTCCTCCAACGCGCAGGCCGTCGCCGAGCGCGCCCGCACCAGCGTGCGCGAGCGCCGCACCGCTGCCGCGACCGTCCCCGCCGCCACCACCGAAGGCGCGCCGGGGGACGATGTGCGCTATCTCAATCAGGACGGCATCGTCAGCCTTCAGCCCGATGGGCCGCTGACGCGCGCGGAATCGACGGTCGTCATCCCGCCCCCGCCGGGCCCCGAGCCCACCCTCTACCGCCTCGTGGTGATCGAGAGCGCGGGCACCATCAACGCCCGCAGCCACATGATGCGCCTTGCCTATGTGGACGCGCCGGGGGCCGAGGAGATCTGCACCACCTCCGCCGGGCGCGAATGGCCGTGCGGGCGTCGTGCGCGCACCGCGCTGCGCCGCCTGGTGCGACGCCGGGCGGTCGAATGCCTGGATCTCGAAAAGGCGCCGGTGAACGCCGATGGCACGCCGGCCGCGCGCGGGTCCACCCCGCGCCTCGCGACCTGCACGGTCGCCGACACCGACCTCTCCCGCTGGCTCCTGGAGCAGGGTTGGGCGACGCCCGCCACGAACGCGCCCGAGGCGTTCGCGAACCTCGCCGCCGACGCGAAGGCCGCCGGCCGCGGCCTCTACGACCCGGACGCGCGCTGAACCGTCAGAGCGCGACCGGCGTCGGGTCGCGCAGATAGCCGTCCGCGGTGATCGCGCCCGTCCAGTCGAGCGCGTAGGGGCCGGACATCACGATCCGCCCGCCGCTGACGTCGATGGAAAGCGTCCCGCCCGGCAGCGTCACGTCGACGACGGCCTCAAGGAGGCCGAGCCGGTGCCCCACCGCCGCGATGGCGCAAGCCGCCGTGCCGCAGGCGAGCGTCGGCCCGACGCCACGCTCCCACACCCGCGCCCGCACCGCCGACGCACTGTCGATCGTCACGAACGAGATGTTTGCCCGGCGCGGGAAGGTCGGATGCGTCTCGAAACGCGGCCCAACCTCCGTCAGCGGCACGAGGCCGGTGTCCGGCACGAAGAAGACGGCGTGCGGGTTGCCGACATTCACGCAAGCGGCGCTGCCGTAGAGGGCAAGCTCCGGTTCGATGAAGACGACGCGCAGCGGGTCGCCCTCTCCGTCGGCGAGGGGGATCGATGCCGCTTCGAAGCGCGGCACGCCCATGTCCACCGCGATCTTGCCGCCATCGACGCGCCAGGCCCGCAGCGCACCGCCCGCGCTCGCGATCTCGACCTCGGGCGCGCCCTTCTCGTCGAGGAGCAGCGCGGCGACGCAGCGCGTCGCGTTCCCGCACGCCTCCACCTCGCCCCCGTCGGCGTTGATGATGCGCATCGTCGCCGCCGCACTCTCGGCCGGCTCGATGATGATGAACTGGTCGAAGCCCGGCCCGGACTGGCGGTCCGCGAGGGCGCGGATCCGCTCCGGCTCCAGCGCGAACGGCCGGTGCCGCGCGTCGACGACGACGAAATCATTGCCGAGGCCGTTCATCTTGCGGAATGGGATCATCGTCGTGTCGGTCTCGCGTTGTCGCCCACCACATACGGTCCGATCGGCACCATCGCCCGCCGCCAGACCGCTCCGGGGAAGGCGATGCACCCCTCCGTCGGCGTAAGCGCGGCGCGTGACACATGGATGAAGATCGCAGATCCGCCCCCGATCAGGCGCGGCGTCTGGTTCTGGTCCGTCACCAAGATATAGTCATAGAGGCCGTCCGCGCGAAGCAGCACCTCGTGCGAGGGCCGATAGGGCAGCCGGCAGGCGCGATTATAGTTCGCGAAGTCGCGCCGGTCATCGCCCCACCCGTCCCCGGCGCGGATCCGGCGCGTCGGCAGCGGCGCGGCGCCCCCGTGGCGCGCGAGGAGCGCGACCGGCGCCATCCGCCCGAGCGGCGTCGCCCCGTCCCCCTCCCGCTTCAGGATGCCGATCCCGCTGCGCCCGATCGCGACGCGATAGGTGCGCCCGGCGCAGTTGACGATCCCCTCTGAGGGGTGGCCCGGCCGCGCGCGCACGACCGAAACCGCCCGCGGCCAGCCGCCTTTGCGCGCCCCGCCACGGCCCCGCCGGCCGCCGGTCACGTGAAAGGGACCGTTCAATCGCGCCCTTTCCAACAGAATTTTTGATCGTCGCACGCGCGGAAAGCTCGTTTGAGGCGCATTGAGTCCCCACACTAGGCTGACAGGGTTCAATCGGCCAAGGGAGGCGGCGTTGACGAAACGGACCATCCTGATCATCGACGACGACGAGGATTTGCGCGAAGGGCTCAGCGAACAGATCGGATTGTACGACGAATTCAGCCCGCTCGCCGTCGACACCGCCGCCAAGGGCGTCGCCGCAGCCAAGAACAACGACGTCGCCCTTGCGATCGTGGATGTCGGCCTGCCCGACCTCGACGGGCGCGAGGCGGTCCGCCTGATGCGCTCGGCCGGCTTCAAGGCACCGGTGATCATGCTGACCGGCCACTCGACCGACGCCGACGCCATCGTGGGCCTCGAGGCCGGGGCGAACGACTATGTGACGAAGCCGTTCCGCTTCGCCGTGCTCCTCGCCCGCATTCGCGCGCACCTGCGCCAATTCGACCAGAGCGAGGACGCGACCTTCGCGATCGGCCACTATACCTTCAAGCCGGCCGCCAAGATCCTGCTCGAACCCGACGGCCGCCGCGTGCGCCTGACGGAGAAGGAAACGGCGATCCTCAAATATCTCTACCGTGCCGGCGAAAAGCCGATCACGCGGGACGTTCTCTTGCACGAAGTATGGGGCTACAACTCCGGCGTCACGACCCATACGCTGGAAACCCATATTTACCGGCTGCGCCAAAAGATGGAAAAGAACCCGGCGTCCGCCGAGCTCCTCGTCACCGAGGGCGGCGGCTACAAGCTGATGCCAAGGACTGCGTCGATTTAAGTGAGCCTAGCCCGTCACATGGCGGTTATGCGCAATGCCCCCTTCCTGCGCGTCCTCAGTGAGGACGCGCTGAAGCTGCTTGCGTTCGCCAGCGAACCCGTCGACCTTCGGCCGCGCCAGAGCCTCTTCGAGGCGGGCGACCCTGCCGAGGGTGCTGTGCTCGTGCTCGGCGGGCAGCTGCGCCTCTTCGGCAGCGCCAAGGGCGCGCCGCCGCGGGTCGCGGGCGTCGGCCAGCTCGTCGACGAGATCGCCCTCATCATCCCCACCCAGCGCTCCGCGAGCGCCGTCGCGCAGACGACGTGCGAGCTCCTTCTCCTGCCGCGCGGTCAGATGCTGAAGATCCTGGAAGAGTACCCGGACGCGGCGCAGAAGCTCCAGGGCGTGCTCGCGCGCCGGGCGACCGCCTTCATGGAAGACGTCGCCGCGATCTCGAAGCGCCTGAACGACCCCTCCGCCTCCTAGGCTCCCTCAGTAACCCGCCACCGCGGTCCGCATCACCGTCTCCTCCTGGCGGATGCGGATGACGAGCGGGATGAGGAAGAGCGGCAGCCCGACGAAGAGCGTCGTCGTCGCGTGGAGCGCGAGCGCGAAGCCGACGAGCTCGGGCAACATGTTCAGCATGTAGTTGGGGTGACGGACCCAGCGGAAGAGGCCGCGCTTCACCAGCGGGTGGTCGGGCGCGATCATGATCTTCACCGTCCAGATCCGCCCCATCTCGCGCACGACGAGGAGGAGGACCACGGCGCCGAAGACATAGAGGGCGAGGCCGTAGAGGCTCATCGCATCCGGCGTCGGCGTGTTGAGCACCAGCCCCTCGAAGATCGCGGCGAGGTAGAAGGCGATCATCGCGAGCGCGAGGGCGATGCTGTTGCGCGCCCCATATTCCACGGCCCCCGCCGCCTTCAGCGCCCGCTCGTGGCGCATGGAGACGACCAGCATCGCGACGCGGAAGAGAATCGCCGCCGCGACGAACAGCCAATAATACAAGACCATGGGGACTCCCGCTTCCGGCCCGAAACAGACGCGCCGCCCGATAAACCGGCGGCGCCGGCCGAACTTGGGAACGGCCACGCGGCGATTCCATAACTTGAAACGAACGGAAATGAACCCAGGCGCGCAGTGCCCGATATCGAGCAATTGTATGGCGCGCCCGCTTCGACGCGCTTGCGCGCGCCAATCGCGTCACGGAACTGTCAGAAAAGCAAAGTCCAGCATCGCCTTGCGCTCACCCGCGCGCAGCAATCGAACCGGCAAGGCGACAGCTCTCGACCGGGGCGTCCGAATATAGGCCCCGATGGGTCGACCGCGGGGCCCATCTCCGCTATGAGGCAGCGGTGCTAGACCGTTGGCCGTTTCGAGTCGGTTTGAATTCGATGCCCTTCGTCTACGCCAAGCAACGATCGTGGGCACCTCGACCGGTTGAGAACTCGTCTAAAGCGAGACGCAGTGAGGTTACAGTTGGGTAATCATCAAGATTTACTTGTCCCAAGATCGCGGCAAACGAGTATGCTGCTCACGTATGTGCCTGAATCAAACTCAAGTTGCTTAGCCGACCGATGACGTCGAACATTCTCGCAAAAGCGATCGCCACGACCCGGCGCACGTTCATTTCCGTCGCCATATTCAGCTGTGTGGTCAACATCCTGATGCTGACCGGCCCGCTGTTCATGCTCCAGATCTACGATCGCGTGCTGACCAGCCGGAGCATTCCGACGCTGATCGCCCTCGTGATCCTGGTCATCGGCCTCTATGGCTTCATGGGCATCATCGACCTGGTGCGCTACCGCGTTCTCACGCGCATCGGCCACCGCTTCGACGAAGACATCGGACGCGAGGCCTTCCTCGCCCAGGTCAGCGCCCCGGTCCGCCTCGGCCCGCTCGCGGCGAAGTCGGAGCCGACGCGCGACGTCGACCAGCTGCGCCAGTTCTTCTCCTCGCCCGGCATCACCGCGCTGTTCGACATGCCGTGGATGCCGATCTATCTCGCGATCGTCTACGCGCTCCACCCCTGGCTCGGCCATCTCGCCGTGATTGGCGCGGTCGTCCTCTTCGCCATCGCGATCGCGACCGACCGGGCCTCCCGCCCGCAGGTCAAGCGCAGCGCCGAACTCGGCATGCAGCGCAACTCCATCGTCAATGCCGGCCGCCGGAACGCCGAAGTGCTCTACGGCATGGGCATGATGGGCGCGATCGGCCAGTCCTGGGACCGCGTCAACGACAACTTCCTCGCGAGCAACGCCGCCGCTGCGGACACGATCGGCCTGTCCTCGGTCATGTCCAAGGTCTTCCGCCTGTTCCTGCAGTCGGCCGTCCTCGCCCTCGGCGCCTATCTCGCGATCGAGCAGATCATCACGCCCGGCGTGATGATCGCCGCTTCCATCATCATGGCGCGCGCGCTGCAGCCGGTGGAAATGGCCGTGCAGAACTGGCGCACCATGCTGTCGGCCCAGCAATCCTACCGCCGCCTCAAGCAGCTCTTCGAGCGGCCGGAGCCGCCGGAGGCGATCGAGCTGCCGACGCCGCACCGCGACCTCGTGGTCGACTCGATCAGCGTCATCCCGCCGGGATCGCGCGTGCCGACCCTGCTCGACGTCCGCTTCGGCGCGAAGGCCGGCACCGCGCTCGGCATCATCGGCCAGTCGGGCTCGGGCAAGTCCACCCTGGCGCGCGCCCTCGTCGGCGTCTGGCAGCCGGCGCGCGGCACCGTCAATCTCGACGGCGCGCCTCTCTCCCAGTGGAAGCAGGACCAGCTCGGCCGCCATCTCGGCTACCTGCCGCAGGACGTCGAGCTGTTCGAGGGCACGATCGCGCAGAACATCGCCCGTTTCCGCGAGGACGCGACGGACGAGAAGATCGTCGCCGCCGCCAAGATCGCCGGCTGCCACGAGCTCATCCTCACCTTCAAGGACGGCTACACCACCGCCGTCGGCGACCAGGGTGCGACCCTGTCGGCCGGCCAGCGCCAGCGCGTCGCGCTCGCCCGCGCCCTCTATGACGACCCGTTCCTCATCGTCCTCGACGAGCCGAACTCCAACCTCGACGGCTATGGCGACAGCGCGCTCAACCGCGCGATCACGCTGACCAAGCAGCGCGGGGCGATCGTCGTCGTCGTCGCCCACCGGCCGTCCGCACTCTCCGCGACCGACAAGCTCGCCCTCGTCGAAAACGGCCGCCTTGCCGATTTCGGCGATCGTGACGAAGTGTTGAAGAAGGTCATGCGGCGCGAGAAGGTAGACAATATCCGCCCGACCCCACAGATTCAGGGTGCCCAGAGCGACGGCGGCTCGGGTGACGGGAACGTGTCGTCCCAACAGAATGCCTCCAGTTAGTCAGGGAGTGGTGTCCGTATGAAGCTCCTCACCTCCAAAACGCCGCAGCGGCGGTTCACGACCTCCATCCGCAAATATATCGTGGTGGGGACGATCGCCTGCGGCTTGCTGGTGTTCGGCTTCGGCGGCTGGGCGGCGACGGCGAAGCTCTCGTCCGCCGTCATCGCCGCGGGCAGCGTCGTGGTCGCCTCCAACCTCAAGCAGGTCCAGCACCCCGACGGCGGCATCGTCGGCGAGATCATGGTGAAGGACGGCGACGTCGTGAAGGCGGGCCAGCTCCTCATCCGTCTCGACGAGACGCTGGTCGCCGCGAACCGCGCCCTCGTGGACGGTCAGATCATCGCGATGGAAGCCCGCCTCGCCCGCCTCCATGCCGAGCGGGACGAGCAGGAGCATATCGAACAGCCCGAAGAGCTCCTCTCCCGCAAGGACAACACGCTCGTCCGCCAGGCGATCGAGGCGCAGCAGAAGATGTTCACCGCCCGCAAGGTGACCATCAAGGGCCAGATCGACCGCCTCCAGGAACGCGTGAAGCAGCTCAACCAGCAGATCGACGGCCTCATCGCGCAGCGCAAGGCGAAGGAAGGCGAGATCGAGCTCATCGACGACGAGCTCGACGTCCTCCAGGGCCTCTTCGATCGCGGCCGCACCACGCGCGACAAGATCGTGAACCTGAAGCGCAACCGTCTCCGCCTCGAGGGCGAGGCGGGCGAGCTCGAGTCGCAGATCGCCGTCGCCCGCGGCCGCATCAACGAGACCGAGCTGGAGATCATCCAGACCAAGACCGACATGATGGAGAAGACCTTCTCCGAGATCACGGAGATCGAGCCCGAACTCGCCAACCTCAAGGAAAAGCGCGTCGCGGCCGACTTCCAGCTCCAGCGGATGGACATCCTCTCCCCGTCCGACGGCAAGATCTTCGAGCTCGCGGTCCACACGGTCGGCGGCGTCATCCAGCCAGCGCAGACGATCATGCAGATCGTGCCCGATTCCGACATCCTGGTGGTCGAGGCCCGCGTTTCGCCGGTCGACGTCGACGAGGTGAATATCGGCCAGGAGGCGCGCATCGTCCTCTCCGCCTTCGACCACCGCACGACCCCGCAGCTCAACGGCCACGTGACCTTCGTGTCCGCCGAGGCGGCCCGCGACGAGACCACCGGCCAGACCTATTATGTGCTGCGCGTCGGCCTCGACGATCACGAGCTCGACCGCCTGTCCGACGATCTGGAGCTGATCCCCGGCATGCCCGCCGAGCTCTATGTCTCGACCGGCGGCAACACCGTGGTCGGCTACCTGATGCACCCCCTCACCGAGCAGATCCGCCGCGCCTGGCGCGAGAAGTGATCCCCGGCTGACCCCGCAACAAAAAAGGCGCCCTCGCGGCGCCTTTTTCTTTGGGCGGGCGCCCGACCCGAAGTCCGGCGCGCCCTGCTTCATCCCGCGATGCCTGACGGACCGGCGGCCCTACCGCCGCTTCGCCTCCGCCGGCGTCTCCACCGTCCCGGCGACGCGGGCGCGCATCTCCTCCTCGGTGTCGTCCGCTTCCTCGATCTCCCCGTCGATCGGCTGGTCGAGATAGGGGCGCGGCGTCACATCGCGCCACTTGCGGTGCCCCTCGACGAGCCCTTCGAGGCGCTGCAATTCCAGCCGCTCGCGGTCCCACTTGCGCACCAGGATCTCCGTCTCCTTCGCCGCGTCCGCCTCCATGCCGAGCGTCACGAGCGCGTCGCGCCCGAAGCGAAGCGCGCCGTCGAACGTCTCGCGCCGCTCATAGTCGACCTGCTTGGCCGCCAGCGTCAGCGCGTGACGCCGGTCGTAGGCGCGGGCGAAGAGCTTGGCGTGCGGGAACTGCTCGCTGACGAGCTCCACGATCGCCGTCGCCGCCTCGGGCGGGGCGGTGCACACCGCGATCATACGGCACCGGTCGGCATGGGCCGCGCGCAGCACGTCGAGCCGCCGCCCGTCGCCATAATAGACGCGACTGCCGAAGCGCCGCGCCTCGGCGACGCGGTTCACGTCATTGTCGAGGATGACGAGCTGATGCCCGGCCGCGAGCAGCATCTGCGAGACGATCTGCCCGAACCGGCCGAACCCGACGATCAGCACCTCGCCCTTGGCGTCGGAGAAATCCTCCGTCGGCTCTGCCACTGTCCGCTTGCGGTTGAGGAGAGGCCCGACGAAGCGCACGAGGAGCGGCGTCGACACCATCGACAGGGACACGACGGCGATGAGGAAGCTCGCCGATTGCTGCGTCATGACTCCCTGCGCGGCGGCGGTCGTGTAGAGCACGAAGCCGAACTCGCCGCCCTGCGACAGGAGGAGGCCCGCCTTCATGCCGGTGACGTGGTCACCGCCGAAAATGCGGACAAGCGCGTAGACGACGATCCACTTCGCCGCGAGCAGGAAAGCCACCGCCGCGAGGATCAGCGCCAGATTCTTCGAGACCAGCGCGAGGTCGATCATCATCCCGACCGAGACGAAGAAGAGGCCGAGGAGCAGCCCGCGGAAGGGCTCGATGTCCGCCTCCAGCTCGCGCCGGTAGTTGCTCTCGGCCAGCAGCACGCCGGCGAGGAAGGCCCCCATCGCCATCGACAGCCCGACCGACAGCATCGCCGTCCCCGCCGCGAGCACGACGAGGAGCGCGCCCGCCGTCATGATCTCGGTCCCGCCGAAACGCGCGAGGCGGCGGAAGAAGGGCGTCAGCAGATAGTGGCCGGCGACCACGATCACCGCGATCGCGGCCAGCGCGATGGCGATGCTCTTCACCACCTCGCCGCCGCTGATCTCGCCGCCCGGCGAGACGAGGCGCACGATCACGAGGAGCGGCACGATCGCGATGTCCTGCATGAGGAGGATCGCGAACGTCTTCTGACCATAGGGCAGGCGCATCGCGCCGCGCTCCTCGATGATCTGCATGACGATCGCGGTGGAGGAGAGGGCGAGGCCGAGGCCCGCGACGAGCGCCACCTGCCAGCGGTCGCCCATGAAGAGGAGCGGGAACGGCATGATCACCGCCGCGCACACCGCGACCTGCAGCGCGCCGAGGCCGAAAATGTCCCGCCGCATCTGCCACAGCCGGCGCGGCTCCAGCTCCAGCCCGATCAGGAACATCAGGAACACGATGCCGAGCTCGGCGAACGGCATGATCTCTTCCGGATCCTCGATCACCCCGAAGGTCGAGGGGCCGAGGAGGAAGCCGGCGAAGAGATAGCCGAGCACCGGCCCGAGCCCCAGCCGCTTGAAGCCGGGGACGAAGACCACCGCCGCCGCGAGGATCGCGATGATGATGAAGAACCAGGAACCCTGATTGTCGTGCATGGCGCGTCCCTTTGCTCAGCCGGTCGTCCCGGTCGCCCCTGTCGTCCCAGCCGCCCGCGGTCTCACGCGATTTCCGCCGCGAGGTCGATCGTGTCGCGCACGCCGATATCCTCCAGATGCGTGTCGAGCCAGGTCCGTGCCGCATCCCGGCCGATCGCACAGACATGCCTCAGGAAGCGCCACTCCCCGTTCATCTTGGAGGAGGCGGAGAGCGGGTTCAGCGCCGGGCTCGAAATCCGGTGCATCCGCACCCGCATATATTCGTTCGCGTCGAGCTTCCCCTCGTCGATGAGGCGGGTGACGAAGCGCACCGCCCGCAGCTCCTTGAGGAGCGAGGAGTTGAAGGTGATCTCGTTCACCCGGTTCACGATCTCACGCGCCGAGACCGGCGTCTCGTGCCGCTCGATCGGGTTGATCTGCACGAGGATGCAGTCGCTGGTGTCGGTCTCGTAGAAAAGCGGGAAGAGCGGCGGGTTGCCCATGAAGCCCCCGTCCCAATAGGGCACCCCGTCGATGAAGACGGGGCCGAAGACCTGCGGGATGCATGCCGACGCGAGGAGCGCGTCGACGGTGACCTCAGCGCCGGAGAAGACGCGCACCTTGCCCGTCCACACGTTGGTCGCGGCGACGAAGAGTTTCATGTTGCCGCACGCCGCGATCAGGTCTGTGTCGACGTGCTTCTGCACGATCGGCTTCAGCGGGTTGATGTCGAGCGGGTTGGTGTAGGCGGGCGAGATCAGCCGCGAGGCGATGTCGTAGGCGAGATAGACGGGCGAGGAATCGAGGCTCCAGTTGCCGAAGGCGCGGTCGAGGAGCGTGCGCTGGAAGGGGCTGTAGCGCGCCGCCTCGGAGACGTCCTTCCAGAAGGCCTCCAGCGCCGCGGCCGCCGCCGCCTCGCCCCCGCGCATATAGCCGGTGAGGAGCACCGCCGCGTTCATCGCCCCGGCGGACGTGCCCGCCACGCCGTGGATCTCGACCGCGTCGCTCGCGAGGATCTCGGCGAGGACGCCCCAGGTGAACGCGCCGTGCGCGCCGCCGCCCTGCAATGCGAGATTGATGCGCTTGCGGTTGGTCGCTGCGTCTGCCATCGGCTGTCCCCGGTTCGCTCGTCGTCCGTGCGGCGCTTCAGCGCGCCGCAGCCAAGACCCGTATACGCAAGGTTCCGGCCATTTCGAGGCCGGCGCACGCCGGACGGCGGATCAGCAGGTCGCGCCCGACCGGCAGCCGAGCGCGTCCTCGGTGAGGCGCCGCGCGAGGCCGAGACTGTCGTTGATGCGGAAGCCGACCACAACCGGGAGATGGTCGGACGGGGTCGCCGCCGCGACCGCCCGCGACACGATGTCGACCCCCGGCGAGACGAGCACATTGTCGATCGGCAGCCCCGCCCAGCGCGGCACCACGTCGATCAGCCGCCCGTGCATCCAGGTCGCGCCGATCCCCGTCACCGGCGCGGTGCCGGACAGCGCGGCGTAGCGCTGCACGGAGGCGCTCCACGGGGTGGCGTTGAAGTCGCCCCCCACGACCACCGGGAGGTCCAAATCGCCGAGCGTCCCTTCGAGCTCCTCGAGCATCGACCATTGTCCCTTCGGCCACGGCCAGCCGAGATGCTGGGCGACGAGGGTGACGGGCGTGCCGTCGAGTTCCACCGGCGCGCTCAGGAAGCCGAGCTTGCGGATGCACGCGCCGGCCCCGTCCACGAACGGGTGGCGCGACAGGATCATCTGGCCGGGATAGCCGCCATCATACTTGCAGACGCGCTGGTGCGGATAGGTCGCGTCGAGCGCCGCGAAGCGCGCCACGCCCTCCCCCGTCACCTCCTCCAGCGTCACGAAGTCGGGGTCGATCTCGCGGATCCGGGCGACCGCCTCGTCGAGATTGGCGCGGTAGTAGACGTTCATCTGGAGGAGCGTGTAGGTCGCCCCGCCCTGCGAGGCGTGCGCCCCGCCCGTGCCGACCACGTAGGGATAGACCGTCCACCCGGCGGCGAGCGCGAAGAGGATCGCGACCGCGCCCCCGATCCGCCAGCCCCGCACCGCGACCGCGATGGCGAGAAGGCCCGTGACGAGCGCGACCGCCGCGAGATGGGCGCGGAAATGGGCGAGGCTGTCGAAGAAGGGGTGGACGTTGCCGAGGAAGCCCGCGGCAAGCGGAATGGTCACCGCGATGGCGGCGAGGCTGAGGAGAACTCCGAACGCGGTGCGCAAGCCTGATGACACCCCTTGCTCATGCAAACTGAAGCGGCGCGCGTTGTGCCGCGCGCTCAAGCTTTGGGCGCCGCGCCTTGCCTCACCCTCGCGGGGCGGGCGGCGCGCGCCGGCCGGGACCCGCGCCGCCGGTCGGGCGGGCGCGGGCCGGGGCCTCTTTACTCTGCGGTCCAGCCGCCGTCGACCGGCAGCATCGCGCCGGTGATCGAGGCCGCCGCGTCCTGGCACAGGAAGAGGGCGAGCGCGGCCACCTGCTCGACGGTCACGAACTGCTTCGTCGGCTGCGCGGCGAGGATGACGTTCTCCTTCACCTCTTCCTCGGTCATGCCGCGGGCGCGCGCCGTGTCCGGGATCTGCTTCTCGACGAGCGGCGTCCAGACATAGCCGGGGCAGATCGAGTTGACGGTGATGTTGTCCTTCGCGACCTCGAGGGCGACGGTTTTCGTCAGGCCCGCGATGCCGTGCTTGGCCGCCACGTAGGCCGCCTTGTCCGGCGAGGCGACGAGGGCGTGGGCCGACGCCGTGTTGATGATGCGCCCCCACCCGGCTTTGCGCATCAGCGGCACGGCGTGCTTGATCGTGTGGAAGGCGGAGGACAGGTTGATCGCGATGATCGCGTCCCACTTCTCGTCCGGGAAGTCGGCGATCGGCGAGACGTGCTGGATGCCGGCATTGTTGATGAGAATGTCGCAGCCACCGAACTCGCTCGCGCACAGCGCGATCATATCGGCAATCTCGGACGGCTTCGTCATGTCCGCGGCGGAGTAGATCGCCTTGATGCCGTTCGCCTCGAGGCCCAGGCGCTCCTTCTCGATGGCGGCCGCGTCGCCGAAGCCGTTGATGACGACATTAACGCCCTCAGCCGCGAGCACCTTCGCGTAGCCGAGGCCGATGCCGGAAGTGGAGCCGGTGATGACGGCAGACTTACCCTTGAGCATTTGTGCGATCCCCTTTCGCGTCCGCGGCAACGTTTACCCCTCTTTCCGCACCGCACAAGGGTAGGCTGCATTGTCCGGAAGGATAGGCGCCGCTATAGGGTGGCGGGACCGTCTTGCCGTAACGGATTGTTCGAGGACGACATGAACCCCGCATCGCGCATCATCGAGAGCGGACCGCTCCCGCGGCGCCGGTCGATCCCGGTCGACGTCGGCGGCGTGACCGTTGGCGGCGCCGCGCCGATCGTCGTGCAGTCGATGACCAACACCGACACCGCCGACATCGCCGCCACCGTCGCGCAGGTCGCCGCCCTCGCCGAGGCCGGCTCCGAGCTCGTGCGCATCACCGTCGACCGCGCCGAGTCCGCCGCCGCCGTGCCGAAGATCCGCGACGCGCTCGCCGCGCGCGGCGTCCACGTCCCCCTCGTCGGGGACTTCCATTATATCGGCCACAAACTGCTCGCCGATCATCCGGCCTGCGCCGAGGCGCTCGCCAAATACCGGATCAACCCCGGCAATGTCGGCTTCAAGGCCAAGCGCGACACGCAGTTCGCCTCGATCATCGAGATGGCGGCGCGACACGACAAGCCGGTCCGCATCGGCGTCAACTGGGGCTCGCTCGACCAGGATCTGCTCACGAGCCTGATGGACGAGAACTCCCGGTCCGATACCCCGATCAGCGCCGCCGCGGTGCTGCGCGAGGCGATGGTCGTCTCCGGCATCTCCTCGGCCGACCGCGCGGTGGAGCTCGGCCTTCCCGCGAACCGCATCCTCATCTCGGCCAAGGTGTCCGACGTGCAGGAGCTGATCGCCGTCTATCGCGATCTCGCCGCGCGCTGCGACTATGCCCTCCATCTCGGCCTCACCGAGGCGGGCATGGGCTCGAAGGGCATCGTCGCTTCGTCCGCCGCCCTCGGCATCCTCCTCCAGGAGGGGATCGGCGACACCATCCGCATCTCGCTGACGCCCGAGCCCGGCGGCGACCGCACGCTCGAGGTGAAGGTCGCGCAGGAGCTTCTCCAGACGATGGGCTTCCGCGCGTTCCTGCCCGTCGTCTCCGCCTGTCCCGGCTGCGGCCGCACGACCTCGACCGTGTTCCAGGAGCTCGCGCAGGACATCCAGTCCTATATCGGCGAGCGGATGCCCCAGTGGAAACAGGCCTATCCGGGCGTCGAATCCATGAAGGTCGCGGTGATGGGCTGCATCGTGAATGGCCCCGGCGAGAGCAAGCACGCCGACATCGGCATCTCCCTCCCCGGCACCGGCGAGACGCCGGCCGCCCCCGTCTTCATCGACGGAGAGAAGAGCGTCACCCTGCGCGGCGCCGGCATCGCGGCCGAGTTCAAGACCATCGTCGAGGACTATGTCGTGAAGCGCTACGGCACCCGCCACGCGGCCGAATAGGCCCTTTTGCATCCGGGACTCGTGTTATGGTCGCCGCCGAGGCGACAACATCGCGAGCCCCCATGTCACGGATCACACGCTCCATCGCCGCGGCGGCGGCCGCCACCCTTCTCCTCGCCGCCGCGCCGCTTCGCGCCCAGGACCTCGACCCCGAGTGCGCATCGCTCGTCGGCACCTATCTCAACACCCGCGCGCCGAACCCCACCTCCGACAATCCGCGCGTCGGCCGCATCCTCCTCGACCTCACCGAGGCGGGCGCGGCGACGATGACCGATTCGGCCCAGGGCGGCGGCTCGGAGAAATACCAGCCCTTCAGCGACGCGCGCGGCGGCTGGATGTGCACGATGGACGTCGACGGCCCGCCCACCTTCACCGCCGTCCTCATCGACTTCACCTTCCCGACCGAGGCGATGCCCGAGCAGCGCATCGCCCGCGTCGACATCGTCGGACACTATGACGAGGCGGCGAACACGCTGACCGGGGAGACGAAGGTCTCCTTCTATCCGATGGACGGCGACCCGCTCGATGCCGAGGCCGGCACCGACGGCACCGAATATTCCTTCACCGGCGAAAAGATCGTCCCGCTCCCGCACTGACGCCGCAGCCACTGGCGCACCCGGCCGCAAGCCCTATCTCTTCTCAACCGTGAAGGGAGCGAGACAGGGGAACGGCCGGATGGCACCCATGCTGACGATCGAAGACGCGCGCCAAGCGCTCGCGGAACTGCCGCACTGGACGCTCGATGCCAGCGGCAAGTCGATCGCGCGCGACCTCCGTTTCGCCGACTTCAACGCCGCTTTCGGCTTCATGACGCGCGTCGCGCTCATCGCGGAGAAGATGGATCACCATCCCGAATGGTCGAACGTCTACAACCGCGTGTCGGTGCGTCTCACGACCCACGATGCCGGCGGCCTCACACAGAAGGACATCGCACTGGCTCGCGCCGTGGATGCTGTGGCGACATGATCAAGATGGCTTTGGATGGAGAGGTTCTGGGACCCGAGGCTGAGACCGTCGATCCCGACGACGAAGCCAAGGTTCGTCGTAAATTCTGGCCGACGCTAAAGAAGGCCGCGCGGCACATTCCGTTCACTCAGGATGTCGTCGCCGCCTATTATTGCGCGATCGATCCTGCCGTGCCGCTACGCGTGCGCGGGACGCTGCTCGGCGCGCTGCTCTACTTCGTGACCCCGCTCGACGCGGTGCCGGACTTTATCCTGGGCCTCGGCTTCACCGACGATGCGACCGTGCTTCTCGGCGCGATAACCCTCGTCGCCGCGCACATCACCACGGAACATCGCCAGCGCGCCGAAAAGGCGCTCGCCGACTGACGCGGCGAGCGCCTCGCATCGTTTGTCAGGTTGCATCAGGCGATGCTCACCAAGTCTGATTGAGACGCTCGATCGGAGCGTCCCAAGGCGCACGGGCCGACTCGCGCGCCGCTTCGGCACGGGCGACGCCGATATCCTCGAGAAGCCGGTCGTCCAACCGGTCGAGCGCGCGCCGCTCGCTCCAGATATCCAGCCACAACCGGACAAGGGCGGCGACCTTCCGCCATCCCCAACTGACGGGCGACGTCGCCCGAGAGAGCACATGTTCCATGATCCGCCTCCACGGTCTTGCATCAGGCGATTGATGTGTGACCATTGGAGGGATAAGTGAAACGAAACGTTCTTATCGTCTTCATCACGGAGATTGATCGTGGCCCGCTCGCTTGACCTCTCGGCCCTGCGCAGCTTCGTGGCAATTGTGGACGCCGGCGGCGTGACGCGCGCCGCTGTCCGGCTGAATCTGACCCAATCCGCGGTGTCCATGCAGCTCAAGCGCCTCGAGGAGGGGCTTGGCCAGCCGTTGCTCGAACGTTCTCGCAAGGGCATGACGCCGACCGCCAATGGCGAGCTGCTGCTCTCCTATGCACGGCGGATGCTTGACCTCAACGACGAGGTGTGGGCGCGCCTCACCGATCACGGGTATGAGGGCGAACTCATCCTCGGCGCGCCGCACGACGTCGTCTACCCGCACGTGCCGGAGGTGCTGCGCCATTTCGCGCGCGCCTATCCGCGTGTGCAAGTGTCCCTCCAGTCGTCCTACACGCACCAGCTCAAGGACGCGCTGGCGCGGGGCGAGGTGGACGTCATCCTCACGACCGAATCGCATCCCGACCGCGACGCGGAGGTGCTGCAGATCAGCCCGCTCATCTGGGTCGGCGCGCCCGGCGGCAACGCCTGGCGGCAGCGCCCGCTGCCGCTCGCCTTCGAGGGGCGCTGCATCTTCCGCTCCGCCGTGCAGCGGGCGCTGGACGATGCGGGGATCCCGTGGGTGATGGCGGTCGATTCGGTCTCGATCCGCACTGTCGAGGCGAGCGTCGCGGCCGATTTCGCCGTCCACGCCGGAATCGAGTACACGCTTCCCCCGCAACTTGAGGCGATCGAGCACGGCGGCACATTGCCCACCTTGCCCGCGACGCAGATTGCGCTGTACGTCAATCGGGGCCCGAAGGCGGATCTCGCCGAAAAGCTCGCGGCGGTCGTGCGCGAAAAGTGGGCCGCGGCCAACACAGGCCCGGAATTGCGCCAGATCGCCGCCGAATAGAAGCCAGCTCCAGCCAAGCTCGAGGCCCTACGAAAGGAAAGCTTCGCGTCAGATCCACGCCGCTGCGCCGCGATCATCCCCGCCGAGGGTCGCGACCGCAGCCCCACATCGGGCAAAACCGAGGCCGGCAAAAGGGTCGCGCCTCATTCACCCCTCCTTCAAGTCGTCCGGGTTAAAGTCGCTTTGTGATACCCCGGACACGGTCAAGAACTTTTGGTTCATGGCCGTTCGTTAAGGGGGACAGGACTTGACCCTGGTGCGCGACACCTGAAATGGAAGGCGCGTGCCTCGACGGACTTAGGACGAGAACAGACATGCGGTCACTCGCAGCCCTCATTCTTATCACCGTACTGCCCTTCTCTGCCGCCGCGCAGAGTGCGCCGACCCTGATCCAGCAGTTTGGCGACTGGGAAGCCTACCGTTTCGAATCGAATGGACAGACGTCCTGCTACATTCTTTCGAAGCCGAAGACGCTCAACCCCTCGAACCGAAACCACGGCGACGTGTTCTTCTTCCTGACCTCGCGTCCGGCGGAAAACGTCACCAACGAGGTGAGCATCCTCGTCGGCTACCCCTTCGCCCCCGATTCGACCGTGATCGTCGACATCGACGGGCAGGAGTTCAGCCTCTTCACGAAGGATGACGGGGCCTGGGTGGAATCGACCGCCGAGGAGCAGCAGCTCGTCGCCGCGATGCGGGCCGGGCGGGCGATGTCCGTTCGCGGCAAGTCCGCGCGCGGAACCGACACGAGCTACTCCTTCTCCCTCTCCGGCGTCACCGCGGGCTCGAACCGCATTTCCAACGGCTGCAACTGACCATGGCCAATCTCGCCCTTTTGCGACGGCGCTCCGCTGCTGCGGTCACGCCGGAGGTGCGTCTCGCACCTGACAGAGCGGAGGGCGAGCCGCAGCTCATCGGCGCATCGCGCGAGGAGCTGGCCACCCACCTCGCCGCCATCGGCGTGCCCGAGGCGCAGATCAAGATGCGCGTCGCCCAGCTCTGGCACTGGCTCTACACCCGTGGTGCCGACGATTTCGCCGCGATGACCAACATCGCCGCGCCCGTGCGCACCGCCCTCGGCGAGCGCATCGCCATCGGCTCGGCCGAGATGGTCGACGAGCAGATTTCCACCGACGGCACCCGCAAGTGGCTCCTGCGCTTCCCCGCGCGCGGCCCCGGCGCCCCGGTCGAGGTCGAAACCGTCTACATCCCCGAGGCCAATCGCGGCACACTCTGCGTCTCGAGCCAGGTCGGCTGCACCCTCAACTGCACCTTCTGCCACACCGGCACCCAGCGCCTGGTGCGCAACCTGACCGCCCACGAGATCGTGGAGCAGGTCGTCTTCGCGCGCCGCCGCCTCAACGATTTCTCCGCCGACGGGCGGGCCGAGGGCGGCCCCATGACCGGGCGCATGATCTCGAACATCGTCCTCATGGGCATGGGCGAGCCGCTCTACAATTTCGACAACGTGAAGGCCGCGATGGCCGTCGCCTCGGACGGGGACGGCCTGTCCCTCTCCAAGCGCCGCATCACGCTGTCGACCTCCGGCGTCGTGCCTATGATCGAGCGGGTGGGGCGCGAGATGGGCGTCATGCTCGCCATCTCGCTGCACGCCGTGCGCGACGACATCCGCGACGTTCTCGTCCCGCTCAACAAGAAATACCCGATCGAGGCGCTGATCGAAGCGTGCCGGACCTATCCGGGCCTCTCCAATGCGCGGCGCATCACGTTCGAGTACGTGATGCTGAAGGGCGTCAATGACAGCCTCACCGACGCGCGCGCCCTCGTCGATCTGATCCGCGGGATTCCCGCAAAGATCAACCTCATCCCGTTCAATGCCTGGCCGGGCTCCCCATATGAATGCTCGGACTGGGAGACGATCGAGGCATTTGCCGACATTGTGAACCGTGCCGGCTACGCTTCGCCGGTGCGCACTCCTCGAGGTCAGGATATCCTCGCGGCCTGTGGCCAGCTCCGTTCCGAGAGCAAGAAGCTCTCGGCCCGCGAGCGCCGCGCCGCGACCGAACCGGCATGAGGTGGTCATGTACGCGATCTGGGCGCTAACGGCACAGTCGATCATGGTGTTGATCGCCTACGGCACGGCCTGTCTCGCCGCGGCGACCTTCGCGACGGCCGCGATCACCAAGGTGACGCTGACCGAGCTGCAGACGAGCTGGGAAGCCCTGATCCAGACGACCGTCCTCATCGTGTCGATGACGTTCAGCCTCAGCGTGTCGGCCTTCCTGCCGGCCGCGATCGGCGTCGCGCTGACCGAGGGGCTGAAGCTGCGCGGGCTCGTCTCCTATCTGGTGATCGGCAGCGCCATCGGCCTGACGCACGCCCTCCCCATCCGCGAGGCGATCTACGGGATGCCGCTCCCCCCGATCCTCAACGAGGTGGTGGTGCTGTGCGTCGCGTGCGGCGCCGTCGGCGGGCTTGTCTACTGGGCGATCGCGGGCCGCACGGCCGGCCGCTGGCTCGACCTGCCCTGGTTCGCCGAATTCCCGCGCTGACCGGCGCGCCCGCCACCCGCGATGGCGCGTCTTCCCTGGCACGCCGTGCTGCCGGCGCTCGACCCCGGCGGCGCGCTCGCCCCCTTTGACCCGCGCATCGCCGGAACGCCGCCGCTCGGGCTGGACCGCCCGGACAGCGACATCGACATCCTCTGCCACGCCCCGGACATGGCGGCCTTCCTCGCCGCTCTGACGCCTCTCCTCGCGGGCCAAGCGGACGTGCGTCTCTGGCAATGGCGCGACGCGCCTCGCCCGCTCGTCGCGCGCTTCATGGCGTTCGGCTGGGAGGTGGAGATCTTCGCGTCGGCGGAGCCGGTCGCGCACCAGAACGGCTGGCATCATTTCGAGATCGAGCGCCGGCTTCTCGCCCTCGGCGGCCCGGCGCTGCGCGCACGGATCATGACGCTGCGCGAGCGGGGCCTGAAGACCGAGCCCGCCTTCGCCGCCGCCCTCGGCCTAAAGGGCGACCCCTACGCGGCGCTCCTCGCCCTCGCGGCGCTAGACGAGCCGGGCCTCGCGGCCCTCATCGCCGCAAACGTCGCCGCGACAGGATAGGTCACGCAAGGCCGGCCGTTGATGGCCGGTCTTCCGGTCAGGCGGAAAGCTTCAGCGCCGGGGCCGTCTCGGGGGCCAGCGCCTCGACGCGCTTGTCGGCCGCGCCCGTCCACGTGTCGAGGAAACGCTCCAGCCACGCCTTCACCGGCGGGTCGTAGATCGCGCGGCCGCGAAAATGGTCCTTCCGCTGGCGCGCGCCGGGCAGCTTCATCCGCTCGCTCGCCCGCGTCGTCCAGCGATACATCATCGCGAGCGTCAGCTCCGGGTGGAACTGCACCCCGTAGGCGCACGGGCCGACGCGGAAAGCCTGCTCCTCATAGTGGTGGCCGGTGACGAGAAGCTCCGTCCCCTTCGGCGTGCGGAACCCCTCGCGGTGCCACTGGTAGACCTTCTTCGGCCAGTCCATCAGCGCCGCGCCCGCTTCGGTCGGCGTCACGTCGTAATAGCCGATCTCGACCTGTCCGTCCGGGTGCGGCCCCACCGTGCCGCCGATCGCCTTGGCGAGCATCTGCGCGCCGAGGCAGATCCCGAAGAAGGGCGCCTCCTCCTTCAGCGGCACGTCGATGAAGTCGATCTCCCGCTTCACGAACGCGTCCGTGTCGTTCGCGCTCATCGGACCGCCGAACATCATCACGCCGGCATGGTCGGCCATGGTGGTCGGCAGCTTGTCACCGAGCGCGGGGCGCCGCACGTCGAGCCTGTAGCCACGCTCGACCAGCATGTGGCCGAGGCGGCCCGGCGTCGAATGCGCCTGATGCAGGATGATGAGGATTGGCCGTTCGCGCGTCACCGCACCGTCGACCGGCTGAGGAGGTGCTGCAAAATTGCTCATGGACAAAAAACGTATCAGAGTCCCCGGCGGCAGGCTATCGATTCGCGTCGCGGCGCGCCTCGATATTCTTGCGGATCGTCACACGGTCGCGTGCGGTGACCCCGATCAGCTCGGCGACGCGCCAGACGATATTGTCCTCGAACTCGGACACCTCCCCGTCGGCGTAGACCATCTCCCACATCAATTCGACGACCTCGCGCCGCCCGTCCTCGTCGAGCTCGCGCTTCAGCACCGAGGTGAAGGCGTAAAGGTCGACCGCCTCGTCATCGCGCTGCGTCGCCTCCTCGACCAGCGACTCGGTCTCCTCCGGCGACAGGCTGTAGTGCGCGCTCAGCACCTCGCGCAGGCGGCGCTTCTCGTCGCCCGTCACCACCCCGTCGATGGCGACGATGTGCACGAGGATCGCAGCGACCGAGAGGCGCGGGTCGGCGACCGAGAATTTCTCCTCCCCCTCCCCCGCGTGAGACAGCTTGGTAATCCAGTCGCTGATCGCCTGCAGCACGTCGTGCTCCCTTCCCGATTCCCCAAATTCGCCCCGCACCGCACCACACGATGCGATCACCACGCCGCAGCGAAAGGTGATCCCGCTTGATTTGCGCCGGACCCGCCCCTTCGCAACATTCGGCACACCGGCGCGGCGCATTTTCGCCCCGTCGCGTACCAACAAGGATTTGGCACATGAAACGCCGAACCACCGCGATGGTTGCCGCCATCCTCGCCATCGCCACGACGACCGGCCCTTCGGCCGACGCCGGAGAGCAGTATGTCGATGCCACGAAATTTGCCAACTCTGGCTACGATGTCGTCGCATATTTCGACATGCAGCAGGCCCCGGTCGGCGCGCCGCAGCCGCCGGCCGTCCCCGGCTCGAAGGCGTTCACCGCGACCTATAATGGCGCGACCTTCGCCTTCGCCAACGCGGAGCATCTCGCCCGCTTCGAGGCCGACCCCGCCCGCTACGCCCCGCAATATGACGGCCACTGCGCCTATGGCGTCTCGAAGGGCGGGAAGGTGCCGGGCAATCCGAACCTGTGGCGGATCGTCGACGGTAAACTCTATCTCAACATCACTCCCAATGTCGTGATGTTCTGGGAGGAGGACATTTCCGGCAACCTCACGAAGTCGGAGACGAACTGGCCGGGGATCGAGCCGACCCCCGCCTCGGTGGCGCCCGTCCCAAAGCTCGACACCGCGCTCGCCCCCTCCGGCTGAGCGCGGCGCCGCCCTCCCTCAGGCCATCGCGTCGAACGGGCGATAGCCGGCGGCGCTGAGGAGGTCGCGCAGCGCCCCGAGCCGCGCCCCGCTGCGCGACAGGAGCGTCGCGCGGTCTTCCGCGCCCGTCACAGGGTCCTGCGCGACGATGCCGACCGCCTGCCAGTCCGGCACCGCCCGCTTCCAGCGCGCGGCGATGTCGGGCCCGTAGAGGCGATAGTGGCCGTGCTTGTCCGCCCGCGGCGCACCGTACTCGACGGTCTCCTCCACGCGCAGGAGGTCCGGCACCGACAGGAATACCACCCCGTCCGGCCCGCTCACCCGCGCCAGCTCGCCGAGCGCGCGGTGATCGTCCGCCACATGCTCCAGCACGTGGTTGGCGATCACGAGGTCATAGGATGCGTCGTCGCGGTCGATATCGGCCATGTCGAGATGGTTCGACCCGCCATAGGACGAGACCTCGAACGCGGCGAACCCGTCCCGCACCACGGACGGGTCGTCACTGAATTGCAGCACGCGCGCCCCCGCAAAGCCTGGAACCAGCGCCTCGAACAGGCAGCGAAAGGCCCGGTGCCGCTCCAACGCGCCGCATTCCGCGCAGCGCGGGGGGCCGCCATTGGGCGACATCCGCCCCTTCGGACCCGCGACGAAACGACGACCACCACAAATGGGGCAGACGCCGGGATCTTTTGACTGCATAAAGGCGCATTCCTATCTTTTCAGCACGCAATCTTTTCGGGGCACGGATCGTGGAACTCACCGGTGAGAAGATCATCAAGGCTCCACAGGCGCGCGTTTACGACGCCCTGCACGATCCCGTCGTCCTGCGCCAGTCGATTCCGGGCTGCCATTCCCTCTCCAAGGTCGACGACGACACCTACGAGCTGACGGCCGGGCTGAAGGTCGGCCCGCTCAAGATCGCCCCGCTCGTGAGCGTCGAGGTCTACAACGAGGACCGGCCCGCCGGCTATTCCGTCCGCGGCGAGGCGAACGCCAACGAGAACGGCTCGGCCCGCGGCAACGCGCACGTCGCCCTCGCGGCGATCGACGCGGCCACCACCAACCTCGCCTACCACGTGACGATCTCGCTGAAGGGTCAGCTCGCGACGCTGGAGCGCTCCGTCCTCGACGGCACCGCCCGGACCCTCGTCGCCGAGTTCTTCTCCCGCCTCCAGCACCAGATCGAGCGGGACGTGGAGGTCGTCGCGGCCCCCAAGCTCGCGCACGAGCCGCCGGAGCAGCCTGCCGCGATGCTGGAGACGGTGGAGGACGCCGCAGGCATCTCCGCGCCCCCGCCGCGCGAGCCGATCGACATCCCGCCCGCCGATTTCGACGAGCCGGGCGAGACGCTCGCCCCGCCCCGCCCCGCGACGCAGCACGCGACGACGGACGCGACGGGCGCCCTCGTCCTCGACGAGCCCTATGACGACCCCTACGCCGCCTACGGAACGGCCTCGTCCGCCCCGCCGGCCGCGAGCGCCTACAACAGCGCCTTCAGCCAGTCGCGGCGCGAATACGCGCCGCCCGACGCGCAGCTCAGCGGCGGCGCGAATTTGTGGCGCTGGTTCCTGGTCATCATCGGCATCGCCTTCATCGCGATGCTGCTGAACGGGAATTTTTAAGGCCGCGGAAGGCCGCGATCACCCGAGGGTCAGGGAGATCGACCCGGCGCGCGGAGCGCCGGATCGCGCGGTCCTTATTGCGAGGCGACGCTGCGCGCGCTCCGCTCGAACGTGATCTGCGACGTCGTGATGTCGTCGCCCGTCTCCATCCGGTCCACGGTCGTGATCGTGAACGTCCCCTCGCCGGATGTGTCGATCGTCATCGTGGCGACGTCGTCGCCATTGACCTCCTTGGGGAAGGTCATCGTCAGGACGTAGGTGTTCGGCCCGTTCTGGCCGCCTTCGAGCTGCGCGACACCGACATGGGAGCCGAGATAGGTTCCCGAATAGGTGTCGCCCTGTCGCACCAGGTTCGCCCCGATGGCGCGCTTCATGATCATCATCGCCCGGCATTCGCCTTCGAAGCCGATGCGGTCGCCCGTATCTTCGCCGGCGATCTTGCAGCGAACGTTCATGGGCTTGGACTTCTCGTCCTTCTGGACGAAGCCCTTGCCTTCCCATTCGCCGCTCAGGCTGGCGGTCTGTTGTTCGTCTTGCGCGAAGACCGGCCCTGTCAACACGGCCGACACGAGACACGCCAAAGCCACAGATTTCAACATTCTACACCTCTGTTGCGCGGGCATTCTCGGGACACGCGGAAACAACCGTCGCGTGTGCACCAAAGAAAAACCCTATCACAGACAGGCCCCTGGCGCGAACCCCGCCAACGTGAAGACCTTGTAAGGCGGCCGGAGGACTGTTACTGCCCACGCCGCAGCGTTCCTCGACGGAACTGAAAGCGATCGCGGTGAGGCCGACCCAATTCGGGGGCCGAGACTCCGCGGCTGCCGGATGGCGGGGCAGGTCCCCGCGCCTCTTGGTGCGCGCGTTTCGAACCGGAGGCCCCGATGTCCATCGCCCATCGCAGACCCGTTCGCCGCGCGAGGACAGCGTGAGCGAGCGCATCGGCGTCATGATCTGCGGCCACGGCTCGCGTTCACAGAGCGCGGTGGACGAGTTCGCCACCCTCGCCGAGGCGCTCCGCCCCCGCTTCCCCGACTGGCCCGTCGAATACGGCTATCTGGAGTTCGCGAACCCCGTGATCCGCGACGGGCTCGACGCGCTGCGCGCCGACGGCGTCGACCGGATCCTCGCCGTGCCGGGGATGCTGTTCGCCGCGAGCCACGCCAAGAACGACATCCCGAGCGTCCTCAACACCTATGCCGCCAAGCACGGGATCCGGGTCGACTATGGCCGCGATCTCGGCGTCGACGCGCGGATGCTGCGCGCCGCGGGCGACCGCGTGCAGGCCGCGATCGACGCCCTCAACGCACGCCACGGCCCGGCCCCCAACGCCGACATCTGCCTCGTCGTCATCGGCCGCGGCGCGTCGGACCCCGACGCCAACGCCAACGTCGCCAAGGTCGCGCGGCTCCTGTGGGAAGGCTTCGGCTTCGGCTGGTGCGAGACGGGCTATTCCGGCGTCACCTTCCCGCTCGTGGAGCCCTGCCTCGACCGCGTCACGCGCCTCGGCTTCCGCCGCGTCATCGTGTTCCCCTACTTCCTCTTCTCCGGCATCCTCATCGACCGGATCTACGGGTTCACCGACGCGACCGCCGCCCGCCACCCCGAGATCGCCTTCGAGAAGGCTGCCTATCTCGGCGACCATCCGTCCGTGATCGACACCTTCGTCGAGCGCGTGACCGAGATCCTCGACGGCGAGAACGTCATGAATTGCGGCATGTGCAAGTACCGCACCCAGGTCCTCGGCTTCGAGGACGAGGTCGGCGCGGCCCAGGAGAGCCACCACCATCACGTGGAGGGCATGGGCGCCTCCGCCCCCGGCGCCACCGTCGCCACCTGCAAGCTGTGCGACACCTTCTGCACCGGCGCCTGCCGCGTCATCCCTGCCCCCGAACCCGCCGCCCACACCCACGGCCACGGCCACAGCCACGATGGCCACCACCATCACGACCACGATCATCACGGGCACGGGCACACGCACGACCATACCCATGCGCACGGCCACTCCCACGACCATGGGCATTCGCACGACCACAACCACGCCCACGCGCACAGTCACGGCCACAGCCACGCGCATGGGCACGATCATGCCCACGCGCACGGCCACTCCCATGACCACGGGCATTCACACGACCACAGCCACACGCACGAGCACGCCCACGGGCACAGTCACGGCCACGCGCATGGGCACGACCATGACCACCACCATCACCCCTACCCGCACGAGCGCCACCCGCTCGGGCCGATGAGCGTCATGCGCTCCGGCGGCATCCACTATGAGCGCGACCCGGAGGCGATCACCCGCCAGTCCTTCGCCATCATCCGCGCGGAGGCCGATCTCGACCGCTTCGGCGTGGGCGCGCCCATCGCCGAGCGCATCGCCCACGCCGCCGGCGACACCACGATCCTGCCGAACCTCGTCCTCAAGGGCGATCTCGCCGCCGTCACCCGCGCCGCGCTCGCCGCCGGCGCGCCGGTGATCGTCGATTCGGAGATGACGCGGCACGCGATCTCCGCCCGCTTCGTGCCGCCCGCGCAGGTGATCTGCCACCTGAACGATGCCGAGACCGAGGCCGAGGCGAAGGCCGCCGCCACCACGCGCTCCGCCATCGCGATCCGCCGCGCCGCGGGCGAGATCGACGGCGCGATCGTCGTGATCGGCAACGCCCCCACCGCACTCTTCGAGCTTCTCGCCATGGTGAAGGACGGCGCGCGCCCCGCGGCGATCTTCGCCTTCCCCGTCGGCTTCGTCGGCGCGGTGGAATCGAAGGCCGCCCTCGTCGCCTTCGACCCGCCCCTCCCCTACGCGACGCTCACCGGCCGCCGCGGCGGCAGCGCCATGGCGGGCGGCGCCGTCAACGCCGCCGCGCGCGCCCGATGAGCGCACGCCCCGCCCGTCGATGACCGTCTGGCTGACCCTCGTCGGCGCGCTGCCGAACGGCGCCCTCGCCCCCAACACCCCGCCCGCCGCCCTCGCGGCGGAGGCGGTGTTCGGCGCCGCGCGCCTCCTCGAGGCAGCCGGAATCCCCGCCGCCGCGCGCCGGCCCTGGCCGCGGCCCTTCACCGACGGCATCGCCGCGATCCTCGCCCGCCGCGGCACGCCGACGACGGTGCTCGCCTCCGGTGATCCGCTCCATTACGGCGTCGGCGCGACGCTCCTGCGCCATCTCCCGGCCGAGGAGATCGCCATCTATCCGGCCCCGTCCGCCTTCTCCCTCGCCGCCGCCGCGCTCGGCTGGCCGCTGGAGAGCGTGACGACCCTCTCACTCCACGCCGCCCCCGCGCGCGAAATCCTCGACCACGCCGCCCCCGGCCGCCGCCTCCTCGCCCTCACCCGCGACGGCGAGGCCCCGGCCGAGATCGCCGCACTCCTCACCGGCGCGGGCTATGGCGACAGCCCCGTCACGATCCTCGAAAATCTCGGCACGCCCGACGCCGCGCACCGCACCCGGCCCGCGCGCGAGACCGCCGGCGCGGCCGCGCCCCTCAACGTCCTCGCCGTCGAGTGCCGACGCCCCGGCCCGGTCGCGGTCGACGATCTCGTCCACGATGGTTGCGTCACGCGCGACGAGATCCGCCTTCTCTCCATCGCCGCCCTCGCCCCGCCCGGCCATTTGTGGGACGTCGGCGCGGGGAGCGGCGCGGTCGCGATCGACTGGTGCCGCATGGGCGGGACCGCGACCCTCTTCGAGCGCGTCGCCTCCCGCGCCGAGGCGATCCGCGCGAACCTCGCCGCCACCGCGACCCGCGCCGCCCTCCTCGAAGGCCCCGCCCTCGACCGCCTCGCCGACGCCGCGCCGCCGACGCGCATCTTCCTCGGCGGCGGCGTCGCGGACGAGGCGCTCTTCGAGGCGCTCTGGGCGCACCTTCCCGCCGGCGGCATCCTCGTCTCCAACGCGGTGACGCTCGGCGGCGAGGCGGCCACCATCGCGCGGCAGGCCCGCCTCGGCGGCAACCTCACCCGCATCGCCCTCTCCCACGCCGAACCCGTCGGCCGCCTCCTCGCGATGCGGCCCGCGATGCCCGTCCTCCAATGGCGCGCCGTCAAAGCGTGACGCGCCGCCAGACTGCGCCGAAAGTGCGACCATGACCCTCTTTATCGTCGGCGTCGGACCGGGCGACCCGGAACTCCTGACGCTGAAGGCCGCCCGCACCATCGAGGCCGCCGACATCGTCGCCTATCCGACCACCTCCTCCGGCAGCTTCGCCGCGCGCATCGCCGCCGCGCACACCGCGAACGCGACCCATTTCCCCTTCACCGTGCCGATGACGAATGATGGCGCGGCCGAGGCCGCCTACGACGACGCCGCTGAAACGATCGCGGCCCACCTCGCAGAGGGCCGCCGCGTCGCGCTCCTTTGCGAGGGCGACCCGATGCTCTATGGCAGCGCCGCCTCGCTAATGGCGCGCCTCGCGGACCGCTTCCCGTTCGAGATCGTCCCCGGCGTCACCGCCGCCTCCGCCTGCGCGGCGGTCTCCCGCACGAGCCTCGTGCGCGGCAACGAGCCCCTCACCATCCTCCCCGCCACCACCGACACCGAGACGCTCCGCACCGCGCTGCGCGCGCCGGGCGCGCTGATCCTCTACAAGGTCGGCCGCCACTTCGATTCCGTTGCCGCCCTCGTGCGCGCCGCCGGGCGAACCGGCACCTTCGTCGCCCGCGCGACGCTGCCCGAAGAGATCGTCACCCCTCTCGCGGAAGCGGCGCCCGGCCCGAAACCCTATTTCTCGACCATCGTCCTCCCCGCGCCCGACCCGGCGGCGCCCGCCCCCGCCCGCCGCGCAGAAGAGACGGCCATCGTCGTCCTCGGCCCCTCCGCCCTTCCCGTCGCGCGCCGCGCGAAGGCCGCGCTGCAGGCCGCCGGCCACGCCGCCACGATCCACGGCCTTGCCGACCGCGTTCCGGCCGACGCGGTGGACCAGTCCTTCACCGGTACCGCCCACACCCTCGCGCGCGTCTTCGAGGCCGGGACCGCCATCGTCGGCCTCTTCTCCACCGGCATCCTGATGCGCACGCTCGGCCCCCTCCTCGCGAACAAGCCCGCCGAGCCGCCCGTCATCGCCCTCGCGGAAGACGGGAGCGCCATCGTCCCCCTTCTCGGCGCCCATCGCGGCGGCGGCGCGCTCGCGGCGATCCTCGGCGAGGCCTTCGCCGTCGCGCCGGCCACCACCACGCAGAGCGATCGCCGCCTCGGCGTCGCGCTCGACGATCCGCCCGCCGGCTGGCGCGTCGCCGACCCCGCCCCGTTCAAAGCCCTCGCCGCCGCCCTTGCAGCCGGCGAAGGCGCCGCGCCCGACGCGGCCCTCACCTTCCTGCCCGCCCTTCCGGCGGGCGAGCGCCCGATCCGCGCCACCACCCGACGCCTCGACGACAATGCGAGCGTCCCCACCTACATCGCTCGCCGCCTCGTGATCGGGATGGGCGCGGAGCGCGGCGCCTCGGCCGAAGCCGCGATCGCCCTCGCCGAGACGGCCCTTGCCGAAGCCGGGCTCGACCCCCGCGCCGTCGCCCTCGTCACGAGCCTCGACAAGAAAGCCGACGAGGCCGCCCTCCACGCCGTCGCCGCCCATTGCGACGCGCCCTTCCGCGTCTTCGACGCCGCGACCCTCGCCGCGGAGGAGCCCCGCCTCACGACGCGCTCCGAGATCGTGCGCGCCGCGGTCGGCGTCGCGGGCGTCGCCGAGGCCGCCGCCCTCGCCGCGGCCGGACCCGACGGCAACCTCATCGTCCCGAAGCGGAAGCAGGACGGCCTCACCCTCGCCATCGCCGAGGCCCCCGCCCCGATCACCGCCCTTCCGGGCCGCGCGCGCGGCCATCTCGCGATCGTCGGCATCGGCCCCGGCACGGCGCGCTGGCGCACCGCCGAGTGCGTCGCGACGCTCGCCGCCGCGGACGCCTTCGTCGGCTACTCACTCTATCTCGACCTCGTGGAGGATCTGCGCGCGTCCCAGACCCGGCACGACTTCCCCCTCGGTGACGAGACGGCCCGCGTCCGCTTCGCGCTGGAGGAGGCCGGCAAGGGCCGCACCGTCGCCCTCGTCTCGTCGGGAGACCCCGGCATCTACGCGATGGCGACCCTCGCGATGGAGCTTCTCGACAGCGGCGACCTCAGCGACGCCGCCCGCCGCGTCGCGGTCAGCGTCGCGCCCGGCATCTCCGCCGCGCAGGCCGCGGCCGCCCGCGTCGGCGCCCCGCTCGGCCATGATTTCGCGTTCATCTCGCTGTCGGACCTCCTCACCCCGTGGGCCGCGATCCGCAAGCGCCTCGAGGCGGCGGTCGCGGGGGACTTCGTCGTCGCCCTCTACAACCCGCGCTCGATGCGCCGCACGACCCAGCTCGGCGAGGCGATCGCGATCCTGAAGACCGCCCGCCCCGACGACACCCCGGTCGTCGTCGCTGGAAGCCTCGGCCGCCCCGCCGAGGCGATCCACCACACCACGCTCGGCGCCCTCGATCCGGCGTCGGTCGACATGCTCGCGACCGTCGTCATCGGGGCCTCCACCACGCGCGCCTTCACCCGCGGGGACGGCCGCACCCACGTCTACACACCCCGCGGATACGAGGTCGCACCATGATCCACTTCATCGGCGCCGGCCCCGGCGCGCCCGACCTCATCACGGTGCGCGGGCTGAACCTCATCCGGGCCTGCCCGGTCTGCCTCTATGCCGGCTCGCTCGTGCCCGAAGCCGTCGTCGCCGAGGCGCCGGAGGGCGCGCGCGTCATCGACACCGCCTCGATGAACCTCGACGAGATCATGGCCGAGATGGAAGCCGCCCACGCCCGCGGCGAGGACGTCGCGCGCGTCCACTCGGGCGACCCCTCCCTCTATGGCGCGATCGGCGAGCAGATCCGCCGCCTCGACGCGGCCGGCATCCCGTTCGACATCACGCCCGGCGTCCCGGCCTTCGCCGCCGCGGCGGCGACGCTCCAGACCGAGCTCACCCTCCCCGACGTCTCGCAGACCGTGATCCTCACGCGCACGGCGATGAAATCGTCGAAGATGCCGAACCAGGAGGACCTGTCGACGCTCGGCGCATCGGGCGCGACGCTCGCTATCCATCTCTCGGTGCGCAATCTGCGCCATGTGGTGGAAACGCTGACCCCGCATTACGGGGCGGACTGCCCGGTCGCCGTCGTCGTGCGCGCCTCATGGCCGGACGAAGAGGTCATTCTCGGCACGCTGGAGACGATCGCCGCGTCGGTTCGCGCCGCCAAGATCACGCGCACCGCGCTGATCCTCGTCGGCCGCGTCCTCTCGCCGGAAGGCTTTTCGGATTCGGCGCTCTACGACCCGAAGCACCGCCACCTCTTCCGCAACCAGAAGACCGGCGCTCAGAGGTGACGGCGGAGCTTTCGCATCATCTGATCGACGGTCGCGGCGTTGACCCAGGGCTGCCCGCGCGGCCGCTTGACCATGTAGACGAGCATCTTGCGTTCCCGCGCCACGACGAGCTTGGCCGCCGTCGCCTCGCCGCCCGAATTCTTCGTTACCATTGCGTCGAACTGGTAGCGCGCGAAGAGTTCCCGCTCGTCCTCGATGTCGAACGGGCCGCGATCCTTGACGAGGGTAATGTCGTGCCGCGTGCCGAGATCGGGCGTATCGATCACCCGCGCGACGATTTCGAGGTCGCGGCGCGGCAGGAAGGGCGCGATCCCGCGCGAGCCGACCGTCAGGAAGACGCGCGCGCCCTTGTCGATCTTCTCGGCCGCCTCCTCCAGCGAGCGCACGTCGATCCAGCGGTCGCCGGTCGCCCGGCGCCACGGCCGCCGCTCCAGCCGGTAGTAGCGCGCCCCGGCCGTCTTCGCGGCCCGCTTCGCCGCCGGGCTGATCTCGCTCGCGAACGGGTGCGTCGCGTCGACGACGATCGTGAAGGCACCGCCTTCGATGAAGGACGCGAGCCCTTCCTCGCCGCCGAAGCCGCCCCGGCGCACCGCGCCCGGATACTCCTCGGCGAGATCGCTCGCGAAGGAGGTGGTGACGTCGGCGCCCTTGTCGACGAGCCGCTCGGCGAGCTCGCGCGCCTCCTCGGTCCCGCCGAGTATGAGGATCCTAGACATGCGCCACGATCCTTCCTTCACGGTTGACGATCATGATGGAGACCTCGACGGGCGCGCCCTTCAATTGCCGCGCGGCTTCGTCCCGCGCCCGCATCGCGACGATCCTCGGAAGATCGAACCCGGCGTCCTCGGCGGCCGCGAAGGCCGCCATCGCCGTCGGCGCGGTGGCGATCGATCCGCACAGCGCATCGTCCGCACCGCCCGCGCGCGCCCATTCCCCCATCAGCACGCAATCCACCTGGGACCGCGCCGAATGGAGGTCGAGGGCACCCGCCGCGAGCTTGGACAATTTCCCCGCACCGCCCGCGATCGTGAGGTGAGGGACGGGATGATCGCGCAAATATTTCAACACCCCGCCTGCAAAGTCTCCCATGTCGAGCATGGCATGGTCGGGCAGCGCAAGGGCCCGTTGCGCCGCGCGCTCGGAGGTCGCCCCGGTCGACGCGGCAACCCTGTCGAGCCCTGCCGCCCTCGCAACATCAATGCCGCGATGGATCGAGTGGATCCATGCCGCGCACGAAAAGGGTCGCACGATCCCCGTCGTGCCGAGAATGGAGAGGCCGCCCACGATGCCGAGGCGCGGGTTCCACGTCTTCTGCGCGAGCGCCTCGCCGCCCTCGACGCCGACCGTGATGAGCGCGTCCGGCGCGACGCCGAGCCCCGCCGAGACCTCCTCGATCGCGGTGCGCATCATCTGGCGCGGCACGGGATTGATCGCGGGCTCGCCGACCCCGATCGGCAGGCCCGGCCGCGTCACAATGCCGACCCCCTCGCCGGCAGCGAAGCGCACGCCGCCTTCGCTCCGCCGCACCGTCGCGCTCACGAGCGCGCCGTGCGTCACGTCCGGGTCGTCGCCCGCGTCCTTCACGATCGCCGCCATCGCCGCGTCATCGCCGCGCCACTCGCGCGCGAGCGCGAAGGCGACGCGCTGACCGCGCGGCAGAACGATCTCGACCGGGTCCGGGAAATGGCCCGTCAACAGCGCCGTCCAGGCGGCCTTCGCGGCGGCGGTCGCGCAGGCGCCCGTCGTCCATCCGGTCCGCAGCGGCCGGTTGCCCTCTCCCCGTCCGATCTCCTCCGAGGTGGTCAATGACCCCCCTTCGCGACCCCGAGCCGCGTTCCTTCGCCGACCTCGACGCGGCCCCCTTCCCGGTCTTCGCGCCGGGGAGCGTGTGGCTCGTCGGGGCGGGACCCGGCGCGCCGGGCCTCCTCACCCTGATGGCCTACCACGCGCTGACCCATGCCGACCTCATCGTCCACGATTCCCTCGTCGGCGAGGCGATCCTCGGCTTCGCCCGTCCCGGCGCGCGGCTTCTCCATGCCGGCAAGCGCGGCGGCAAGCCGTCCGCCAGCCAGGCCGACATCACCGAGACGCTGATCGAAGCGGCGCGCGCGGGCGACCGCGTCCTGCGCCTCAAGGGGGGAGACCCGTTCATGTTCGGCCGTGGCGGGGAGGAATGCCAGGCGCTCGCGGCTGCTGAAATTCCGTTTCGCATCGTGCCCGGCATTTCGGCAGGCCTCGGCGGGCTCGCCTATGCGGGCCTCCCGGCGACCCATCGTGACATCAACCAATCCGTCACCTTCCTCACCGGCCACGACCTCAAGGGCGAGCTGCCGACGGCGATCGACTGGCCGCTTCTCGCCAAGGCCTCGCCGGTGCTCGTCATGTATATGGCGGCCAAGCACCTGACCGCCATCGCCGCCCGCCTCCTCGAAGCCGGCCGTCCACCGGACGAGCCCGTCGCCCTCATCGCCAACGCGACGTTGCCGGACCAGTCCCTCGTCCGACTCACCCTCGCCGAGGCGGCGACGCCACGCCCGCTCCCCACCCCCGCGATCGTCGTCGTGGGCGCGGCGGTCACACTCGCGGACACGATATCGTGGTTCGACGCGGCGGAAAGCCGCGGCATGATGGGCTGAGTCCATCCACGCTCGACGGAATTTCAGCTTCACGCAAGGAAGTTGGCGCACACTTCGATCATTGGATGGCAACGCGACGCGCCCGAAGGTGGCAGCGGCCCGGCGCCACACCTCCCAACCGGAAGTTAGCCGGTTTCGGGATGTGGCACGCCCCCTGCAGGTTGTCCCCTGGCACTGAGCTGCCCGCCTCTCAACAGCGTCGTATTCGAAGGAGGCCCCGATCGATGCTCCGCATTCTATTCGCTACGCTCTCCCTAATTGCTGCCGCTACGACCTCCGCGCGTGCCGTGGAAATCGCCCCCGTGGTCGATGTCGAGCTGATTCTCGCCGTCGACGTGTCCTGGTCCATGGACCTCGACGAACAACGCCTGCAACGCCAGGGCTACGTGGACGCGATCCGAGATCCGCTCGTCCTTGGCGCCATTCAGAAAGGGGATTGGGGCCGAATCGCCCTGACCTATGTCGAATGGGCCGGCGTCGGTCTCGAACGCACCCTCGTCCCCTGGACCATCATCGATGGTCCGCAAGCCGCCGAAGCCTTCGCCACCGCCCTGGAAAGCGCGCCGATCGGCCGGATGCGCCGCACCTCCATCAGCTCCATCCTGACCCACGCCGCGACCCTGTTCGACAACAACATCGACGGGATGCGCCGCGTGATCGACGTGTCGGGGGACGGGCCCAACAACATGGGCATCCTCGTCACCGCCGCCCGCGATCAGGTCCTCTCCCAGGGGATCACGATCAACGGGCTGCCCATCATGATCAAGCAGAACGCCTCGGGCGGCTACTTCCAACTTGACCAGCTCGACCTCTATTATGAGGACTGCGTGATCGGCGGCTTCAACGCCTTCATGATCACGGTGAACGACAAGACCCGTCTGCAGGAGGCGATCCGTCGCAAGATCGTTCTGGAGATCGCGAACGCCCAACCGCGCGTGATGCGCGCCCAATATCGCGCGCCGGGAAGCCCGCCGCGTGTGGACTGTGCTGTGGGAGAGAAACAATGGCGCCGGTGGCGCCGGATCGATCAGTGGTAATCGGCAGGCTGCAAACGCGCCACCGTCGCCCGCAACACGCTGTCCGCGCCCGATGAGCTTCCTCATCGCGGCGCCCGCGTCGGGCTCCGGCAAGACCGTCACCACCACCGGCCTCGTCGCGGCACTGCGCCAACGAGGCCGTCCGGTCACCCCCGCCAAGGTCGGCCCGGACTATATAGATCCGGGCTTCCTCACCGCCGCCGCCGGCATCCCCGCCATCAATCTCGACCTCTGGGCGATGCGGCCGGCCCTCATCGATCATCTCGCGCGCCACGACAACCTCGTCGTGGAAGGCGTCATGGGCCTCTTCGACGGCCCGGCCAGCGGGATCGGCTCCTCCGCCGACGTCGCGCGCCGCCTCAGCCTTCCCGTCGTCCTCGTCGTCAACGCCGAGAGGCAGAGCCACTCGGTCGCCGCCCTCGTCCACGGATTCGCGACGTTCGATCCCTCGATCACCCTCGCCGGCATCATCCTCACCCGCGTCGCGAGCCCGCGCCACGAGGCGATGCTCGCCGAGGCCATCGCCCGCACCCCCGTCCCCCTCCTCGGGGCGATCCCGCGCAGCGACGCCCTTTCCCTGCCGTCGCGCCATCTCGGCCTCGAACAGGCGGGCGAGCGCGCCGACCTTTCGGCCGCGATCGAGGCCATCGCCGCGACCGTCGCCGCCCACACCGACCTCGCCGCGCTGGAGGCGCTCCGCCCCGCCGCGCCCTCACCGGCGTCCGCGTCCGCCCCGCCCCCGCTCGCCCCGCTCGGCAACCGCATCGCGATCGCGGCGGACGCGGCCTTCTCCTTCACCTACGCCCACATCCTCGACGGCTGGCATCGCGCCGGGGCGACGCTCCACCCCTTCTCCCCCCTCGCGGGCGAAGCGCCGGACCAGACGGCCGACGCCATCATCCTCCCCGGCGGTTATCCGGAGCTCCACGCCCCCCGCCTCGCCGCAACCCGCGCCTGGATCGACGGCCTCCACGCCGCCGCACGGCGCGGCGCCACGATCTACGGCGAATGCGGGGGCTACATGGCGCTCGGCGAGACCCTCGTCGACGCGGAAGGGACGGCCCACCCGATGGCCGCGCTCCTCCCCATCTCGACGAGCTTCGCCGTGCGCCGCCGCACGCTCGGCTACCGCACGCTCCGCCACGAGGGGGGCCTCTTCCCCGCCACCCTGCGCGGCCACGAGTTCCACTACGCCACCATCGAGCGGGAGGGCGTCCCCCTCTTCGAGGCCGCCGACAGCACCGGCGCCGCGCTCGGGCCCATCGGCTCGCGCGTCGGCCGCGTCGCCGGCTCCTTCGCCCACATCATAGATTTCGCGGATTGAGGCGACGGCGGGAACCGTCATCAAGCTTTCGCGTTCCTGGTCCAGAATCACTTTTTCTGGAGTTAACCTATGTCTATGAAGTCGCTCGACGACCTCTTCATGCATTTCCTTCGCGACATACTGTACGCCGAGAAGCAGGCGCTGAAGGCGATGAAAGGGATGCAGCGCAAGGCCAGCTCCGACGAGCTGAAGTCGCTCATCGAGGCGCACCGCCAGGAGACCGAGGGTCAGATCGACACGCTCGAGAAGGTCTTCGAGATGTTCGACAAGGCCGCCCGCGGCGTCCGCTGCGAAGCCATCGACGGCATCATCGAGGAAGCCAAGGAGCTGATGGAGGAGGCCGAGGACGACGCGACGCGCGACGCCGCGATCATCGCCGCCGCCCAGGCCGTCGAACACTACGAGATCACCCGCTACGGCACGCTCGTGACGTGGGCGAAGTCGCTCGGCCACACCGACGCGGCCGCCCTCCTGTCTCAGACGCTGGAGCAGGAGATGTCGGCCGACCAGAAGCTCTCCACGCTCGCCACCAGCGGTGTGAACGAAAAGGCGATGGCGGCCTAATTCGCTCCATCCGCCGCAGAAGACTTGACGAGCTGGCCCCCGCGGGTCAGCTCGTCTGCGTTTGAATCGAGAAAGGACCGTCGATGGCCACCCTCGCCCTGATCGGCGCCGCGACCCAGTCGGGCACCTACCGCCGCGGCTGCCTCATGGGGCCGGCCGCGCTGCGGACGGCGGGCATCGTCGAAACCCTCACCGAGCTCGGCCACACCATCGCCGAAGACTTCGACATCGTCCCCGACGCCGTGGCGATCGACGACGCGCCCTACGCGCCCGCCCACCATATCGGCGAGATGGCGGGCTGGACCCGCGCGATCCGCCGGGCGATCGGCATCGCGGTCCGCGCCGGGCACATCCCGATCCTCATGGGCGGCGACCATTCCATCGCCGCGGGCTCCCTCGCCGGTGTTGCCGACACCGACCCGAAGGCCCACGTCCTCTGGCTCGACGCCCACCCCGACTTCAACACCATCCGCACCACCACCACCGGCAACCTCCACGGCATCCCCGTCGCGATCGCCGCCGGCCTCGACGGTGCGGACCTCATCTATGGCGGCCCGATCACCCCGATCGACCCGACCCGCATCACCATGATCGGCATCCGCTCGGTCGACCGTGACGAGCGCGCCCTCCTCAAGGCGCACGGCGTCGTCGTCCACGACATGCGCGTCGTCGACGAGTTCGGCGTCGGCCATCTCATCCGCGACACGATCCGCCGCGTCTCCGAGGCGGGCGGCCACCTCCATGTCAGCCTCGATGTCGACTTCCTCGACCCCGACATCGCGCCGGCCGTCGGCACCACCGTTCCCGGCGGGGCGACCGTGCGCGAGGCTCACCTCGCGATGGAGCTCCTGCACGAGAGCGGCCTCGTGCGCTCGCTCGACCTCGTGGAGCTGAACCCCTTCCTCGACGAGCGCGGCCGCACCGCATCGCTGATGGTCGACCTCGCCGCGAGCCTTTTCGGACGCACCATCATGGACAGGCCGACCCAGGCTTGGTAGCTCCCGCCGAGCCCGCGACACCAGGAGACGGGCCGCCTGGCGCAACCTGCGCCTCCTATCGATGCTTGAGCTTGGTGCCCGCCGCGTCCTGAACGGGGCGGGAGATGAATTCCGACTGCGCTGACCCCTTCCCCGCCCGGCCATCACCGGCGGTGCGAATGTCGACGCACAAAGAAGGCGAGACGGCCGGATGTCTGAGCGCAAGGGCGCGCCATCGGCGAGGATCATGAACAACCCCTTCGCGCTCGCGCTGATCAGCGTGGGCGTGGGGCTCCTCGTGTTCGGCCTCAAGCTTCTCGCCGCGGAGATCACAGGCAGCGTCGCGCTCTTCTCGGACGCGATGGAGAGCATCGTGAACATCATGACGGCGGGCGCGGCCGCGCTCGCGCTGCGCATCAGCGCCGCCCCGCCCGACGACAACCATCCCTACGGCCACTCGAAGGTCGAATATTTCTCCGCCGTCCTCGAAGGCGTCCTCATCGCGGTCGCCGCGCTCGCGATCCTCAGCGCCGCCTATGACGGCTTCCTCGACCCGCAGCCCCTCAACGCGCCGATCGCGGGCCTGTCCATCAACGCGCTCGCCTCCGTCATCAACGGCGTGTGGGCGACCATCCTCGTGCGCCGCGGCCGGGCGCTGCGCTCCCCCGCCCTCGTCGCGGACGGCAAGCACATCCTCACCGACGTGTTCACCTCAGGCGGCGTCATCGTCGCGGTGATCCTCGTCCAGCTCACCGGCTGGCTGGTGCTCGACCCGCTGATCGCCGCGCTCGTCGCGCTCAACATCCTGTGGGCCGGCTGGGGCGTGATGCGCGAGGCGGTCGGCGGCCTCATGGACGAGGCGTCGCCCGACGACATCGCCAAGGTCGGCACCATCATCGGTGAGCACGCGGACGGCGCCCTCGAGGCGCACGACATCCGCATCCGCCACGCCGGCCGGCGCACCTTCATCGAGTTCCACCTCATCGTGCCGGGCGCGATGAGCGTCGCCGCCGCCCATGCGATCTGCGACAAGATCGAGGCGGCGCTGCGCCGCGAGATCGAGGACAGCACGATCACCATCCACGTCGAGCCGGAGCACAAGGCGAAGAATGTGGGGGTCGTCCTGGAATAGGTCCGCGCCCGCGCGACCCGGATCGGCCCGTCCGGCGGCCAGGACCGCCACCGTCGGAGCGCCGCCCCGCCGGACGGAGCATCCCGCAGGCGGCGAAGCGGACATCTTGCGTCAGACACCGGCGTACCCAGCGGGCCGCCGGCGCACGATCACAATGTGATGATCACATGGCCTTCAGCTGTTCGGCCGACGTGCGGCCCCGCTTCGGATCCTTGAAGAGCTCGTACGAGACGCGCTGCCCCTCGGTCAGAGAATTCATGCCTGCCCGCTCCACCGCCGAAATGTGCACGAACACGTCCGCACCACCTTCGTCGGGCTGAATGAACCCGTATCCCTTGGTTCCGTTGAACCACTTCACTGTACCTGTCGCCATCACGGCCTCCTGTCTCCCGGTACCTTTCGCGCCCGGCCCCGCACCCGGCGTCGAAATCCTTCTCCGGCCTTCGCTCCATCACGCAGATACATTGCGGCTGTCGGGCTGCACCGGCCGCACACTGGAACTGCAAATTGTGAGCTAAGGTCGGAACATGTCATCGCGTTGCCGCAGCCTCGGCAGCCGGCGGGCGAGCATTCCAACGACATCTTCGAGAGGATGGCCGTTCTGCTGTATCAAACCCGGGTTCTCGGTGTCCCGGCGGCATCTCATCATTCTTTCGGTCGTCCGTCCTGGAATCCGCGTTCGGTCGCCAGTGGAAATACGCAGCCAACAATTCCAACGAATGCATATCACAAACAGGTTGCCAAGCGAATTCCATGCGCCGCTCAAATAAGAGGCGACCCTGCCAAGTTTCTGGCGTTTTCATTCTCAAACCTGATCAAAGTACAGAATATTCCCGCGTTCAATCATGCGTTTGCATTCGCATTCAGCAGTGACATCGCGCAAACGCGAGACAGCGCCGCTTGCGACCGGCCGCCCCGCGTGCGATCGGACATCCAAAACATAAGGACACCTCATATGGATCTTGGTATCAAGGGTCGTCGCGCGATCGTCTGCGCATCGTCTCGGGGTCTCGGGCGGGGAACGGCCGAAGCGCTCGCCGAAGCCGGCGTCGCCCTCACGCTGAACGGCCGCACCGCCGACACGCTGGAAGAAACCGCCGAAAACATCCGCTCCCGCTACGGCGTCGAGGTGAAGACGGTCGTGTGCGACGTCACCACCGATGAAGGCCGCGCCGCGCTCCTGCGCGCCGAGCCCAATCCCGACATCCTCATCAACAATGCCGGCGGCCCGCCCCCCGGCGTGTGGTCCGACTGGGGCCGCGAGGAGTGGGAGAAGGCGATCAACTCCAACATGCTGACGCCGATCCTCCTCGCCACCGCCGTCCTGCCCGGCATGATCCAGCGCGAATGGGGCCGCGTCGTCTCCATCACGTCCGGCTCGGTGAAGGCGCCGATCCCGCAGCTTGGCCTCTCGAACTCCTCGCGCGCCGGCCTCACCGGCTTCGTCGCCGGCACCGCGCGCCAGGTCGCCAAGCACGGCGTCATCATGAACAACATCCTGCCCGGCCAGCACGACACGGACCGGGTGAAGTCGCTGATGGATTCCATCTCCAAGCGCGAGAATATCAGCGTCGAGGACGCGCGCGCCCGCGCCCAGGCCGCAAACCCGCGCGGCCGCTTCGGCACCGCCGAGGAGTTCGGCAAGATCGCCGCCTTCCTCTGCTCGGAGCATGTCGGCTTCATGATCGGCCAGAACGTCCTCGTGGACGGCGGCGCCTTCAACTCGACGATGGGCTGACGCGATGGACGAGCGCGGCCACTGGCCCGCCCAGCCCACGCTCGTCACCCAGCGCCTCGTGCTCCGGCCGCGCACCTCGGCCGATCACGAGGCGTCCTTCGCCATGGACCGCGAGCCGGGCACGCTGGAATTCGTCGACGGCCCCTGGCACGACGAGGCCGCCCACCGCGCCTTCATCGCGGCGCGCACGCGCGGCCCCTATCCCTGCGGGCTCGGCTACTGGGTCATCACCCCGCGCGAGGCGCCGACCACCTTCCTCGGCTGGGTCCTCCTCATCCCGCAGAACGCGGCGGGCCCGGAAATCGAGATCGGCTGGCGCCTCACCGGCGCGGCGCGCGGCCACGGCTTCGCGCGCGAGGCCGCCCTCAACCTCACGGCCTACGGGGCGGATGACCTGGGCCTCCCCTCCATCGTCGCAGAGATCCACCGCGACAACGCGCGCTCGCGCCGCATCGCCGAGCGCATCGGCATGGCCGCCACCGACACCGGCGACGCCCACGTCCGCTATCGCTGGGGCCTCTCCCCGGCCGAGCGACAGGCCCTCAAGGCCGCCGCCCGCGCCGCGAGGGGCCCCGCGCGCTGGAACCACCCGGCCTCGCTCAACTGAGGCCGGGCGCGGCCCCCCGCGCCAAGGCGCGTCAGGCCGCGAGGCTCGGCCGCTCCGCCGCCTCCATCGCGCGGCGATAGGCGACGGCCTCGTCGTCCGCCGCGAGCGTCACGTCGGACCAGCGCACCATGTCGCCCGCCTTCACCGCCTTCGTCAGGACGACGTCCTGCGCGAGGCCGATCGGCAGCGCCCCCTCGCCGAGCGAGCGCGCCGCCGGCACGAGCTTGCCCCACACGCAATAGCCGCCCTCCCCGTCGAGCGTCTCGCCCGCCGCAAGGTCGCGCTTGGCCGTCGCCACCGCATCGCCGACGAAGGCGCGCGAGGAGCCCGTCGCCTTCCCCTCCAGCGCCGCGGCGAGGATCGACATGTTGAGCTCCAGCCCGATCAGGTGGAACGGCCGGTACATCGCCCCGTAGCGGCCGGTGGAATCGGTCTTCATCCCGTAGAGCTTGAAGCAGCCCGCCGCGTAGTCGTTCGGCGCCTCCACCACCACGTAGACGCCCCAGCGCAGATTGTCCGCCGTCTCTCGCCCGTCGACCTCCATCGAGCTCACCACCTCGGTGATCCCGGCCCTCTCCAAGACGCCGCCGAGCGAGCGCGGCCGCAGGATGTGGGCAAGGTCGTGGACGCCGGCCGGCGGAAAGAGCAGCCCGTCGGACGGCACCGCGAGATCGCAGGCATTGGCGATCGCCGCCATCTCGATGCCCGACTTCGTGCCGTCGACGAAGGAGTTGAACATCTTCGGGTTCATGCCGCCCGCGCGCGCATATTCGGCCGTCACCCCGAAATGGCCCCACACCGTGTCCGGGGTCGACTGGTGGTAGTGCGGCAGGTGCTTGGTCCCCTTACCCGCCGCCGTCACGGTGAAGCCGCAGCAGCGCGCCCACTCCACCATCTCGGCGACGAGGGCCGGCTGGTCGCCATAGGCCATCGAGTAGACGACGCCCGCCGAGGCCGCCTCGCGCGCGAGCGCGGGGCCCGCGAGCACGTCCGCCTCCACGTTCACCATGATGATGTGCTTGCCCGCCGCGATCGCCGCGCGCGCGTGCGCGAGCCCGACCCGCGGATGGCCCGTCGCCTCCACCACGACATCGACATCGTCGCGCATGATCGCGGCCATCGTGTCGTCCGTGAAGTCGGTCCGCTCGACGAGCTCGGCCGGCCAGCCGACGGTCCGGCACGCCGCCCGCGCGGCGTCGACCCTCAGATCCGCGACGACCCGCACGGTGAGCCCCGGCGTCGTCGGGATCTGGCTGAGGATCATCGAGCCGAACTTGCCGGCGCCGATCAGGCACACGCCGACCGGGCGTTCGGACGCGCGCGCCATCAGCTTGTCGTACAGAAACATGTAGTCCCTCCCACAATCTTTTATTGCAGGGACCCTATCATGCCTCCGCGGCAAGAAAACGGCCGGGACGGGCCGCTCACCCCGCCTTGATCGAGGCGCGCACGAGGCGGTCGAGCGCCTGCAGGAATTGCGAGCGGTCGCGCTGTGAGAAGGGCCGCCCGCCGCCCGCAACGCCGAGCGGGTTGGCGGCGCGGATGTCGGCCATCAGGTCCCGCATCGCGAGCTGGTTGCCGATATTGGCGGCCGTGAACACGTCGCCATTGTGGCGCACGGCCTGCCCGCCCTTCTCGATGCAGCGCGCCGCGAGCGGGATGTCGCCCGTCACGCAGATGTCGCCCGGCCCGATCCGCTCCGCGATCCACATGTCCGCCGCGTCCGGCCCATCCGGCACGATCACGGTGCTCACCAGCGGGTCGCGGCTCGGGCGGATGCCGCCATTCGAGACGATCACGACCGGCACGCGATGCCGCTCGGCGACCTTCGCGACCTCGCTCTTCACCGGACATGCGTCGGCGTCGACATAGATGGTGGCCACGGGCGGCCGCCTCCTTCTCGTTTCAGGACGGCCGGACGCTGCCCCAAGGGGCCCCGGCGCGCAAGCAAGAGGCGTCCCCGCGGCCCGCGCGCACGCCCCGCGTGCACGAAAAGTCGGCCGACAGTGCAGTGACGCGTTGGCGTCGCCCCTCAAGCGCTGTAGAGAGGCGCCATGAGCCTTGCAACCGCCCCCACCGACGCGTCGTCCGACGAGACATTCGTCGACGGTTGCGTTCGCGCCGCCGAAGCGCTGCGCACGCTGCTGGAGCCGACCCCGCTCCAGCGCAACGCCTTCCTGTCCGAACGCTACAACGCCGAGATTTACCTCAAGCGGGAAGATCTCACCCCGGTGCGCTCGTACAAGCTGCGCGGGGCGGCGAACTATTTCCGCAAGGCCCTCGCCACCGGCGGGAAGGACCGCACCTTCGTCTGCGCCTCCGCCGGCAACCACGCCCAGGGCTTCGCGTTCGTCGCGTCCCATCACGGCGTCACGGGCACCGTCTTCATGCCGGTGACGACGCCGAAGCAGAAGATCGAGAAGACGCGCACCTTCGGCGGCCCGTCCATCTCCATCCGCCTCGTCGGCGACACGTTCGACCAGTCGAACCGCGCCGCGATCGCGTTCGCCCAGGAATCCGGCGCCGTCTTCGTCCCGCCCTTCGACCATCTCGACATCATCGAGGGTCAGGCGAGCGTCGGCCTCGAGATCCTCGAGCAGCTCGACACCCCGCCCGACATGATCCTCCTGCCGGTCGGCGGCGGCGGCCTCGCCGCGGGCGTCGTGAAGGTGTGCGAGGCGCTCGCGCCGAAGACGGAGATCGTCTTCGTTGAGCCCGCCGGCGCGCCCTCGCTCCAGCAGAGCCTGATGGCCGGCCGCCGTGTCCAGGTCGAGAACATCAACACCTTCGTCGACGGCGCGGCGGTCGCCCTCATCGGCGAGAACAATTTCAACATCCTGAAGGACCGGCACCCGGCGCAGGTCCAGCTCGTGCCGGAAGACCGGCTGTGCGAGTCGATCCTCGAGATGCTGAACATCGAGGGCATCGTCCTGGAGCCCGCCGGCGCGATGCAGATCGACGTTCTGCGCTCCCTCCCGCCCGAGCGGCTCGCCGGGCGGCGGATCGTCTGCGTCACCTCCGGCGGCAATTTCGACTTCGAGCGCCTGCCCGAGGTGAAGGAGCGCGCGCTGCGCGCCGCCGGTCTGAAGAAATATTTCATCCTGCGCCTGCCGCAGCGCCCCGGCGCGCTGCGCGAATTTCTCGACATGCTGGGGCCGGACGACGACGTCGCCCGCTTCGAGTATCTCAAGAAGTCGGCGCGCAATTTCGGCTCGATCCTCCTCGGCATCGAGACGACCTCGCGGGACAATTTCGATACGCTGAAGACCCGTCTCGACGAGGCCGGCTTCGTCTATCGCGACATCACCGACGACGACGTGGTCGCCGGCATCCTCATCTGACGCGGCGACGATGCGCTCGCTCCGCGCACCCCTCGCGCTCACCATGGGTGAGCCGGCCGGCATCGGCGGCGAAATCACCCTCGCCGCCTGGCACGAGCTCAACGTCGCCGGCCCGGCCTTCTTCGTGCTCGACGATCCGGCCCGCCTCGCCGCCCTCGCCGAGGCGATCGGCCGCCCGACCCCGATCGCGGTGATCGACCACCCGGCCGCCGCCTTCGCCGTCTTCGGCGAGGCGCTGCCGGTCCTGCCGCTGTCCGCGAGCGTCCCCCTCGCGCTCGGCACGCTCCGCGCCGCGACGGCGCCGGCGGTCCTTGAAAGCATCGAGACCGCGACGCGGCTCGCCGCCGCCGGCGAGGCGGGCGCCGTCGTCACCAACCCGATCCACAAGGCCATCCTCCAGGAGGCGGGCTTCCCCCACCCCGGCCACACCGAATTCCTCGCCGCGCTCGCCGGTGTCGAGCGCACGGTCATGATGCTCGCCTCGGACGAGTTGCGCGTCGTGCCGGTGACGATCCACATCGCGCTGGAACGGGTCCCGGCCGCGCTCACCGCCGCCGCCATCGAGGAGACGGCGCGGATCACCCACGCCGCGCTCGTGCGCGATTTCGGCATCGCGCTGCCCCGGATCGCCGTCGCCGGCCTCAACCCGCACGCCGGGGAGGACGGCCGCATGGGGCGCCAGGAGATCGACCTCATCGCCCCCGCCCTCGACCGCCTGCGCGCCGAGGGGCTGAACCTCATCGGCCCGCTCTCGGCCGACACGATGTTCCACGCACGCGCCCGCCGGACCTACGACGCGGCGCTGTGCATGTACCACGACCAGGCGCTCATCCCGATCAAGACGCTCGCCTTCGACGAGGGCGTCAACGTCACGCTGGGCCTGCCCTTCGTGCGCACCTCGCCCGACCACGGCACGGCGCTCGACATCGCCGGGCGCGGCATCGCCCGCGCCGCCAGCCTCATCTCCGCCTGCAACCTCGCCGCCGACCTCGCCGCGCGGCGCCAAGAAAGGTCCCGATCGTGAACGGCCCCCTTCGCCTCGGTGTCAACGTCGATCACATCGCCACCCTGCGCAACGCCCGCGGCGGCGTGCACCCCGACCCGGTGCGCGGCGCGCTGATCGCGGCCGAGGCCGGGGCCGACGGCATCACCGCGCACCTGCGCGAGGATCGCCGCCACATCCGCGACGCCGACATCCGCCGCCTCAAGGACGAGGTGCCGCTGCCGCTCAATTTCGAGATGGCCGTGACCGACGAAATGGTCCGCATCGCGCTGGAGACTGCCCCGCACGCCGCCTGCCTCGTCCCCGAGAAGCGCACCGAGGTCACGACCGAGGGCGGGCTCGACGTGATGGGCGTCGCCGGCCTTCCCGACGCCGTCGCCCGCCTCACGGACGCCGGGATCCGCGTCTCCCTCTTCATCGACCCGGAGCCCTCCCAGGTCGAGGCGGCGCACAAGGTCGGCGCGCCCGTCGTGGAGATCCACACCGGCTCCTATTGCGACGCGGCCCCGGCGGCGCGCGCGCACGAGTTCGCCCGCATCGCCGCCGCGGCGAAGACCGCCGCCGCGCTCGGCATCGAGTGCCACGCCGGCCACGGCCTCACCTTCGACACGGTGACGCCCGTCGCCGCGATCCCGACGATCATGGAGCTGAATATCGGCCACTTCCTCGTCGGCGAATCCATCGCGCTCGGCTTCGCCGGCGCCATCCGCGAGATGAAGCGCCTGATGGTGGCCGCCCGCGCCTGACGGCCGGCCCGCTGCCAGTCAGGCGGCGTCGTGGAAGATCAGGCCCAGCGTCATCCGTGAGCCGGCGCGCAGCCGGCTCACCCCGTGCCGCATCCGGACGCGATAGTCCCCCTTGGTCCCCCGCTTCGGCCGCTCGGCGGTCGCGAAGAGCGCCCCCTCGCCCTGGCGCAGGGTGACCACCTCGGCGCGCGACTGCATCCGCGGCCGCTGCTCGGTGAGGACGAGCTCGCCCCCCTCGAAGCCCGCCGGGTCGCTCAGCAGCACGACGAGCTGGAGCGGAAAGGCGACCGCGCCATAAAGGTCCTGGTGGAGGCAATTATAGTCGCCCGCCCCGTAGCGCAGGAGGAGCGGCGTCGGCTTCGTCTGCCCGGCCGCGTGGCAGCGCGCGAGCATCGCCTCCAGCGTCTCCGGATAAGCCTCCGCCCCGAGCCGCGCGGCCCAATCGTTCGCCGTCCGCGCCGCGTGCGGATAGACCGCCGTCCGCAGCGCCGCCACGGGATCGGGCACGGGCGCGGCGAAATATTTGTACTCCCCCGACCCGAACCCGTGCCGCGCCATCACGATGCGGCTGCGGAACGCCTCGCTCTCGTAGAGCGCGGCGACCGCATCGCACTCCTCGGCCGTGAGGATCGGCCCCGTGCGCGCCACGCCCTGCTCGTCGAGCTCGGCATCGATCCGCGCCCAGTCGAGCGCCGCGACCCGCTCACGCATCGGCCGCTTCCTCGAAGAGCGGCCGCGCCTCCTTCGCGAGAAGGGCCCGCTTGCGCGACAGCCCCCAGCGATAGCCCGCGAGGGTCCCGTCCGAGCGGATGACCCGGTGGCACGGGATCAGCACCGCGATCTTGTTCGCCCCGCACGCCCGCGCCACCGCCCGGTGCGCCGTCGGCTGGCCGAGCGCCGCCGCGATCTCGCCATAGGTCGTGGTCGTGCCGATCGGGATCGCCCGCAGCGCGCCCCAAACCCGCTCCTCGAACGCGGTGCCGCGAATGTCGAGCGGTAGCTCGGCCGCCTGGCGCGGCTCTTCCACCGCCGCGATCACCTCCGCGAGCATCCCGTCGAAGTCCGCCCCGCCATCGACGAGGAGGGCATGCCGGTAGAGCGCCGCGAGCACCTCGCGCCCCTCCTCCGCGGTGTCGGTCAGCTTCACCGCGCACACCCCGCGCCGCGTGAAGCCCACGCTCACGCTCCCGAGCGCGGACGGGCCCTGCGCGACGACGATCACCTCGCCCTCGCCGCCCGCCCGCATCCGGGCCGGCGCCATCCCGAACCGCTCCGCCGCCGCGTCGTAGAAGCGCGACAGGCTCCCGAAGCCGCTCCCGAACGCGCTCTCGGCGACATTGTCGCCCGCGCCGAGCGCGTCGCTCGCCCGCCGCATCCGCGCCGCGTCCCCATAGGCCTTCGGCGTCAGCCCGGTGTGGGCCTTGAAGAGGCGGTGGAAGTGGAAGGCGCTCATCCCCGCCTCCGCGGCCAGCGCGTCGAGCGTCGGCGGTCGGTCCGCCGCCTCGATCGCCCGGCACGCCGCCTCGACCGCGAGCACCGCCTTCTGGTGGCTCGACATCTCGGTCGGCCGGCAGCGCTTGCACGGGCGGAACCCGTCCGCCTCCGCCTCGCGGCCGAGCGCGTAGAAGCGCACATTCTTGCGCAGCGGCCGGCGCGCCGCGCAGCTCGGCCGGCAATAGACCCCCGTCGTCACCACCGCGAACACGAACGTCCCATCCGCCTCCGCATCGCGCGCGACAAGCGCGGCCCAGCGCGCCTCGTCCTCGTCCCTCACGGCCTCAGCCTTCACTGCTGCACTCATGGCTAATCTCCCTGGTCGAGCCGGAAGATGGCGTCTTCCCGGATTTGCCGCGATCCGGTCCTTGCGGTCAAACACCGCGACACCCTCCGCGCCTCCCCCGCCGCGTCCAGGCCCGGAGCCCTCGCGCGCGTTCGAGCGCGGCATGCGCGCTAGCCCGTTGATGTCGAGCGGCTTTTTCTCGCGCTCTTGATTCCAAAAGAGCGAGAGCCGCTCTAGGATCCGGGCAACCGGCCCACCGGCCGCAGAAGAAATGGGAGGACACCATGCCCGAGAGCCAGCGTCTCGCCGGAAAGACGGCCGTCGTCACAGGCGCCGCGTCCGGATTCGGCCGCGGCATCGCCGAACGCTACGCCGAAGAGGGCGCCCGCGTCGCCGTGATGGACATCAACGCGGACGGCGCGGCCGAGGTCGCGCGCGCCATCGGCAACGCCGCCACCGCCATCACCGTCGACGTCACGGACGGCCCCTCGGTCGAGGCCGCCATGCGCTCGGCCATCGAGGCCTTCGGCGAGATCGACATCCTCGTGAACAATGCCGGCTGGTCCCACCCGAACCGGCCCATCATGGAGATCGACGAAGCCGCCTTCGACAAGGTCTTCGCCATCAACGTGAAGTCCATCTTCCACTTCACCCACGCGATCGTCCCGCACTGGCGCTCGATCGGGCGCGGCGTGATGATCAATATCGGCTCCACCGCCGGCATCCGCCCCCGCCCCGGCCTCTCCTGGTATAACGGCACCAAGGGCGCGGTGAACACGCTGACGAAGTCGCTGGCGGTCGAGCTCGCGCCGGACCGGATCCGCGTGTGCGGCATCGCCCCGGTGATGGGCGAGACGGCGCTCCTCGAAACCTTCATGGGCGTGCCCGACACGCCAGAGAACCGCGCCCGCTTCGTCGCGACGATCCCGCTCGGGCGCATGTCGAAGCCGTCCGACATCGCCAACGCCGCGCTCTATCTCGCCTCCGATGAGGCGAGCCTCGTGACCGGCGTCAACCTGGAAGTGGATGGAGGTCGCTGCGTCTGATCGCGGGCTCCGGCAGCGGGGCGGCCTCCGCCGCAACGCGCGCCGGGCCGACCGGAAAGGCGAGGCGGAGGCCGAATCCCGGCGCCCCCGTCTCGAACGCGAGCGTCGCGCCGATCTGCTCGGCCGACGCCTCGATGATCGCAAGCCCGAGCCCCGCGACCTCGGGCAGCGCTTCCAGCCCCACCCCGTCATCGCGCATCGCGATCCGCACCACCCCGTCCTCGACCGTGCCGCGGATCGAGACCGTGCCGCCATTCTCGCCGAAGGCGTGCTTGAAGGCGTTCGTCACGAACTCGTTCACGATCGCCGCGAGGCCGGTCGCCTGCGCTGAATTCACCAGCACCGGGTCGAACGCCACCTCCACGACGACGCCGCTCGGCGCCGCCGCGCCGAAGAGGCTCGCGAGCTTGGCCATATAGCTTTCGAGCGCGATCCGGTCGCCGACCGAGGCCGAGTAGATCTCCTGGTGCAGGAGCGCCACCGCCGAGATGCGCCGCCCGACGCTCGACAGCGTCTGCCGCGTCTCCTCCTCCCGCGCCCGCGCCCCTTCGAGGCGCACGAACGAGGCGACGGACTGGAGCGAGTTCTTCACCCGGTGGTCCATCTCGCGCTGGAGGACGGACTGGCGCTCCAGCGCGCTGCGCAGCTCCAGCTCCTTCATCACCTGCCGCGCGAGCAGCTCCAGCGCCTGGCGCTGCACGGCGTTCAGCGTGCGCGGCTTGGTGTCGAGCACGCACAGCGTCCCCACCGGGACGCCCGCCTCGGTCTTGAGAACCGCGCCCGCATAGAAGCGCAGGTTCGGCGCGTCGTAGCAGAGTGGATTGTGCAGCGAGCGCGGGTCGGCGAGCGTGTCGCGGATCTCCACGACCCCGTCTTCCAGGATGGCATATTGGCAGATCGACTGCTCGAGCGGCGTCTCGCTGCGCCCGACCCCGATCTCGGCCTTGAACCACTGGCGGTCGGAATCGACGAAGCTGACGAGCGCCACCGGCACCTCGCAGATCGCCGCGATCAGCTCCACGATGGAGTCGAAGGCGGCCTCGCGCGCGGTGTCGAGAACTTTGAGCTCGTCCAAGGCCCGGAGGCGGCTTGTGTTTCGCGCTTCAGCCATTCCGTGAGCGCTCTCCCAATCTCGCGGAAAGGCCCGCGATACGGAAAATACTCTTAAAGGAATGAACTGACCTGCGTCAAACGATAGCTGAATTCACAATGTGTTTTGGCTGACGATCCTCAGCGTGGCGGCGAGAACAACCGACATCCTGTCGCACGCACACAAAAGAAAACATCCTTTCCCATCACCGACGCCGGGGCGAATACTGAGGAACATTAACCTATATGAACAACCCGCGTGAATGACCCAAGTTCTTTAACGCGTTGAACGCCCCGGCTCTTTCCGAATGGGACCCGGCGCGGGCCTGCGCGCGGCCGGCCTTCAACCAAGCCCCTAGGACGCCGCCGCCCCCGCTTCGAGCGGCGCCGCCGCCGGCGCCTTGCGCTTCACCGCCCAGATCGCGACGTCGATCGTCGCCTTGCGCCCGCGGATCGGCACGTTGATCACCGAGTCGGGCCAGGGGTCGGCCGGCCCCGTCAGCCGCTCCATCACGTGGGACGAGGCGGCGATGTTCGCGCCCGCCCCCTTCGCGACCTCCATCAGCCGCGCGGCGAGGTTCACCCCGTCCCCCGTCACGGTGAGCTGCTGGTGCTCAGCATGGCCGAGGCGCGACAGGACCACCGGGTCGAGATGCACGCCGACGCGCGCGTCGAGCGGCGGGGCACCCGGCGCGGGCGAGGGCAGCGCCCGCGTCGCCGCCACCAGCGCATGCGCCGCCTTCAGCGCATTGTCGGCGTCGTGCATCCCAGGATCGGGCATCCCGAACGCCGCGAGCGCCCCGTCGCCGAGATAATTGAGCGTCACCCCGCCGTGCGCGCTGACGACATCGGCGACCGCCGAATGGAAGCCCTTCAGCATCCGCTGCGTCGCTTCCAGCCCGATGCTCTCCGAGAGCGTCGTGAAGGATGCGAGGTCCACGAACAGGATCGCGAGCGTCTCCGTCTTCGGCACGTCGAGATAGGCCGGATCCTCCGACAGGCGCTTCGCGAGCGCCGGCGAATGGAAGCGGCTCAGCGCAACGACGCTCGACTGCGCCCGCCGCGAGACCCGCCGCTCATGGAGATAACGCGCTCCGCCGACCACCAGGAATAGCGGCACGCACACCACCAGGGGGATCGCAAGGTTCAGCCACACCCCCTCCCCGAACAGGAAGACGATCACCGCCGCCCATACGAGCAGCACCCCCGCCGCGAGCGTCAGCCCGACGCCGAGCGGCAGGAGCGCGATCGCCACGGCGCCGCCGAGCGCCAGCGCCGCCGCCATCGCCGCATCTGTGCGGCGCAGGAAGTCGGTGCGCGACAGGCCCGGCCCGCCGACGAGTTGCAGCATTCCGCCCGCGAGGATCTCCACCCCCGGCGTCACCGGGTCGTAGGGTGTCGAGAAGGTGTCGCCGACGGCCGAGGCGGTGAAACCGATCACCGCGAGCTTGCCCGCGAGGCGATCGCCCGCGGCGCCCGTCAGCACGTCGCGGGCCGAAACGGTCGGCAGCGTCGCCGTCGGCCCGTGAACGCGCAATGGCATATAGTAGCCGGCATCGAGCGGCACGCTCAGCACCCCGAGCCGCACCGCCCCCAGCCCCATCTCCGGCTCGACGCCGAGATAGGCCGCCGCCGCGCGCAGCGCGAGGTGCGCCTGTGGCCCGCGGTCCGTCAGCACCAGCATCGGCAGGTGGCGCGGCGTCCCGGTCGCCGCCGTCGCGACGTTCACGACCCCCGTCCGCGCCGCCTCGGCGAAGGCGGGCGCCGGCCACAAGGTCGTCGTCGCGCGCGGCACCGCGCCGGCCGCCCCGTCGAACCGCGCCGCCGCCGCGATCACCGTCGGCACCCGGCCGAGCGCGGCCGCGAGCGCCTTGTCCCCCGCCGTCTCGCCGCCATCGAGGAGGAGCACGTCGAGCGCGATGGCCTTCGCCCCCGCCGCGCCGACCTGCTCGACGAGCTCGCCGAGCCGCCCTCGCGGCAGCGGATAGCCCGCCCCCTCCATCGCGAGCGTCTCGTCGTCGACGCCGACGACGACCACGTCCCCCGCCGCCCCCTGAGGGCCGGAAAGGCGCAGGCGCAGGTCGACGAGCGTCGCCTCGAGCCCGTCCGCAAATCCCCGCCGCGCCTCCATGTGAGGCAGCGCGACGGCCGCCGCCCAGGCGAGCGCCGCGAGCGCTCCGCCTGCCGCGATCCAGAACGGCGCCCGCAGCCTCACCGGCCGAATCGCGCCATCAGAGCGGTGACGCGCGCCGCTCCCCATTCCCGCACCGTGAGCGGCGCGCCCGGCGTCACGTCGACCCCGTCGCCCGGATTGAGCGTCACGGCCGGCCCGCCGCCGATCTCCGTCACCTCGACGACGCCCTCCTCCACGAACACCGAGGTCCGCTCCGCCGTCACGTCGACGACATAGGTCGTGCCGCGCACGGACGCGATCGCGTGGGGGGTGCGAATCTGGAATCCGCCTTCCGTGGGCGCCACTTCCACCAGCACCGCGCCGGCGGAGACCTCCACAGCGCCACCTGATGTCGCAGTCAGGAAGCCCATCTGCGCGGCAGCCTCGCGCTCGAGGAGCAGGCCGCCGCCACAATCATACATAACCCTCGGCGGGTCGGTGAGGCTGCGCTCCGTGCAAGTCGGGGCCTGCGCATTTGCAACACCGGCAGGAATGCAGGCCAGCAAAGCCGCGCCTATCAACGCGGAACCGACGTGCTTGGCAAGAATGTCGACACCGATCATGCGGCTCTCCCTCGTATAGATCCAATCCTACATCGCGGATGGTGCCTGATCTGCACTTCACCACGATGTCAATCAACCGTTTTACGGCGCTTCTGTGATCACAATCACTGTATGCGATCGTTTTCCGAGCACTGCACATTCATTTGGCACGCATACAACCAGGCCTTGCTAGGCCCACCATCTTCTGCATTGATCCACCTCCAGCGATCGAAGAATCGCGCCGGAGGAAACAATATGACGCAAACCACCCGTCGACGCTTCCTGCAGTCGGGCGCGGCCACGATGGCCGGCGCCTCCGCCCTCGCCGCGCCGAGCATCGTCCGCGCGCAGGACGCGACCGTACTCAAAGTCCAAAGCGCCTGGACCGCCTCGAACATCTTCCAGGAGATGGCCCAGCAATACGCAGAACGCGTGGAGGCCATGTCGGGTGGCCGCCTGCGGATCGACCTTCTGCCCGCTGGCGCCGTCGTTCAAGCCTTCCAGCTCCAGGATGCCGTCGCCGACGGCGTGCTCGATGGCGGGCACCACGTGACGGCCTACTGGTACGGCAAGAACAAGGCCGCCTCCCTCTTCGGCACCGGCCCGGTCTTCGGCACGGACGCCGCGCAGATGCTGGCCTGGATTCACTTCGGCGGCGGCAAGGAGCTCTATCGCGAGCTGATCGAGGACATTCTCGGCCTCGACCTCGTCGGCTTCTTCGCGATGCCGATGCCGACCCAGCCGCTCGGCTGGTTCAAGAAGCAGATCACCTCGCTTGAGGACATGCAGGGCCTCAAATACCGCACGGTGGGTCTCGCGACCGACATCATGAACGGTATCGGCATGTCCGTGACCCAGCTCCCCGGCGGCGAAATCGTCCCGGCGCTCGAGCGCGGCGTCATCGAGGCGTTCGAGTTCAACAACCCCACCGCCGACAAGCAGTTCGGCGCGCAGGACGTCTCGAAATATTACATGCTCGCCTCCTACCACCAGGCGGCCGAGTTCTTCGAGATCATCTTCAACAAGAGCCTGTTCGACAGCCTCTCGGGCGAACAGCAGGCGATCCTGGAATACGCGGCCGAGGCGGCCTCCACCGCCAATTACGGCCTCGCCATGGACCGCTACTCCGCCGACCTCGCCTCGCTGCGTGACGAATCGGGCGTGAACATCTACCGCACCCCGAATTCGATCATGGATGCCCAGCTCGATTCCTGGGACACCGTGCTCGAGGACCTCACGAAGGACGAGTATTTCAACCGCGTGGTGGAGTCTCAGAAGGCGTGGTCCGACCGGGTCGGCTACTACATCCTTCAGAACCAGGCCGACTATAAGATGGCCTATGACCACTACTTCCCGAACAAGCTGACCTTCTAACGCCAGCATCGGGCCCCCGGCCGCCGAGCGGCCGGGGCCATTTTCAAACACCGATACGACACAGCCGACGGTTCTGGCCGCGATAAACCTTCGCGTCGCCAGCATCCAGATCGTCGGATCAAGTATCCGCGCGCAAACCCCAAAGTATTAGTAACATTTATTATGCGGTTTTTACTTGATCTTCCTTAGAATTTCGTCTTCTATGATACAAACGACTTGGTCGCCTCGTGCGGCAGCGTCTTCGCGGCGATAGGCTGCGCGGGCAGATCAAGCGCCCTCAGTGTGGGAGACCCACCTGCACTGCACCTTGCAAAACGCCGGCCTCGTGCCGGCGTTTTCATCGCCGGGGAGACCGGCGTCAGCGGGCGCCCGCACCACTCATGGCGCACCGTTCCGCTCGTTCCGGAGCGACCGGTGCGCACCGATCGCGTCACGAGCCAGAAGGCCGGAATGGAAACCTACATCCGCTTCGCCGACCGATTGTCCGCCTGGGTCGGCCGCGCATTCGCCTGGTGCATTATCCTCATGACGTTCGGCGTCGCCTATGAGGTCGTCGCCCGCTACTTCTTCCGTGCCCCGACCTCGTGGGCCTTCGACATCTCGTACATGATGTACGGCGCCCTCTTCATGATGGCCGGCGCCTACACCCTCTCGCGCGACGGGCATGTGCGCGCGGACGTGTTCTATCGCCTCTGGCCGCCCCGCGTGCAGGCCGCCGTCGAGCTCGTCCTCTATTTCATCTTCTTCTTCCCCGGCATCCTCGCCCTCGTCTTCGCCGGCTGGAAATACGCCTCGCGCTCCATCGGCTACCGCGAAGTCAGCGTGATGAGCCCCGCGGGCGTGCCGATCTTCCAGTTCAAGGTGATCATCGTCGCCGCCGGGACGCTCCTCCTCATCCAGGGCATCGCCCAGGTGATGCGCTGCATCCTGTGCCTGCGCCGCGGCGACTGGCCCGCCTCTGAATCCGACGTCAAAGAGCTCGAACAGCAGCTCATCGAAGAACATGACCGCGAAATCCTCGCGCACGGCTCGGAGGCAGTGGACGTCGTCCTCCCCCGGTCCGCCAATCAGGAGAACGACCGGTGACCGACCCTCAAGTGGCCGTGTTGATGCTCGGCTCGTTCATCATCATCATCATGCTCGGCTTCCCGATCGCCTTCACGCTGATGGCGATGGCGGTGGGCTTCGGCTACTACGCCTACTTCGACGCGGCCCGCCAATGGCGCGTCTTCGACCGCCTCGTGGAGAGCGGCGACGCGGGAAGCCTCCAGCTCGCGCAGGAATGGTTCGGCGGCCTCCTCAACAACCGCATCTTCGACCTGTTGGTGAACCAGACTTACGGCGTCATGTCGAACGACGTGCTGACCGCCGTGCCGCTGTTCCTCTTCATGGGCTACATCGTCGAGCGCGCGAACATCGTCGACCGCCTCTTCGGCACGCTCCAGATCGCGGCCCGCCGCATTCCGGGCTCGATGGCCGTCGCCGCGCTCGTCACCTGCGCCCTCTTCGCGACCGCGACGGGCATCGTCGGCGCCGTCGTCACGCTGATGGGCCTCCTCGCCTTCCCGGCGATGCTGAACGCGCGCTACAATACGAGCTTCGCCTCGGGCGTCATCTGCGCGGGCGGCACGCTCGGCATCCTGATCCCGCCCTCGATCATGCTGATCGTCTATGCGGCGACCTCGAACGTGTCGATCGTGCGCCTCTATGCCGGCGCGCTGCTGCCGGGCATGCTGCTCGCCGGGCTCTATGTCGTCTATGTCGTCGGCCGGGCGATCCTCAATCCGAGCGTCGCCCCCAAGCTGCCGCCGGAAAAGATGGAGGGGATCAGCACCCGCAAGGTCGTGGTCATGATGATCACCTCCTTCGTGCCGCTCGCCGTCCTCATCTTCTCCGTGCTCGGCGCGATCCTCTTCGGCCTCGCGACCCCGTCCGAAGCCGCCGCCGTCGGCGCGCTCGGCGGCCTTCTCCTCGCCGTCGCCTACCGCGCCCTCACCTGGAACCGGCTGCGCGAGAGCGTCTACCTCACCGTGCGCACGTCCGCGATGGTGTGCTGGCTCTTCGTCGGCTCGTGGACCTTCGCGAGCGTGTTTTCCTATCTCGGCGGCGAGCAGCTCGTCTCCTCGTTCGTCACCAGCCTCGATCTGTCGCCCCTCGCCTTCCTCATCATGGCGCAGATCATCATCTTCCTGCTCGGCTGGCCGCTCGAATGGTCGGAGATCATCATCATCTTCGTGCCGATCTTCCTGCCGCTGCTGGTCGTGTTCAACATCGACCCGCTCTTCTTCGGCATCCTCGTCGCGCTCAACCTCCAGACCTCATTCCTCACTCCACCGATGGCAATGAGCGCATACTACCTAAAGGGGATAGCGCCACCCCACGTGCGTCTCGCCGAGATCTTCGCCGGCTGCATGCCCTTCCTCGCGATGGTTTTCATCACGATGGGGATCCTCTACATCTTCCCGGGCATCGTCTTCTGGCTGCCGGATCTGGTCTACGGGAAATAAATGAGCGCACTTTCCGCCGTCGAACTCGCCGAGCGGATCTCCGCCGGCGCCCTCTCCGCGCGCGACATGGTGGAGGCCTGCCTCGCCCGCATCGCCGAGCGTGACGGGGAGATCCACGCCTTCGTCCACCTCGACCCGGACTATGTCCGCGCCCAGGCCGACGCGCTCGACCGCCACCGCAAGGCCGGGCGCCCGATCGGCCCGCTCCACGGCATCCCCGTCGGCATCAAGGACATCATCGACACCGCCGACTACCCGACCGAGAACGGCTCCCCGCTCGACAGGGGGCGCAAGCCGAAGGTCGATGCCACCCTCGTCGCGCGCCTGCGCGCCGCCGGCGCGGTGATCCTCGGCAAGACGGTCACGACCGAGTTCGCCTTCATCAATCCCGGCCCGACCCGCAACCCGCACAACACGGCCCACACGCCGGGCGGCTCCTCGCAAGGCTCGGCCGCCGCCGTCGCGGACGGGATGATCCCGCTCGCCGTCGGCACGCAGACGGCCGGCTCCGTCATCCGCCCCGCCTCCTTCTGCGGCGTCGTCGGCGCGAAGCCGACCCACGGCGCGGTCTCGCTCCACGGCGTCTTCACCACCTGCGAGCCGTTCGACACGGCCGGCGTCTTCGCGACCACGCTCGAGGACGCCGCCCTCATCCTCGACGCCCTCATCGGCCATGACCCGGCCGACTCGCGGACCCGGCCCGCCCCCGGCCCGAAGCTCCTCGCGGCGACGCGCGCGGCCGTGCCGCTGCCGCCCCAGTTCGCCATCGTGCGCGGCCCCACCTTCGCCGACGCCGCCGGGCCGGACCTCGAAGGCCTCCTCGGCGAGATCGCCGAGACGCTCGGCGAGCGCGCCGACATGGTCGACCTGCCGGACGCCTTCAACTCCATGGCGGCGACGCACCGGCGCATCATGACGGTCGGCTTCGCGCGCAACCTCGCCCCCTATCTGAAGCGCGACGCTGAGGGCGTCAGCCAGGTCATGCGCGACGCGATCGCCGAAGGGATGGCGACCACCGCCACCGAATATCTCGCCGCGCTCGACTGGAAGGCCGGCCTCACCGCGGGCCTCGACCGCCTGTTCGACCGCTACGACGCGATCATCACCCCCGCAGCGCCCGGCGAAGCGCCGGAGGGCCTCTCCTCCACCGGCAACTCCGCCTTCAACCAGCTGTGGACCTTCGTCGGCGCGCCGACGGTCACGATCCCGGTCGCCAAGGGGCCGAACGGGCTGCCGATCGGCATCCAGGTCGTCGGCCGCCCGGGCGAGGACGGGCGCCTCTTCCGCAACGCGCGCTGGCTCCAGCAGCGCCTCGCCGAGGCCTGACCCGCCGCGTCCCGCAAAGCCGGCGGCCCGTCCGCCGGCCTCCCGCCCCAGCACAGAGGCCCCCGTGCCCGACTTCACCCCGCTCGTTTGGGCTCTCGCCTTCGTCGTCACCGTGCTCGCGGGGTTCGTCAAAGGCACCGTCGGCTTCGCGATGCCGATGGTGATGATCTCCGGCCTCGGCTCGGTCGTGGCCCCGGAGGTCGCGCTCGCCGCCCTCATCATCCCGACCGTGCTCACCAACGCCGTGCAGGCCTTCCGCCACGGCGGCGGCGCGGCGCTCCGCTCCGCCTCGCACCATTGGCGCTATATCGTCATCATCGTCGTGATGATCGCGCTCAGCGCCCAGCTCGTCACGCGCCTGCCGAGCCAGATGCTCTATCTCATCATCGGCCTGCCGGTGACGCTCTTCGCCATCGCCCAGCTTGCCGGGCTGCGCTTCACCATCTCGCCGCGCCAGCGCATCTTCGCCGAGTTCGGGTTCGGCGGCTTCGCCGGCTTCGTCGGCGGCCTCTCCGGCGTCTGGGGCCCGCCGACCGCGCTCTACCTCACCGCGCTCGAGACGCCGAAGCGCGAGCAGATGCGCGTCCAGGGCATGGTCTACGGCTTCGCCTCCATCACCCTCCTCCTCGCGCACATCAACTCAGGCGTGCTGACGCGCGACATGGCGCTCTTCTCCACCCTCTTCATCGTGCCGTCGATGATCGGCATCTTCATCGGCTTCCAGGTCGCCGACCGGCTCGACCAGGAGAAGTTCCGCAAGGCCACCCTCGCCGTCCTCGTCCTCGCCGGGCTCAACCTCGTCCGTCGCGGGGTGATGGGCTGATATGTCCTGTGCGCCTTTCCACCGCAGGGGCAATTGAGTAAAGTCAATCAGCAAAGGAGGCGCCCATGGGCCCACTTGACTGGATCCTCTCCATCATCGGCCTGGCAGGATTTATCGCGTTCGTCGGCGTCATCGCCTCGTTCGTCCCCGAAACGGACCTTTTGATCGTGATCGGCATCGCCGTCGCGCTCGCGGTCTACGATTTCTGGATCCGCCCGTTCGTGGTGCGCCGTCCGACCGAGGGCGCAGGGTCGACCCGCGGCGCCCCGCCCCTCTGACCGCCGGACCCGCCGTCCGATAGCTGTCATATTACCGGGTCGCCGTCCCCCCATTGCGCCGCAGCAATCCATAGTTTAGGGCAGCCCGATGTTGGAGCGTGCCCGATGATTCACCCTTCTCTCGACGATCTCGTCAGCATCGCGATCGAAGCTGGCGCCGCGATACTTCCCTTCTACGACCCGGCCGGAACCACCGCCCGCGCGAAGGAGGACGGCTCGCCGGTGACCGCTGCGGACGAGGCGGCCGAGGCCATCATCCTGAAGCGCCTTGCGCAGAAGGGCATCACCGCCGTCATCGCCGAGGAATCCGTCGCCGCCGGCCGCATTCCGGACGTCGCGGAAGAGTTCTACCTCGTCGACCCGCTCGACGGGACGAAGGAGTTCGTCACCGGCAGCGGCGAGTTCACCGTCAACATCGCGCGCATTTCGAACGGCCGTCCCGTCGCCGGCGTCGTCCTCGCCCCCGCGCTCGGCCTCCTCTATGCAGGGGACGAGACGGGCGCGTGGAAGGCCACCCTCGTCGACGGCGCCGTCACCGGGAAGACCGCGATCGCCGTCGCGACCCCGTCCGGCCCGCTCCGCGTCGTCGCCTCGAAGTCCCACCTCACGGACGAGACGAAGGCCTTCATCGACCGGTTCGACGTGGAGAGCTTCGTCTCCTCCGGCTCCTCGCTGAAATTCTGCCGCCTCGCCGAGGGCGAGGCCGACCTCTATCCCCGCCTCGGGCGGACCATGGAGTGGGACACGGCCGCCGGCCACGCCGTCCTCTCCGCCGCCGGCGGCAGCGTCTCCAACATGGACGGGACCCCGTTCCTCTACGGCAAGGCCGACCACCCCTCGGGCGCCTACGCCAACCCCTATTTCATCGCCGCCGCGGCCTTCGACCCCTTCGCGGTCGTCGCCCCCGCCGCGAGCTGACACCGACGGACGGACGCGCACGCGACGATTTCCGTCCGACATTCGCCGGCAGCCGTTGATATCGCGGCCGCCTGAACCAACATCGGTCGCCTGAACCAGACCGAACCGCCCGTCGCGCACCCGCGCGCACAGACCGACGGCCCCGATCCCGTGCCCGGATGTTCCGGCCGCACCCGGCGGGACCCGACATGGACAGTAGGAGAGCGTTATGGCCGTCGATCGCGGCTCGCACCTGAAACGGCTCGAAGACGAGTCGATTCACATCATCCGCGAGGTTGCCGCCGAGTTCCGCAACCCGGTGATGCTCTATTCGATCGGCAAAGACTCCGCCGTCATGCTCCATCTCGCGATGAAGGCGTTCTACCCGTCGAAGCCGCCCTTCCCGCTCATGCACGTCGACACGACGTGGAAGTTCCGGGAGATGATCGAGTTCCGCGACCGCAAGGTGAAGGAGCTCGGCCTCGACCTCATCGTGTACACCAACGAAGAAGGTGTGAAGGACGGCGTCGGCCCCTTCACGCACGGCTCGTCCTACCACACGCAGGTCATGAAGACCGACGCGCTGAAGCAGGCCCTCACCAAGTACGGCTTCGACGCGGCCTTCGGCGGCGCCCGCCGCGACGAGGAGAAGTCCCGCGCCAAGGAGCGCGTCTTCTCCTTCCGCACCGCCAATCACGGCTGGGACCCGAAGAACCAGCGCCCCGAGCTGTGGCACCTCTACAATTGCCGCGTCGCCAAGGGCGAATCCATCCGCGTCTTCCCGCTGTCGAACTGGACCGAGCTCGACATCTGGCAATACATCATGATGGAAGACATCGAGATCGTGCCGCTCTACTTCGCCAAGGAGCGCCCGGTCATGGAGCGCGACGGCCAGCTCCTGATGGTCGACGACGACCGCTTCCCGCTGAACGGCGAGACGCCGCAGATGAAGATGGTCCGCTTCCGCACCCTCGGCTGCTACCCGCTCACCGGCGCCGTCGAGAGCCCGGCCGCGTCGCTGCCCGAGATCGTCGCCGAAATGCTGATCGCCCGCACGTCCGAGCGGTCGGGCCGCCTCATCGACCATGACGAGGCCGCCTCCATGGAGAAGAAGAAGCGCGAGGGTTATTTCTGATGTCTGTCGCTGAATCCTTCTCCCCGGAAGCCTTTGCCGACTATCTGTCGAGCCAAGAAAAGAAGTCCTTCCTGCGCTTCATCACCTGCGGCTCGGTCGACGACGGGAAGTCCACCCTCATCGGCCGCCTCCTCTTCGAGACGAAGCTGATCTTCGAGGACCAGCTCGCCCAGGTCGAGCGCGACTCGCGCCGCCACGGCACGACCGGCGAGGACATCGACCTCGCCCTCCTCGTCGATGGCCTCGAGGCCGAGCGCCAGCAGGGCATCACGATCGACGTCGCCTACCGCTTCTTCACGACGGACAAGCGCAAGTTCATCGTCGCCGACACGCCCGGCCACGAGCAGTACACGCGCAACATGGCGACCGGCGCCTCCACCGCCGACCTCGCCGTCCTCCTGATCGACGCGCGCAACGGCATCCAGGTCCAGACGAAGCGGCACGCCTTCCTCGTCTCCCTCCTCGGCATCCGTCACGTCGTCCTCGCGGTCAACAAGATCGACCTCGTGAACTTCGACCAGGGCCGCTTCGACGCGATCAAGCGGGACTTCGGGACGTTCGCCCGCTCGTTCGACTTCGACACCTTCGAGGCGGTGCCGATCTCGGCCCGCTATGGCGACAATGTCGTCACGAAGTCCGAGCGCACGCCCTGGTATTCCGGCCCCACCCTGCTCGAGCACCTGGAAGAGATCGAGGTCCAGTCCGACCTCGAGGACCGTCCCTTCCGTATGCCCGTGCAGTGGGTGAACCGCCCCAATCTCGACTTCCGCGGCTTCTCCGGCACGATCTCGTCCGGGCGCGTGCGCCGTGGCGACCAGATCGTCGTCGCCGGCTCCGGCCGTGAGGCGAAGATCACCCGCCTCGTCACCATGGACGGCGACCGCGAGGAGGCCTCCGCCTCCGAGGCCGTCACCGTCGTGCTCGACCGCGAGATCGACATCTCGCGCGGCGATATCCTCGTTCCCCCGTCCCACCGGCCGGAGGTGGCGGACCAGTTCGCCGCCCACATCGTCTGGATGGCCGAGGCGCCGCTCTTTCCGGGCCGCCCCTATCTCCTGAAGATCGGCACGCGGACCGTCACGGCGACCGTCACCGAGATCAAGCACCGGATCGACGTCAACACGTTCGACCATCTCGCCGCCAAGGAACTCGGCCTCAACGAGGTCGGCTTCTGCAACGTCTCGCTGTCGGAGCCGATCGCGTTCGACCCCTACGAGGCGAACCGCGAGACCGGCGCCTTCATCCTCGTCGACCGCCTGACCAACGCCACGGTCGGCGCCGGCATGGTCTGGTTCGCGCTGCGCCGCGCCACCAACATCCACTGGCAGGCGCTCGACGTCTCCAAGGAGACCCGCGCCGCGATGAAGGGCCAGAAGCCCGCCATCCTGTGGTTCACGGGTCTGTCGGGGTCCGGCAAGTCGACGATCGCGAACCTCGTCGAGAAGCGCCTCAACGCGCAGGGCCGCCACACCTACATCCTCGACGGCGACAATGTCCGCCACGGCCTCAACCGCGATCTCGGCTTCACCGACGCGGACCGCGTGGAGAACATCCGCCGCGTCGCGGAGACGGCGAAGCTCTTCGTGGATGCGGGCCTCATCGTGCTGGTGTCCTTCATCTCCCCCTTCCGCTCCGAGCGGCGCATGGCGCGCGATCTCGTGGCCGAGGGTGAGTTCCTGGAGGTCTACATCGACACCCCGATCGAGGTGTGCCGCCAGCGCGACCCGAAGGGCCTCTACAAGAAGGCGGATTCGGGCCAGCTGAAGAACTTCACCGGCGTCGATTCCCCGTACGAGGCCCCCGAGGGCGCCGAGCTCGAGATCGACACCACCACCGGCGCCCCCGAGGAGCACGCCGAAAAGGTGGTCGCGGCGCTGAAGGAACGCGGCATCGTCGAATAGACGCCGCGCCCGCCGGCCCCGGCCCTGAAAACACGAAGGCCCGCGACACCGTCGCGGGCCTTTTTCGTTGCGAGCACCCGGGTTGGCCGCCCAGGTTGGGGGACTCATTCACCCAGGCGATGATGATTGTGGCGAGTGCGACGCCGGCGAGGCAGTTGTCGGCATGGCGGTCGTATCGGGTCCCGATGCGACGCCAGTTCCTGAGCTTGCAGAACATGCCTTCGACAACGTTGCGGCGGCGATCGGCACGCCGGTCGAGCGGTTAGGGCGTGCGCCGTGGGACAGTGGAGGGGAGAACCGGTTTGATCTTGCGCCACTTGAGCCAGCGGCGAGAGCGCTCGCTGTCGTAGGCCTTGCCGGCAAGCAAACGTTTCGGCGCATCGACCGAGGCCACGAGGGGCTCGGCCTCAGCTCACCGCGGCAGGGCGCGTGGCCGCAGGAAACCGGGCCGGTTTTCAAGGCCGCGCAACGCTGCGACGGTATGCCGAGCCGGCGCGCAGGCCCTGACCTGATTGGGTCCGGCCCTACCCCTCTACGAACCGCTTCAGCCTCGCCAGCGTGTCGTCCCACTGGCGCGAGACGGCCGCGAGCTGGTCGCCGAGATCGTCGAGCGTCGCCCGCTCCAGGCCGAAGAGCGTCTCGCGCCCTTCCCGGTGGCTCGTCACCACCCCGGCCTTCTCCAGCACCTTCAGATGCTTCGTCACCCCCTGGCGGGTGAGGTGCGAGTCGGCGGCGAGCGTCGTGATCGAGCGCGCCTCGCCCCCGCTCAGCATGGCGACGAGGGCGAGGCGGGTCGGGTCGCCGAGCGCGGCGAAGACCGGCGCCCGGCTCATGAGCGCGCTCTGAAACTCACCCTGCAGCGACATGCTCCGCGATGTTCTGCATCTGGATCTCCCACCCCTTCTCGTTGTCGCGCATCGCGCCGACCCGCCGCGCGGGGTCGAGCCGCTCGAACCCCGCCTCACGCACCGTCAGGATCGTGCCTCCGGCGGAGGGCCGCAAGGTGAAGGTCACCGTGGTGCGCGGCCCGCTCGCCGCCGTCGGCGCCTCGTCGCCCGAATCCGGCACCCAGGTGAAGACAAACCGCGTCGGCGCATCCATCGCCACCACCGTCGCCTCGAACGGCCACCCCTCAAAGCCGGGATAGGTCATCTTCCCGGTCACGGAGCGCCCAACCGCAAACGGCCCGTCGAGCGCCACGCGAAACCACGTGCCGAACGCCTCATGGTCGGTCAGCGCACGCCACACCCGCTCCACAGGCGCGGCGATCGCGATCTCCTTCTCGATATCGAGCGGCGTCGATGTGTCCGTCATAAGCAACCTCCGAGTTGCTTATCGTCTACCGCCACTCACCTCGACACGCAACCGATTAGTTGCTTGTCGTCATCACCCCTTCGGGCGGTGTGCCGTGCCGTTCGCAGGAGAGCGCGTCCAGCAGCCGGTCATCGCCGCGGAAGTGCACGTCGGTGGTGGGGGCGGCGGTCGGGATGTGTCCGTCGCAAGGAACCGGCGAGTTGCCTACCGGCTTCCGCCATCCGCCCCGACGAGGAGCGTTCCGTGGTTCATTCCCGTCATCCGCCATCGGGAAGCGAGCCATGGCGCTCCCAGGAGAGCGTGTCCGTCAGCCAATTGTGCCCCAGAAGAGCACGTCGTCGGTGGTCGCGGCGGTGTCGACGTGTCCGTCACAAGAAACCGCCGAGTTGCCTGTCGGCTTCCGCCTTTCGCCCCGATGGTGAAACGTCGAGTGGCACAAACCACTCATCCGCCGTCGAACAGCGGGCGGCTGCCCGCTCACACAAGAGCGCGTCCCTGATCGCCACAAAAGAACGCGCCGTCGGTGGGGACGGCGGTACGGATAAATCCGTCACAAATAACGCCCGGGCTCCCCGGCGGCTCCCACCGTCTGCCTCAGCGCGCAACCCTTCAGCCGCGCATTCCCTTCACCCGCCTTCCGGCAGGGAGCCGTGCCGCTCCCAAGAGAGCGCGTCCATCAGGCGGTCGTCGCCCCAGAAGAGCACGTCGTCGGTGGTGACGAAGGTCGGCGCGCCGAAGATGCCGAGCGCCTTGGCGGCGTCCGTCGAGGCGAAGAGCGCGGCCTTCGCGCCCTCGTCCGTCGCGCCCTCCAGCACCGAATCGGGGTGGAGCCCGGCATCCTTCGCCGCCTCCGCCAGCACCTTGAGGTCCGCGATGTCGCGCCCGTAGGCGAATTCCTGGGTGAAGACGGCGCGGCTGAAGGCGGGCCGCTCGCGCTGCGAGAGGGCGAGGGTCGCGCGCGCCGCCGCGACGCTCTTCTGCGGAAACACCTTGGGCTTCACGAAAGGGATGCCGCGATGGTGCGCGCGCCGCGCGATATCGGCCCACATGTAGTCGGCCTTCGCGGCGGAGACGAGGTTGGGCGAGCCGTTGTAGCCGGCCTCGGCGAAGATCGGCCCGAGCAGGAAGGGCATCCACTCGACCGGCACCCCCTCCGCGTCGGCCTTCTCCTCGATCCGCATCGCGGCGAGGTAGGAATAGGAAGAAGAAAAATCGTACCAGAACGTCAGCGCCATACGCCCTCCAGCCCCCGGCGCCGCCCTCTGTCGCGCCACCGGCCCTCGTGACGGAACCCCCGGCGTCGGCTCGCGCCACCCCAAGGCCCCGCCAGACTGTCGCCCGCCGCCGGGCACGGCGCAATGGCCGCGGCGACGCGGCGGGTGGGGGGCAGGCGACGGCGCGCGCACCATCCCAGTGCATTCCCGCAAAACCCGAGCGTCACCGGGCGCCCCGGCAAATCGCCGGATCGCCGCTGTCCCCGCTACAGGCACACCGCCCCGTAACGCGCATCGATCCGCGTCACGGCCCCGTCCGACTCGGTCCACACGATGCGCCACATCAACAGGCAGGGAAATCGGCTGGTCTCGAACCGGGCAACCCCGCCCGCCCGATCGACCTCGAACCCCTCCGCCTGAAGCCGAGCGGATAGGACATCCGCATCCACCGGCAACGGATAGGCCGCCAAAACCCTCTCCCGAAACACTTGGTCCGCAGCCACATGGTCCGACGGCAGTCCCCGCCCGATCCGCGGCGGCAGATGGAGCCACCAGTCGAGCCAGAGAGTCCCCGCCGACAGACCCACGAGGAGGCCGGCCGAAGCGAGGAACACTTTCCAAGATATCCGAGCGCCTCATCCCCTCGCGGTTTCCCCAAGCCTGCGCGCCGGCTTCCCCCCTAGCCAAGACTGGGCCGGGCCGCCGCGAGCGCAGTGCGGCGGTCTCCACGCGCAGGACGCGTCGACCCCACGCGACCCGGCCCTCACCCCGTGGGACCGCATTCCCGCCGAGACGGCGCCGCTCAACCACCGCCCCCCGTCACCCGCCCAACACCGGCCGCGGACCGCCTCCTCGATCCGTCCCGCGGCAAGGCAAGAGGACGAGAAAGGCCCGACGCGCCGATATTCCGGCGCCATGCCCCGAAGCGCTGAGCGGCGGCGCACCCCGGCCTTTCGGGCCGGCGTGTCGACGCCCGCGCGTCATCGCCGGACACTCGATCGCCCTCCGCCAGCGTGGCGCCAAGCCCGCTGCTGGCCGCGACCAACAACGCGCCGCCCCGGCCCCCGCACCGCGTCCCGCAACTTGCGATCCGGGCAGCGAAAGGGCTATCCCCCGTGCATCAGGGCAGCGACGGCCTCCCCGTCAATGCCGCAGCCATTCATCGAACGCGAGGAATGATGTCCGTCGAAATCGATACGCCCGTCGAAATCATGCAGACCGACCGGCACATCACCATCCTCGAAACCGGCTCGATCGACGTGGACTCCGGCCCCGCCATCCAGATCACCGAGCCGGGCGACCCGATCGTCATCGCCAATGCCGGGACGATCAGCGGCTACAACGTCATTCTCCTTCGCCGGAGCGGCCCCTACGAAATCCGCAACACCGGCACGATTACCGGCGAGAACGCGATCGCCTATTCCGGTCCGGAAGATGATCCGTGGCTTTCCTGGTCCTACTACCGGCCGAGCAACGCCATTCGGACCGAAGGCAAGTTTTCCGGCCTCATCGTCAATCGCGGCGAGCTCCGCTCGACCGACGGTTACACGAACAATTACGGCTCCTACACCGACCTCGACGGCATCACGCTCAATCTCGGCGGCCAGTCGGAGACGGTCGTGAACGCCGGGCTCATCGTGAACGATGTCGAATTCAGCGGGGCGGGCGCCGACACCTATATCGGCGCCCCCGGCTCGGAGCTCGATGGCCGGCTCGAATTCGAATCCCGCAATGTCACCGTCAAGAATCACGGCGCGATCGACTTCGTGTGGGCGCGCGAGGGCCAGGCGCGGATCGTCAACTTCGCCGACGGCGACATCGGCGGCGTGAGCGCCCGCGCCGAGGCGACGATCCACAATTTCGGCCGGATCGGCACCGTCTGGCTCGCCGACGGCGACGACCTCTACAAGGCCCACGGCGCCGGCAGCGCCGATTCGGTGGAAGGCGGCGGCGGCAACGACACGCTGATCGGCGGCAGCAGCGCCGATCGCCTCTATGGCGATGCCGGCAACGACCGCATCATCGGCGCCGGCGGCGCGGACCGCATCTACGGCGACGCGCACCCCTCCCGCGGCGACGAGGCCACCCCCGGCAACGACACCCTCCTCGGCGGCGACGGCCGCGACCGACTCTTCGGCCAGGGCGGGGACGACCTCCTCGCCGGCGGCAGGGGGCGCGACGCGCTCGAGGGCGGGGACGGGGCGGATGTGTTCGTCGCGCAGCGTGGCGGCGGGGTCGACACCGTCGCCGACTTCGCGCGCGGCGAGGGCGACCGCATCCTCCTCAAGGGCATCGACCTCTCGCTCGACGAGATCATCGCCCGCGCCACCGTCGCGGATGGGAACACGATCCTCACCTTCGGCGGCGGCGATGCGCTTGTCCTCGAGGGCTATACCGGCCCCCTCGGCGACGCCCTCTTTCTGTGAGCACCCCCGTTCCCGCGCGGACGTGATGCCTCGCCCGGTTGACGGGCGGGGTCCGGATCGCCAATCGTCCGCCAGCGACGGTGGCACCCGCCGCCCGCCGCAACCGTTCCAACGCGACCGGCCCCGGGCGGGCCGGCCAGGAGGCTCCGATGCGTATCTTTCTGGCGCTCCTCACCGCGCTGACGCTCGCGACCGGCCCCGCCCGTGCGGCCGAGACGCGCGTCGCCATCATCGACGCCGCCTGGGACACGCGGCCCTATATCGATGACCTGAAGGGCGCCGGCATCCTCATCATCGGCCGCTATCTCGCCCGCTGCCCTCAGCCCGAGCGGCACATCCCCGAGAAGCGCCTCATCGACCAGGGCACCATCAAGGACGGCAACAGCGAGGTCGTCCAGATCCTGCGCGCCGGGATGGGGATCCTGTCGATCTACCAGTACAACAACGACTCCAAGTTCAAATTCCACGGCAAGGACCGCAACGGGAAACCCCTGCCGGATGGCAATTGCCGCCCCACCTCGCGCGAGCGCAGCCCCGCGGCCGAGGCCGAGCTTGACGCCAACGCCGCCGTCGAGCAGGCGCGCGCCCTCGGCCAGCCGCGCGGCTCGGCGATCTATTTCGGCGTCGACATCGCCTTCAACCGGAACGACAGCTCCACGCGCGGCGCGATGGTCGAATATTTCCGCACCGTGAAGCGCATCGTGGAGCGCGGCGGCTACAATCTCGGCGCCTATGGCAACGGCGACGCGCTCGACGTGCTCCTCGCCGAAAAGCTCATCCAGCACACCTGGCTGTCGGCCTCGCGCGCCTATCCGGGCTCCAGCGCTTTCCACAACACCGGCCGCTGGCAGCTTTTCCAGAGCGGGGTGAACCTTGAATGGTTCACCGGCTCGCCCGGCCAGTGCCGGCGCGGCCTGCCGCTCGACACCAACGTCCAGAACGCGCGCTATGCGACCGCCGATCTCGGCTTCTGGACGAACCAAACGCCCGTGCGGCTCCACCCCGACCGGGTGCGCGCCGTCCACGCCGCGCGCCGCTTCTCCTGCGACGGCGATGCCCGCATCCGGCGCACCGCCCGCTCCGCCCCGGACGACCTCATCAGCAAGGGCTCGCGCTGCCAGGGCGGGCGCACGGTCCGCCAGGCCGACACCGTCGACTACGCGAACGCCGCCCGCATCGGCCGCCGCGCGGGCGACATGGTCGAGGTCGACTATGACGATGACGGCACCTTCGACGGATGGACCGCCGCCTCGAACCTCACCCCGAGCTTCGACCGCAAGCCCGAGTGGATCCACTCCTCCGCCTCCCGCCGCGGCGCCCGCTGCCCGTAATCCGGGCGGCCGGGCGAAGGGCGGCCATCGCCCCGCGACGACCAAAGCGGCGCCGGACCCGCCCGGCCCCGCTCCCGCCGATCCGAAGGCCGGGGCACACCACAGGCGGCCCCCGCAGCCTCACCACACCCATCCCCACGCCCCGCGCCCGTCAGGCCGCGCTGTGCGCCGGCCGCCCGTCGCACGGGGCGCCGCGCAGGCCCCACTCGAAGACGAGGCCCTTCTGCTGGCGGTGGAAGGCCCAGCCGCTCTCGAAGCGGTGGCCGATCTGGCGGGCCGCGGCTTCGAAATCGCGCAGCGCCACCATCGTCAGCGTCTGGTGGCGGAGCGTCTCGGCCGGGAGGACGATCGCGGTCAGCATCGGCAGCGAGCGGCGATGGCTGAACCAGACCAGCTCCTCCATGTGGGCGGCGAGCTGGAGCCAGACCCCCTCGCTCCAGCGATGGCCGTTCGCATCGACCAGCTCCTGATAGGCGAGGCAGCGGCGGGCGATCGCCGCCTTGCGGATGAACTCGAACGACGAAGACACGCGTAGGGTCACGATCATCTCCCCCTCGGTTGGCGTCTTTGCGCGCCCATTGGGAGGGAGAATGCCAGAATCGCGCGCGATACACAATCTAAAGCTGCATTTCGCAGCACGAAAAAGGCCCCGTCTCCGGGGCCTCCTCGTGCGAACCGCCGGCGCAATCCGCCGGCAGGTCGTGTCAGTAGACGCGCTTCGCCGGGGCGATATATTCGATCGCGTTGGACAACGTATAGGTGTGCACCGGGCGATCCTCCAGCGTCACCTTGTAGGTCGCCGGGTCGAGGAAGGACAGGGTGTGCTTCATCCAGTTCACGTCGTCGCGCTCCGGATAGTCCTCGCGCGCGTGGGCGCCGCGGCTCTCGGTGCGGCTCAGCGCCGAGTCCATCGTCACCACCGCCTGGCCGATCAGGTTGTCGAACTCCAGCGTCTCGATGAGGTCGGTGTTCCAGATCATCGTCTTGTCGATGACCTTGATATCGCCGACGCCGCCGGCAACGTCGTGGATCAGGGTGTGGCCCTCTTCGAGGACCTCGCCCGTGCGGAACACGGCGCAGTTGGACTGCATCGTGCGCTGCATCTTGTCCCGCAGCTCGGCCGTCGGCGTGCCGCCGGAGGCGAAGCGGAAGCGGTCGAGGCGGGCGAGCGCCGGCTCGGAGGCGTCCTTCGAGATCGGCGGCAGCGCTTCACCGGCGGTGACCGTCTCGGCGCAGCGCAGCGCGGTCGCGCGGCCGAACACCACGAGGTCGATCAGCGAGTTGGAGCCGAGGCGATTCGCGCCGTGGACGGACACGCACGCGGCCTCGCCGATGGCCATCAGGCCCGGCACGACCGTGTCCGGATCGCCGTCGACCTTGGTCAGCACCTCGCCGTGGAAGTTCGTCGGGATGCCGCCCATGTTGTAGTGCACCGTCGGCAGCACCGGGATCGGCTCGCGCGTGACGTCCACGCCCGCGAAGATGCGCGCCGATTCGGAGATGCCCGGCAGCCGCTCGGCGAGGATCGCCGGGTCGAGATGTTCGAGGTGCAGGTGGATGTGGTCGTTCAGCTTGCCGACGCCGCGCCCTTCCCGGATCTCGATGGTCATCGAGCGCGAGACGACGTCGCGCGAGGCGAGGTCCTTCGCGGAGGGGGCGTAGCGCTCCATGAAGCGCTCACCGTCGGAGTTGGTGAGGTAGCCGCCCTCGCCGCGCGAGCCCTCGGTGATGAGGCAGCCCGAGCCGTAGATGCCGGTCGGGTGGAACTGCACGAACTCCATGTCCTGGAGCGGCAGGCCGGCGCGCAGCACCATCGCGTTGCCGTCGCCCGTGCAGGTGTGGGCCGACGTGCAGGAGAAGTAGGCGCGGCCATAGCCGCCCGTCGCGAGGATCGTCTTGTGCGCGCGGAAGCGGTGGATCGTGCCGTCTTCCAGGCACATCGCCATCACGCCGTGGCACGCCCCGTCCTCCATGATGAGGTCGAGCGCGAAATATTCGATGAAGAACTCGGCCGAGTGGCGCAGCGACTGGCCGTACAGCGTGTGCAGGATCGCGTGGCCGGTCCGGTCCGCGGCGGCGCAGGTGCGCTGCGCGGTGCCCTTGCCGTAGTTCGTCGTCATGCCGCCGAAGGGGCGCTGGTAGATCTTGCCCTCTTCCGTGCGCGAGAAGGGGACGCCCCAATGCTCGAGCTCGTAGACCGCCTCGGGGGCGTTGCGGCAGAGATACTCGATCGCGTCCTGATCGCCGAGCCAGTCCGACCCCTTCACGGTGTCGTACATGTGCCAGCGCCAGTCGTCCTGCCCCATGTTGCCGAGGGCGGCGGAGATGCCGCCCTGCGCCGCCACCGTGTGGGAGCGCGTCGGGAACACCTTGGTGATGCAGGCCGTGCGCAGCCCCGCCTCGGCGCAGCCGACGACCGCGCGAAGACCGGAGCCGCCGGCTCCCACCACCACCACGTCATATTCGTGGTCGACAATCTTGTAGGCTGGGCCCGTGGCGCTCGCCCCGTTGCCCGCTGCACCGTTCGTAGCCATCAATCCCGCCTTCCGTTCAAGCGCCGGCCGCCAGCGCGGCCAGCATGATGCGCACGATCGCGAAGAGCGCCGTCGCCACGACCGCCACCGCAAAGAACGTGTTCAAGAGCGCGAGGAGCACCTTCGCGCCGTCATTGTGCACATAGTCCTCGATCACGACCTGCACGCCGATCTTCATATGGATCGCCACCGAGATGAACGCGAGGGCCAAAGGCACCGCCACCCAGGGGCTGCCCACCATCGCGACCGCCTCGGGATAGGTCTTCCCCGACAGCGCGATGGCGACGATCGCGAGCACGATGACCAGGATCGCGTTGGCGACCGCGGTCAGGCGCTGGCGGATGAAATGCTCGGTGCCCTCGTGCGCCGTGCCGAGACCGCGAATGGTCTTCAGCGGCGTGTTGAAGCGCTTGTCGGCCGCGCCGTGGCCAAGGGGGTGGCGCATCAGACGGCCTCCACGACCACGATCAGCGCCCACAGCGCCGTCGTCAGAAGGATCGATCCGGTGAGGGTCATCCAGGACAGGGTGTAGCGCTCTTCGCCGAGGGCCTTGCCGGTGTCCCAGATGAAGTGGCGGATCCCGCCCAGCATGTGGTGCACCAGCGACCAGGTGAAGGCGACGAGCACGATGCGCGCGAGCCAGGAGCTGTACAGCGCCGAGGCGTCCGCGAAGGCCTCCGGTCCGGCGGCGAGCGCCAGCAGATAATAGAGGACCAGAATCACGCCGGCGATGTTCATCATGCCCGTCACGCGGTGCATGATCGACATCACCATCGTGACGATCGGTCGGTAAATCGACAAATGCGGCGACAGCGGCCGCGGGCGTCGCCCGCCGCTCACATCGGTGTCAGCGCTGGCCATGGATCTCCCCTTGCGTGTGCGCCCATCCAGTAGCGTTGAACGCTTCTAAGGTCAAAGTGGCGCGTCCCCTTCGGCGATCGGCGTCACGGAAAATCCTTCCCGCTGCAGAAGCGCCACCAACCCGTCATCCCCCGGCATGTGCAGCGCGCCGACGGCGACGACGCGCCCGCCCTCGCGCAGGCCCGGAAGCATCCGCTCCACCATCCGCCGGTTGCGCGCCGCGAGCATCGTCTCGACGAAGGTCCCGGCGATCTCCTCGGCCGCCTCGACCCCCATCACGTCCCGCATCGCGGCAACGCCGCCCGTCCACAGCGCGCCGATATGGCCGGTGCGGTAGAGCGCGATGCTCGTCATCCAGCCGGACACCTGGTCCTCGGCCTGGGCAAGCATCATGCGCACGATCGCGTCCATCTCCTCGGGGTCTTCCTCGAAGAGGGCGAGCTGCTCGTCGACCGTCTCGAGCGCGGTGATCGTCACCCCCGCCTCGGCCGCGAGCGCCTGGATGTTGAGGTCGAGCCCCTTCTCCGTCGCCGCGCTCTTGATCGCGCAGGGCGGCACGCTCAGCATCGCCATCAGCAGGAAGGGCCGCATCTGGTCGGCCGCCTCGAACGGGATGCCGTAGGTCGCGAACACGTCGTCCGCCGCGTCCCGCTCGGCGGGGCTCATCTCGTCCGACAGGAGGTCGCCGGGCGGACGCAGCAATTTCGCGGGGTCCACCGCCCAGGCCGCCACCGCCTCGGAGAGGTCGTCCGCGTCGACCTCCACGAACAGCTCCTCCGCCCCCTGCACGAGAGCCGAGATCTGCGGGCCCGGCTCCTCGATGCCGTCGGCCGCGAGGTGGAAGGTGCCGATGAGATAGGAGGGGGGATCGGTGTCGACCGCCCAGAGGCGGCCCTTGGCGTTCACCATCGTGGCGTCCGCCTCGGCGATCGCCGCCTGGACGTCCGGCTCGGCAAGGATGTCCGAATCCTCGGCCGTCACCACGCAGTCGGCGCGGGCGGACCCGAGCGGCGTCAGCAGCGCGCCGAGGACGAGGCCGGCCGCGAGCCCGACCCGCCCGGCCGCGAGGCCCGGCCGCCACCGGTTCGTCACGTCGCTCACCATCGCCCGACACTCCACGTCACGTCCCCCAGCGGTCTGATCGAAACGGACCGGCCCGGGTCCGTTTCGTCAATCAGACCACCCGATCAATCGCGCAGTGATCCGATGATCCGAGCCGGATGGGCACCATCCGTCCCGGTCGGATCACTAGGTACACCCGGCGGGACGTGGGGCAAAGTCTATCTTCGCATGTGCGGCACGGCCGGGCCGCACCGCACAAGCCCCGCCTCAGAGCGGGAAGCCGGCCTTCGCCGCGAACTCCTTCAGGTGCACCTGCGGCCGCGCCCCGAAATGGGAGATCACCTCCGCCGCCGCGAGCGCGCCGAGCCGCGCGCAGTCCGCCGGCGCCATCCCGCGCGCATGGCCGAGGAGGAAGCCGCCGGCGAAGAGATCGCCCGCGCCCGTGAGGTCCACCACCTTCGTGGTCTCGGCCGGCACGTCCACCGCCTCGCCGTTGGTGATCACCCGCGCGCCCTTCTCGCTGCGCGTCACGACCACCGTCGGCACCAGCGCCGCGAGCCCCTTGCACGCCGCCTCGATGTCGGTCGTCTCGAACATCGCGAGCGCCTCCTTCTCGTTGGCGAACACGATGCCGATCTGCCCCCGGTCGAGCCAGGCGCGGAAATCGGCCCGGTGGCGCTCGACGCAGAAGGTGTCGGACAGCGTCAGCGCCGCGATCCGGCCCGACGCGTTGGCCCGCTCGGCGGCGGCGCGGAAGGCCTCCTTCGCGGCGGGCGGATCGAACAGATAGCCTTCCAGGAAGGTGATCGCCGCGCCGTCGACGAGGTCGGTGTCGATGTCGGCGACGGTGAGCTGCTGGCTCGCCCCGAGGAAGGTGTTCATCGTGCGCTCGCCGTCCGGTGTCACGAGGATCACGGAGGAGGCCGTCGGCGCGCCGTCCTTCAGCGGGGTCGTGCGGAACTCGATCCCGACGCGGCGCATGTCGTGGGCGTAGGCGTCGCCGAACTCGTCGTCGGCCACCTTGCCGATGAAGGCCGCGCGCCCGCCGAGCGAGGCGACCCCGGCAACGGTGTTGCCGGCCGAGCCGCCGGAGACACGGATCGCCTCGGTGAGCATGTTGTCCACCGCGACCACTTCCTCGGCGCTCACGAGGCGCATCGAGCCCTTCACCAGCCCGTGCTCGGTGAGCGCCGCCTCGTCGATATGGCCGAGAATGTCGAAGATCGCGTTGCCGATCCCGAGAATGTCAAAGCGCGCGTCGGTCATCAGGTCTCCTGTTCGGCCAGCCGCCGGAGGTCGCCGCCTCCCGCGCGCCGTGCCGCGATATCGTTGGAAAAGCGATCCGGAGGCCCGCCGGCCGCATCGCCGGCGGTGGATCGCCCGAAGGAAGGGTCCGCAACACCATGCGCGGCCGCCCTGGTCAACCGCTGGCGCGCAATCGAAACAGGCGGCGCGCCGGCCCCGAGACCCCGTTCGGGCCCGGAAAGCCTAGCCGAAGGGCCGTCTCTGGTTGAGCGCGGCCGCGAGCGTCCCCTCGTCGAGATAGTCGAGCTCGCCGCCGATCGGCACGCCCGAGGCGAGGCGCGAGACGGTCACGCCCAGGGGCTCCAGCCGTTCGGTGATGTAGTGCGCGGTCGTCTGCCCCTCGACCGTGGCGTTCATCGCGAGCACCACCTCGCGCACGCCCGGTTCCGCTGCCCGCTCCACGAGCCGCCCGATCCCGATATCCTCCGGGCCGTACCCGTCGAGGGCCGAGATCGTGCCGCCGAGAACGTGATAGCGCGCCCGCATCACCGCCGCGCGCTCCAGCGCCCACAGGTCCGCGACATCCTCCACCACGATGATGACGGACGGGTCGCGCCCGTGGTCGATGCACACCGTGCAGGGGTCGGTCGTGTCGACATTCCCGCACACGCTGCACACCGTCACCCGCTCGCCGACCTCGGCGAGCGCCGTGGCGAGCGGCAGCAGCAGCGATTCGCGCTTCTTCACCATGTGGAGCGCGGCGCGCCGGGCCGACCGGGGACCGAGCCCCGGGAGCTTGGCGAGCAGCGTGATCAGCCGCTCGATCTCGGGTCCGGCGACCGCGGCCAAGGATCAGCCGCCGAAGGGGAGCTTCAGGCCGGCCGGCAGGCCGAGCGAGCCCATCAGGCCCTGCGTCTTCTCCTGCACCATCGGCTCGACCTTGGTGCGGGCGTCGGCGATCGCGGCGATCACGAGATCCTCGACGATCTGCGCCTCTTCCGGCTTCATGAGCGTCGGGTCGATCGTGAGCGCGATCAGCGCCATCTGGCCGTTCACGGTCGCCTTCACGGCGCCGCCGCCCGATTCGCCGACGGCTTCCAAGGCCTTCAGCTCGTCCTGCAGCTCGCCCATGCGGGTCTGCAGTTCCTTCGCCTTGCCCATCAGCTTCAAGAAATCCATGGAAACTCTCCTTGTGGTTGGCAAAAGCCTGTTCACGTCGTCGGCGCGCAAATCAAGCCTTCATTGGGGTGTGATCGGTGTCGCGGCGCTCAGCTCTCGCCTTGCGCGCGGCGCTGGGGCGTCTCGGGTCCTTCGACCGCGTTGTTGCGCACCATGGTGATCTCGGCATCGCCGAACTTCTCCAGGAGCGCCCGCACCAGCGGAGTCTTGCGCACGGCCTCCTTCAGCTCGGCCTGCTCGGCCTCGTGCGCCTCGTGGAGGGTCTGCGCCTTCGCCCCGTCGCTGACGGTGACGATCCAGCGCTCGCCGGTGATCTCGGTCAGCTTCTTGCCGAGCGCGCCGACGACGCCGGGCTCGGCGTCCCCCTCCAGCGTCACCTCGATGCGCCCGCGCTCGAAGCGCTTGAGGCGCATGTCGCGCTCGACCGCGCGCTTCAGCTTCACGCTCTCCTTGCCGATGAGGGCGGCGACCTCGGCAAAGCTCCCCGGCACCGGCGGGCCCTTTGGCTCGGCTTGGAAGGGTTCGGCATGGACGGGCTCGGCGTGGCCGGGCCCGGCGCGCCCATGCTCGGCACGCACCGGCTCGGGCGCATGCGCCGCCGGCCCGCGCATCGCGCCCCCCGCCGCGGACCCGCCCGCCCCGCCGCCCGGCGCCATCCCCGGTGCGGCGGTCAGCGACAGCGTCGCCGGGTCCGGCAGATTGGCGAGATAGCACAGGCGGATCAGCACCATCTCGGCCGCCATCATGGGCTTCGGCGCCGCCTGCACCTCGGCGATCCCCGCGAGCAGCGCCTGCCACATGCGCGAGAGCGCGGCCATCGGCAGCGCGGCCGCGAACTGGGCCGAGCGTTCGCGGATCTCCTGCGGCTCGCCGGGCTCCGGCGCGGCGTTCGTCACCTTCTGGCGCGTCACCTGGTGGGTGAAACCGGCAAGATCGGTCAACACCACGGTGGGGTCCGCGCCGACCTCATACTGGGCGGACAGCTCGGCGAGCGCCCCGGCCGCCTCGCCCTTCATGACGAGCTCGAAGAGGTCGACCACGCGCGTGCGGTCGGCAAGGCCGAGCATGTCGCGCAGCGTCGCGGCCGTCACCGCCCCGCCCGCGTGCGCGATCGCCTGGTCGAGCAGCGAGAGCGCGTCGCGCACCGAACCCTCGGCCGCGCGCGCGACGAGGCGCAGCGCCTCCTCGTCCGCGCTGATCCCTTCCTTGCCGGCGATCATCGCGAGGTGCTGGGTCAGCTCCTCCCCGTCGATGCGGCGCAGGTCGAAGCGCTGGCAGCGCGACAACACCGTCACGGGCACCTTGCGGATTTCCGTCGTCGCGAAGATGAACTTCACGTGCGCCGGCGGCTCCTCAAGCGTCTTCAGCAGCCCGTTGAAGGCCGCCGTCGACAGCATGTGCACCTCGTCGATGATGTAGACCTTGTAGAGCGCCGAGACGGGCTTGTAGCGCGCCGCGTCGGTGATCTCGCGAATGTCGTTGATGGAGGTGTGGCTCGCCGCGTCCATCTCGATTACGTCGACATGGCGCCCTTCCATGATCGCGCGGCAGTGGACGCCCTCCTCGGTGAAATCCACCGTCGGGTGCCGTTCCTCGCCCTCGCGCTCATAGTTCAGCGCACGCGCCAGGATGCGCGCCGTCGTCGTCTTGCCGACGCCGCGCACGCCGGTCAGCATCCAGGCCTGGGGGATACGGTCGTGCGCGAAGGCGTTGCGCAGCGTGCGCACCATCGGCGCCTGGCCGATCAGCTCGCCAAAATGGCTCGGCCGGTATTTGCGCGCCAGAACGCGGTAGGGCGCCGCGCCTTCACCTGTCTGAGGGATATCCGCCAAACGTCCTCTCCGGCCTCAATCGGTTGGTGGTACCATCGGATCGAATATCGGGGAACGGGCGCCGCATCGCCACCCGTGTCCGTCGCATCCTCGCGAACACGGCGCCAAACGCCAAACGAAGACGCGCGATCATCCACCATTTCGCGGCCGCGATCCGCCCAAGCGGGCCCGCAGCGCGAGGATCGCACGTCTTCTCGATCTGGAAAATGGGGCTGTTGGGGCGGGGCGTGCTCCGCGATGCGGAGAAAGGAGGCCGACGAATGACCCGGACCGGATCTCGTTAGGGCTGCTTCGTTCCCGACCTGACCCGGTTGGCGAGTGGCCCGTCCACCGCCGACCTCCCAGCCCCTTATATCAACGCCCCGTCTTCTGAACGCAAGGGCCCGATCTCGATCACCCGCGCCCCCGCCGCGCGCGCGTCGTCCGGGTCGTGGCTCACCATCACGACGGGCAGCCGGTCCTCCCGCGCCAGCGCGAACACGATGTCCCGCGTCTGTGCCCTAAGCTGCTGATCGAGCGCCGAGAACGGCTCGTCCAACAGCAGCGCGCGCGGCGCCCCGGCGAGCGTGCGCGCCAGCGCCACCCGGCTCTTCTGCCCGCCCGACAGCGTCTCCGGATCGCGCCCGGCGAAGCCGTCCATCGCGACACGGGCAAGGTGCCGCATCGCGATCCCCCGCCGCCCCTCGCGCCCGATCCGCCGCCCCGAAGCGTCCCGCCGCGGCACCGCGAACAGCACATTGCCGAGCACCGACATGTGCGGAAAGAGGAGCGCGTCCTGGAACATCAGCCCGAGCCCGCGCCGATCCGCCGCAAGCCCCGAAATCTCCACCCCGTCGAGCGCGATCCCGCCCGACACCGTGAAGGGCGGCGCGAGAAGCCCCGCCATCGCCAGGAGAAGCGAGGACTTCCCCGCCCCCGACGGCCCCATGACGGCGAGCACCTCGCCCCCCGCCACCACCCCGTCGAGCCGGATCAGCGGCGCGCCCCGCAGCCGCACCTCGAACGCCGTGAAGGTGAGGCTCACGCAAGCCCCCGCACCGGCCGCAGCCCCCGGCGGTGGCGGTAGAGCACCGCCGGCACCGCCCGCGCCAGCGCGAACCCCGCGAACGGGATGAGAAGCTGCAGCGTCGCGAAGATCCCCGCGAGGCGCCGGTCGCCCCCCGTCGCCGCCGCCACCGCCTCCGTCGTCACCGTCTCCATGCGCCCGCCCCCGATCATCTGCGTCGGCAGATAAAGCCCGACCGACACCGCGATCGACAGCGCGAAGGTGACGAGGAGCGGCGCCACCATCAAGGGCAGCCGCACCCGCGCGAAGCGCCGCCATGCCGGCGCGCCGAGGCTCGCCGCCACCCGCTCATAGCGCGGATCGAGCGCCGCCCACGGCCCCGACAGCGAGATCAGCGCGTAGGGCAGCACGAACAGCGCATGGGCGAGAATCACCGCCGCCCGCCCCGGCACCGCCCCCACCGCGATCGCCGTCACGCTGAGCCCGAACAGGAACGCCACCTGCGGCGCGATCAGCGGCAGATAGATGAGCCCCGCGATCCGCACCCCGTGCCGCCGCGCCTCCACGAGCACCACCGCGAGCGGCAGCGCGAGGAGGCTCGCCCCGAGCGCGATCGCGAGCGTCTCGCCGACGAGCGCCCCCGCCATCGGCAGATGCCGCCCCCACGCCGCAAGGCTGACCGCCTCCGGCCACGCCTCCGGGAACGGCCAGTAGAGCGCCACCGACTGGAGGATCAGCCCCCCGAACCCGGCGAAGAGCGCCGCGACGCCCCCCACCGTCGCGACGAGCACGCCATAGCGGAACACCCCGTCGCGCCGCGCCCGCCAGCCGCCGAGCCGCACGCGCCGCGCGGCCCACCCCGCCGCCGCCTCGCCGCCGAGCCACACCGCCACCAGCACCGCGACGACGGCGAGCATCGCCACCGCCCCCGCGCTCCCGAGGAGCCACCCGTCGAGGTCCGGCGCCTGGAGCCATTCCACCACGCGCACCCCGAGCGGGGCCGGCCGCGTCGGGCCGAGGATCAGCGCCACATCCACCACCGAGGCGCTGTAGGCGAGCACCGCGAGCACCGGCATCCGGAGCTGCCGGTAGACGAGCGGCCACACCGCGTTCAGGAACGCGGCGACACGCCCATAGCCGAGCACCCGCGCCACCGCCGCCCGCTCCCGCGCCTTCACCTGGCCGAGCGCGGCGAGCGCCATCAGGAACAGGAACGGCACCTCCTTCACCGCGAGCGCCAAGATCAGCGACACGCCCCACGGGTCGCGCACCAGCGCGATGTCCGGCGGCGCCGTGAACCCCGTCGCCCACGGCGACAACAGGCGCAGCACGAAGCCCGACGGCGCGAACAGGAACACGAAGCCGAGCGCCGCCGCCGCGTGCGGCACCGACAGGATCGGCGCGATCAGCCGCTCCATCAGCGCGAGCCCCCGCGTCCCATAGGCCGAGGCGAGGATCGCCGCCGTCGCCAGCACCGCGATCAGCGTCGCCCCGAGCCCCGAGATCACGCTCACCGCGATCGATTGGACGAGCCCCGGCGCCGCCGCGAGGCGGGCGAACACGTCGAGCCCGAACCCCTCATGCCCGAGCGCCGGCAGATAGCCGAAGGCCGGCAGCACGATCCCCGCGAGACCGGCGAGCACGGGCAGGAGCACGAGCCCACTCACCCCGGCCGCGAGCACCGTCCAGACCAGCCGCGCCGTCCCCGCGCGCCCCTCGCTCATCGCCCCATCCCGCTTCTTCGCCTTCGCCCGCATCCCGACTATATTGCCCGCCATGTCAGCGACGTCCGCGCAACCCTTTCATGTCGTGCTCTTCCCGCATCGCTCCCTCAGCCGCCGCGGCTTCTGGGTGCTGATCGCCATCGTCGCCGGCATCATGGGCATGGCGGCGCTGCGCGCCCTCGCGATCGGCGCCTGGCCGGTCGCGATCTTCGCGCTCGCCGACATCCTCCTCGTCTGGGGCGCCTTCAAGCTCTCCTACCGCGCCGGCCGCCAGTTCGAGGAGGTGACCGTCACCGCCGAGGAGGTTCTCGTGCGCAAGGTCACCTCCGCCGGCAAGGTGACGGAGCATCGCTTCAACCCGCACTGGGCCCGCCTCAACGTCACCCGCGTGGAGGACGAGGGGGTCGTCCGCCTCGATCTCGGCTCGCACGGCCGCTTCATCGTCGTCGGCGCCTTCCTCAATCCGGACGACCGCGCCTCCTTCGCCGACGCCTTCGCCGACGCGCTCGCCCGCGCCCGCGCCGCCTGATCCCCAAAACGAAAAAGCCCCGGACCTCAGGTCCGGGGCTCATCTCTGTCTGGCGTCGCGCTACTCGGCCGCCGCCTGCACCGTCACCGCGTGCGGCCCGTGCGGCTCCTCCTTCGTCTCGGTCGGAGGCGCCGTCTTCACCGGCACGATGCGCCGGATGATCACGTAGAAGAGCGGCACGAAGAGCACGCCGAGCACGGTCGCGGAGATCGTGCCGCCGAGGACGCCCGTGCCGATCGCGTTGCGGCCGGCCGAGCCCGCCCCGGTGCTCAGCACCAGCGGCGTGACGCCCAGCGAGAACGCCATCGAGGTCATCAGGATCGGTCGGAAGCGCTGTCGCGCCGCCTCCTTCACCGCCGCGAAGAGCTCCTGGCCCGCCTCCTGCTGTGCGCGCGCGAACTCCACGATCAGGATCGCGTTCTTGCCCGTGAGGCCGACCGTCGTCAGCAGCGCCACCTGGAAGAACACGTCGTTCGGGTGCCCGCCATAGCGCGCCGCGCCGAGCGCGCCGACGACGCCGAGCGGCATCGCGAGCATGACCGCCGCCGGAATCGCCCAGCTCTCGTAGAGCGCGGCGAGGCTGAGGAACACGACCGCGAGCGACAAGGCATAGAGCATCGGCGCCTGTCCGCCCGTCTCCTGCTCTTCGAGCGAGAGGCCCGTCCACGAGATGTCGAGGCCGCTCGGGAGCTGCGACAGGAGCTGCTGCATCTCCGCCATCGCCTGACCCGTGGTCACCCCGTCCGCGGGCGTGCCCTGGAGCTGCATCGCAGGCACGCCATTGTAGCGGTAGAGGCCCTGCGGGCCGAAGCGCCAGTGCCCCTCGGTGAAGTTCGAGAAGGGCACGAGCCCCCCGCTCGCGTTGGTGACGCGCCAGCGCTCGATGTCGTCCGGGTTGCGCCGCGCATCGGCCTCACCCTGGACGTACACCTTCTTGACGCGCCCGCGATCGAGGAAGTCGTTCACGTAGCGTCCCGCCCACGCGACCGAGAGCAGGTTGTTCACGTCCGCGGCCGTCACCCCCATCGCGCCGGCCTTGCGCCAGTCGATGTCGAGCGAATATTGCGCCGCGTCCTCGAGCCCGTTCGGGCGGATCGAGCCGATGATCGGGCTCTGCCCGGCGAGGCCCATGAGCTGGTTGCGCGCCTCAAGAAGCTGCTCGTGCGACTGGCCCGCGCGCGCCTGGAGGAACATGTCGAAGCCGGACACGTTGCCGAGCTCGATGACCGCCGGCGGCACGATCGGGAAGACGAGCGCGTCCTGGATCTGCGACAGCGCCCCATAGGCCCGTCCCGCCACCGCCTGGATGTTCTGGGCCGGTTCCGTGCGCTCGTCCCAGTCGCGCATCCGCACGAAGGCGAGGCCCACATTCTGGCCCGAGCCCGCGAAGGAGAAGCCCACCACGGTGAAGATCGAGGCGACGGAGTCCTTCTCGTTCTCCAGGAAGTGGGTGCGCACCTTGTCGAGCACGGCGCTCGTGCGCTCCGCCGTCGCGCCGGACGGCCCCTGCACGAGGACGAACATGATGCCCTGGTCCTCGTTCGGCAGGAAGCCGGTCGGCGTGTTGACGAAGAGGTAGACCATCCCCGCCACGAGCGCGGCATAGATGATCCCCATCCGCAGCGGCCGGCGGATCAGGTAGCCGACGGTGCCGGTATAGCCGTGCGTCAGCTTGTTGAAGCCCTTGTTGAACCAGCCGAGCGGGCCCCAGCCGGCGCTATGGCTGTCCTTTTTCTTCAGCATCGTGGCGCACAGCGCCGGCGTCAGGATCACGGCGACGACCACCGACAGCGCCATGGCCGACACGATCGCGACCGAGAACTGCCGGTAGATGACGCCCGTCGACCCGCCGAAGAAGGCCATCGGCACGAACACCGCCGAGAGGACGAGCGCGATACCGACGAGCGCGCCGGTGATCTGCTTCATCGACTTCTTGGTCGCCTCGCGCGGGTCGAGACCCTCTTCCTCCATGATGCGCTCGACATTCTCGACGACGACGATCGCGTCGTCGACGAGGAGGCCGATGGCGAGCACCATCGCGAGCATCGTCAATGTGTTGATCGTGAATCCGAACGCCGCGAGCACGCCGAAGACGCCCAGAAGCACGACCGGCACCGCGAGCGTCGGGATCAACGTCGCCCGGATGTTGCCGAGGAAGAGCAGCATCACGAAGAACACGAGCACGATCGCCTCGAAGAGGGTCTTCACGACCTCTTCGATGGAGATCACGACGAACGGCGTCGTGTCGTAGGGAACGTTGTAGACCACGCCCTCGGGGAAGAACTGCGAGAGCTCGTCCATGCGCGCCTTCACGCGCTCGCCCGTGTCGAGGGCGTTCGCCCCGCTCGCGAGGCGGATCGCCATGCCCGAGGCCGGCTGCCCGTTATAGCGCGAGATCGTCTGGTAGCTCTCCGCCCCGACCTCGACGCGCGCGACGTCCTGCAGGAGGACGAGGCCGCCATCGGTCTCGGCGCGCAGCACGATTTGCTCGAAATCCTCCGGCGTGCGCAGGAGCGACTGGGCCGTGATCGTGGCGTTGAGCTGCTGGCCCGCGACTGCCGGGAGCGTGCCGAACTGGCCCGCCGAGATCTGCGCGTTCTGCGCGCTCACCGCCGAGACCACGTCGGTCGGGGAGAGCTCGTAGGCGGCGAGCTTCGACGGGTCGAGCCAGATGCGCATCGCATAGGCCGAGCCGAACACCTGCACCTCGCCGACACCGTCGACGCGGCTGATCTCGTCGACGATGTTCGAGACGAGATAGTCCGACAGGTCGACCTGCTCGAGGGTGGTGCCTTCCTCGGCGATGAGGCCGATGACCATCAGGAAGCCGGCCGAGGATTTGCGCACCGTCACGCCCTGGCGCTGAACGACCTCCGGCAACAGGCTCGAGGCCTGCGAGAGCTTGTTCTGCACCTGGACCTGCGCGATGTCCGGGTCGGTCCCGGTCTCGAAGTTCAGGCTGATCGTCGCCGTGCCGGCCGCGGTCGAGTTCGAGGAGATGTAGCGGAGCCCATCGAGGCCCGTCATCTGCTGCTCGATCACCTGCGTCACGGTCGTGTCGACGGTCTCCGCCGACGCGCCCGGATAGGTCGCGGTGATGTTCACGGCGGGCGGCGCGATCTGCGGATATTGCGCGACCGGCAGCGACAGAATCGCGAGGGCGCCCATGCCCATGATGAGAATTGCGATCACCCAGGCGAAAATCGGGCGATCGATGAAAAACTGCGCCATTCCAGTATCCTGTTCGACGCGCGCCGAAGCGCGACGCGTCTACTGCGCTACCGCGGCAACACCCTCGGCGGACGCCACGCGCTCTTGCGGCGCGACGGTGGCCCCCGGGCGAACCTTCTGAACCCCTTCGACGATCATGCGATCGCCATCCTTGAGACCGTCCGTGACGATCCAGTCCGCACCCTGCGACTGCTCGATCGTCAGGACGCGCTCCTCGACCACATTGTCCGCGCCGACCACATAGGCGGTCGGCCGGCCGCGGCGGTCGCGCGCGACGCCTTCCTGCGGCGCGAGCACCACATTGTCGGCGACGCCCTGCGGCATCTGCACCTGCACGTACATGCCCGGCAGAAGCAGCCGGTCCGGGTTCGGGAACTCGAGGCGGAGCGTCACGACGCCCGTCTGCTCGTTCACGTACGGCTCGGCCGCGCGCAGGCGCCCGGTGTGCTCGTAGGCCTCGCCGTCGGCGAGGATCAGCGTCACCGTGTCGTCCACGTTGGACAGCTTCTGCTGCGTCACGCCCTTGCGCCAGGCCAGCATCTCGGCGGCCGACTGCGTCACGTCGACGAGCACCGGGTCGATGTCGCGGATAATCGCGAGCGGCGTCTCCTGCCCGCTCGTCACGAGCGCGCCCTTCGTCGTCAGCGAGCGGCCGATGACGCCGGTGAGCTGCGCCTTGATCGTCGTGCGCTCGAGGTCGATCTCGGCCGACTGCTGCGCGGCCTTCGCCACCTCCAGCGCGGCCTGGGCGGTGTCGCGCTGGGCGATCGCGGCGTCGCGCACCTGCTCGCTCGACACGCGGCGGTCGAAGAGCTGCGAGGCGCGCTCCAGCTCCCGCTCGGCCTGCTTCAGCTGCGCCTCGGCCTGGGTGACCTGCGCGCGCGCCTGCGCCACCAGCGCCTCGTAGGTCGCCGGGTCGATCCGGTAGAGGGTGTCGCCGATCGTCACGTCCGAGCCCTCCTCGAACAGGCGCTCGGTGATGATGCCCGCGACCTGCGGCCGCACCTGCGCGACGCCGGATGCGACAACACGCCCCGGCAGGGTCGAGGTCAGGGTGACATTTTCGGCCTTCAGCGTCACCACCGTGACGGGCACGGCGCGCGGGGGACCGCCGCCGGGAGCCTGCGCCAGGGCGGGAACGGCCGTCGCAAGGCCGAGCGCCGCCGTTACCGAGAGCGCCGCGAGGCTCTTGGCTCCGATCAACATAGCAGGACTCCTAAACGAAACCGCACGCCCTCTCCGGACGTTGTACCGGGATGCGCGCGATTAGGAAACTGATTGGTTCCCTTATTTATCATTCCACGCTAGTGAAGCAAGACCCGCACCGTTCGGGAGAGAGTCCGCAAGAATGATCGATCTCGGCAAGAAACCGAGCCTGTGCTGCCCCGGCAGCGGCCGCCGCGGCCGCCCGCCCCAGCTCACCCATCACGAGCGCGAGACCGCCATCCTCGACGCCGTCGAGGCGGTGGCGGCCACAAAGGGGCTGCAAGGCACCACCATGAGCGCCATCGCGCGCGCCGCCGGGATGTCCAAACGCACCCTCTACACCATCTATGACAGCCGCGACGCCCTCTTCGAGGCGTGGGTCCGCCGCGTCCGCGCCTCCATCATACGCCCCCTCGGCAAGGAAGAGGAGGACCTCCCCGTCGAGGAGCGCCTGCGCCGGATGCTGCGCTACGAGGCGCAGGGCACCGTCTCCGAGCACCGCATCATGGTGCTGCGCGCCCTCGTCGCCGAGGGCCAGCGCCATCCCGAGCTCGCCCGCGCCTTCATGCGCGCCGGGCCCGAGACCGTCCGCGCCATGGTCCGCGACGAGCTCGACCGAGCCGTCGCGCGCGGCGAGATCGAGGCCGAGGACACGGCGTGCGCGGCCAAGCTCCTCTGCGACATGGTGTTCACCAACCCCCTCGACAAGCTCGTCGACCCGGAGCCCGCGATCACCTGCGCGGCCAATGTCGAGACGCGCCTCGAACTCGCGATCCACATCTTCCTGTTCGGCCTCTGCGCCAAGGCAAAAGCGCGCGCCGGGACGCCCGCCATCGCGCTTCCAGAGGACCAAGGCTGCTGCTAAATAGGGGGCATGGATGACCTCACCCCCCTTTCTCCCGATGCGGCCCCCGCCAGCGCCTCCTCCGCCGGCGACGCGCGGCGCATCGAGCACGTGCGCAACTTCTCGATCGTCGCGCACATCGACCATGGCAAGTCGACCCTCGCGGACCGGCTGATCCAGCAGACCGGCTCCCTCACCGAGCGTGAGATGAAGGAGCAGATCCTCGACTCGATGGACATCGAGCGCGAGCGCGGGATCACCATCAAGGCGCAGACCGTCCGCCTCATCTACAAGGCGTCGGACGGCAAGGAATACACGCTCAACCTCATCGACACGCCGGGCCACGTCGACTTCGCCTACGAGGTCAACCGCTCGCTCGCCGCGTGCGAGGGCTCGCTCCTCGTGGTCGACGCCTCGCAGGGCGTCGAGGCGCAGACGCTCGCCAACGTCTACCAGGCGATCGACAACGACCACGAGATCATCCCGGTCCTCAACAAGGTGGACCTGCCGGCCGCCGAGCCCGAGCGGATCCGCGCGCAGATCGAGGAGGTCATCGGCCTCGACGCGTCGGACGCGATCCCCATCTCGGCCAAGACCGGCCTCGGCATCCCCGACGTGCTTGAGGCGATCGTCAAGCGCCTGCCGCCGCCCATCGGCAATCCCGACGCGCCGCTGAAGGCGATGCTCATCGATTCCTGGTACGATTCCTATCTCGGCGTCGTCACCCTCGTGCGCATGATCGACGGTCACCTCAAGAAGGGGCAGACCATCCGCATGATGCGCACCGGGGCGAAGTACGGTGTCGACAAGGTCGGCGTCTTCACCCCGAAGATGCTGGAGGTCGACGTCCTGGGGCCGGGCGAGATCGGCTTCCTCATCGCCGGCATCAAGGAGGTGGCCGACACCCGCGTCGGCGACACCATCACCGAGGACAAGCGCCCCGCCGCCGCCCCCCTCCCCGGCTTCCGCCCGGCGATCCCGGTGGTCTTCTGCGGCCTCTTCCCGATCGACGCCGCCGATTTCGAGGATCTGCGCGCCGCGATGGGCAAGCTGCGCCTCAACGACGCGAGCTTCTCGTTCGAGATGGAGACCTCGGCGGCCCTCGGCTTCGGCTTCCGCTGCGGCTTCCTCGGCCTCCTGCACCTCGAAATCATCCAGGAGCGGCTGGAGCGCGAGTTCAATCTCGACCTCATCGCCACCGCCCCCTCGGTCGTCTACCAGATCACGATGACCAACGGCGAGGTGAAGGAGCTTCACAACCCGGTCGACATGCCGGAGCCGACCGAGATCGAATCCATCGCCGAGCCCTGGATCAAGGCGACGATCCTGACGCCGGACGAATATCTCGGCGGCATCCTGAAGCTGTGCCAGGAGCGGCGCGGCATCCAGACCGAGCTGTCATACGTGGGCAGCCGCGCGATGGTGACGTACGAGCTTCCGCTCAACGAGGTGGTGTTCGACTTCTACGACCGCCTGAAGTCCGTCTCGAAGGGCTACGCCTCGTTCGACTATCAGCTCTCCGACTATCGCGAGGGCGACCTCGTGCGCATGAACATCCTCGTCAACTCCGAGCCGGTCGACGCTCTGGCGATGCTCGTCCACCGCTCGCAGGCCGAGAAGCGCGGCCGCGCGATGTGCGAAAAGCTGAAGGAGCTGATCCCGCAGCACATGTTCGTCATCCCGATCCAGGCCGCGATCGGCGGCCGCATCATCGCCCGCGAAACGATCCGCGCCTTGCGCAAGGACGTGACCGCGAAGTGCTATGGCGGCGACGCCACGCGCAAGCGCAAGCTGCTGGAGAAGCAGAAGGCGGGCAAGAAGAAGATGCGGCAGTTCGGGAAGGTGGAGATTCCGCAGGAGGCGTTTATTGCGGCGTTGAAGGTGGATGGGTGAGGGAAAGCTTCTAGCCCTCGACGAAATGGAATTTTATGAAATACATAATTAAAACAGTTGAGATCCGTCATCTATGGAAAAGTAGACATGTTAAAATAAATCTTAATGACGATCTCAATTTTATCATTGGACGAAATGGATCTGGCAAGACAACCATCGTGAAAGCAATCTCAGCAGCGCTGTTGCTTGATCTCGAAACGCTCTCAAAAATAGACTTTAGCTCGATTGAAATAACTCTCAGAAACCAGAAAGATAGACTAGCCGCTTCGGTGTCAATTGATCGAGCTCCTCCACATCTGAGTGGAGGATTTGGCTTTAAATATTTGGTTACGCTATCAAATGGCGAAAGAATTCAATCACATTTGGACACGTATACTGGCATATTATCCCAAACCCGAGGCTTAGGTTATTTATTTCCCCGCAATGCGCCGGTGGCAGACCAGGTTAGCACGTTAGAGATATCTGATACGATTCGAAATCTAGTCGAAGTTGAGTGGCTTCCTGTGCATCGCCACACCGGAAGTATCAACACTATATTTCCTGGATCAGAGCACTTAGACTCTATTGGATCTAAGACGAAAGACACCGCCCAGAAGATCTCTGAGTATTACTCATTTTTATTTAATGCGTCAGAGTTATCTACTGATGAATTTCATAAACAAGTACTGTTTAGCTATTTCGATACGTCACCAAATGTGAATGACGTTCGTCCAGAGCAATTCACCCAAGAACTTCAAAAAAATGCCACTTCTGCCTTAATCCATTTTGGGATTAACCCAAAAACTGCCTTATACAAAACAAAGCAGTATTTTAAATTCCTTGATCGATCCGCCAATAAATTTCGAAATGACCCTTCCGAGGCTAATTTTGAAGATTTTTCCCGACTCTCTGATGGCGCTCGCGTAAAAGCCATCACTGAACTGTGGATGAAGACATCTCAACGACAAGAGCAAATTACACGTCCAATTGATGTATTTTTAAATACAATAAATTCTATGTTGACAGGAAAAAGGATAATATTTGATCAATCCAACATACCAAAAGTTCAAATGAATGATGGTGAATTAATTGATGTCGATGAACTTTCTTCTGGTGAGAGACAATTATTTATTATCTTGGGAGATACACTAGTGCAAAGAGAGAGACCGATTTCTTTTATATCCGATGAACCAGAACTCTCACTTCATATAAGTTGGCAGGAAGTTTTATTTCACAACATTCGCACCCTCAATGAGAACTCCCAGATAATTACAGCAACTCATTCACCAGACATTATTTCAGGCAACCGATCTAAGATAATTCGAATCGAAGATTTCATGCACGATGACTGAGATCACTTTATCTCGACTGCTTTCAGAAGATTTATTTTATAATGTTGATCTCGTGGCCTACGGAGAGGGTCACAACAACAACATGCGCGACGAAATATTTTGGGAGAATGTGTTCGAAAAACACAGCCCACTTCGAATACGCTATAAGGCCTTAGGCAAAAAAAGCGAAGTTCTAAAAGTTGCCCATATCATTCGAAAATATAAAGTCAGCAAAGTTGCTGCCTTGATGGATCGAGATTTTGATCACATATTTAATGAAATACTTGAAGATAGAAATATTATATACACCTGGGGATATAGCATCGAAAACGATGCCATCCATCACTGTAACCTCTCAAACACCTTGCGTCATCTTTGTCCGAAAATATCTCGAAAAGAAGCCGCAACACGATTTCGATATTTCGAGAAGAGTATAAACTCAAATCTCAGGGATTTCTTTGAAGTAGACGTCGAGTACTTTAGAGAAAAAATAAAGTTATTTGATCGAGAGAAGCCACTCTCAATAATAAAGAAAGATTCCACGAAGCATGAAATTGATGTAGACGCGTTGCGGCAGAAGGCCAAAGGTCATAACAAGCTTTTTCACTATTCCATCGACAGAACTCAAGTGAGAGATGCACTTAAATCACCATCTCGGTCCGTTCATGGGAAAACCCTTCTCCAGCTTTACATGAATTACATAATAAGTACATCAAAAGAATTCATGCCTAGGCTTAGATTGGACTACGATAGAATATACTTCACTATGATATCAACAAACCGAGAAAAACGGATTTCTAAGAGATCCGAGGATTACCTTTATTATCAGCCGCTTATTACGAATCTTCGGCTTTAAGAGGTCTAACGCTGCGGTACTTGTCTTAAAAACTTATCCCCGCCCCTCACCCCCCCATGCCATACTCCCCCCGCTCATCCGAGGGGAGGCGGGTCCGGACCGACCGACGCGCGGGTGAGTCTGTCGGCGGCCGTCCCTTTCGCGGAGCAACGCGAACCGCAGGGGGGCGGCGGACCGGATGGGCCCGCACCGGCCCGCCGAACACCTACCGCACGTGTGAGGCCGCCGCAGCGGTCGATGCACCTCTGGAGGCAAGGACGGCGGACAAACCGCTGACGGGGCGCGCGAGGATCCCTCCGCGCGGCACGCCTGCCCCCGCCGTTTCATGAAGCCGATGGCGGCGGGACGCGTGAGAACGGCCCACCACACCACATGCGGCCGCTCTCACGCGTCCCGCCCCTCCCGACCAACGCCCGCGCGAAAGCGCCGGCGCGCGCACCCGTGCGCCCATCACAGAAGTTTCATGCGACTGTTCTCGTGCGGTCATGAACCGACGCGATGGATCGCGGACCGGCCCCCGGTCGATCCGCCCGGCTTCGCGCCGGCCAGCCAAAGGCATCGCCATGAGACACGCCCTTCTCGCCGCCATCCTCGCGGCGCTCCCCGTCGCCGCCCTCGCCGCCGAAGACCACAGCGCGCCCGCCGCGATGTCCTATGGCGAGCGCCCCTTCTACCTGATCGACCGCCTCGAGGACGGCGACCTCAAGGAGAAGCTCCTCTCCTGCGCCGCCCAGACCCCGGCGAAGTCCGAGTTCTCCATCGGCCATCGCGGCGCCCCGCTCCAGTTCCCCGAGCACACCGTCCAGTCGAACCTCGCCGCCGCGCGCCAGGGCGCCGGCATCCTCGAATGCGACGTCGCCTTCACGAAGGACAAGGAACTCGTCTGCCGCCACGCGCAGAACGACCTCCACACCACCACCAACATCGCCGCGACCGATCTCGGCGCGAAGTGCACGACTCCCTTCACCCCGGCCGCCGGCGACACCGCCGCCGCCGCCGAGTGCCGCACTTCCGACCTCACGCTGGCCGAATTCCAGACGCTGACGCCGAAGATGGACGCGTCCGACAAGACCGCGACCACGGCCGAAGCCTATCTCGGCGGCGTCCCCGCCTTCCGCACCACCCTCTTCGCCGAGGGCGCGGAGCTGATGACCCACGCCCAGTCCATCGCCCTCTTCAAGGCGCTCGGCACGAAGTTCACGCCGGAGCTGAAGGACCCGTCCGTCACGATGCCCTTCGACGGCTTCTCGATGGACGACTACGCGACGAAGATGATCGACGAGTACCGCGCCGCGGGCATCCCGGCCGGCGACGTCTTCCCCCAGTCCTTCAATCTCGACGTGATCCGCCACTGGATCGCGACGGAGCCGGAGTTCGGCCAGCAGGCCGTCTTCCTCGTCGAGCCGGCGGACGATTGGGACGCGGCGGACGAGAGCACCTGGACCAACACCCCGGCTGAACTCGCCGGGATGGGCGTCCGCTACCTCGCCCCCTCCATCAACATGCTCGTCGACCTCGACGGGTCGGGCGCCATCGTCCCCTCCGCCTACGCGCTGGCGGCGAAGGAGGCGGGCCTCAACCTCATCACCTGGTCGCTGGAGCGCTCCGGTCCGCTCGCCAATGGCGGCGGCTGGTACTTCAACTCCGTGACGGACGCCATCAAGTCGGACGCGGCCTACTACACCGTCCTCGATGTCCTCGCCCAGGACGTCGGCGTCGTCGGCGTCTTCTCCGACTGGCCGGCCACCGTCACCTACTACGCCAACTGCTTCGGCCTCTAGAAACGACAATCCCCGCGTCCACTCCCCGTGATAGAAACGGGAAGTGGATCGCGGGGCGTGGTCTCGATCTTGGTGGGGTCGCCAGCGGTCTTCCGCGATGGCCCCACCTTTCGTCAGGTGACGGCGGCGCCGCCCACCAGCAACAGGATGACGAAAATCGCGGCAATCACGAGGAAGATAAAGAACAGAATTCGGGCGATCGTCGCAGCACCAGCCGCCACGCCGCTAAAACCGAAGAAACCAGCAATGATCGCGACAACCGCGAAAATGATTGCCCAAGTGAGAAAGTCCATATCGAGCGCTCCGTTCTGCTTCGTTGAACAAAATCGAAAAGCACCCGGTAAGGTTCCATGCCGCGCCGGATTGAAATTGAAATCTTTTGTTTCGTAGCCCTCAACCGCCTTCCGGACGGACGAGCACCACCAGCGCGATCAGCGCGAACGCCCCCACCGCGAGCTTCCAAACATCGCCGCGCTTCGTGAGCCCCGGAAGGCCGAGAGGCCGGATGAGATGGGCCGCCATCGCAAGGATGACGATCGCGGAAACAATCTTGGTCATGCCCCGACCCTAGCGCCCATCACACCCAATGCAACGGCGGCGCCTCGCCCTTCAACCGCGCAAAGCTCCCCTTCAGCGCCTGCATCGTCTCCGCCCGGTCCCGGCCCGCCGGCAGCGCCTCCCCCACGAGCATCGTGCACGAGAACGGCACCGGCAGCCGCGCCCCCCGCGGCAGGATCCGCCCCGCTCCCTGGAGATAGACCGGCACCACCGGCGCCCCCGTCTCCCGCACGAGCTTGGTCAGCCCGGACTTCAGCGCCCCCATCTCCTCCGGCAATCCCCGCGTCCCCTCCGGGAAGATGATCAGGATCCGCCCCGCCCGCAGCGCCTCCCGCGCCCCGTCGAGCGGGTCGGCCGTCCCCCGTCCCACCCGCCTCTCGATCGGCAGCACCCCGATGACCCGGAGCGCGAGGAAGCGCAGCAGCGGCGTCCGCATGAAATAATCCGCGGCTCCGATAGGGCTGACATAATCGATGGCACGACGGTCGAAGGCGGAAAGGAGGAAGATGATGTCCATGTGGCTGTTGTGGTTCGCCGCGACGATCGCCGGCCCCTTGCGCGGCAGATTCTCCCGGCCGCCGACGCTGAGGCCGAAGAGGAGCCACAGCACTGGGCGCAGCGCGACGAAGAGGAGGCTCCGCATCCCTCAGAACCGGGCGCTCGAGAAGAACGCGAAGACGTGGAAGGTGAGCGGCGCGGTGAAGGTCAGGCTGTCGAGCCGGTCGAGCGCGCCGCCATGCCCCGGCAGGAGCTTCGAGGCGTCCTTCACGCCGAGATCGCGCTTCACCGCGCTCATCGTCACGTCCCCGGCAAAGCCCGCGACCGGGAGGAGGATCGCGAGGATGACGAGCGCGCGCCACGGCAGCGGCGTGAAGATCGGGCCGATCAGGAGCACCACCACCGCGCTCGCCACAACGCCGCCGATGAAGCCCGCCCAGGTCTTGTTCGGGCTCACCGTCGGCAGGATCTTCGGCCCGCCGATCATCCGCCCGGCGATGTACTGGAAGACGTCGTTGAGGCCGGTGACGACGAGGAGGAAGAACAGGAGCCCCGCCCCGCCCACCGGCGCCTCGTGCGGCGGCGTGTTCATGAAGAGCGCGGCGTAGCCGATATTGTAGATCGTGATCACGATCCCCCAATGGAGGATGCCCGTCGCCGCGAGATAGCCTGTGGTCCTTCCATTGAGGACGAGGATCGCCGGCATCAGGAGGAACACGTAGACCGGCACGAAGACGAGATAGATCCCGTACCAGTCGAGCGCGACGATGAGGTAGCTCGCCGGCACCAGCGCGTAGGCGACGAGGAGGGCCGGCCGGTCCTCCCGCCGCGTCGGAACGAGCGAGAGATATTCCCGGAGGGCGACGAAGGAGATGAAGGCGAACACCACGATCACCGCCATGCGCCCGAGAAGGAGCGCACCGCCGATCAGGGCGGCGATGATCCACCAGGTTTTGACGCGGGCGCGGATCGCGGTGAGCCAGATGCTCGCGATCGTCCCGGCCGCGAGGATGACGAGGATGGCGGCAAAGCCGATCGTCAGGGGAGACGCTGTGATCATGCTGGGTCCCATGAGGCTGGACGCGACGTCACGAGGGGAATGGATGGACGAGACGACGTTTGATCACACGCTCCGGGTTCCGCCGTCGCGCACCGGGCGTTGCACCCGCGCGCACCGCGACGCTACAGGGGCCGCGCGATGACCGCCAGCACCGACAACCGAAGGCCGATCCCCTCGCGCACCTCGCGCTGGGCGGTCGCCCTCGCGAAGGCCGTCGCGGGGCTCGGGATCAGCGCCAACGCCGTCTCGGTGTCGAGCCTCGTCTTCGCCGCGCTCGCCGCCGCCGCGCTCCTCGCAGCGCCCGAGAGGCCCGCCCTCTACCTCGCCGCGGCGCTCCTGTGCCCGCTCCGCCTCCTCGCCAATCTCATCGACGGGATGGTCGCGGTGGAGCACGGGCGCGCGACGCCCACCGGCCCGCTCTACAACGAGATCCCGGACCGGCTCGCCGATGTCGCGATCCTCGCCGCGGCCGGGGCCTCGGCGGCTGCGGCGGCGGGGACGGGGTTCGTCGCGGACTGGGGGACGCTCGTGGGATGGCTCGCCGCCGTCGCCGCGCTGATGACGGCCTATGTGCGCGAGCTCGGCCGCGCGCTCGGCCGGCCGGCCGATTTCGGCGGCCCCTTCGCCAAGCAGCAGCGGATGGTCGCCGTCACGATCGGCTCGCTCGGCGCGGCCGTCGAGGGGCTGTGGGGCGGCCACGGCGAGATCCTCTTCGCCGCGGTCCTGATCGTCGCGATCGGCACGATGGCGACGGCGTGGCGCCGCCTCGCGCGCCTCGCCGCCTTCCTGCGCGCCGGCGCGCCCGAGTGAGTGTCCGCTCAGCGCACGATCGAGAGGGAGGGGCTCGGCCGCATCAGCTCGCCGCGCGTCACGTAGCGCAGGATCGCGACCACCTGCTCCGGCGTCTCGCACACCGCGAAGGCCTCGGCGTCGACCTCCTTGAGGGCGTGGGCGTGCTCCTTGGAGTGGACGACGATGTAGGGCGTCCCCTGCGCCGCGGCATAGCCGGCATCGAAGGCGGCGTTCCACTGCTTGTACTTGTCGCCGAAGCGGATGACGACGAGGTCCGCCTCGCCGATCAGCGTGCGGGTGCGGATCGCGTTCAGCTTGGCGCCCTTGTGGTCCTTCCAGAAGGCGCTGTCTTCGTGACCGAGGATGGTGACGCCGCAATCGTCCGACGCGTCATGGTCCGTCACGGGCCCGGTGAGCACGACGGGCAGGTCGAGCTCGTCCACCCCGTCGGCGATCTGCTCGCGCCAGTCGGTGTGGATCTCTCCGGAGAGATAGACGGTCAGTTCGACTTCCATGGCGCTGTCCTATGGCCTCCCTCGTTCGCGTCCCTGCCTTTCGCCGACCGGCGGTCCGGATCGGATCCGGCCCTCCCGGCGAAGCGGCAGAACAATTCGGTCACTCGACCGGATCGCGCTCTAGCACAGCAACGCCTCTCGCGAACTAGGGCAGAGGGCGTTTGGGGCGAGGCGTCGGGTGAGGCGGCGCTAAGGGGATGGAAAGCCGCCGCCCCTAGTCTCGGCGAATCAGCCGGCCGCACCGGGCCTCGGGAACAGAGCCGCCGGCCGCCCGTTCGGTCAGTGGGAGATATTCTTGATGACGATCTGTATGCGTACCGCCGCCCTCGCCGCCCTGACGCTCGCCCTCGCGCTCGCACAGAGCGGCACCGCGTCGGCCCAGAGCGGGTATGGCGACACCCAGCTCTCCTACTCGAACGGCGTGGTCTACGACGACGACATGGTCCCCGGCCGCGGCATGAACCAGCCCTTCCTCGTCGGCGAGCAGAACACGGTCACCTATGGCGGCCCGACCGTCTACGGCACGGGTCGTCCGAACTCGGCCAACCTCATCGGGTCGGACGGCCGGGTCGACCAGAGCCTGCGCGACAGCGCGAACCGGACCGAGCAGCGCTACAGCCGCCAGCGCATCCAGCCCTGACACCGGCGCCGGAGACCGTTGACCGCCGCTCAGGCGGCGGTCGCGGGTCCTGCGGCGGCGATCGCCTCCTGGAGGGCGGCGCCGAGCTCGTCCTCGAACACGTCGAGCAGCTCGTCGGGCGCGGCCGTCACGCGGATGCAGCGGTCCTGCGGGGCGACGAACGGCATCCGCACGAACACCCCGCGCTTTGCGAGCGCGGCGACGAGCGCGCGGGCGACCGCCCCGTCATAGCCGACATCGAGCGTGACGAAGTTCGTCGCGCTCGGCAGCGCCACGAGGCCGTGATTGGCGGCGATGCCGGCGATCCGCTCCTTCGCCGCGGCGACCTCCACCTTGATCAGCTTCAGATGCTGATCGTCCGCGAGGGCGGCGATGGCGCCGGACTGGGCGACGCGGTTCACGCCGAAATGGTTGCGCACCTTGTTGAAGGCGGTGGCAAGCTCCGGCGTGGTGATCGCGTAGCCGATGCGCGCCCCGGCGAGCCCGTAGGCCTTCGAGAAGGTGCGCAGGCGGATGAGGCCCGGATGCTCGATTCCGATCGGCGGCGCGGCGCCCTCGGAGAACTCCACATAGGCCTCGTCGAGGCACAGGATGGCGTTCTCGGGCATCGCCTCGATCATCTCGACGACGGTCGCCGCCGGATGCCAGGTGCCCATCGGATTGTCGGGATTGGCGAAATAGGCGAGCGGCGACGCCTCCCGCTTCACCGCGTCGACGATGGCGGCCGGATCCTCGCGGTCGTCCCGGTAGGGGACGGTGACGAGGCGGCCGCCGAAGCCGTGGACGTGATAGTTGAACGTGGGATAGGCGCCGGCCGAGGTCACGACCGGCGTGCCCGCCTCCACGAACATGCGCACGATCAGGCCGAGGAGACCGTCGATCCCCTCGCCGATCGCGACGCGATTCTCCGCGACACCGTGGTGCGCCGCGATGGCGGCCCGGAGATCGAAATTCTCCGGATCGCCGTATTTCCAGCTCTCCGCGGCTGCCTCCGCCATGGCGGCGACGGCTTTGGGAGAGGGGCCGAACGCGTTCTCGTTCGCCCCGAGGCGAGCGCGAAACTGGCTGCCCATCGCGCGCTCCTGCGCCTCAGGGCCAACAAACGGCACGCTCGCGGGGAGCGCCGCCACCAAGGAGGTGAACGGCGCGCTCATCAGTAGCGGTACGCTTCGGTCTTGAAGGGGCCGGCCTCTTCGACGCCGATATAGGCGGCCTGTTCCTTCGAGAGCTTGGTGAGCGTCGCGCCGAGCTTGGCGAGATGCAGTTCGGCGACCTTCTCGTCGAGATGCTTCGGCAGCACGTAGACCTTGTTCTCGTACGTGCCGGCATTCTGCCAGAGCTCGATCTGGGCGAGCGTCTGGTTCGAGAAGGAGGCGGACATGACGAACGAGGGGTGGCCCGTCGCGTTGCCGAGGTTCACGAGGCGGCCTTCGGACAGGAGGATCATCCGCTTGCCGTCGGGGAACTCGATGAGGTCCACCTGCGGCTTCACGTTCTTCCACTTCATGTTGCGAAGGGAGGCGACCTGAATCTCGTTGTCGAAGTGACCGATATTGCAGACGATCGCCATGTCCTTGAGCTTGCGCATATGCTCGAGGGTGACAACGTCCTTGTTCCCGGTCGCGGTGACGACGATGTCGGCGCGCGGCGCGGCCTCCTCGAGGGTGACGACCTCGAACCCGTCCATCGCCGCCTGGAGGGCGCAGATCGGGTCGATCTCGGTGACGAGGACGCGGGCGCCGGCACCGGAGAGCGATGCGGCCGAACCCTTGCCGACGTCGCCATAGCCGCAGACGATCGCGACCTTGCCGGCCATCATCACGTCGGTGCCGCGGCGGATCGCGTCGACGAGCGATTCACGGCAGCCATACTTGTTGTCGAACTTCGACTTCGTGACCGAGTCGTTGACGTTGATCGCCGGGAAGACCAGCTCCCCGCGCTTCTCCATCTGGTAGAGGCGCAGAACGCCCGTGGTCGTCTCCTCGGAGACGCCACGGATGGCCTTCTTGCAGCGCGAGTAGAAGGTCGGGTCGCGGGCGATGCGGCGCTTGATGGTCGCGAAGAGCGCCTCTTCTTCCTCGTTGCCGGGGTTGGTGAGGACGGACGGATCCGTCTCCGCCTTCGAGCCGAGCATGACGAGGAGCGTCGCGTCGCCGCCATCGTCGAGGATCATGTTGCAGGTTTCGCCATTGCCCCAGTCGAGGATCTGGTCGGCATACTCCCAGTATTCCTGGAGGGTCTCGCCCTTCACGGCGAAGACGGGGATGCCGGCCTCGGCGATGGCGGCGGCGGCGTGGTCCTGGGTGGAGAAGACGTTGCAGGACGCCCAGCGCACTTCGGCGCCGAGCGCGACCAGCGTCTCGATGAGGACGGCGGTCTGAATGGTCATGTGCAGCGAGCCGGCGATGCGCGCGCCCTTCAGGGGCTGCGCGGCGGCATTCTCCTCGCGCACGGCCATCAGGCCGGGCATCTCGACCTCGGCGATGCCGATCTCGGTGCGCCCGTAGTCCGCAAGCTCGATGTCTCTGACGACGTATTTCACGTCCGCAAGGGTGGTCATGGAACAGTCCTTCAATTCGTTGGGCGCTGTATAGGGCCCCACGGCCTCTCATGCAACGATATAAAGATATCGTTATGCGAACATTCCCGCCGGGGCTGCGGCCGGGCTGGGAAAGGCGACGACAATCCGCGACACGTCCGAAACACGGTTCCGATGGCCAGCTTGGCGAAAATCGTCTACTGCTGCGGGCGAATAGAAGGGTTGAGCGTATGACATCACCCGCCGTCGAGGCCCTCGCCTCACCGCCCGTCACCGGCGCGCCGCGCCTTGCGCCGCCGCGGGTGCTGATGATCCACCCGCGCTTCATGGCCGGCTCGTTCTGGTCGATGGAGAAGACCTGCCAGATGTACGGCGCGGAATATCCGATGCCGCCGCTCGGCCTCATCACCGTCGCCGCGATGCTCCCGCCGGACTGGGACGTCCGCGTGATGGACCGCAACGTCGAGACGGTGACGGACGAGGACATCCTCGCCGCCGACCTCATCATGACGGGCGGGATGCTGCCCCAGCGCGGCGACTTCCTGCACGTGATCGACTGGGCGCACCGGCTCGGCCGCAAGGTCGCGATCGGCGGGCCGGACGTGATGTCGAGCCCGCACGTCTACGAGCATGCCGACTTCATCGTCACCGGTGAGGCGGAGAGCGTGATCGATCAGCTCATCGAGGCCTGGCGCAGCGGGGCCGAGGGCGGGCGATTTGATCCCGAGAAGTTCAAGGCGGATGTCGAGAAATCGCCGATCCCGCGCTTCGAGCTCCTGAACCGGCCGAAATATCTGCAGATGACCGTGCAATTCTCGCGCGGCTGCCCGTTCACCTGCGAATTCTGCGACATCATCGAACTGTTCGGCCGCCGGCCGCGCACGAAGACGACGGCGCAGATGCTGACCGAGCTCGATGCGATCCACGCGCTCGGCTATCGCGGCCACGTCAACTTCGTCGACGACAATCTGATCGGCAACAAGAAGGCGGTGAAGGCCTTCCTGCCGGAGCTCATCCGCTGGCAGGAAGAGCACAATTATCCGTTCGACTTCTCGACGGAGGCCTCGCTCAACATCGCCGACGACACCGAGCTGATGGGGATGCTGTCGAAGGCGGGCTTCATCGGCGTCTTCATCGGCATCGAGAGCCCGGATCCGGCCGTCCTCACCGCGACGAAGAAGAAGCAGAACACCAAGCGCGACATCGCCGAGAGCGTCCACCGGGTCTATGCGAGCGGGCTTTCGGTGCTCGCGGGCTTCATCGTCGGCTTCGACGAGGAGAAGGGGCCGATCGGCGATGCCGTCGCCGACCTCATCGAGGACGCGGCGATCCCGGTCGCGATGGTCGGCCTCCTCTACGCCCTCCCCGGCACCGAGCTGACCCGGCGCCTCGAGCGCGAGGGGCGGATGCACGACGAGGTGACGGTCGAGTCGATCGCCGAATCGGGCACCGCCGACCAGTGCACGCTCGGCCTCAACTTCGAGACGTTGCGGCCCCGGCGCGAGATCCTCCAGGATTTCCGCACCGTCATCGCGCGCACCTACAGCCTGGAGAGCTACCACAAGCGGGTGCGGCGCCTCGCCGATCTCCTGCGCTTCGACCACGCGAACATCGACGTGCTGCGCTCCGGCTTCTTCAAGAACGCGGCCTTCGTCGTGCGCCTCAGCTGGCACCTCGGCATCATCGCGAAGGACGGCAAGCGCCTCTATTGGGGCACGATCTACCACGCCGCGCGCCGCGACTCGCGCTCGCTGGAATCGGTGTTCCTGTGCCTCGCGGCCTACCTCCACACCGGCGCCTTCTCGAAGAAGGTGCTGGAATCGATCGACAAGAAGATCGCCGAGGTCGACGCCGCGATGGCGTCCGCCCCCGCCCCGGCCTTCGCCGCGGAATAACAGAACGCCGCCGGGCACCCCCGGCGGCGTTTTCTCTCCTCTTCGACCGGCGCCGGCGCGGACCGGCCTCGCGCACCCGGTCCTAGCGGACCGGCAGGCGGTCGACGTTCGATTCCTGCATCGCCTTCAGCGTGCCGCCGGCCTCGTCGCCATCCTCGATCCCGTCGCCGTCTCCGCGCGTCGGACGCGGGCTGTGCGTCGCAAAGGATTTCAGCGTCGGCGTCTTCACGCCCGGCATCGGCTTCGGTGTGGCGGTGTTCTGCGCGGTCGGCAGGCGGTCGACATTCGACTCCTGCATCGCCTCGCGGGTGCTCTGCCCGCCTTCGCCGCCTGCGTCGATGGTGTTTTGCGCCATGGCCGCGAACGGCAGCAGAGAAAGCGTGGCGATCGCGAGAATTCGCTTGTACATTTTGAATACGCCTCCGGATTTATCAATTGATCCGAAGAACGCGGCATTTCTCTTTTCCGTTCCGCCACTCGAATACTTGGAATGAAAGCGCCGGAGCGCGGCCGATTTCGTGCACCCTTCGGGAAGAAATGAAAATCTCGTGGGATGGAAATGGCGCCGTGCGGCGCGGGCGCTCGACGTGTGGGGAGCTGGCACACGCCGGGCACGAAAAAGGCCGGCGCTGGGCCGGCCTCGAGCGGATCACGTGATGAGCCGGCGGTCTGCCGGAGGCGGGTCGCCTCAGAGAGCGGCCTTCACCGTGCGCAGGGTCGCGATGCGGCGCTCGGCCTCGTCGCGGTCGGCCGGGACATTCATCGCGGCGGCCGCGGACTCCGCGTCCTGGATCAGCGCGTCGATCGTCCCGCCGGACATGTCCTCGACGGAGGTCGCCGATTCGGCCAGCACGGTGCAGGTGGTGCCGTTCATGTCGCAGAAGCCGCCGTCGATGAAGACGCGCTTGCTGCCGCCGGAGCCACCGATCACTTCCATGATCCCCGGCCCCAGGAGGGCGAGTAGCGGCGCGTGGCCGGCCATCACCTGGAACTCTCCCTCCGCCCCGGGGAGGCGGACGGCCTCGACGTCGCCGGAGAAGATGAGCTTTTCCGGAGAGACCAGCTCAAAGGGAAAGGTTGCCGCCATGTCGTAGGGTCCTCAGAGGTGTCGTCGCACGCCGCGCAGGCGGCCCGTCGGGTTCAGCCCGCCGCACGGCGGTGAGGGATCCGGCGCGGTTTGCGCGCCGGATCGGATCGGATTACGCCGCTTCGGCGAGTTCCTTGGCCTTGTCGATCGCTTCGTCGATCGTGCCGACCATGTAGAAGGCCGCCTCGGGCAGGTCGTCATACTGGCCGTCGACGAGACCGCGGAAGCCCTTGATCGTGTCGGCGAGCTCGACGAAGACGCCCGGCTTGCCGGTGAAGACTTCGGCGACGTGGAACGGCTGGCTGAAGAAGCGCTCGATCTTGCGGGCGCGGGCGACGGTGAGCTTGTCCTCTTCGGAGAGCTCGTCCATGCCGAGAATGGCGATGATGTCCTGCAGCGACTTGTAGCGCTGGAGGATCGCCTGCACGTCACGGGCGGTCTTGTAGTGCTCCTCGCCGATGATCTGCGCGGAGAGCATGCGCGAGGTGGAGTCGAGCGGATCCACGGCCGGGTAGATGCCCTTTTCGGCGATCGAGCGGTTCAGCGTCGTCGTCGCGTCGAGGTGGGCGAAGGAGGTGGCCGGGGCCGGGTCGGTCAGGTCGTCGGCGGGCACGTAGATGGCCTGCACCGAGGTGATCGAGCCCTTGGTGGTGGTGGTGATGCGCTCCTGCAGCGCGCCCATGTCGGTCGCGAGGGTCGGCTGATAGCCCACCGCCGAAGGAATACGGCCGAGAAGCGCCGACACTTCGGAGCCCGCCTGCGTGAAGCGGAAGATGTTGTCGACGAAGAAGAGCACGTCCTGGCCCTGGTCGCGGAAATATTCGGCGACGGTGAGGCCGGAGAGCGCGACGCGGGCACGGGCGCCCGGCGGCTCGTTCATCTGACCGTAGACGAGGGCGCACTTGGAGCCTTCGCCGCCGCCGGCCTTGTTCACGCCGGACTCGATCATCTCGTGATAGAGGTCGTTGCCCTCGCGGGTGCGCTCGCCGACGCCGGCGAACACCGAGAAGCCACCGTGCGCCTTGGCGACGTTGTTGATGAGTTCCTGGATCAGCACGGTCTTGCCGACGCCCGCGCCGCCGAACAGGCCGATCTTACCACCACGCGCATACGGGGCGAGGAGGTCGACGACCTTGATGCCGGTGACGAGGATTTCCGCCTCGGTCGACTGCTCGATGTAGGACGGGGCCGGGGCGTGGATCGGGCGGGTCGTGTCGTGCTTGATCGGACCAGCTTCGTCGATCGGCTCGCCGATGACGTTCATGATGCGGCCGAGGGTCCCGTCACCGACAGGCATTTCGATCGGGTTGCCGGTGTCCGTGACGGTCTGTCCGCGCACCAGACCCTCGGTGGCGTCCATGGCGATGGTGCGAACGGTGTTCTCACCAAGATGCTGGGCCACTTCCAACACGAGCGGCTGCCCGTTGTTGTCGGTCTCGAGTGCGTTCAGAATGGCGGGGAGGTGATCGGTGAACTTCACGTCCACGACGGCGCCGATCACCTGGGTCACTTCTCCGGTCGTCTTGTCAGCCATGGGGCAGGGTCCTCGGGATCTCAACACGTAATTGTTGCTTTGAACGGCTTGGTGCGCGGGTGCAAGGTCAACTTTGCCCCCTGCGTCCCCACGGCCGTGAATTCGGAGCTCCGGAGCCGCTGTCGCGGTCCGGAGCGGGGCAGTCATGCGCTTTCGCGGTGCCGGTCGCCCGGCGCGGTCTCAGTCCGGGCGCGAGCGCCGCATCAGAGCGCCTCGGCGCCCGAGATGATCTCGATGAGCTCCTTGGTGATCTGCGCCTGACGGGTGCGGTTGTACTGCATCGTCAGACGGTTGATCATCTCGCCCGCGTTGCGCGTGGCGCTGTCCATCGCGCTCATGCGGGCGCCCTGCTCGGACGCCGCATTCTCGAGGAGCGCGCGGAAGATCTGCACGCGGATATTCCGCGGCACGAGCGCGTCGAGGATCTCGGTGGCGTCCGGCTCGTATTCGTAGACGGCGTTGCCGGCCGTGGCGATCTGGCCCGCGTCGCTCGCCTCGCCAGCCGCCGCGGCGGCCGGGATGAGCCGGAGGCCGGTCGGCACCTGGCTGATCACCGAGCGGAACTCGGAATAATACAGCGTCGCGATGTCGAACTCGCCCGCCTCGTACATCGTGACGACGCGGTCACCGACCGTGTGCGCCTCGGTGAAGGAGATGCGGCGAACCGTCTTGAACTCGATGAGGCCGACGATCTGGTCCCGGAACAGGCGGCGCAGGATGTCGTATCCCTTCCGCCCGACGCACAGGAACTTCACGGTCTTGCCGGCGGCCATCAGGTTGCGCGCGTCGCTCACCGCCTTGCGGACGATGGCGGAGTTGAACGCGCCGCACAGGCCACGGTCGGCCGTGCAGACGACCAGCAGGTGAGTGTCGTCCTTGCCGGTCCCGGTCATGAGGACGGGGGCGTCAGGGTCGCCCGCCGTCATCTGCGCGAGGTTCGCGAGAACCGCCGCCATGCGTTCCGCGTACGGTCGTGATGCTTCGGCCGCTTCTTGAGCACGACGCAGCTTCGCCGCGGCGACCATCTGCATCGCCTTGGTGATCTTCTGCGTCGCCTTCACGGAGGCGATGCGATTGCGGAGGTCCTTGAGAGAGGCCATGTGTGCTGATCCCGCTCCGGAGGCTTACGCCGCCTTCGCAGGCGCCTGCGCCACGAAGGTCTTGGTGTAGGATTCCACCGCAGCCTTCAGCTTGGCGCCCAGCTCGTCCGTGATCTGCTTCTCGGCCCAGATCCCGTCCAGAATGTCGCGATATTGGCCGCGCATCAGGGCGAGGAGCCCTTCCTCGTAGCGCTGGATCGCACCGACCGGGATGTTGTCGAGATAGCCGTTCACGCCGGCATAGATCACGGCGACCTGCTCGGGCGTCGTGAGCGGCGAGAATTGCGGCTGCTTCAGGAGCTCGGTGAGGCGGGCGCCGCGCGCCAGGAGGCGCTGCGTCGTCGCGTCGAGGTCCGAACCGAACTGCGCGAACGCGGCCATCTCGCGATACTGGGCGAGCTCGCCCTTAATCTTGCCGGCGACCTGCTTCATCGCCTTGATCTGGGCGGAGGAGCCGACGCGCGACACCGAGAGGCCGACATTCACCGCCGGACGGATGCCCTGATAGAACAGGTCCGTCTCGAGGAAGATCTGGCCGTCGGTGATGGAGATGACGTTCGTCGGAATGAACGCCGACACGTCGTTGCCCTGCGTCTCGATGACCGGGAGCGCGGTCAGCGAACCGGCGCCGTGATCGTCGGACATCTTCGCCGCGCGCTCGAGGAGGCGGGAGTGGAGATAGAACACGTCGCCCGGATAGGCTTCGCGGCCCGGCGGACGGCGCAGGAGCAGCGACATCTGGCGATAGGCGACGGCCTGCTTGGACAGGTCGTCATAGCCGATCACGGCGTGCATGGCGTTGTCGCGGAAGAACTCGCCCATCGCGCAGCCGGTGAACGGGGCGAGGAACTGCATCGGCGCCGGGTCGGAGGCGGTGGCGGCGATGACGATCGAGTAGGGCAGCGCGCCGGACTCTTCGAGCACCTTCACGAACTGCGCGACGGTGGAGCGCTTCTGACCCACGGCGACGTAGATGCAGTAGAGCTTGTTCGCGTCGTCGTTGGCGTCGTGGATCGGCTTCTGGTTCAGGAAGGTGTCCAGAATGATCGCGGTCTTGCCTGTCTGACGGTCGCCGATGATCAGCTCGCGCTGGCCGCGGCCGACCGGGATGAGCGCGTCGATCGCCTTGAGGCCGGTCGACATCGGCTCGTGCACCGACTTGCGCGGAATGATGCCGGGCGCCTTCACGTCGACGCGGCGGCGCTCGGTGTACTCGATCGGGCCCTTGCCATCGATCGGGTTGCCGAGCGCGTCGACCACGCGGCCGAGGAGGCCCATGCCCACCGGGGCGTCCACGATGGCGCCGGTGCGCTTCACGGTGTCGCCTTCACGGATCTGACGGTCGTCGCCGAACACCACGACGCCGACATTGTCGACTTCGAGGTTCAGCGCCATGCCGCGCACGCCGCCCGGGAACTCGACGAGCTCGCCGGCCTGCACCTTGTCGAGGCCGTAGACGCGAGCGATGCCGTCACCGATGGACAGCACCTGGCCCACTTCGGAGACTTCCACCTCCTGGCCGAAATTCCTGATCTGGTCCTTGAGGATGGCCGAAATCTCGGCGGCGCGGACGTCCATCTTATGCGGCTTCCTTCATGGCAGTGCGCAAACCCGCGAGGCGCGTGCGAACGCTGGTGTCGATCATTTGGCTTCCGAGACGCACGATCAGACCGCCGATCAGCGACGGGTCGACATGCGTTTCGAGTTTTACAGTGCCCCCGGCCTTTTCGGCGAGAACATTGCGCAGCGCTTCGGCCTGCGCGTCGGACAGAGGTTCCGCGCTCGTGACGACGGCGATCGTCTCCCCGCGGTGCTTCGCGAGAAGGTGGTTGAACACCTTGAGCATGTCGGGCGTGGCGAAGAGGCGACGGTTCTTCGCGGCGAGCTTCATGAAGTTCGCGACGAGGCCCGTGACCCCGGCCTTCTCCATCACGGCGGAGAGGGCGCGCGCCTGCTCTTCGGCGGAAAAGATCGGGCTTGCGACAAGACGGCGCAGGTCGGCGCTCTCGTCCAACATCGCGAGCAGGGTGTTCACCCCAGCTTCGACGCTGTCGAGCGCGTTCTCTTCGATCGCCAAGTCGAACAGCGCCGAAGCGTAACGGTGCGCAACGCCTGATGTTTGGATATCGGCCAAGACGCGTGCTCTTTCGTCATCAATCGCGGCCCACCCCCTGGACCGCTGTCATTCGCGGGCCGATAGCATAGGGTTTTAAGGGGAGCAACGGCGGCAATGTGCGCGAAAGTCGGTCGATCGTCACATTCCCCCCGAATTGGGGACGAACATCGCTGGACGATCGCGCCGCCGAAGACGAGATGACCTGCCGCTTTTCAAGGCACTACGGCATCGCGGCGGTGTTCCCGCCGCGCCATTCAACGAAATTGTCGCGATTTCCATCCGCGGCCGAACAACGCCCCGCCGGGGCGAAGTCTCGCGCCCACGAGCGACGGCGACGCCCTGCGCCCGTCCCGGCGCCTAGGCGCGCGCCGGCGCGACCGAGCGGGACGAGACCGCGCCGATGAAGGACTCGATGGTGGTCCCGAGGCGGTTGGAGCTCTCCTTCAGGGAGGTGGAAAGCTCGTTCACCTCGCCCGCCACCTTCGAGGTCTCGCCGACCTTCTCCTCAACGCCCTTCACGTTCTCGGCGACGTTGCCGGTCTGGGTCGTCACCACGGTCACGTTGCGCGAGATCTCGTCGAGCGCGGCGCTCTGCTCCTCCACGGCCGCGGCGACGCCCGCCGTGTTGGTGTTCACCTCGCCGATCGCATGGTCGATGATCTGGATCGCCTGGACGACCTCGTTCACCTCCCCGCTCACCTGGCCGATGACGCGGCTGATGTCCTCCGTCGCCTTCGCGGTCTGATCGGCGAGCTGCTTCACCTGCTGGGCGACGACGGCGAAGCCCTTGCCCGCCTCGCCCGCCCGCGCCGACTCGATGGTCGCGTTGAGGGCGAGGAGGTTGATCTGCCCGGCGATGCTCGTGATGAGGTCCACCACCTCGTGGATCTTGTCCGACCGCGCCTTGAGGCCCGTGACCTTCTGCCCCGCCTGGGCGGACGCCTGTGTCGTGCGCTCGGTGAGGTGGGTGACGTTCTGGAGCTGTTGCGAGATGTCGCGGATCGACATCGACATCTCCTCGATCGCCGCCGCGACATTCTGCACGCTCGCCTCGGTCGCCTCCGCCGCGTGCGAGCAGCTCACCGTGTAGTCGTGGCTGTGGCCCGCGACGCTCTGCAGCGAGGTCGCCGCCGAGCCGAGGGTGTGGCCCGCGTGGCCGAGCTGGCCGAGGAGGGTGCCGGAGCTGTCGCGGAACGCGTCGATCGCGCGGCGCACGGCCTCCGCGTTGCGCGCCTTCGTCTCCGCGTCGCGGGCCTGCTCGCGCTCGATCTCCTCGTTGCGCTTGCCATTGTCGCGGAAGACCTCGAGCGCACGGGACATCTCGCCGATCTCGTCGCCACGCTCGGTCCCGCCGATGGTGACCTCCCAATCCTTGTCGCGCAGCCGCTCCGTGACGCCGGCGAGGCGGCGCAGGGGCGCTACGACCGATCCGCGCACGACGAACGACATGAGGAGACAGATCGCCATCAGAAGCGCGCTCGACCCGATCGAGACGGCCTGAAGGAGGCCAAGCTCGTGGTCCTGCGCGTCGCGCGCGGTCGTCTGCTCCGCCTTCAGCGCCTCGATGATGGTGGCCAGCCGGTCATCGATCTCGCGCCACAGCGTCGCGTTCTCGACGGAGGCTTCGCGCAGGCGCGCCATGTCGACCGTATAGGGGTCGCGCATGTCGACGATCTGATACTCGACGATCTCCGTCTGCCAGCGCCGCAGGAGCTGGATCAGCGCGTCGATGGCCTGGGCGCCGCCCCCACCCTCCCCGCCGCGCGTGCGCAGGTCGGTCTCGCGCCGCCCCATATCCTCCAGCGCCTTTTCGATCGCGGCGAGGTGGCTGATGTCGCTCGAATTGACGAGGCGCAGGACCGAGCTGTGCGCCGCCTCGACGACGTCGCGATAATCGAGCAGCGCGTCGAGCGCCTCGGAGTTCTGCGCATTCCGCTCGACATGATGCAGGAGGGCGCTGGTCTGATAGATGATGAAGCCCGCCGCGAGGATCGTGACGAGCATGATCCCGCCGAACGCGATCATCATCTTCCGGGTAATCGAGAGGTTCGCCATCATTGGGCCCGCTCCCGGCGCTGCAATTCGGTGAGGTTGATCTCGAAGGTCGCCGCGCCGATCACGCCCTCGCCAGGCGACTCGATGGTGAGGTTCACCTGGGCGCGCCACGTCTTCGACTCGTCGTTCCACTCCGCGTCGTCGATGAAGACGGTGCCGGGGCCGACGCTGTAGGTGCGCTGCCACTTCGCCTCGTCGCCCTGCCAATAGTCGGACGTGATGTTGCTCTGCGCGACGTTGAGCCCGTACGCGTCCATCACGATGATCTCGCAATAGAGGCCCAGCGAGTGGGCCTGGAGGCGGGTCAGATAGTTGGAGAGCGGGTTCGCGAGCGTCGCCGCGATGAGGGGCTTTGCCGGGCTCTTCAGCTCGGCGCGCCATTGGGTGTCGAGCCGCTCGACCTCGGCGGGGCTGATGCCGGAGCGCGCCCGGTTCTGGTTCGCGACCGAGCGCAGCACGATCTCCGTGTCGAGATGGGCGCGGATGTCGGCGACGATCGCGTCGGTCACGAGGGCGCCGCTGAGGCCTTGCGGCAGGGCCGGCCCGGTGCCGAGCCAGAGCCACGCCATCGCGGCGCAGACCGCGCCTGCGCGCCCTCCCGGCCCCTGACTTCCAATTCGCATGACGCTTCACCCCTCCCGACGCGGCGATCGTCGACACGCCACGGGCGCGCGGACCGCAAAGGAGATAGGCGTCGTTGATTGCGCCGGGCTGGCGCGACCGCCGGTCAGGCGGTGGCGAGGGTCCTGACGGCCGTCGCGCAGCGCTCTGGCATCACCTCGTGGATGAAGTGCCCCTCGTCGGTGACCTGGTCGACCGTGACGTTGGGCTCAGCCGCGATCCGCGCGACGTCCTCCGGGGTGATCGCGCTGCCGAGATCGCGCGATCCGGCGATGTAGATGACGGGGATTGCGACACGGCGCAGGAGCGCGATCGCGTCGTATCCGTCGGCGATGTGGCCGTCCATCAGCGCGTCGAGGACGCGGGGGTCGAAGGCCGCGAGCTGTCCGGCGCGCAGGCGAATGCCGGGCTCCCCGAACGCGTCCGTCATCGTCTGGCCGCGATGGCCGGAGGGCCAGTTGGCGACCTCACGCTCCCAGTCGGCGCGCGTGTAGCCCGCCGCGCGCCCGGTCATCAGCCGCTTCAGCCCCTGGAAGCCGCGATAGAAATTCGTCTCGGCGAGGCGCGGCATCATCGCCTCGAAGAGCGGCGCGTCCTCCAGCACCAGCGCGCGCACGCGCCCCGGAAGGCGCGCGGCGGTCGCCAGCGCGACGAGGCCGCCCAGCGAATGGCCGTAGAGGAGCGGCCGGTCGTCGCCCACGAGGGGCGCGATCTCGTCCGCCATCGCCTCGACCGAATAGTCCGGGATGCGCGGTGCGTCGCCGTGGCCGAGGAGGTCGCGGCAATCGAAGGCGAAGCCCGGCAGCGCGTCGATGAGCCCCGCGAAATCGTGCCGGTCGCGGGTCGCGGCGTGAAGGGCGATGACCCTCGTCGCTGGCGCAGTCGTCATCGCGCGGCCTTTCCTGTCGTGCAATTCGGGTGGCCTGTCGTGCGCATCGGGTGGCGGCCGGTCACGCCGGGCGGCCCTCGGCGAGGCGCTCGATGGCGAGGGTCAGCGTGCGGACATCCTCGCGCAGCGCCTTGATGTCGTTCGCCATGACGGCCTGCTCGTCGTGGAGGGCCTGGCGGCTCGCGTTCGCCTCCTCCTCGACCTCCTGCTGCATCCCCGACACGATGATACCGATGAAGAGGTTCAGGACCGCGAAGGCGGTGACCATGATGAAGGGGACGAAGAAAACCCAGGCGTGCGGGTACACCTCCATCACCGGCCGCACGATGCCCATCGACCACGATTCCAGCGTCATGATCTGGAAGAGCGAATAGGCCGACGCGCCGATGGAGCCGAACCAGTCCGGGAAGCTCGCCCCGAAGAGCGAGGTCGCCATCACCGAGAAGACGTAGAAGATGATGGCCATCAGGAACACGATGGAGCCCATCCCCGGCAGCGCCGCGATGAGGCCGCCGACGACGCGCCGCAGCGAGGGCACCACCGAGACGAGGCGCAGCACCCGCAGGATGCGCAGCGCCCGCAGCACCGAGAAGCCCCGGCTCGCCGGCATCAGCGCGATCGCGACGACGAAGAAGTCGAAGAGGCTCCACCCGTCCTTGAAGAAGCGGAGGCGGTAGACGGCAATCCGCATCGCGATCTCGATGACGAAGACGGCGAGGATCAGCCCGTCGAGGAGGTTGAGGAGCGGGCCGACCGCGCCCATCACCTGCGAGGAGGTCATCAGGCCGAGAATCACGGCGTTGATGAGGATCAGCGCCACGATGAAATATTCCCACTGGCGCGATTCCACCAGTCGGCGAACAGGCTCGAGCACGGACACCTCCAAGGACGCGGAGCGCGCGCCGCCCGGCTTCGGGCGCACGCAAAAAGGGGCGGGACGGATGGCGGGCGCCGCGGCGCGCGTGGTCCCGCGGCCTCGTTTGCGGCGGGCCAGCCTGTCCGTCAAGCGCATTGGGCGGGTTCGCGACGGGCTGTGCGTCGCACGTCCTCTCCCTTGACACCGCGACCGGTTCAGCGTGTTGTGGCGGCGAGGCGGGTGTAGTTCAGTGGTAGAACGCAAGCTTCCCAAGCTTGATGTCGTGGGTTCGATCCCCATCGCCCGCTCCAGCCCCTCCCCCCACACCGCAACGGACCGAACCGCGAAGCGCCGGCGCGTGCGCGCTGCGTGGGGGCGACATCAAACCCCTGTCATGTTGGATCTTTAGGACCGCGGCCAACCTTCACCACAGCGTGGAACGAACATGGCTCGCTTCCTTCTCGCCGCCGCGACGCTCGCGCTCGCGGCCCCGGCGCACGCCGACTCGATCGGCTCGCTGGACCTCCTCGGCACGGCGACGATCCCCTACGCGCAGGATTTCGAGGGCGGTCCCGTCGTCGGCATCTCCGGCCTCACCCATGCCGGCGCGGACAACCTCTTTTACGGCATCTCCGACGTCACCGACGCGGCGCCCTTCTATCTCATCGAGATCGTGGTGGGTGCGGACGGCACCGCGCCGACCATCCGCTGGGTCGAGCGCCGGCAGTTCCAGAACCCCGACGCCGAGGGCGGCGCCTGGGTGGACGGCAGCCTCGACCCCGAGGCGATCGCCTACGATGCGCGCAAGGACGAGCTCCTCTGGGCCTCCGAGAGCCGCGGCGGGACGAACACGCCGGTCTTCATGCACGTCGCGAAGCCGGACGGCAGCTTCCTTCGCAGGGTCGCGATCGACGGCAAGTACGACCACACCCGGAACCAGGCCGCGGACGGGACGCTGACGCAGGGCATCTTCGCCTCGGCCGGCTTCGAATCGCTGACCTTCACGCCGGATTTCTCCGCCCTCTTCGCCGCGCCCGAGGACACGCTCGTCCAGGACGGGCCGTCCGCGAAGTCGGGCAACGGGGCAAGCGGCCTCGCCCGCATCATCCGCTATGAGGAGCGGGACGGCGCCTGGGTGCCGGCCGCGGAATTCGCCTACGAAGTGTCGCCGCGCGAGGACACGCTGTCCGGCGAAGGCGCCAACTCGCTCGTCGACCTCCTTGCGATCGACGGCACGACCCTCCTGGCGCTGGAGCGGGAATGGCCGGACACGCCGGGGTCCAACCCGCCGAGCCGCAACATCAAGATCTTCGAGATCGACCTGTCAGGCGCGAGCGACGTGATGGCGCTCGACACGCTCGCCGGTGCGGATGTCACGCCGGTGGCGAAGCGCCTTGTCCTCGACCTCGACGATCTCCTCGCGGGCGAGACCGGCGTCGCGGGCGTCCTTTCCTACGAGGCGCTGATCTTCGGGCCGGACCTTGCCGACGGGCGCCGCTCGCTGATCATGCTGAACGACAATGACGGCGCGCGCGACAACCAGCTTCTGGTGTTCGCGGTGAACCCTGCCCCGGCCGACTGAGCCCTCGGACCGCCCCGTTCGAAAAAACGCATTTTTTCGCGGAAGGGACGGAACCAACCGGGCGGCGGGGCGTTTACCTGTTGGCTGAGACCGGCCGTCCCCCGTCCGGACACAGCACATCCACCTTCGACAACCTGCCTGGCCACCCATTTTTGGGTGGCCACTTTTTTTGCCTCCAGCCCGCCTTCGCAGGTCTTCAGCCCGCCTTCGCGACGGCGCGGGCGGCGAGGACCGGGATGAGGTGCGCGCGATATTCGGCCGAGCCGTGGATGTCGGCGAGCATCGTCTCGGGGTCGATCTTCACCCCGCGTACCGCGTCCGGCGACCAGTTCGAGGCGAGCGCGGCTTCCATCTCCGGCACGCGGAAGACGCCCTCGTTGCCCGAGCCCGTCACCGCAACGCGCGGCCCGTCCGCGAGCAGCGCCACGAACACCGAGCACAGCGAGTAGCGCGAGGCCGGGTTGCGGAACTTCTCGTAGCCGGCCTTCCGCGGGATCTTGTAGGCGATCCTGGTGATGATCTCGTCATCCTCCAGCGCCGTCTCGAAGATGCCGACGAAATAGTCCGCCGCCGCGTGCTCGCCCTTCGAGGTCATGATGGTCGCGTCGAGCGCCAGCGCCGCCGCCGGATAGTCCGCCGCCGGGTCGTTGTTGGCGAGAACGCCGCCCATCGTGCCCATGTTGCGCACGGCCGGATCGCCGATCGTGCCGGCGAGATAGGCGAGCGCCGGGATCGCGCCCGCGATCTCCTTGGAGGCCGCCACCGCCGCGTGCGTCGTCGCCGCGCCGATCACCACGCGGTCCGCCTCGACGCTGATCCCCTGAAGCTCGGGGATCTTCGTCACGTCGATGACGTCGCTCGGCGCCGCGAGGCGCTGCTTCATCGTCGCGAGCAGCGTCTGACCGCCGCCGAGGAACTTCCCGTCCTCCGCCGCGCCGAGCTTCGCGACCGCATCCTCGAGGCTCGTCGCCTTCGCATAATTCGTTGCGTACATGTCCCCGTCTCTCCTGTCCGGCGCCTACTCGGCCGCCATCGCGGGGGCGCTCATCTCATCGGAGGCCGCTTTGATGGCCTTCACGATGTTGTGGTAGCCGGTGCAGCGGCAGATGTTGCCTTCGAGCTCCTTGCGGATCGTCTCCTCGTCGAGCGCGCCGTGGCGCTCCACGATGTCGACCGCCATCATGATCATCCCCGGCGTGCAGAAGCCGCACTGGAGGCCGTGATGGGTGCGGAAGGCCTCCTGCATCGGGTGCAGCGTGCCGCCCTCTGCAAGCCCCTCGATCGTCGTCACCGACGCGCCGGACACCTGCGCGGCGAGCACCGTGCAGCTCTTCACCGCGTGCCCGTCGACATGCACCGTGCACGCCCCGCACTGCGACGTGTCGCAGCCGACATGCGTGCCGGTGAGCCCCAGATGCTCGCGCAGAAACGTCACGAGCAGCGTGCGGTCTTCCACCTCGCGCGAAACCTCGCGCCCGTTCACGGTGAGCTTGACCTCGCTCATGCCCCACTCTCCCCCTCGCCCGACGCGGCCGGGCCCGGTCGGGGCGGCCGCTGGACTTTTTCCAGTTCTTGCAACGCTACCAGAAGCGGGTGGATGGCGGCAAACGCCAAAATCCCGCCGCGTGCGACAGGATTTTCTCGTTCAGATTGAAATACTTAGGGAAATTGGCCTCGGCCGATCCGGGCCCCGCGCGTTGGCGCGTCGGGCAAGGGGATCTGCAAATAGGCCAGCGCCGGGGCGAGGTCCGGCGCGGTGTGGCGGGGCCGTGCGGGGCGCGGCGCCGCCGGGCGGTTCAGCCGCCGATGGCGAGGTTTGGCCAGAGGCCCGTGACGCCAATGAAGATCAGGTATGCGGCAATCGCATAGTTCAGGATCTTCGGGAAGATGAGGACGATGACGCCGATCACGAGGGCGGCCACCGGTTGGGCGCTTAGGGTTTCCATGGCTCAGCACTGCATCCGTTGACGACGGGCGCGACAAAAACACGGGGCGGCTCAGAGAGCCACCCCGTTTGTTGGTAAAGGCGAAATTTGATCGTGCTGACGAATAAGGCGTCAGGCGGCCTTTTCCTGGAGCTCTTCCTCGTCCGCCTCGTCGACCTTGGCGGTGCGCTTCGGGCTCTTGGCGAGCTGCGTCTCGATCAGCTTCACGGCGGCCGTCTCGTCCGACTTGTTGATGGCCGCGATCTCGCGCGCCATGCGGTCGAGCGCGGCTTCATAGAGCTGCCGCTCGGAGTAGGACTGCTCAGGCTGGCTTTCGGCCCGGTAGAGATCGCGAACGACTTCGGAGATGGCGACGAGATCACCCGAGTTGATCTTCGCCTCATATTCCTGCGCGCGGCGGCTCCACATGGTGCGCTTCACGCGCGCACGGCCTGCAACGGTGTCGAGGGCCTTCTTCATCGTCTCGGCATCGGCGAGCTTACGCATGCCCACCGTCTTCGCCTTGGCGACAGGGACGCGAAGCGTCATCTTGTCTTTGGCGAAGGTGACGACAATCAATTCCAATTCGTGGCCGGCAAACTCGGTCTTCTCGATCGCTTGGACCTGACCCACACCGTGGGCCGGATATACGACGTGCTCGCTCGGTCTGAACGCCGATTTCGTGGCGACCTTTTTCACCGTTGCCATAGGGTCTGAATACTCCTCGCGGGAACACGCGCCCTTGAAGGACGGGTGTGCCATTGTTTTTATGGAAAGCGCCATCGCAGCCAGAGTAACGACGCCGTGCGACTCACGACGCACGCGTGCCGCTTGTGAATGTGCTGCTCGTTGAAGGGAACTCCACAATAGCTCCAGGTTGCCGGTCCGGACGGCACCCCGTGCGCTCACGCTCGCGCGGGCTTTCCAACCGGCATTTGACTAATATAGCACACCGCGGCGCACAATTGAAGGGACCCGGCTGGTCTTCGATCAAACTTAGAGATAGTCGGAACGATCGGGCGCGAATCAGTCGCCCTCGCCAGGCTCCGGCGAGAAGTGGTTCGCGAACTTGTCCGCCATGCCGTCGAACTTCTCCGCCTCGGGCAGCGGATCCTTCTTGACGGTGATGTTCGGCCACTCCGCCGCGTACTTGGCGTTGAGCTCCAGCCACTTCTCGAGACCCGGCTCCGTGTCCGGCTTGATCGCGTCGGCCGGGCATTCCGGCTCGCAGACGCCGCAGTCGATGCACTCGTCCGGGTGGATCACGAGCATGTTCTCACCCTCGTAGAAGCAGTCCACCGGGCAGACTTCGACGCAATCGGTGTACTTGCACTTGATGCACGCTTCGCCGACGATGTAGGTCACGGATAGGGCCTCCTGTTGCCCGCGATGTACGACCTTGGCCGACGGCGCACAAGGCGGGCTCAATTCTCGGATAAATTTTCGTAAAGACGTGCCGTTTCCGGCGGAGACACGCGCCGTTCGGAGAAGCCGATGACGCGGACGACCCGCACGTCGCGCGGGAGGCTGATCGTCAGCACGTCGTCGGTTCGCACGAGACGACTCGACGACGTCACCTTCTCACGATTGATGCGGATCTTGCCACCCTCGACGAGGGCCTGTGCCACGGTCCGCGTCTTGGCGAAGCGGGCGTAGCACAGCCACTTGTCGAGGCGCTGACCGCCGGATTCGCTCTCCGCCTCAGCGATCGCCCGCACCCTTTTCCATCTGCTGCTTCAGGATGGCGAGCGCCGCGAAGGGCGAATCGGGATCGGCCTCGCGCTCGCGGCGCTGCGGCTTCTGCGGCGCCTCGGTGCGTTGCGGCTTCTTCCCCTTCTTGCCGCGCTTGCCCTCGCCGCGATCGCGGTGATGGTCCTCGCGCGGGCCGGAGCGGTGATGCGGCTCCGACGGCCCCTCGGCCGCGGGCGCGCCACCCGGCGCACCGCCCGGTGCCGACGGCGCGGACGCCGCGGCGGCCGGGGCGTGCCCCTCGCCGGGGCGCTGTCCGTCGCGGCGCGGACGGCGATGGTCCTGCCCGCGACGGCCACCGCCGCCTTCGCCCTGCGGCGCACCCGGACGCCCGCCGCCACGGCGACGGCGCTGCTGGTCGCCCCGATGGTGCCGCGGCACGCGCCACACCTCGATGACGACCGGCGCGTCCTCGGCCGCAGCCTCGCCCTCGGCGGGCGCAACTTCAGCACCGGCATCCGCTTCGGCGACGGCCTCCGGTTCCTCGACGGCCACCGGTTCGGCTTCGCCCTCGGCAGTGACTTCGGCTTCGGCTTCGGGCTCCGCTTCGGCTTCGACGCTGGCCTCGGTCTCCGTGGGCTCGGCCGCAACGGCCTCCTCCGCGACAGCCTCTTCCGCGGCCGGGGCCTCGGCGACCGGCTCCTCGACCGGCGCGGCGAAGGTCTCCTCCGGGGCGGCATCGTCCGCGACGGGTTCCGCCGCGTCGGCCGTCTCGACGGCTTCGACGGTGTCGCCTTCCTCGCTCGCCTCGACCGCCTCGCTCACCTCGACAGCCTCGATCGTCTCGTCGCCGTGGATGGCGTCGTGCTCGTCGTGCTCGACGGGCTCGTGGTCGAGATCGGCGAGCGTGTCGTCGGCAGCGACGGCCTCGATGGTCTCATCCCCGTGCGCCGGCGCGGCAACGGCCGGGCGGCCCTCGGCGCGCAGCGCCTTCGGGTCGGGGCGCTTCGGCGCGCGGCTGCGCACTTCGCTCGCGGCGCGGATCGCCTCACGCTCGGCCGCGCTCGCCTCGTGCCGGTCGACGCGGTAGCCGAGCGAGGTCAGCACCGCCGCGAAATCCTCCCCCGAGCAGCCGAGGAGCGAGGTCATCGTCACGGTGACGAGGAAGCCGCCGCCCTGGGGCACGGCACCCGCCGGCGGCTCGCCGGATTCGGGCGCCGGGCGCCACGCGACGAGCGGGCGGATCTGGTCGGCGAGGCGCTCCAGGATGTCGATGCGCACCGCGCGCGGCCCGCACACGCGGAAGCCGACGACGCGATAGAGCTCGGCCGGCACCGTCGGATCGACGGTGATGGAAGTGCGCCCGGAGGCGGAGAGCTGCGGCACCTCGGAGAGGCCCGGCACCTCGAGATCGGCATTCTTCAGCGCCCAGAGGAGCGCGATGAGCTGGCTCGGCGCCGGCTTCAGGAGCGCCGGCACGAAGATGTGGTAGGCCCCGAAGCGCACCCCGAGGGCTCTCAGGCCCGCACGCGCCGGCTGGTCGAGCGCCTTCGCCTCGTCCGCCACCGCGGCGCGCTCCACGCTGCCGAGCCCCTCGCTGATGCGATAGGCGAGGCCGCGCGCGCCACCGTCGAGCGCGTCCGCGTTGCGGAGGTCAAAGAGCGGCTTCAGCATCCCCTCGATGTGGGCGGTGAGCCACTGGTTCAGCCGACCCTGTACCCGCTCGCGCGCGGGGGCCGGCAGGATCTCGTCGGCGAGGAGCACGACATTCGGCTTCAGCACCTCGTCGCTCGCCGTGGCGCGGGCGATCACCGCCCCCTGCCAGCGGATCGCGGCGTCGGATCCCAGCGTGAACGCCGGGTCGGGCGCCTGAGACACCTTCTCCGCCCGCCGCTCCAGCTCCTTCGTGAGTGCCTTGGACGCCGCCGCACGCAGCGCCTTCAGATCGCGAGGGTCGCCGGTGGAGGCGTCGGCCTGGAAACGGAATCCATGCAGGGCGCCCACATGCTGGCCCTCTACAATCACATCCCCAGAGTCGTTCACTTCTGATTCCAGCATCGCATTCTCTCTCAGCCGCTTCATCAGCACGCTGGTGCGCCGGTCCACAAAACGCTGCATCAAACGCTCATGCAGCGCATCGGACAAGCGGTCCTCCACTTGGCGGGTTGTTTCACGCCATTCTTGCGGATCGGCAAGCCAATCATTCCGATTGGCGACGAAAGTCCAGGTCCTGACATGCGCGATGCGGTTGGACAGCGTGTCGATGTCGCCATCCGTCTTGTCCGCGTAACGCACCTGCCGGGCAATCCATTCATCCGGAATGACGCCGTCCTGCGCAAGAAACTGGAACAAGGTCAGGATCAGATCGGCATGGTTGGCCGGCGCGATCTTGCGATAGTCCGGCACCTGGCAGACCTCCCAGAGCCGCGTGACGAGCGCCTTCGTGGACGCGAGGTCCATGATTTCCGGCGATTTCGTCGCGTGCTCGAGAGCCTTCTGGTCGTCGTCGATCGGGGCGCGCACGAGCCCTTCCTCGCGCGCGGGCTCGTCCAGCGAGCGGCGCAGCGCGGCGATCGACGAGAAATCGAGATCGGGATTGCGCCACTGGAAGACCTTCGCCGGGGTGAAGGCGTGGGTCTCCAGCGCCTCGACGAGCGCATCCTCGAAGGGCGCGACGCGGCCGGTGACGCCGAACGTGCCGTCGCGCGTGTGGCGGCCGGCGCGGCCGGCGATCTGGCCGAGCTCGGCGGCGCTGAGCTGGCGGAACTGGTAGCCGTCGAACTTGCGCGCCGAGGCGAAGGCGACGTGGTCGACGTCGAGATTGAGGCCCATCCCGATCGCGTCGGTGGCGATGAGGAAGTCGACATCGCCGGACTGGAAAAGCTCGACCTGCGCGTTGCGCGTGCGCGGCGACAGCGCGCCCATGACGATCGCCGCCCCGCCGCGCTGGCGGCGGATCAGCTCGGCGATGGCGTAGACCTCATTGGCCGAGAAGGCGACCACGGCGGAGCGCGGCGGCAGGCGGGTGAGCTTCTTCTCGCCCGCATAGGTCAGCACCGACATGCGCGGGCGGGTGACGACGTTGATGCCCGGAACGAGCCGCTCCAGCAGCGAACGGGCCGTGAGCGCGCCGAGGAGCAGAGTCTCGTAGGCCCCGCGCACGCGCAGGATGCGGTCGGTGAAGACGCGCCCGCGCTCGAGATCGGCCGCGAGCTGGACCTCGTCGATCGCGACGAACTCCACGTCGAGATCGAGCGGCATCGCCTCGACCGTCGCCACATGATAGCGCGCACCGGCGGGGATGATCTTCTCCTCGCCCGTGATCAGCGCCACCGCCTCCGGCCCGACGCGGGCGACCATGCGGCCATAGACCTCGCGCGCGAGCAGGCGCAGCGGCAGGCCGATGAGGCCCGACCGGCGCGCGAGCATCCGATCGATCGCGAGATGCGTCTTTCCGGTGTTGGTGGGGCCGAGCACGGCGGTGACGTTGCGCGCCCGCTCATGGCGACTGGGGAGGGGACTGGAAATCACAATCCGTACCTCGGAAGCGCCGGCAGGGACCGTCGGCGCGGTTTCGGGAATGCGGGTCACGACGTGATCCCGCGCGAGGCTCGAGGCCGACTCCGGCCCGCCTGGCGTCAACGCATCAGACCATCCTCGCTGCTGGCGGCCGGACGGTGCGTGTCAAAACGCCGCATCCGCCGCCGAAGTCAAGCCGGTCAGACACCGGCCGAGGAGATCCGCATCTGGCTCGGCTCGATCAGGATCTCGCCGTTCGGGGTGCCGATGCTCACCCGGTAGGGGATTGCGACCCCCGCCTCGGGCAGCGGCACGACCGACATCTCAAGCGCGCGGTTCTGCTCCAGATATTGGACTTCCTTCTTGGCCGGGCGATGGCCGGAGACCGGCACCCAGCGCGCGCCGCACACCGTGACCGGGCCGTTATAGCCCGACGTCGCGACATTCTCGGTGCGTTTGAAATAGAGCTTCACGTTGTAGCGCGTCCAACCGTCGAAGATCTCCAGCGTGTTCCGGCACGCGTCGCTCGCGTCCGCCGACTTGATCGGCAGGAGGCCGGAGGAGAGCGGATCGACGATGTTGCGCCGGTGCGCGTTCGTCACCGGCACGCGGCCGGGGAGCGACTTCAGCGGCGGCACCGCGCGCAGCGAGGTCACGCTGCCCTGGCTCATCTTCATATCGACCGCGACGGGCTGGCGGATCTCCTCCGCCCGCACGCGATAATTCGTCGGCAGCACCTTGCCCCGGTTCGTCTCGCCGGCGGCGGACACGGAGGTGCGGACGGCCGTGACGATCTTCGCGACGCCCTTCGGCTGCATGAAGAGCTCGGCGTCGTACGCCCCGCGGGCGGCGTCGCCGGTCATCTTCATCTGCATGTTGGCGCGCGCGATGCCCCAGCCGGCAATGGAAATTTCATAAACGGCGTCGACAGTGGTCTTCGTCGTGCCGCGGGCTTGCGGCTGAACGACGACCGGCGCCACGACGAGCGCGGTGATCAAGAGGACGGACGTCCAGACTCTCAAAGCACTCTCCCCCAACGTGCGCAGCAGGCCGGCCAGCGTCGAGCACTCTTGCTTTATGGGATGGCCGCAGTGAGATCAAACCGCTTCCGGGGCTGAATTCAAGCTGAATGCGAGTCGCCGCCGCACCTGCGACCCGATTTCAGTGGACCGAAACGCTTGACGTGGCGTCCTGCGATCCCTATTCACCGCTCCTCACCGAAATTTCTTGATAGGGCGTCGGCTGGGTCCGACGAATGTGTAATGGCGCGACGCTGCGAACTCACGGGTAAGGGCGTGCTGGTTGGCAACAACGTCAGCCATGCGAACAACAAGACGAAGCGGCGGTTCCTCCCGAACCTCGTCGACGTCACTCTCATCTCCGACAAGCTGGACCGCCGCGTGAAGATGCGCATCAGCGCTGCCGCGCTGCGCACGGTCGAGCACCAGGGCGGTCTCGACGCGTTCCTCGCGAAGGCCGACGATGCGGCGCTGTCCGAGCGGATGCTCCGCCTGAAGCGCGAAGTCGTCGCCGCTGGCGAAAGCGCCCCGGCCGCGTAACACGCCCGGCTTTCGCGCAACGGAATGGCTGCCAACGTCTCCCCGCGCATGGCGCTGATGACGGCTGTCGCCGCGATGGCGGCGGTCGTCGTGGCGTCGAACATCCTCGTTCAGCATCCGGTCATGGGCCAGCTCTTCGGCCTCAACCTGGCCGATATCCTGACCTGGGGCGCGTTCACCTATCCCTTCGCCTTCCTCGTCACCGACGTCGTGAACCGCACGTTCGGCCCGCACCGCGCCCGCCAGGTCGCGCTCGTGGGCTTCGCGGTGGCGATCGTGCTGTCGGCGCTCCTGTCGACGCCGCGGATCGCGTTCGCGTCGGGCACGGCCTTCCTCGTCGCGCAATTCTACGACGTCGCGATGTTCGACCGGCTGCGCCACATGACCTGGTGGCGCGCGCCGCTCCTCTCCTCACTCTCGGCCTCCGTGGTCGACACGGCGCTGTTCTTCACCATCGCCTTCTCCGCGATGATCCCCTTCGCGACCGACGATTTCGCCACGGCCACCGATCACCTTTTCGGGATCGAGGGCCTGCCGGAGACCGCGCGCTGGGTGTCCTGGGCGATCGCCGACTGCACGGTGAAGCTGCTCGTCGCCGGCTTCGCGCTCGGCCCCTATCGCTTCCTCGTCTCGCGGGTCGCGACCGGCCGCGCCTGACGCGGCCATCCTTCCGATCAATCCTGCCGAATGATCAGGCCCGCGTCGCCGGCTTCGCCGAGGCGACGCGCAGCGGGTTCGCGCGCGGCGTCGGGTCGCCGATCGCGAAGCGCAGGAGAAGCGAGCGCTGCAGGAAGGACAGATTGTCGTCCGACATCAGCGTGAGCTCGATCCGGCCGTCGCGGACCTGTGCGGCGATGGCCTCCATGTTGTCGATCTCCTCGGAGAAGTCGGCCTCCAGGAGGATCGGGCCGTCGACGACCGTCCCCTCCCCCGCCTTCGCCACCGCGTCCGCGCCGAGCCGGCGCACACGCATCCGCACGTCGATCCCGCCGCCATAATAGCGTTCCACGATGACGAGATCGCCGCCCGGCAGCGCGTCGGCGCCGGTGATGGACCACTCTCCGCGCCGCGCGATCGAGAAGCGCGCGCCGTCGCGGAAGGCGGGGATCACGTCGCCCGTGCGCGTGTTGCCTTCGAGGATCATGATCACTTCGCCGGTCGGCAGCGTCGCGAGGCTCTCGACCCCGTGCCGCTTGGCGAGCGAGGTGATGGTGGCGTGGACATCGATCCGGCGCGGCCGTGCGTCGCGGTCGATCACGAGGCCGTCGGCCGGGTAGACGAGATGCTGCGCGGCGCCCTCCACGACGGTGCGCACGCCGCCCGGCACAAGCGTCAGCGCCTCGGCGTCTCCGGCGCGCTTGGTCCGGATCTCGTCGCCATTGTGATCGCGCCGGGGCCATAGCTCGGTGTCGGCGACGCCGGTGAGGCGGCCGTCCTCCTCCAGGAAGCGCCCGGAGAACCACTGGCCGACATCGCTGACCGCGAGGAAACGATCCCCGTCGACGAGGAGGCCGGAGAGGCCGCCAAAATGGCGCGGGCCGAAGAGGCTGATCCCACCGAGAAAGCGCAGCCGGTCCGCCGGGTCCTCGCCGATGCGGAAGCGGTCGATCGTGCGCCAGCGCAGATCGATGGGCTCGGCGTGGGTGCTCTCGGCGAGCGTCAGCGCGCCGAGCGTGAGGGCGAGCGCGCCGCAGAGGGCGGCGCGCCGCGATCGTCGTCCCAGGGAGCGGTGGGGCCGGGTCATCCGGGGCACGGCCCTGCCGTCAGGCGGCCTTGCGCTGCGCCCGCCGCCCGCGCCGGCGCGGCTGCTTCTCGCGCTCGTCGTCGAATAGGTCGGCGAGCTGGTTCACCATCGCGCCCGCCAGCTCCTCCGCGTCGACGATGGTCACCGCGCGGCGATAATAGCGCGTCACGTCGTGGCCGATGCCGATGGCGATCAGCTCGACCGGGGAGCGCTCCTCGATCTCCGCGATGACGGCCCTGAGGTGCTTCTCGAGATAGTTGCCGGCGTTGACCGACAGCGTGGAATCGTCGACCGGCGCGCCGTCCGAGATCATCATCAGGATGCGCCGCTGCTCGGAGCGGGCGAGCAGGCGATCGTGCGCCCAGGCCAGCGCCTCGCCGTCGATATTCTCCTTCAGCAGCCCCTCGCGCATCATCAGGCCGAGATTGCGGCGGGCGCGGCGCCACGGCGCATCGGCGGCCTTGTAGATGATGTGGCGCAGATCGTTGAGCCGGCCCGGCGAAGGCTTCTTGCCGTGCTGGAGCCAGTGATCGCGCGACGAGCCGCCCTTCCAGGCGCGCGTCGTGAAGCCGAGGATCTCGACCTTCACGTGGCAGCGCTCCAGCGTGCGGGCGAGAATGTCGGCGCAGGTCGCCGCGACGGTGATCGGCCGCCCGCGCATCGAGCCCGAATTGTCGATGAGGAGGGTGACGACCGTGTCGCGGAACTCAGAGTCGCGCTCCATCTTGAAGGCGAGCGGCTGCATCGGGTCGATCACGATGCGCGAGAGGCGCGCGGTGTCGAGCACACCCTCCTCCTGGTCGAAATCCCACGAGCGGTTCTGCTGCGCCATCAGACGGCGCTGCAGGCGGTTCGCGAGGCGCGCGACGGCGCCCTGGAGGTGGGTGAGCTGACGGTCGAGGAAGCCGCGCAGACGGTCGAGCTCGGCCGTGTCGCAGAGCTCCTCGGCGGTGATCACCTCGTCGAACTGGCGCGTGTAGACGCGATAATCGGTGCCGAAGGCGGTGCGGGCGTCCGGGTCCTCGACGCGCACGCCGTCGGTCGACTCGTCCGCATCGCCCATGTCGTCTTCGCGCACGTCCTCGGCGGTGAAGTCCGAATCCTCGACGTCCTCGGCGGTCTCTTCCTCGCCGCTGCGCTCCGAATCCTGCGGCGCGGCGTTATCTTCGGTGTCGTCGTCACCGGCTTCGCCGCTCGCCTCTTCCGGGTTCTCGACCTCGGACTGGCCGTCCTGGTTCTCGTCGTCCTCGCCGGTCTCCTCGCCGAGTTCCTCGGCCATGTCGAGCTGCGCGAGGATATCGCGCATCGCGGTGGCGAAGCCCTTCTGGTCGCCGATCTGCGTCGCGAGACCGTCGAGATTGCGGCCGCACTTCTCTTCCAGCCACGGGCGCCACAGATCGACGAGCTTCTGCGCGCTCTCCGGCGGCTTCGCCCCGGTCAGCTTCTCGCGCACGAGGAGGGCGAGCGCGTCCTGGAGCGGCGCGTCGGCCTGGTCGGTGATCTCGTGATAGTTGCCGCGATGATAGCGGTCCTCGAGCATCGCGGAGATGTTGTCGGCGACGCCCTGCATCGCCTGCGCGCCGAGCGACTCGCAGCGCGCGGTCTCCACCGCGTCGAACACGGCGCGCGCGTCGGCGCCCTCGGGGGCGTATTTCTGGTGGAGCGCGGCGTCGTGGACGGCGAGCTTCAGCGCCATCGAATCGCCGATGCCGCGCGTGATCGCGATGTCCTTCGGGGAGAGGCGGCGGGGCGGCTCGGGCAGGCGCGCCGTGTCGCCGTTCAGCGAGGGCTTGTCGCTGGAGAAGACGACCTCGAGATCCGGCTTGCCGGCGATCGCGCGCATCGTGCCCGACACGGCGTTGCGAAAGGTTTCGTGCCGCGCATCGGGCAGCTTCGTCTTGCGATTGTTGTCGCCGAGGCCTGCCATCCGGATCGACCCTCCTTGGTCAATGCTAGACGCGGGCGCGTGCCACGCCCCCGCGATAACGCCGCCGACTCGCCATGTCGGAGGATGGCCGGGAGGACGCGGACATGCCGCGCGGGGCCCGGCTTCGCCCCGCCGGCGGACCCTTTCGGGCCGCACCGCGAGGCACCCAGTCCCGGACCGACGGGCGGGGCCGGCGCGACGCGGATGCGCCGCTCACCCCGGTCGGTCCCGAAGGGCGCCGCCATCAATGGCGGCGGCGCGCCTTCATCAGTTCACGATGCGCGATGCCGCCTGCGCGAGGTCCTTGCCGAAGCAGCGCTGGAAGAACTCGGCCACGATCGTCCGCTCGGTCTCATCGCACTTGTTGAGGAACGACACCTCGAAGGCGAAACCTATATCGCCGAAGATCTCGGAATTCTCCGCCCAGGTGATGACCGTACGCGGGCTCATCACCGTCGACAGATCACCGTTGACGAAGGCGTTGCGTGTTAGATCGGCGACGCGGACCATCTTTGCAACGGTCTGCTGTCCCTCGTCCGTCTGGTAGTGGGGCGACTTGGCGAGGACGATCTCGGTCTCGACCTCGTGCGGCAGATAGTTGAGCGTCGTCACGATCGACCAGCGGTCCATCTGGCCCTGGTTGATCTGCTGCGTGCCGTGATAGAGGCCCGACGTGTCGCCGAGGCCGACCGTGTTCGCCGTGGCGAAGAGGCGGAAGGCCGGGTGCGGGCGGATCACGCGGTTCTGGTCGAGCAGCGTCAGCCGGCCCGCGACTTCGAGCACGCGCTGGATCACGAACATCACGTCCGGACGGCCGGCGTCATACTCGTCGAACACGAGGGCGGTGTTGGTCTGCAGCGCCCAGGGTAGGATCCCGTCGCGGAATTCCGTCACCTGCGCGCCGTCGCGCACGACGATGGCGTCCTTGCCGACGAGGTCGATGCGGCTGATGTGGCTGTCGAGGTTGACGCGAACGCACGGCCAGTTGAGGCGCGCGGCGACCTGTTCGATATGCGTCGACTTGCCGGTGCCGTGATACCCCGCGATGAGGACGCGGCGGTTGTACTTGAAGCCGGCAAGAATGGCCTTCGTGGTCGGCGGATCGAACACGTAGGACGGATCGACGTCCGGAACGTGCTCGGTCGGCTCGGCGAAGGCCGGAACTTCCATATCGGAATCGATGCCAAACGTCTGGTGGGCGGACACCGTGATGTCAGGCATTCGCGTTGACGCGGTTTGCGTCTCTGCCATCTCGTCTTCCTCGGCAAGTCAGCACCCGACTGCGGGCGCGCGACTAGGCTGGTTTGGGATTGCCCAAACGATCAACAATACCCGGCGCGACGAAGCACGTTGTAGGCATTGATAACGCTGCGCAATCGCTCCTCGGAGCTGCGGTCTCCCTGGTTTGCGTCAGGATGGTGACGCTTTACAAGGGTTTTGTATCGCGACTTGATCGCTTCCTTCGAGGCGTCGTGCTCCAGACCCATGACCTCGAAGGCGTCGCGCTCCGGTCCTTTCGGGCGGCGGCGCTCCGGTTCCGGGCGCGGCGCGGCCCCGCCCATCTCACCGAACAGCACGAAGGGATCGTCGACGATGCCGGACCAGGCGGCCTTCGCCGCGCGCGCCTTGCCCTCGCCGCGCACGCCGATCGGCGAGGTCGGGCGGTGGCCGGTGATCGAGTCGCGCTGGTAGGCGATGACGTCGTCGTCGGTCATCCCTTCGAAGTAATTGTAAGTCTTGTTGTATTCCCGAACATGGTCGAGGCAGAACCAGTGATACTGGCCTTCCTTGCCGCGCCCTTTCGGCGCCCGGTATTCCGCCTGCTCGCCGCAACCCTCCCAGGCGCACCGGCGCGCCATGACGGGCGCATCCGCCGTGGCCCCGCCGTTGCCACGGCCGGAGCCGCGGCGCCGCGATGCGCGAATGCGGTCATAGTCTTTCGACGAGAAATCCATCGGCCGATTATGGGTGGCGCCGGGGGAGCCGACAAGGACTTGACTTTGCGCTCCTAACAGCCTCCCGCACCGCACCGATCACCGCAAATTGTTGCACCGCGTCATGCGACCAGCGGGTGCACGCCGTCACCACATGGTCTTCGCCGCGCGGCCGGGCCATTCGGCGTCATATTCCTTGCCGTCGATCGCCGCGCTCGAGAGCGTCTCGAGCATGAGCCCGATGGATGGCAGGGTCGCCGGATCGGCATGGCCGCCCTGCCACATGTTCGAGCGGACGACCGCGCGGGCGCATTGGAAATAGACCTCGTCGACCTTCACCACCGTGACCGTGCGCGGCAACTTGCCGTCCATCGCGAAACTCTCGCGCAAGGCCTCGTCGGAGGTGATCCGGGCGCGGCCGTTGACGCGCAGGACCGTGCCGGAGCCGGGGATCAGGAACATCAGCGAGACGCGCGGGTCGCGCACGATGTTGCGCAGCGTGTCGATCCGGTCGTTGCCGCGCCGGTCGGGCATCGCGATCGTCTTCTCGTCGAGGATGCGGACCACCGGCCCAGCGTCGCCGCGCGGACTGCAATCGAGCCCCTCCGGCCCGACGCTCGCGAGGGCGCAGAAGGGCGAGGCTTCGATCCATTCGCGATAATGGGGCGTGACGACCGGAGAGACCTTCACCGTGGACGGCAGCTTCGGCATACCGTAGTGCGCGAGGAGCGCCTCCTCTGAGTCAATGTAGTCGACCATGGGACAGTGCTCCTCTATTCGACCGGCTTGTGATTGACGGACAGTTTCATGTACCCCGCGATGAGATGCCTCGCCACGCAGAATCACGCCGCCGCAAGGCGCGGGGCGATCGCCCATTCGAACCATCTGCCGCCGGCAGAGCCATGGGGTGAACTTTGACGAAGAACCAGAACTTTACGCCGGCGAACATCGACGACGCGCAGAAGATGAGCGCGTCGGAGGCGATCGAGTACCACTACGACAACGACACGGCCTTCTTCTCGCTGTGGCTCGACAAGTCGCTGTCCTACTCGTCCGGCCGCTGGCACGACCCGCTGTCGCGGGCTCCGATCGCTGAGGACCTTGCCCAGTCGCAAGTGGCCAAGCTCGCCTTCCATCTCGACGGCGCGCGCGTCTCCGACGGGCATGCGATCCTCGATATCGGCTGCGGCTGGGGCGCGATCCTGAAGGGCGCGGTGACCGAGCGCGGGGCAACGTCAGCGCTCGGCCTCACCCTCTCGCGCGACCAGAACGACCACATCCTGGCGCAGGGCTGGCCCGGCGTCAGCGTGATGCTCCAGGACTTCTTCGCCTTCGACACCGAGATGCGCTTCGACGGGGCGATCTCGATCGGCGCGTTCGAGCATTTCGCCCGTCCCGAGATGGACCGGATGCAGAAGATCGCCGTCTATCGCAACTTCTTCGACCGGCTGCACACGGTCCTGAAGCCGGGCGCGGCCTTCTCGCTGCAGACCATCGTGTGGGACGCGGTCAATTTCGAGGAATCGAAGGCCTGGCTCCCGCAGACCGTGTTCCCGCAATCGGACATCCCGTTCATCTCCGAAGTCGTGGAGGGCGCCGCACCGACCTTCCGCCTCGCCTATCTGGAGAACGACCCGCAGGACTACGCGCTCACCCTCCAGGCGTGGATCGCGAACCTGCGCGCCCATCGCGAGACGATCGTCGCGCGCTGGGGCGAGGAGAAGTTCACCTGGTTCGAGCACTATCTGCGCAACTCGCGCCTCGCCTTCACGCGGCGCAAGAACTCGCTGGCGCGCTTCATCTTCCTGCGCCGCTGAGGGCCGCGGGCGGGCCGCCTGGCGCGCTTGCCGCTCAGGTTGGATCAACCTGAGCGAAGAGCAATCGCGCCAGACCGACGGAGCGAACACGCTTTTCTCGCTCAATCCGATGCGGAATGAGCGAGACGTGTTCTAGGCCTGCCCGATCAGCACCCCCGCGCCGAGGACGAGCGCGCCGCCCGCCACGATCTGAAGCGCCGCGCGCCAGAACGGCGTCTGCATGTAGCGGTTCTGGATCCAGGTGATCGCCCAGAGCTCCATCAGCACGAAGACGAGCGCGAGCACCGTCGCCGTCCAGAAGTGCGGGATGAGATAGGGGAGCGCGTGGCCGAGGCCGCCGATGGTGGTCATGACGCCCGTCACCACCCCGCGCGTGCCCGGCGAGCCGCGCCCGGAGATCACCCCGTCGTCGGACGCCGCCTCGGTGAAGCCCATCGAGATGCCGGCGCCCACGGACGCCGCGAGGCCGACGAGGAAGGTCTGCCAGGTGTCCTGCGTCGCGAAAGCGGCGGCGAAGATCGGCGCGAGGGTCGAGACCGACCCGTCCATCAGCCCCGCGAGGCCCGGCTGCACATAGGTGAGCACGAAGCGGCGATGCGCGGCCTCGTCCTCCGCCGAGCGCACGTCGGCGGGGAGGTTCCGCTCCTCGATCGTGTCCCACGCGTTGCGGTGCCCGGTCTCGGCGGCGGCGAGGTCGCCGAGGAAGCGGCGCGTGTCGGTGTCGGTGCTCGACTGGGCCGCGCGCACGTAGAAATCGTGCGCCTGGTCCTCCATCCGCGCCGCCTCCGCGCGCATCTTCTCAAGCCCCATCTGCTCGACGAGCCAGACCGGGCGGCGGGCATAGTAGCCCGCGACGTGCTCGCGCCGGATCAGCGGGATGACCGGGCCGAAGCGGCGAGTGTGGAGGTCGATGAGGCGGCGGCGATGCTCGTCCTCCTCCGCCGCCATCTCGTCGAAGGCGGCGGCGCTCGCGGGAAATTCGCCGCGCAGCTTCTCGGCGTACCAGCGATAGATGCGCGCGTCGTCCTCTTCGGACGACACGGCGAGAGCGAGGACTTCCTGCTCCGAGAGATCCCCGAAGCGCCGGCGTCCCGACATGCTCGCAAACATGCGATGCCACCTCTTAATTGGAATAAATCCAATCTAAGCATACGTAGGCGAACGTCAACGCCTCAGGTGCGCACGACAGACACGCCCCCGTCGGCGAGGATCGCGGCGCCGGTGAGGAAACTTGCGTCCTCCGACAGGAGGAAGAGCGCGGCGCGCGCGATCTCCTCCGGCGCGGCCATGCGCTTCAGCGCGTGGATGCCGCGCACCCAGTCGTGGAAGGCGGGATCGTCGCCCGCGGCGGCGGTGTGGGTGCCGCCCGGCAGGAGCGCGTTGACGCGGATCCCCGCCCCGCCGAGCTCGGCCGAGAGGACCTGCGTGAGGCCGACGAGCCCCGCCTTCGCCGCCGCGTAGGCGGCCATGCCGGGAAGACCCAACGTGTGGCCGACGAACGAGCCGGTGAAGACGATCGCGCCGCCGCCGGCTGCCTTCAGCGCCGGGATCTGGTGGCGCGCGGCGAGGAAGCCGCTCGTGAGGTTGGTGGCGATCGTCGCCTCCCAATCCGCGCGTGCGAGCTCCGCGGCGGGGGCGAGCGCCCCGACGGCGCCGGCGTTGTTGAAGGCCCCATCGAGCGCGCCGAAATGCGTGAGCGCCGCGTCGACGAGGGCGGCGGCGTGCGCCTCCTCACGCACGTCCCCCGCAACCGCGACGGCCCGTCCGGGACCCACTTCGTTGATCGCCCCGGCGAGCGCGGCGAGGCGGTCGGCCCTCCGCGCGCCGATCACGAGGCGCGCGCCCTCGGCGGCGAAGAGGCGCGCGGCGGCCTCGCCGATGCCGCTGCTTGCGCCGGTGACGATGATGGTCTTGCCTTGAAGTCTCGGCATGGCTGCCTCCCGTCCTCTGCCGGGGGCCTCCTAGCGGCGCGGCGGGTGCGGGGCGTCCCGCTTCCTGCGGCCAAAGCACGGCGCGCAACGCTTGCGCCGATGGGCCTCGCGTGGCACACACCGCGCCATTCCCGCCCCTTCAAGAGCACGCCATGACCGCGCCCGCGCCCAAGAAAGTCGTTCTCGCCTATTCCGGCGGTCTCGACACGTCGATCATCCTCAAGTGGCTCCAGACCACCTACAACGCCGAGGTGGTGACCTTCACCGCCGATCTCGGCCAGGGCGAGGAGCTCGAGCCCGCACGCCGCAAGGCCGAGATGATGGGCTGCCGCGAGATCTACGTGGAAGACCTGCGCGAGACCTTCGTGAAGGACTACGTCTTCCCGATGATGCGCGCCAACGCGCTCTATGAAGGCGTCTACCTCCTCGGCACCTCCATCGCGCGCCCACTGATCGCCAAGCGCCAGATCGAGATCGCGCACGAGACCGGCGCCGACGCCGTTGCCCACGGCGCGACCGGCAAGGGCAACGACCAGGTCCGCTTCGAGCTTGGCTATGCCGCCCTCGACCCCGCGATCCGCGTCATCGCGCCGTGGCGCGACTGGGAGTTCAAGTCGCGCACCGACCTCATCGAGTTCGCGAAGCTGAACCAGATCCCGGTGACGAAGGACAAGGAGGGCGACGCGCCCTTCTCCGTCGACGCCAACCTCCTCCACTCCTCGTCCGAGGGGAAGGTGCTCGAGGACCCGGCCGTCGCGCCGCCCTCGATCGTCTACCAGCGCACGCTGAGCCCGATGGAGGCGCCCGACAAGGCGACCGAGATCGCGATCGACTTCAAGGAAGGCGACGGCGTCGCGCTGAACGGCGAGGCCATGAGCCCGGCGACGCTGCTGACCGCGCTCAACAAGCTCGGCCACGACAACGGCATCGGCCGCCTCGACCTCGTGGAGAACCGCTTCGTCGGCATGAAGTCGCGCGGCGTGTACGAGACGCCGGGCGGCACGATCTACCACGTCGCGCACCGCGCGATGGAGAGCCTGACGCTCGACCGCGGCGCCGCGCACCTGAAGGACGAGCTGATGCCGCGCTATGCGGAGCTGCTCTATAATGGCTTCTGGTTCTCGCCCGAGCGCACCATGCTCCAGGCCGCGATCGACACCTCACAGGCCGATGTCGAAGGCCGGGTGACGCTGACCCTCTACAAGGGCAACGTCATCGTGACGGGCCGTTCGAGCCCGAAGTCGCTCTACCAGGAGAAGATCGTCACGTTCGAGGACGATGCCGGCGCCTACGACCAGAAGGACGCGGCGGGCTTCATCCGCCTCAACGGCCTGCGCCTGCGCATCCTCGCCCAGCGCGACCGCTGATCGAGCGGGCGCGGGCGGCCTTTCGCCGGTCTGCGCCCTACTCCACCACGACCCCGGCCGCCGCGAAGAGGGCGTCCGCGGTGACGATGCCGACAAGGCGGCGCGCCCCGCCCTCGGTGCGGAAGACCGCCATCGCCCCCTCGGGCAACCGTGCATCCGGGAACGGGTCGCCCGTCACCATTTGCAGCGGAATCCGGTGGCCGACGAGGAGGAGATTTTCGCCCGCGGGCGGGGTCTCCGACAGGAGCCGGTCCGTCGCGCGCAGCATCGCGCCGAGCGCCGCCCCGGCATACTCGTCCGCGACGATCTCCATGCTGATTTCGAACCCACCCTCCCCGAACGCGAGCGCGGCGGTGTCCGTGGCGCGATAGACGGGGCTCGCGAGGATCCGCGTGAAGCGGATGTCGAGCGCGGCGAAGGCCTCGCCCAACGCCCGCGCCTGCCGCCGGCCCGCTTCGCTGAGATTGCGCTGGCCGGGCCGGTCGTAGAGGCGGCCGGTGTCGATCTCGTCCTGGTTCGTGGCGGCGTGGCGCAGGAAGATGACCGCGCCGCCATCGCGCATCGCGTCGATCGCCGGTGCAGGCTCGGCCGACGCGCCGCCCGCCCACAGGGCGAGGCAGAGCGCGAGGGCGCGGATCATTCGGTGATGATCTTCACGAGGTCGCCGGAGACGAGGTCGCGATCGTCGCCGAGGCCGTTCAGCGTCTCGAAGAGCGGGATCTTCATCGGATCCTCCACCCCGTACATGCGCATGGCGAGCGTCTCGGCCGTCTCGTTCGGACGGACCGGGATCACGCGGATGCGGAGCGGCCGCATCGAGGCGCGCTGCGAGGGCGACAGCAGGCGGAAAGAGTTGATGGTGTTGCGGAACGCCTCCTCGTAGGCCGAGGCGGGCTTCGACGAGGCGAAGATGAAGCGGTAGACCCGCTGCGGCCCGCGAATCACCGCGATGCGGAAGGACCACCCCTCGACGAGGGCGGAGGCGACCGCCGCGTCGAGCCCGCCGATCCGCTCGGTGCGGATCGAATCGTCGATGAGCCCCTTCACCCAGCCCGAGCGCAGATAGTCGGAGAGCGAGGTCGCGTCCGGCACGCCGACCGCGTCGAAGCGGATCGCGGTGTGGGCCCCGTCGGTCGCGAGCACGGCGGCGGAGGTGTTCTTGAGGACGTAGTTCTCCGGCACCGTGAAGGCGATGCCGAGCTCGACATGGGCGAACTCGCGGCCGCGCACGAAGCCTTCGCGCGGGTCGTCGCCATAAAGCGTGCCGTCGAGCGTGCGCAGATAGGTGTTGCGCGCCGTGCGGCCGATCCCCGGTGCGCCATAGGCGCGGGCGGCGCGCTTGGCGTGGTCGACGCGCGCGGGGGTCGACGGGTGGGAGGACAGGAAGCCCGGGCCCTCCTGCGTCGCCGCGTTCAGCGACGGCAGGCTCGCGAAACGGGCCATCGAGGTGAGGAAGCGCGAGGCCGCGAACGGGTCGAAGCCGGCCGAGGCGAGCGTCTTCACGCCGATCTCGTCGGCCTCGAATTCCTGCTGCTGGCTGAAGGTGGCGAGGCTGATCTCGGCCGTCTCGCGCGTGTCGGCGCGGATCGACGGGTCGGACACGACGTCGCTCACGCGCTTGGCGAGCGCGGCGGCCTGGGCCTGGCGCTGGCGCAGGCGCGCATGGTCGGCGGTGACGTGGGCGATCTCGTGCGCGATCACGGCCGCGAGCTCGCTCTCGTCGTTCGCGAGCGCGATGAGGCCGCGCGTGACGTAGAGGTCGCCCGAGGGGAGCGCGAAGGCGTTGATCGCCGGCGAGTTGAGGATCGTCACCCGCATCGTCCGCTCCGGCTGGGCGGAGGCCGCGACCAGACGGTTCACGAGGTCGGTCACGGCGACCTCGATCTGCGGGTTGGAGTAGACGCCGCCATAGGCGCCGATGAGCTTCAGATGCTCCTCGGTGCGGGGCGGACGCGGGGCCGTCGTCTGCGCGACCTCCGCCTGCGGCGGCTGGGCCGTGGTCAGAAGCGGCTTCTCGCCGACGGAGCCGCCACAGGCTCCGAGCGCGAGAGTGATCGAGAGAGCTAGAGCCCGGAGCTGTCCCGCCGCTCGATCTGAGCGGGATGCTCGACTCGGATCAAGCCGCCGTTCCACGCTTCCAACACACCCCTAATCCGAACGCTTTCGCCGGCAAGAGCCGCTAGTTCGCTCCCCCACCCGCTGGCGTCAGCCCGGCGGATGATGGCGGTAAAATCGGTCCGGAAGTTTTCACCAAAGTTTAGATATAACGTTCGCTTCGTCTCACCGACGCTCTTGACCGTGCCGCTCACCAGTGCGTACTGGCCGGTATACCGGGTGAGATCGGCCCGTGCTGCGTCGAGCACGGATTCCGGACGTCCCCAGAGACCGAAGCCAGCGGTTTCTGCCGCCCGCTCCGCCGCGAAAAGCGATGTCAGACACCCTTCCGAAATAACAGTCGGGTCGACGAACGCAAGGCCATTGAGCACGATCTGTTCGCGAAGACTTGCCCCTGTGTCTTTGACGACAATATCGGCCTGAAGTCGTCCGTACCGATCCGTCGGCGCGCCCCGAACGGGCCGCAAGAGGAGGGTGCCGGGACCGGCCTCCTCAAGGACAACCCTCGCGCGTGCCGCGAGCTTTTCGGATTCGGCGATGCGGATATCGGCGAGCCGGACGGCCCGTCCGTCGGTGAGTTGAAGCGCCTCGCGGCCGTCGATCGCGGCGATTTCGACCGGCTCATCCGCCTCGAAACAGGGCTCCGCGGCGGCCGGGGCGGCGGCGAGGGCGATGGCTGCGACGATCCGCGCCATCATGCCGGGCTGGCGCCGACGGATCGAATGGGGAACGGGGCGCGCGCGGAGCCGGTTCGAGCGGTCCATCGCGCGGGGCGCTCAGCGCGTCGGAACCGGCTCCTCGCCGCGATAGTCGTAGAAGCCGCGTCCGGCCTTCCGGCCGAGCCATCCGGCCTCGACATACTTCACGAGGAGCGGGCAGGGCCGATATTTCGAATCGGCGAGGCCATCGTGCAGGACCTGCATGATGGAGAGGCAGGTGTCGAGGCCGATGAAATCGGCAAGCTGGAGCGGGCCCATCTTGTGGTTCGCGCCGAGCCGCATCGCGGTGTCGATCGCCGTGACGGAGCCGACGCCCTCATAGAGGGTGTAGATCGCCTCGTTGATCATCGGCAGCAGGATGCGGTTGACGATGAAGGCCGGGAAGTCCTCGGCCACCGCGTAGACCTTGCCGATCCGCTCCACGAAGGTGGCGGCGACGGCGAAGGTCTCGTCCGCGGTCGCGATGCCGCGGACCAGTTCCACGAACTCCATCACCGGGACGGGGTTCATGAAATGGATGCCGATGAAGCGCTCCGGCCGGTCCGTCGCCGCCGCGAGGCGGGTGATGGAGATGGAGGAGGTGTTGGTGGCGAGCACCGCCTCGGGCTTCAGGAGAGGGCAGACCTGGGCGTAGATCTTCCGCTTGGCCTGCTCGTTCTCGGTGACCGCCTCGATGACGAGGTCCACCTCGGACAGTTCGTCGACATTTGGCGCCGCCGTGATGCGCTCGACCGCGGACTTGCGCGTGTCGTCGTCGATCCGGCCGGAGGAGACCTGACGCGCCATGTTGCCGGTGATCGTCGCGAGACCCGACTGGATCCGCGACCGGTCCACGTCGTTCAAGAAGACGTGGTAGCCCGCGAGCGCGGCCACATGGGCGATCCCGTTGCCCATCTGGCCCGCACCGATCACGCCCACGCTTTTGATGTCGCTCATGAAGGCCGCCGTTTTGGACGCGTATTTGTCGTCGATGAAGCCCGCCTTGCCGGGCACGTCAAGCCTAGCAACATGCGTCGCCCGCCGCGACTGGCGATCGCGGCGGGTCTCGGTCAAGACGCGCGCTTTTTGATTTCGCCCTCGAGCTCGGGCACCAGCGTGAAGAGGTCGCCGACGAGGCCGTAATCCGCGACCTGGAAGATCGGGGCCTCTTCGTCCTTGTTGATGGCGACGATGACCTTCGAGTCCTTCATGCCGGCAAGGTGCTGGATCGCACCGGAGATGCCGCAGGCGATGTAGAGCTCGGGCGCCACGACCTTGCCGGTCTGGCCGACTTGCCAGTCGTTCGGCGCGTAGCCCGCGTCGACCGCGGCGCGCGAGGCACCGATGGCCGCGCCGAGCGCGTCGGCGAGCGGCTCGATCACCTCATGGAACTTCTCGGCCGAGCCGAGCGCGCGCCCGCCCGACACGATGACCCGCGCCGCGCCGAGCTCGGGCCGGTCGCTGGTCGCGACCTCCTCGCCGACGAAGCTCGACAGGCCCGGATCCGCGACGGCGTCCACCGGCTTGATGGCGGCCGAGCCGCCCTCGCCCGCCGCCTGGAAGGAGGCGGTGCGGATGGTGAGGACCTTCTTGTCGTCGGTGGAGCGGACGGTCTGGATCGCGTTGCCGGCATAGATCGGGCGCTTGAACGTGTCCGCGCCCTCGACGGCCATCACGTCGGAGACCTGCATCACGTCGAGCAGCGCGGCGACGCGCGGCATGACGTTCTTGCCGGCCGTGCTCGCCGCGGCGACGAGCGCGTCATAGGACGGGGCGAGCGACACGATGAGGTCGGCCAGCGGCTCGGCGAGGCCGTGGGCGTAGGACCCGCTCTCGGCGGTCAGCACCGTCTCGATCCCGGCGAGCTTCGCGGCCGCCTCGGCGACGGGGCCGACATTCTCACCCGCGACAAGCACATGCACCGGCGCGCCGAGCGCCACGGCCGCCGACAGCGCCTTCGCCGTCGCGTCCCCCAAAGCGCCGCCAGCGTGGTCGGCGATCAACAACGTCGTCATGGTATCCTCCGCCGCGTCAGATGACGCCGGCCTCATTCTTCAGCTTGTCGACAAGTTCAGCGACCGACCCGACCTTCACGCCGGCCTGGCGCTTGCCCGGCTCGACGGTCGTCACGATCTCGAGACGGCGGCGGGGCGCGACGCCATAGTCGCCGGGCTCCTTCTGGTCGAGCGGCTTTTTCTTGGCCTTCATGATGTTCGGCAGCGAGGCGTAGCGCGGCTCGTTGAGGCGCAGGTCCGTCGTCACGATCGCCGGGAGCTTGAGGCTCACCGTCTGGAGGCCGCCATCGACCTCGCGCGTGACCTTCGCGCCCCCGTCCTCGATCACGACCTTGGAGGCGAAGGTGCCCTGCGGCCAGCCGAGAAGGGCGGCGAGCATCTGGCCGGTCTGGTTGCAATCGTCGTCGATCGCCTGCTTGCCGAGGATCACGAGGTCCGGCGACTCCTCGCCGACGACGCCTTTCAGGATCTTCGCGACGTCGAGCGGCTCGGGCGACTCCTCGCACAGGACGTGGATCGCGCGGTCGGCTCCCATCGCGAGCGCGGTGCGCAGCGTCTCGGACGCCTGCTTCGGACCGATCGACACCGCCACGACCTCGGTCGCCGTGCCGGCCTCGCGCAGCCTGAGCGCCTCTTCGACGGCGATCTCGTCGAACGGGTTCATGCTCATCTTGACGTTCGCGAGATCGACGCCGGTGCCGTCCGGTTTCACGCGGATCTTGACGTTGTAGTCGACCACCCGCTTGACCGGCACCAGGATCTTCATCGTCGTCCAACCTCTTGATTTCGAGCTCCGCGCGGCGCCGCGCGAAAGCCGGGGGACGCTATCGGCGCCCCTTGACGGTGTCAAACGCCGCGGCTCTGCCCCGGCACCCACAAAATATCGTCCGCGCCGCCCCGATTGGCGACCCGCGCGGCGACGAATAAGAAATCCGACAGCCGATTGATATAGCGAAGTGCGGCCTCGCCGACCGGCTCGTCCTGGGCGAGCTCGACCATGATTCGCTCCGCCCGGCGCGACACGGTGCGCGCGAGATGAAGCTGGGCCGAGAGGGCCGACCCGCCGGGCAGGACGAACGATTTCAGCGGGTTCAGCGCCGCGTTCAGCTCGTCGATCTCACGTTCCAGCCGGTCGACCTGGTTCGCGACGATGCGCAGCGGCTCGTAGGGGAGGTTCGCGTTCTCCGGCGTCGCGAGGTCGGCGCCGAGATCGAAGAGGTCGTTCTGGATGCGGCCGAGCATCGCGTCGAGGCGCGAATCGGGCCCCATCGTGCGGGCGCAGCCGATGACGGCGTTCGTCTCGTCGACGGTGCCGTAGCTCGCGACGCGCGTGTCGAACTTCTTGCGGCGCTCGCCATTGCCGAGCCCCGTCGACCCGTCGTCCCCCGTCCGGGTGTAGATCTTGTTGAGTGTGACCATCGTTATGTGTGTGTGTCAGCCCGAGGTGAAATAAAGAGCCGTCATCGCGATCACGATGACGATGAACTGGAGAAGGACTCGCATACGCATGAGGGCCTGCGAGCGGTTCGGCGAACCGCCGCGCATCAAATTCCAAAGGCCGAGCAGGAGCACCACGACCACGGCGCCCATCCCGACGACGGTAACGAACATCACGATCGGGGACATTTCGGGCCTTTCTCTCTCACTTTCGCCCCCCGCCCCGTGGGGAGGGAGGTGACACACGGCCGGCTCTCGCCCGGCGCCGGCATCACATGGCCGGACGCTGCCGGCCTCAGATCGCCTCTCCGCGCATCAGGCGCGGCACGTCACCCTCTACTCCAGCGGCCTCGCGCATGAACAGGGCCTTCAGACCCGCCCGCCGATCGACCAGACCGAGGCCGACCGACCGCATCGCCCGCGCGAGGCTCGATCGCCTAGAGAAGATAGTGTTGAGGCCGTCCATAGCGAGGGCCATCTGACTGGTATCTCCCCGCCGCATGCGCTCATATCGTGGCAAAGCGAGGGCGAGATCCTCCCCATTGCGCTCGGCCTCGGTGAGGATCTCGGCGAGGGCGGCGACGTCGCGGATGCCGAGATTGAGCCCCTGCCCTGCGAGCGGATGGATGACGTGCGCCGCGTCCCCGGCGAGGGCGACGCGCCCCGCATACCAGGAGCGGGCGAGCATCGCGGTCAGCGGGTGGGACTGGAGCGCGCCCTCCACCTGGAGACGGCCGAGGGAGAGGCCGAAGACGCGCTCGATCTCGATCCCGGCGAGCATCGGGTCCATCGCGACGAGGTCGGCCGCGAAGCTCGGCCGCTCGGTCCACACGATGGAGGAGCGGTTGCCGGTGAGCGGCAGCATCGCGAACGGGCCGTTCGGCAGGAAATGCTGGGTGGCGACGCCATGGTGCGGCTCGTCATGGGCGACGGTGCCGACGATGCCGGCCTGGTCGTAGGCCCGCTCCACGATGCCGATCCCGGCGATCTGGCGGATCTTCGAGCGCCGCCCGTCGGCCGCGACCAGAAGCTCGGCCCGGACCGTGCCGCCGTCGGAGAGGGAGACGGTCACCCCGGTCTCGTCCTCGTCATAGAAGGTGACGCTCGCGGGGGAGGTGTCGATGCCGAGCATCTCGCAGCGCGCGACAAGGGCCTGATGGAGGAGATCGTTCGGCACCATGTGCGCGAACGGGCTTCCCTCCACGTCCCCCTCGAAATGCAGGAGATCGGGGCGGATCACGTCGTCCGTCGCGCTGTCCGTGATCACCATGCGGTGCATCGGCTCCGCGCTCTCGGCGACGTGGGACCAGATGCCAAGGCGGCCGAAGAGGCGCCGGCTCGCGGCGACGAGCGCACTCGCCCGCGCGTCGCCCTGCGGCTCCGGCCCGGTGAAGAGCCGCACCGACAGGTGCGACTGCGAAGCGAGCGCCACGGCCAGCGTGCGCCCGACGATGCCGCCACCTGCGATGGCGATTGTGCGTTTCATCCGTCACCCTCCGACGGGACAACCGAGCGATGCGTTGCGCGTTCCCGGCATTCGTGACAAGTCCACATGAACCCTCACAAGCCCGTCGTTATCATGCGCCCAGCCGTTGCCGAACTCCTCGCTACACTCGACCTCGAACCTCTGGAGCGCAACCTATTCCGAGGCCGCAGCCCGCAAGTCGGCTGGCAGCGTGTCTTCGGGGGGCAGGTGATCGGTCAGGCGATCGTCGCCGCCAACCGCACCGTCGACAATCGGCCTGCCCACTCGCTGCACGGCTACTTCGTGCGGCCCGGCGATCCGGCCGTGCCGATCATCTATCAGGTCGACCGGGTGCGCGACGGGCGCTCCTTCTCCACGCGCGCGGTGCGGGCGATCCAGCACGGCGAGGCGATCTTCACGATGAGCGCCTCGTACCACCTGTCCGAGCCGGACGGCCTCTCCCACATGCACGCCCCTTTCCCGGACGTGCCGCGCCCGGAGGATCTGCCGGACGAGGAGTCGCTGCGCGCGATCATGATCGAGAAGGCCCCCGAGGCGGTGCGGCGCTATTTCGAGCGGGACCGCCCGATCGAGCTGCGCCCGGTCGAGCTCGGCCATTATCTCTCGCAGGAGCCGCTGACGCCGCTCCAATATGTCTGGGTGCGCGCGACGGACCGCCTGCCGGACGACCCGTCCGTCCACCAGGCCGTGCTCGGCTACCTGTCCGACATGACGCTCCTCGACACCGCCCTCTTCCCGCACGGCAAGTCCATTTTCGACCACGCGATGCAGATGGCGAGCCTCGACCACGCAATGTGGTTCCACCGCCCCTTCCGCGCCGACGACTGGCTTCTTTATGCAACCGACAGCCCGTCGAGCGCAGGCGCGCGCGGCTTCACGCGCGGCCAGATCTTCGACCGCGCCGGCACCCTCGTCGCCTCCACCGCGCAGGAAGGCCTGATGCGCGTGCGCTCGCGCTGACCGGCGACGACGCGGCAGAAATTGGTTAAATTGTGTCGGAAGCGGGATGGCGTTTGCCGGCCAAGGCGAATGCGTGAAAAAGAATCCGGGACAGCATACAAATCCAGGCTACCAATTGGACTTGTAATCGGCTTCTAAAGAAGAGTGGCGATGGGGTGCGTGCCGGGACTTTGGCGTTCGATCTGCGCAGCAGTGCGGGCGCGCGATCCGGCGGGCGCAACAATCGTTCATGCTCTTGTTATAGATGAAAATGCTTTCTTGCAACAAGGTGCTTTGGATAGCGATGGGAGATCGCATATAGGCACAGTCGAAGCGCGGGGCTTTTTCTGATGCTCCTGACAGGCGTCGCGTCGTCACTCGCGCAGATCGCAATTTATTACGGCGTCATGCTGACCCTCTTCCGCTACCGGCGGATGCTGGGAATCGGCACGTTCTTCTGCGCGCTGTGCGCCCTCACCTTCGCCGAGACCTACCTCGCCATCACGGTGTTCGTGACGGTCGGCCCGCTGTCGATCAGCCCCGGCTCGGTTCTGCTCTTCTCCGGCAAGCTGCTCCTGCTCCTCCTCGTCTATATTCGCGAGGACGCGGAGACGGTGCGGCAGCCGATCTACGGCCTCCTCCTCGGCAACCTCATCATCACCGCGATCGTGGTCGTCGTCTCGATGCAGCCGCAGACGTCGGGGATCCATCCGCAGGCCGTCACCACGATCTCCGAATCGGCGTGGCTGTCGATCTGGGGGACGTTCCTCCTCTTCGTCGACTGCATCGCGATGATCATCCTCTACGAGAAGCTGTGCCGCTTCAGGCTGCCGCTCGTCGCCTGCATCTGGATCACCGGTGCGACGATCCTGATCTTCGACCACATCGCCTTCTTCTCGGCGCTGAACATCTATTTCGGCGTGCCGCTCGGCGCGGCGCGCGACGGGCTGATCGGCAAGCTCGTCGCCTGCTCGATCTACTCGGCGATCCTGTGGGCCTATCTCCACTTCATGGAGCACCACGAGGTCGGGATCGGGCACGATCTGCGGGACGTGTTCGTCGCCCTCACCTACCGCCAGCGCTTCGAGGCGCTCGACATCGAAGCCAAGCTCGACGTCCTGACCGGCGCGCGCAACAGGCGGGCGCTGAGCCAGGAGGGGCCGCGCCTCGTGCGCGAGGCGATCACAGCCAACCGGCCGATGAGCGTCCTCGTCGTCGACATCGACGCCTTCAAGCAGGTGAACGACGAGTTCGGCCACGCGGCCGGCGACCGGGCGCTGAAATTCCTCGTCGACCTCGTGAAGGCGACCGTGCGCGACACGGACCCCGTCTACCGGCTCGGCGGGGACGAGTTCCTCGTCCTCCTGCCGGATGCCGCGCCGAAGGATGCGGCGCGGGTCGGGGAGGATCTGCGCCAGGCGGCCCGCACCGCCGCGATGCCGGAGAGCCCCTGGTCGCTGCGCATCAGCGTCGGCCAGGCGAGCGCGCCGGACGACGGGCGCGCGCTCGACGATCTCCTGGAGGCGGCCGACCAGCGCCTCTATGCCGGGAAGGCCCGCCGGCGCGGCCATTATCAGGAAATCCCCGCCCCCGCGAACTGAGACGAGCCGGCCAGACGGCGCGGGCTCAGCCCTTCGCGCCGCGCTTGCCCTTGCCGAGGAGCGGCGCGGCGTCGCCGTCGAGCGGCCAGCGCGAGCGCACGCGCTGGGAGGGGTCGGGCGCGACACCGCTCCCGACGCGCTCCAGCGCCGCATAGGCGATCATCGCGCCATTGTCGGTGCAGAGCGGCAGGGGCGGGGCGACGAAGGCCGCCCCCGCCTTCTCGGCCGCCCGCGTCAGCGCCGCGCGCAGCACCCCGTTCGCCGCGACGCCGCCGACGGCGACGAGGTGCCCGGCCGGCGCGCCCACCTTCTCGGCGAAGGCCGCGAGCGCCGCCCCGGCCTTGCGCTCCAGGAGCCGCGCCACCGCGTCCTGGAAGGAGGCGCAGATGTCGGCGATGTCCTGGTCGGTGAGCGGCTGGGCGCGCTCGGCGGCGAGACGCACGGCGGTCTTCAGCCCCGCGAAGGAGAGGTCGCAGCCCGGACGGTTGGCGAGCGGGGTCGGAAAGTCGAACCGCGCCGGGTCGCCGGAGCGGGCGGCCACCTCCACCGCCGGCCCGCCCGGATAGGAGAGGCCGAGGAGCTTCGCCGTCTTGTCGAACGCCTCGCCCGCCGCGTCGTCGATGGTGCCGCCGAGCCGGTGGTAGGCGTCGATCCCCTCCACCGCCACGAACTGGGCGTGTCCGCCCGACAGCAGCGCCACACAATAGGGAAAGGAAATCCCGTCGGTGAGGCGCGGGGTGAGGACGTGTGCCTCGAGGTGGTTGATCGCGGCGAACGGCACGCCCTTCGCCCGCGCGAGCGCCTTGCCGAAGGTCGCGCCGACGAGGAGCCCGCCGAGGAGGCCAGGCCCCGCCGTCGCCGCCACCACGTCCACCGCGTCGAGCGTCACCCCCGCCGCGTCGAGCGCCTCGCCCACCACGCGGTCGATCGTCTCACCGTGCGCGCGCGCCGCGATTTCCGGCACGACACCGCCATAGGCCTCGTGCAGGTCGATCTGGCTGAGGACCACGTTCGAGACGATCCGCGCCCGGCCGGGCACGCCGGTCACGACCGCGGCGGCGCACTCGTCGCAGCTCGTCTCGATCCCGAGGACGAAGGGTTCCGCCGCTGCGGCCGGTCGCCTATGCTCCACCTCTTGGTTCACTTCCTTGCTCTGGTCCGCTCTTGAACACGATACGCATCGGAACCCGCGGCAGCCCGCTCGCCCTCGCCCAAGCCGACATGGTGGCCCAGGCGCTGACCGCCAATGCCGGCATCCCGGCCGATCGGATCGAGATCGTCCCGATCAAGACGACCGGCGACCGCGTCCTCGATAGACCGCTTGCCGAGCTCGGAGGCAAGGGCCTCTTCACGAAGGAGATCGAGGCGGGGCTCCTCGACGGGACGCTCGATTGCGCCGTCCACTCGGGCAAGGACCTCGAGACGCTGCTGCCGGCCCCGCTCACGCTCGGTGCCTTCCTGCCGCGCGCCGACGTGCGCGACGTCTTCATCGGCCGCGGCGGGGTGCGCCTCGCGGACCTTCCGCCGGGCGCGACGGTCGGCACCGCCTCGCTGCGGCGTCAGGCGCTGGTGCGGCGCGAGCGGCCGGACCTCAAGGTCGACATCCTGCGCGGCAACGTGCAGACGCGCCTCGCCAAGCTGGAGGCTGGGGTCTGCGACGGGACGCTGCTGGCGCTCGCCGGTCTCGTGCGCCTCGGCAAGGAGGATGTCGCGACCGAGATCCTCGACACGACCCGCTTCCCGCCCGCCTGCGCGCAGGGCGCGATCGTGGTGGAGATCCGGCGCGACGACGACCGCATGATCGAGGCGCTCGCGAAGGTCACCGACCACGACACCGAGCACGCCGTCGCGGCCGAACGCGGCTTCCTCGCCGCGCTCGACGGGTCGTGCCGCACCCCGATCGCGGGCCACGCGACGATCGCGGACGGGCGCGTCCGCTTTTCCGGCCTCGTCGCGACCCCGGACGGCACGCGCATCGAGGAGATTTCGGGCGAAGGGCCAGTCGCGGAGGCGGCCGAACTCGGCTACGACTTGGGCAAGCGCTTGCGGACGCGCGTCGGCCCCTATTTTTTCGAGAGCTGATCCATGATTTTTCGTGTCGCCGTCACCCGACCGGAACCCCAAGCCAGCCAGACCGCGCAGCGGCTCACCGCCATGGGCTTCGAGCCCTTCATCGCGCCGCTCCTCCAGCCGGTGCCGGGCGACCCGCCGGGCACCGCGGACGGGATCGGCTCCATCGCGCTGACGAGCCGCACCGCGGCGGCGATGCTCGCCCCCCACACCGCCTTCCATCGCCTCCCGGTCTACGCGGTGGGCGCGGCGACGGCGGACGAGGCCCGCTCCAGCGGCTTCATCGACGTGATAAGCGCGGACGGCACGGCGGACGAACTCTTCGAGCATCTCTCCGGTGCGCCGGAGCCGATCGTCCACATGGCCGGCTCCGACCAGCGCGGCGACCTCGTGGAGCGCCTCGTCGCGGGCGGGCGCAAGGCCGAGCGGCGCATCGTCTACCACATGAAGCCGAACAAGACGCTCGAGGTCCCGCCCGGCCCGGTGAACGCGGTGCTTCTGTATTCGCCGCGCACGGCGAAGGTGTTCGCGCGCCGCGCCAAGGCGCCCGAATGGCAGGGCGCGACCTGCGTCGCGATGTCGGCGGCCATCGCCGAGGCCGTGGGCGACGGCTTCAAGACCGTCGTCTCGGCCGCGCCGAACCAGAAGTCGCTGATCGACGCCCTCCTCAAATTGCGCGACTCGGCGCAAGGATAGGATGAGGCGGCGGCGGCGAGAGGCGCGGGCAATCGCAACCGCCACCGATAGGCGGGGGGCGCCATGATCCGCGTCCTCGCGATCCTCGCCATCCTCTTCGTGCTGACGGCCGGCGCCGCCTTCCTCGCCGACCATCCGGGCGTCGTGCGCTATGACTGGTTCGGCGCGACGGGCGAATTGTCGACCTCCGAGGCGCTGGTCGTGGTGCTCGCGGCGTTCGTCGCGGTGATCTTCATCCTGGAATTGCTGCGGGCGGGCTTCCGTGCCCCGCGCCGCATCCTGAAACGCGCCGAGGCGCGGCGGCGGGAGAAGAGCTGGCAGGCGCTGTCCGACGGCCTCGTCGCCATCGCCGCCGGCGACGCGGCGGGCGCGGCGCGCGCCACGGCCATCGCGCGGCGGATCGCGCCCGACGAGAAGCTGACCGCCCTCCTCGCGGCGCAGACCGCGCAGCTCTCCGGCGAGCCGGGCCTCGCGCAGGAGCGCTTCCTCGCGATGACGCACAATCCCGCGACGCTGACGCTCGGCCTGCGCGGCCTCTCCATCGAGGCGGCACGCGCGGGCGACCATGCCGCCGCGCGCGCCCACGCCCGCGCCGCGAACGCCGCCGACCCCTCGCTCCCCTGGGCGGCCGCCGCCGCCTTCGACGCGGCCACCGCCGACCGCGACTGGCCCGGCGCCCTCGCCCTCAATGACGGGGCGCTGCGCCACAAGCTCGTCGACGCCGCGCTCCACCGCCGCCGCAAGGCCGTGCTCCTGATGGCGCGGGCGGAGGACATGCTGGCGACGAACCCGGAGGCCGCCCGCCGCGACGCGGTGGAAGCCCACCAGCTCGCCCGCAACCTCGTGCCCGCCGCGCTCCTCGCCGCTCGCCTCTCGGCCCCGCGCGCCCGGCGGCAGGCGGCCGCGATCCCGGAGGAGACCTACCGGATCGCCCCCCACCCCGACCTCTTCGCCGTGGCGCTGGACCTTGCCGAGAGCCAGAGCGCGGCCGACCGGCTGAAGCGCGCCGAGACGCTTGCCGCGACGCAGCCCCGGCACCTCGAAAGCGCGCTCGGCCTCGCGCGCGCCGCCCTCTCGGCGCGCGAATTCGCCCGCGCCCGCGCCGCCCTCGCTCCCTTCGCCGAGCGCCCGACCCAGCGCGTCGCCGTGCTGATGGCCGAGATCGAGGCGGCCGACACGGCGGACGAGGGGCGCGTGCGCGAATGGCTCGCCCGCGCGGTGCGCGCCGCGCGCGACCCGGCCTGGATCGCCGACGGCATCATCTCCGACCATTGGCAGCCGACATCGCCGGTGACCGGCGCGCTCGACCGGTTCGTCTGGGCCGTGCCAGACGGCGGGGCGGACGTCGCGCCGCCCATCGACCTCGCCGCGCTCGTCCCCGCCCGGCTGAAGCCGCCGGAGGAGGCGCGCCCCCTCCCCGGTCCGTCGGTCCCCGGCGCGCGGCCGTGGGGCGGAGAGAACTGAGGCCGGCCGCGCGGCTCAGACGTGCTGGCCGCCGTTCACGTGGATCTCGGCGCCGTTGACGTAGCTCGATGCGTCCGAGCAGAGGAAGAAGATCGCCTCGGCGACCTCCTTGGGCGACCCGAGCCGCCGCAGCGGGATGTCGTCGATCAGCGCCTCGGTGCCCGGCGACAGGATCGCGGTGTCGATCTCGCCGGGGGCGATCGCGTTGACGCGAATGCCGAGCGGGCCGAAATCGGCCGCCATCTCGCGCGTCAGCGCGGCAAGCGCGGCCTTCGAGGTGGCGTAGGCGGTCCCCGCGAAGGGATGGACGCGCCCGCCCGCGATGGACGAGACGTTCACGACCGAGCCCCGCGCCGCCTTCAGCTCCTTCACGAGCCCGCGCCCCAGCATGATCGGGGCGAAGAAGTTGACCTGGAACACCGCGCGCCAGAGGTGCATCGGCGTCTCGATGGAGTTGAGGCGCGTCCCGCCCTCTCCCTTCGGGCTGATCGCGGCGTTGTTCACGAGCGCGTGGAGGCGGCCGCCATTGGCGGCGAGACGGGCGCGGATGTCGGCGATGGCGGTGCCGAGCCCGTCCGGGTCGGCGAGGTCGAGCTGGATGTGGTCCTCTTCACCGGCCGGCCAGGGGCACTTGTCGGAGAAGGGATGGCGCGAGCAGGTGATGATGCGCCATCCGGCCTCCGAGAAGCGCTTGACGGTCGCATGTCCGATGCCGCGGCTCGCCCCGGTGAGCACAAGCGTCTTCCTGTCGTCCATGCGAGACCTCCGCGGTGAAGGGGGGATTTTAGTGCGCAATCCGGGCGCCGGTATAGCCGCGCGCCGGAACGCGCGGCCTCAGCCGTCGCTGGCGCGCTCTTCTACCCCCAGAGATCCCAGCCGTGCGAGGCGGTGGCGAAGAAGCTGCTCGGCTCGCCGTCCGAGACGTAGATGCCGAAGACCGTGTCGCCGACGACCGTGTTGCCGCTGGTAGCGGTCACGTCCTCGCCCGGATAGTCGATCGCGGTCCACTCCGCCTCGCCGAAGGTGCCGTCCCGATTGCGCGGGATGTGGGCGAAGAAGGCGCCCTCCGTGCCGTCCTCCAGGATGTAGTCGCCGGTGAGGTTGTAGCCGCCCTTCACGCGGGTGATGCCGTCGAAGTGGGAGATCGAGGCGTCGAGCGGCATGTTGTCGAACTGGAAGGTCGTGTAGTTCGAGAAGGTGTCGGTCTTGGCATTGTAATCGACGAGATAGCCCGCATCGAGGCCGCCGGTGTTGAGGTCGCTGAACCCGCCGGCGATCGTGTAGAAGTGGCTGTGGCTGCCGCCATTCTGCCAGATGCCGTAGGCGGTGACGCTGAGCGAGTCGCCCGGATTGAGGTCGATCCACTCGCCCGTCTCGACGTCGTGGATGAAGGCGTTCCCGGTGAGGAGCCCCGTGTCGTAGTTGCCGACGACGATGTCGCCCATCGTGCTGTGGGCGATGGTGTTGAGGAGCGTGTCCCCCTGCGCGACGAGGGCGGTCGCGTCGATCTGGGTCCAGGTGCCGCCCACCCCGTCGATCGGCCCCTCATAGATCATGCCGTGATCGGAGTTCGGGGCGGCCGTGTCCTCGGCATATTTGTAGCTGCCGACGGCGCGCACGTTCCCGACGCCGAGACCGTGGTCGAAGAGGAAGGTGTTCGGGCCGTAGAAGGTCGAGCTCGTGACCGTCTGCCCCTCGAAGACCGGGGTCAGCACGTTCCAGTCGCTGGCGTCGGCCGTCTCGAGACCGTCGATCGTGCCGCGATAGAGCGCGGCGCTCGTGACCCCGTCATCGATGTAGCTCGCGGTCAGGACGACCGTGTCGTGGATGAGGCGCGCGGGGCGGACGCCGGTCACGATGATGCCCGGCGCGCCGAACGTCGTGTATTCGAAATCCAATTCCTTCTCGTGGTGCCAGGCGGGCCAGTCGACGTCGAACTGGTGCGTCAGGATGGATTTGGCCACCAGAACCGCCATCGCGAACGTCGGATCGATGGCGAGGGAACTGTTGGAATCAAGCATTTTAAGGATTCCGCCTTTAGTTAAGCGTGTTTTTACGGGACGTTTTACGCGGAACCCTTAGGACAATACCCTCTCGCCCCCGGGCGGGGCGGTATTTCCGACCTGTTTAACATCAGGTGATATGGCGCCGACTGAACTCCAGCACGACGCTCGGCTGGACTGTCAAGGGCAAAGTCGGGCCGGCAACTGTATTCTTGCCGCATGCCCCCGGCGCGCGAATCCGCGGCCGCCGAGCCCGGTCCTCACGCGGGGAGGACGAGATCCCGCGCGACGACCCAGACCCCGGCGAGGACGAGCGCGACGCCCGACACCTTGGTGAGCCAGGGCCGGCCGGCCGACAATTTCTCGATGCCGACATAGATCGCGATGCCGGCGATCCAGAGGAGGTTCATGATCCCGCCCACGAAGAGGAGCGCCATCAGGAACCAGCAGCAGCCGAGGCAGAAGAGCCCGTGCTCGGCCCCCATGCGGAAGGCGCCGGCGGGGCCGCGCCGCCAGTGATGGATGAGGAAGGTGAGCGGGCTCTGGCAGTGCCTGAGGCAGACTTCCTTGTAGGGCGTGAGCTGGTAGAGCCCGGCGGCGATCAGCACTCCGGCGGCGATCGGCGCGCTGACGATCTCCATCATGCCGGTCACCGTGCCAAGCCGCTCCAGCGCCCATTGGAGGGCGGTCGCGATCGCGCTGAAACCCGCCCAGACCGCGAGGTAACCCGCGAGGAAGATGGAGGCCGAGGCGTAGGGGGCGCTCGTCGCCGCGCGCTTGCGGGCAAGGCTCGCATAGAGGAGGACCGCCGGCGCCGCGCTCGGCACCATCATGGCGACCATCATCACCCACCACATGAGGAAGACGAGGAGCGCGTAGGACGGCGTCCACGTCGCGGTCCGCATCATCATGTGCGGCATCTCGATGGCCATGCGGGTCATCGTGATCGCCGACATGGACATGCCGACACCGAGGATGGTGTAGGCGGCCGCGAGCGCGACGACGGCCGAGAGGCCGCCGAGCACGATGAGGCGGTCCCGCTTGAGGACCGTCTCGAGCGGCGTCGCCTCGGTCACGGGCGCGGCGATACCGGGCAGGACCCGCTCCGCCTAGGCCGCCCAGGAGAACGGCGCGAAGTGGCCGTTCCGCGTGCCGGTCGAATCGTCCCACTCGATGCCGAATGCGTGGAACTTGCTCTTGGTGGCGCGCGCGAGGGCGAGCGTCGAGTTCACCGGGTGCGGCACGTTTTCGAGCATCATCGGCCCGCCGGTCGGGAGCGCGGTGATGGCGGCTTCGATCGCCTGGTCCACGAGCTCCCCGGCTTCCACGGCGTAGGTGTTGCCGTCGGACTTGAAGCTGATCGGACGGCGCTCCATCCCGGCGACCTCGCCGACGAGCGGCGCCAGCGCCTCCATCGGCCCGCCCGCTGCGCCGGTGGCGATCTCCGCGATGGCGGCGGCCTGCGGGTCGGACGCGTTCTCGTCGACGATGAGGCCGACCTTCATGTTGCCGTCACCCATGGCGCCGGGCGAATGGAGGAGGAGGATGAAGGTCACGCCGCCGAGATCGACCCCGTCCTTCTCGCCCTTCTTGATCCGCATCGCGATCGCGGCCTTGCAGTCGCCCTCGGTCGGCGTCGCCGCGAGATTCGATGTGATGCAGGGACACACGAAGCTGCAATTGCAGGTCTCCATGTAGTCGCCTTCGATATGCCAACCGGCCATGCCCCTCGCCCCTTTGTTCCACCCTATTACAGCGGAGGATAGCACAAGTTCGGCGGATCGTCTTTCCAGAGAGAGACTGATCTAGCGGAACGTCTCCACTTTCAATGTATTCGTTTGATATTTCGGCAATAGCGTACCGGATCGATCCAAAGCGATACTCTGCGCGCCAGCATAGGCATCGATGCGAGAATGTTGCGGGACTCGGGACGCTCGGGCCGATGATCCGTCGCGACACGCGCGCGGGACGGTCTCCGGCGGCCAGATCGGGGAATTCGCATTCCTGACGCAAAAAGCACAGGGATCCGGTGGAAATTCGGGTAGTATCCGCCGGTCTTCGTCTTGCAATGGATCGCTCACGGGCTGTGTCGGACATCATCATTACCGTCCCGGCGGGAACGCCGACGGACGAGATCTCACGAATCCATGCGATCTTCCCCGACGCGAGCTTCGTCGCCCCAAAGGCGGCGGCCGCCAGTCCGCCGAGCCTCGACGATGCGTTCGTCGCGGCCGCCACGGCCGCGAAATCCTTCCCCGCCGAGCTTGCCAGCGCGTTCGCGGCGGCGGGCGGGCCCATCGTCATCGTCTACATGGCGATCGCCCTCGTCGCGGGCGCGATCGCGGAATGCGCGGTGCGCCTCCTCGCCATGAAGGGCTTCGGCGGCGGCCTGCCCCGGCGCGACCTCGGCCGGCTGCACGACCGCGTCCCACGGGCGGCGCGCTTCCTTGCGAAGCGGCTCGTCGCGCTCGTCGTGTTCCTCGTCGTCGCGGTGCTCGTCGGGCGGATGCTGCCGCTCGGCGAGGAGGGGCGCCATCTCGCCCGCGCCGTGGTCATGGCGATCTTCTTCGCCCGCATCCTGTGCCTCTTCGTGGAGCTCAACACCGCCCCCAACGCGCCCGAGCGGCGGCTGATGGGGCTCACCGACGACGAGGCGCGCGTCGTCCACCGCGCCGGCCTCTGGCTGGCGGTCGCGGTCGGCATCATCGGCACGCTGCGCGGCGTCATCACGATGGCGGTGGGGCTCGAGCCGTCCGGCGCCCTCGCGCGGCTGGTGCTCGCGGTCGCGCTCGGCATCGTCACGATCGCCTTCTTCGCGGCCGTCCGCGCCCCGCTCGCGAGCCTCATCGGCCGCGCGCTCGCGGGACGCGGCGAGGCGAAGGGGGACTGGGGGACCCGCCTCGCGCGGCGCACGATCACCCTCTACATCCTCTTCGTCGTCCTCGACGTGACGGTGAAGTCGCTCGGCGCGCTCGGGCTCCTCGGCGTCGCGGCGGCGTCGGGTGCGGGCTCCACCGTGTTCCTGCTGGTGCTCGCCCCGCTCGTCGTCGCGGGCCTCAGGATCTGGGTCGAGGAGCTCGACGAGCACGACAAGACCCCGGCCCTCCTCGCCGGCTTCGCGCTCGCGGAAGGTGCGGTCATCGTCGGCGTCGCGGCGCTCCTCTTCGCGGCCTGGGGGATCCAGCCCTTCGGCGAGACCGAAGCGACCGGCTTCGCCGCCGTGGTGCCGCACGTGATGGAGGCGGCGGTCGTGATCGTCGTCGGCTTCGCGGTGTGGCGCGCGGTGCTCGGCATTCTCGGCGAGGCGCGGCCCGCCGGGGCGCACGGCGCGCACGGGGGCGGGACCGCCGAGCACGGCGAGATGGGCGGCGCCGGCGACCGGATGAACACGATCCTGCCGATCCTGCGCGGCTCCGCGCTGACGCTGATCGTGCTCGTCACGCTCTTCACCGCGCTCACCTCGCTCGGCGTCAACGTCGCGCCGCTCATCGCCTCGGCCGGCGTCCTCGGCCTCGCGATCGGCTTCGGCGCGCAGACGCTCGTCACCGACATCATCAGCGGGCTCTTCTATCTCTACGAGGACGCACTGCGGGTCGGGGAGTTCATCGAGACCGATTCGGGCTCCGGCGCGGTGGAGCGGATCTCGTTGCGCTCGGCGACGCTGCGCCATCCGCGCGGCGCGATCGTCACCGTCCCCTTCTCCAAGATGGGCACGATCAAGAACAACAGCCGCGACTGGGCGGTGATGAAATTCTCCTTCCGCGTCCCGGCCGACACCGACGTCGAGATGGTGCGCAAGCTCGTCAAGAAGGTCGGCGAGGAGATGGCGCAGGATCCGGACCTGAAGGACAAGATCATCGCGCCGCTGAAGTCGCAGGGCGCGGTCTCCATCACCGGGCGCAGCTTCGAGATCGGCTGCAAGTTCACCGCCGTTCCGGGCCAGCAATTCACCATCCGCCGCACCGCCTTCGCGATGCTCCAGCGCGCGCTCAAGGAAAAGGGCGTGTCGCTCGCCGGCCAGGATCTCGACGTGTCGCAGTTCGGGCTCGCGCCGCGTCCGCCAGCGTGACCGCCCGCCGGCGGCTCAGCGCATGAGGACGGGCAGCTCCGGGATCGGGGCGCCCCGCGTCTCGGTCCGGTAGACGGACGGGGCGCAGCCGACCCAGCGCCGGAAGGCGCGGCTGAAATTGGCGTGGTCCTCGTAGCCGAGCGAAAGCGCGATATCGAGGACCGGCATCTCGGTCTCGCGCAACAGCGCCTCGGCCCGCTTCCGCCGCGCCATGTTGACGATCTCGCGGTAGGAATAGCCCTTCTGCCGCAGCCGCCGCTGGAGGCCCTGGACGCCGAGATCGACCATCTGGGCGAGGCCCTCGATGTCCGCCCGCCCGTCGAGGAGGCGCAGCGCCACCACCGCCCCGATCGACCGCGCCGGCTCCGGCGCATCGGCGAGGATGGCGTCGGCCACCACCTCGCGCAGAGTCACCGGTCCGGACGGGGCCGGGGGCATGATCCGCTGGTGCTGCGCGAGATCCTCCTTCTTCAGGACGATCCCGACCCCCGGCCTCTCGAACCGGACCGGGGTCTGCAGCCGCTCCTCCACCACCGTGGCGAGAGCGTCCCGCTGATAATTGAGCTCGACCACCTCCGGCTTCCAGTCGAGCCCCAGATAGAGGCGGCACAGGAGCATCATCGGCGGGATGATGTGGTCGGCGTGGGTCTGGACATCGAGGTCGAAGCGCCGGGCGGTGTAGCGCCAGACATAATGCGGCCCGAGCGGCAGCAGCTCGAGGCGCGCTCCCGTCTGATGCACGGATACAGTCGCGCAGAGGCGGCGGATCGCGTTCTCCAGCACCGGCGCGCTCGCGCCATAGCGGCGCCAGAGCCCGAAGGCGTTCGCCCCCATCGCCTCGCCGAGTTCCAGCCCGAAGGCGCGGTCGCCGAGATGATGCGCCGTGCGGTCGAGGAGATCGATCATCGCGCGCAGCGGCATCGGCATGTGCGGCGCGTCGATCACCGCGTAGGGCAGCCCCACCGCGTCGAACGTGCGCAGCACGGCCCGCTCTCCGGCGCGCGCCTCGAACAGTTGCGGCAAGGGGCCAAAGCCGTTGGCCCGAGTGAGATCAATGGCTGATCGCAAGGCGTACCACCGGCTCGGTTGCGTCGAAATGCCATGCACTGATGCAAAATGACAAGAGTTGACACGCGGATTTCGACAATCGTTCCCGACGCCGGAAAGCAACAACACAGAGCGGCGTAGTCGGGTGACCTCACTCTTCCCAACAATACGGAGAGCAATCGCATGATACGCATGCTACTCGCCGCCGCTGTCTGCACGGGCGTGTTCGGCGCCTCGGCTTCGGCGCAGCAAACGTCCACGGCGTCCGATACGCCGGCCACGAAGCCCAACATCCTCCTCATCGTGTCGGACGACACCGGCTGGGGCGATCTCGGCCCCTATCTCGGCGGCGAAGGTCGCGGGATGCCGACGCCGAACTTCGACGCGCTCGCCTCCGAAGGCATGACGTTCACGAACTTCTACGGCCAGCCGAGCTGCACGCCGGGCCGCGCCGCGATCCAGACCGGCCGCATCCCGAACCGCTCGGGCATGACGACGGTGGCCTTCCAGGGCCAGGGCGGCGGCCTTCCGAAGGCGGAATGGACGCTCGGCTCGGTGCTGAAGGAAGCCGGCTACAAGACCTACTTCACCGGCAAGTGGCACCTTGGCGAGGCGGACTATGCGCTGCCGAACGCGCAGGGCTACGACGTGATGAAGTACGCCTTCCTCTATCACCTCAACGCCTACACCTACACCGATCCGGCCTGGCACAAGGCGATGACGCCAGACCTGCGCGAGATGTTCACGAAGGTCACCACGGGCGCCCTCTCCGGCAACGCGGGCGAGACAGCGACCGAGGACTTCAAGGTGATCGGCGACGCCGACGCGCTGGACGAGAAGAAGGTCGGCATCAAGTTCCTGGACCAGTATGTCCAGAACGCCGCCTACGACTTTCTTGAGGACGCGGCGAAGGACACGAGCAAGCCGTTCTTCATCAACGTCAACTTCATGAAGAACCACCAGCCGAACCTTCCGGCGCCGGAGTTCGAGGGCAAGTCGCTCACCAAGTCGCCCTATGCGGATTCGGTGGTGGAGCTCGATGCGCGCGTCGGCAACGTTCTGAAGAAGCTCGACGAGCTCGGCCTCGCCGACAACACGGTCGTCTTCTACACGGTCGACAACGGGGCCTGGCAGGACGTCTACCCCGACGCCGGCTACACCCCCTTCCGCAGCACCAAGGGCACGGTGCGTGAGGGCGGCAACCGCGTTCCGGCGATCGTGCGCTGGCCGGGCAAGGTCAAGGAAGGCGTCATCAGCCACGACGTGGTCGGCGGCCTCGACCTGATGGCGACGTTCGCCGCGATCGCGGGGACCGACCTTCCGAAGAACGACCGCGAAGGCGAGCCGATCATCTTCGACAGCTACGACATGACCCCGGTCTGGACCGGCGAGGGCAAGTCCGAGCGTCCGAACTGGTTCTACTTCACCGAGAACGAGCTGACGCCGGGCGCCATTCGCGTCGGCCCCTTCAAGTACGTCTTCAACATCCGCGGCGATGACGGAGCGGCGACGGGCGGCCTCGCGGTCGACACCAATCTCGGCTGGAAGGGCTCCGAGAAATATGTCGCGACGGTGCCGCAGGTGTTCAACATCCTCGCCGACCCGCAGGAGCGCTACGACATCTTCATGACGACGTTCACCGAGTCGACATGGACGATGATCCCGGCGAACGAGGCGGTCTCGGCCCTCATCAAGAGCTACGTCGACTATCCGCCGCGCAAGCTGCAGAGCGAGAGCTACTCGGGCCCGATCACCCTCACCGGCTATCAGCGCTTCAACTGGGCGCGCGAGCAGCTGAAGGAAGGCGGCATCACCATCGGCCTGCCGACCGGCAACTGAGGCCGCACGGCCACCGCGCCCCGCGCTATGGCCGACACGCAAAGACACGCCGCCGGGGCCCGCCCGGCGGCGTTCCGCGTTGAGCGGCGACGCTCCACCGACGCGCGAGCGGCCGCGTGGGCACGGATCCGATTGCAATGATTGTGCGTTGACGAAAGGCCGGGGCGCGCCAGCTTTCCGGCCATTGCGCAGGCCGCCCGGCCTGCACCGCAACGCTGCAGCCATGGAAGGGTCCTATGAGCGAGAATTATGACGGCCGCCAGATCGAAGTGCCGACGAAGAAGCGCGGCGTGAGCGGGCTCCTCGACTCGATCCAGACCAAGGTCCTCGTGGTCCTCGCGATCCTCGTCGCCATCATCGTGGCGCTGGCGGTCATGCTTAACCAGGGCGTCATCTGACCGTTTCGGGCGCGGCCTCGTCCCGGCGCGCCCGCTCCGTCCCCAATCCTCGCCGACTTCTCCACGACCGCGCCGCCCGGCGGGTTTTGTCCGCGCGCCGAATTCGGTGAAAGTGCGGCGGGAGTGGGCGGAGGCGGACCGGGCGGCGCGATGGCGGACGGAGCACAGCGAGGAAGATCGCGCCAGCGGGCGACGGCGGCCCAGGTCAGCATGGCCGAGGTCGCGCGCCATGTGGGCGTCTCGACCATCACCATCTCGCGCGCCCTCCACCACCCCGACAAGGTGAGCGCGAAGACGCGGGACGCCGTCGACCGGGCCATCAAGGAGCTCGGCTACGTGCCGAACCTCGTCGCCGGCTCCCTCGCCTCCACCCGCACCCGCATCGTCTCGGTGATCGTGCCCTACATCGCCCACGGCGTCTTCGCCGAAGCGATCCAGGGCACGGCCGATGTGCTGGAGGAGGCGCATTTCTGCGTCCTCCTCGGCAACAGCCAGGGGGCGGCGGAGCGTGAGGAGGCGATCGTGCGCACCCTCCTCGGCCACCGCCCGGCGGGCGTGATCCTGCAGGGCGCGAACCACACCCCGGCGACACGCCGCCTCCTCGCGCAGGCGCGGGTCCCGGTGGTGGAGATGGGGACACTCCCGGCCGACCCGATCGACATGGTGGTCGGCTATTCGAACCGCGCCGCCGCGCGGGCGATGACGGCGCGCCTCCTCGCGGCCGGCCACCGGCGCATCGGCTTCATCTGCGTGCCGCCGGAGCGCAACGACCGCGCCGCCGAGCGCCTCGCCGGCTATCGCGAGGCGCTCGCCGAGGCGGGCGTCGCGTTCGACCCGTCCCTGGTGCGCCACGGCCCCTTCTCCATCGAGGAAGGGCGGCGGGCGCTCGGCGACTTCCTCGCCCTCGCCTCGCCGCCCGACGCGATCTTCTGCACGTCCGACCTCTGGGCCTCGGGGATGATCTCGGAGGCGGCGCGGCGTGGCGTGAAGATCCCGGACGACCTCGCCGTCGCGGGCTTCAACGACCAGGACATCGCCGCCGAGAGCGTCCCCGGCATCACGACGATCCGGGTGCCGCGCTACGAGATCGGCCGGCGGGCGGGCGAGCAGATCCTCGCCCGCCTCGCGGGGGAGCCGACCGCGCCGGTGGTCGATCTCGGCTTCGAGCTCGTGGCGCGCGAGAGCGCCTGACGCGCGGGCGCGGCCTAAGCCGCCACCTCTCGCACCAGCGTGAGGAGCTCGGCCGTCATCGCCTTGGTGCCCATGTCGCCGCCGAACTCCATCGGGCGCAGCCGGTTGGCGGCGAAGCCGAGATCGATCGCCTTGTCGAGGAGCGCGGCCCCGTCGGCGAGCGCGGTCGAGCCGGTCTTTTCCGCGAGATAGTCGAGCATCAGCCCGCCCGAGAGGACGGCAGCCATCGGGTTCGCCTTGTCCTGGCCCATGATGTCGGGCGCGGAGCCGTGCGCGGGCTGGAAGAGGCCGTGCGCGTCGCCGATCTCGGCGCAAGACGCCATCCCCATCCCGCCGACGAGCCCGCCCGCGAGGTCGGAGATGATGTCGGCGAACATGTTCTCCATGACGAGGACGTCGAACTCCCAGGGCTTGCGCACCATGTCGAGCGCGAGCGCGTCGATGTAGGAGTGGCCGTAGGCGATGTCCGGACGCCGCGCGGCGCGCTCGTCGCAGACCTTGCGGAAGAAGGCCATCGAGCGGAACACGTTCGCCTTGTCGACGCAGGTGACGCGCCCCTTGCCGCCCCTCTCCTTGCGCCGCGCCGCGAGGGCGAGCGCGAAGTCCGCGAGCTTCTCGGTCGTCGCGCGGGTGATGCGCAGCACGTCCTCCACGACCTCGTCGGTCGCGAGGCCCGGACGGCCGTGGGTCGCGGCCGAGTAGAACAGCCCCTCGGTCGATTCGCGCAGGACCACGAGGTCGATGGTCGCCGCGCGCGGGTCCGCGAGCCGGCAGGGCGTGTTCGGATAGGCCTTCACCGGGCGCACGCCTGCATAAAGGCCAAAGCGCTCCCTCAACCGCAGATGCGGGGTGATCTCGGTCCCGTCCGGGTGGCGCACGTCGGGCATGCCGATCGCGCCGAGGAAGATCGCGTCGAGCTCGTCGACCGCGCGGTCGGCCTCGGGCGAAATGTCGCGCCCGGTCGCGCGATAATAGCCCGCGCCGGCCTCATACTCCTCGAACTCCAGCCGATAGCCGCCGATTCGCTGCTCGACCGCGCCGAGAACGGCGATCGTGGCGTCGGTCACGTCGACGCCGATTCCGTCGCCCTTCAGCGTCGCGATGCGCAATGCATTCAACACGTCAAACCCTCTTTCACTGCGATTTCCTCTGGCAGGAGCGGTCCCGGCCCACCGGCTTTCCATCGGCTGGCGCTTGACACGGCCGCCCCTCGCCCGCCTATGTTAGCGTATAACAATTTGGGCAATGCAAGACCCCATTGTCCGCAAGGAGGAACATTTATGCGCCGATGCCTTCCCGTTTTCGCCGCGCTCGGAGCGCTCTTGCCGGCGCTCGCCGTCGCGCCCGCCGCCGCCCAGGAGATCCGACTCCAGGCCGCCACCATCGCCCCGCCCGATAATCTCTGGTCGAAGGTCGGCGACCGGTATGCCGAGCGCGTCGCCGAACGCACGGACGGCAAGGTCGTGATCGACATGTCCTATTCCGGCTCGCTCGGAAATGCGGGCGAGACGATCGAGGCCCTGCAGTTCGGCACCGTCGACATCGTCATCCAGGAGGTCGGCCAGCTCGACTCCTACGACCCGCTCGCGGGCCTCGGCGTCTACCCCTATCTCGTGCGCGACATCGACCATTTCCGCGCGCTCTTCGCGGACGGCGGCGTCGGCGAGGAGTTCTACGACGAGATCGAGGAGCGGGCGGGCTTCAAGCTCATCGGCGCCGGTTTCCGCGGCCCGCGCGAGATGGCGAGCCGCCGCGAGATCAAGACGCCGGACGATCTCGCCGGCCTCAAGATGCGCGTGCCGAACCAGCAGACCTATCGCGCGACGTGGGATCTCCTCGGCGCGAGCCCCACGCCGATGCCGAGCCTCGAGGTCTACACCGCGCTGCAGCAGGGCATCATCGACGCGGCGGAAAACCCGCTCGAGGCGCACCTGCGCTCCAAGTATCACGAGGCGGTGTCCTACGTGATCATGACCGATCACGTGAACCCCTACTACACGTTCATCTTCGACTCGGCGAACTTCCGCGCGCTTCCCGAAGACGTCCAGGCCATCCTGATCGAAGAGGGCAAGGCCGCGATGGAATGGGGCACCGAGCAGATCCTCGAAGCCCTGCCCGGATACGAAACGACGCTGAAGGAAAACGGCGTCACCATCGTGCAGCCCGACCGTGAAGCCTTCCGCGCCAAGCTCGAGCCGCTGAAGGCCCAGTATCCGGCCGACATGCAGGAGTGGATCGAGCGCTTCCAGGCCGTCGGCCAGTAAATCTGTCGCGAAGTGCGGCCGGCGGCGCGAGGCGTGTCGCCGGCCCTTCCTTCCGCGCCAACCGGAATGCCCACCATGTCCCGCGTTCTCAACACCCTTGAGTGGGTGCTCGACAAGATTCTGCTCATCCTCTTCGCCGTGATGGTCTTCTCCATCGTGTACCAGGTCTTCGCCCGGTACGTGCTGGAGCGCCCGACGGCCTGGTCCGAGGAGCTCGCCCGCTTCCACATGGTGGCGATCACCATGCTCGGGAGCGCCTACGTCGTCGCCCACAAGGGCCACGTCGACGTAACGCTCTTCGTCGACCTCATGCCCCGCACGGTGCAGAAGATCCTCGCGGTCGTGCGCGATCTCCTGATCGTCGGCATGGGCGGCGTTCTCGCCTGGTACGGCGCGGGATTTGCCCAGGTCGGCGCCCGCCGCATGTCGAGCGGCCTGCACGTGCCGATGCTCTACCCGTATCTGTCCATCGGGGTCGGCGGGGCGCTCATCGCGCTCTTCGTGATCCTGCGCCGCTTCCGCGACGAGGATGCACGCTGATGCTCATCATCCTCGCCATCAGCCTCGTCGTCCTCATCATCATCGGGATGCCGCTCGGCTTCGCCATCATCATCTCCTCGATGGCGGCGATCTTCCTCGGCAGCGACATCAACCCGCTGATGATCCCCCAGCGCCTCTTCGCCGGGATGGATTCCTTCTCGCTGCTCGCGATCCCGTTCTTTCTCCTCGCCGGCGCGCTGATGACGGCGGGCGGCCTGTCGGACCGCATCATCGGCTTCGCGAACGCGCTCGTCGGGCGCTTCCGCGGCGGCCTCGCGATCTCCAACGTGACGGCCTCGGTCTTCTTCGGCGGCATCTCCGGCTCGGCCGTCGCCGACACCAGCGCCATCGGCGGCACCTTCATCCCGGCGATGTCGCGCCTCGGCTACAAGCCCGCCTACTCTGTTGCGGTGACGGCCTGCTCGGCGCCGATGTCGCCGATGATCCCGCCCTCGATCGCGTGGATCATCTACGGCTTCCTCACCGACCAGTCGGTGCTGCGCCTCTTCCTCGCCGGCATCATCCCCGGCCTCTTCTGGGCCGGCGCCATCATCGCGGTCATCATCTTCCAGGCGCGGCGGATGGACCTGCCGACCTACAAGGCGATGTCGCTCTGCGAGATCTGGGGCGCCTTCCGCCACGCGCTGACGGCGCTCCTGATGCCGCTCATCATCCTCGCCGGCATCCTCCTCGGCGTCTTCACGGTGACGGAAGCCTCCGCGGTCGCGGTCATCTACGCGCTCGTCGTCGGCACGGTGATCCACCGCGAGCTGACAGCCCGCGCGATCCTGCGGGCGGTGCGCCAGTCCATCGCGACGACGGCGGTGGTGATGATCATCATCGGCAGCGCCAACCTCTTCGCCTGGGTCCTCGCCTACGCGAAGGCGCCCGAGCAGGTGGCCGCCTGGATCACGACGCTGACCGACAACGCGCTCGGCTTCCTGCTCCTCGTGAACCTGATGCTGCTCGTCCTCGGCACCTTCATGGAGACGAACGCGGCCAAGGTGATGGTCGTGCCGATCCTCTTCCCGATCGCCGTCTCTCTCGGCGTGGACCCGATCCATTTCGGGGTGATCATCACCGCCAATCTCTGCCTCGGGCTGATCACGCCGCCGGTCGGCATCGTGCTCGCGCTCGCCTGCCGCATCGGCGACATCCGGCTCGACGAGGGGGTGCGTGCCGCCTGGCCGTTCATCCTCGCGAGCGCGGGCGTCGTCCTCATCCTCACGCTTGTGCCGGGGCTGTCGCTCTGGCTCCCCAACCTGCTCCTCGACTGATCAAGGCCAACCCATGACACACTCCCCCACAACGGTCCCGCTGCGTCTCGGCGCAGACGGCGGGGACAGCTACCGCATCGACGCGGACGCGCTCGAAGCTCTCGTCCAGGTGATGCTCGCCCGCGTCGGCGTGCCGGAGGCGGACGGCGCCATCGTCGCCGGCTCGCTCGTCGGCGCCGATGCGCGCGGGATGAACTCGCACGGGATGCTGCGCCTGCCGGTCTATATCCGCCGCCTCCAGGAGGGCGGGTTCAACCCGATCAGCGAGCCGAAGATCGTGGCCGAAAGCCCCGCGACGCTCGTCATCGACGGGGGCGACGGGCTCGGCTCCGTCCTCACCAAGCACGCGATGGACATGGCCATCGAGCGCGCGCGGGAGACCGGCATCGCCGCCGTCGGCATCCGCAACTCCAACCACAATGGCGAGAACGCCTACTACGTCCAGCAGGCCATCGCCGAGGACATGATCGGCATCGCGACCACCAACGGCTCGCCGATCATGCCGGTCTGGGGCGGCAAGAACCCGCTGACCGGACCTCTGCCGATCGCCATCGGCGTGCCGGCCAGCAAGCATAGGCCGATCGTTCTCGACGCCGCGCTCGGCATGAGCTCGCGCGGCAAGATCCTCTACTATGCCGAGAAGGGGATGGAGCTGCCCGAGGGCTGGCTCGTCGACGCCGACGGCAAGCCGACGCGCGACCCCAACTGGGTGAAGAAGGGCGGCTGGATCCTGCCCATCGGCGGCCACAAGGGGTTCGGGCTGATCCTCGCCTGCGAGATCCTGTCCGGCCTCCTCACCGGCGGCAATTTCGGCAACGAGCTGACCAACCTCTACGACAACGTCCACACCCCGCAGAAGAACGGCCACTTCGTGATCGCGCTCAACATCGCGCGCTTTACGGACGTGGAGCACTTCAAGTCGCGCATGGACGACTTTATCGACGTGATGAAGGCGTCCGAGCTGGTGGCCGGCGCGACGGAGATCCTGATGCCGGGCGAGATCGAGTTCCGCAAGGAAGAGGAGCAGCGGGCGAACGGCATCCTGCTTGCGAAGAACGTGCTCGACGAGGTGCTCGCCTCCGCGCGCGGCCTCGGCATCGACGTGGACACCGGGGGTGAGCTCTGATGACCGACGCACTCCTCTCCCGCCTCGCCGCCCTCGAAACCGGGCAGGTCAGCGACGTGCTCGACGAGGTGGGCCTCTTCCACCACGCGCTCTCCCCGTCGCTGCGCCCGCTGGCGCCCGGCAAGTTCGCCGGCCGTGCGGTGTGCGCGCGCGGCGCCGCCACCGCGGAGGCGCGCCACCCGCGCCCCGCCCTCCCCGGCGACACGCTGGAGCGGCTCGTCGGCCCGAACACGGTGCTCTTCATCGAGTCGGGTGATTTCGTCTCCGGCGCGCTCCTCGGCGGGTTCGTCGCTTACAGCCTCCAGCGCCGCGGGTGCCAGGCGATCGTCACCGACGGCGCCGTTCGGGACGCGGACGAGATCCGCGGCTACGGCCTTCCCGTCATCTCGGGCGCGGTCGTTCCGGTGAACAGCAGCCGCCGCTTCCGCCTCACCGAAACCGACGTGCCGGTCTCGCTGCCCGGCACCGACGGGCGCGTGCATGTGACGCCCGGCGATCTCGTGCTCGGCGACGGAGACGGGGTGATCGTTGTGCCGGCCGCCGATGCCGAGCAGCTCATCGCCGACAGCGAGGAGCTCGCGCGGATCGAGCGGGCCATCGGCGAGGCGATGCGCGCCGGCGGGGAACGGCCGGACGTCTTCAAGGCGAACCCGCGCTTCAACCACATTCGCCCGCTCGGAGGGGGACAATGAACTGTGTCGTGATCGTGCGCTTCGTCGTGAAGCCGGGGCGGATGGCGGACTTCATGCCGCTCATGGAGGAGAACGCCACCCGCTCGGTGGAGGACGAGGCGGGGTGCCGCCAGTTCGACGTCGTCCTCTCGCCGGCGGCCGCCGACACGGTGTGGCTCTACGAGATCTATGACGACGCCGCGGCCTTCGCCGTCCACCAGAAGACGCCGCACTTCCTGTCGTTCGACAAGGCGACGGCCGAGATGGTGGCCGACAAGATGGTGGTGGTCGGCGCGCCGAGCCCGAACTCGCCCGCCCCCTCGCCGCTCTGAGGCGGCCGGGCCGGCGAGCGCCGCAACGCCCGCCGGCCTGACTTGGATCAGACCGCCGGCGCGCGCTCGCCGAGATCCCAATAGAGCCCGGCCATGATCGCGAGCCCCTCGCGGGCGATCGCCACCGGGAGGTGCTCGTCCGGCGCGTGCTGCGAGCAGCCCGGATAGGAATGCGGCACCCAGAGCGTGCGCATGCCGAGAATGTCGGCGAAGACGTCGTTCGGCAGCGACCCGCCGAAATTGGGCAGGATCGCGGGCTTGCCGCCGGTGGTCTCCGTCATCGAGCCGACCGCCCAGTCGACCCACGGATCGTCCGGATCGGTCCGCGTCGCGATGAAGAAATTCTCCCGCGCCTTGGCGACCTCGACCATGTGGAGGCCCTTCTCGTCGAGATGGGCGCGCAGCGCCGGGAGCACCCCCTCCGGATCGACGCCCACCACATAGCGGAGCTGGCACCGCGCCCACGCGCTCGGCGGCACCGCGTTGACCGGGCTCTCGGGCGTGCCGGACTTCATGGCGAGCACGTCGAACGAGCACCAGCCATAGACCTTCTCGGCGAGCGTGAGGCCGGGCTCGCCCCATTCCTCGTCGATCGCCGGACCGTTCGCCCCGCTCACGACCTCGCAGTCGGCGAGCGCGCGGCGGACGGAGTCCGGGATCTCGGTGGGCACCCACTCCTTCAGGAGGATCTGGCCGCGCGCCGAGGCGATGGACGAGATCGCGTGGGCGAGCTGGATCGCGGGATCGGAGAGGAGGCCGCCCCAGTTGCCCGAATGGTGCCCGCCCTCGCGCGCGTTGATCGTGAGGTCGAAGGTGACGCCGCCGCGCGAACCGAGGAAGAGCGTCGGCCGCGTGAGGCCGAGGCGCGGCCCGTCCGAGGCGATCAGCACGTCGGCGGCGAGAAGGTCGCGGTGCTCGGCGCAGAGTTCACGCAGGCCGGGCGAGCCCATCTCCTCGCCCATCTCGATCAGATATTTGGCGTTGAAGCCGAGCGACCCGCGCGCCTCGAAGACCGCGCGCATCGCGGCCATGTTGATGATGTGCTGGCCCTTGTTGTCGACGACGCCGCGCCCGTACCAGCGGTCGCCGATCTCGGTCAGCGTCCAGGGCGACAGGCCTTTGCTCCACTGCGCGTCGAGGCCGCGGATCACGTCGCCATGGCCGTAACCGAGGACGGTCGGCAGGTCCGGGCTCTCGATCCGCTCCGCGTAGAGGAAGGGGGCGAGCGCGGCCGGATGGGTGAGGATGCGCCAGGTGAAGCCCATCTCCTCGAAGCGCGGCGCGATCTCCTTTGTCAGATAGTCGGGCAGCACGTCCGCGCGATCCGGATTCTGGCTCTCGGTCGGCATCGCGACGAGGGTGGAGAGCTCGCTCTTGAACCGGCCGGAGTCGAAATAGTCGGTCGAACGCGAGATGGCTTCCTGGCGGCTCATGGAACCTCGTTTCCTGTGTGGAAGATTGTCAAACGCGAACGTGTCAGTCTCGGGCACGCTCGCTGAGCGTCTTGAGGTAGGAGTAGACGGTCGCCCGAGAGATCCCGAAGTGTTCCGCGATCCGCGGGACGGCGCGCTTCAGTTGAAAGACGCCGTGTTCTTCGAGCGCCCTGAAGATCTCGATGCGATCGTCTCGCGTCGCGAAGTTGAGCGCCTTGCCCGACTTCGCCTCCTCGGTCGTGAGCACGGTCTGGATGACGTAGGAGATGTCGTCGTTCAGCCCGGCCTGCTCGGGCATGGAATCCTTGACGCCGGCCATGTCGGCGATCGCGCGCGCGACCTCCAGCATGTCGGTCACGTCGATATTGACGCAGAACGCGCCGAACGCCCGGCCGTCCTTGCAGCGGAAAAGGGTCGTTGAATTCTTGAAGGTCCGCCCGCGCGGCGTGCGGATGAAGGTGTCCGACTTCTGCTGAACGTCCTGGCCGTGCGAAATCAGCCAGCTGTTGATCTCGTTCACCGGCGCGCCGATCCCGCGATCGGTGAGGTTGCCCGCGATCTCGATGACGGAGGCCGAAGGGTCGCGGAAATCGTGCAGGACGACCTCGCACTTCCCGCCGATGAGCTCGCGAATATCATGCACCAGCGGCCGGAGCGCCTGGAGGACCGTGTCGACCTCGGGCGAGGTGAAATTCTCCGGCATCGATGCGTGAAGGGCCCGCGTCAACGCGTCCTGTAACGGCTTCAATACGTCCTCCTCAGACCGCGCGACCAACTATACACTTCGTCGAACCCGCGGCCCGGTCGCTTGACAATCTGTCCAGATCACACTTACGATCCGTCCAGATCTGGACAAATTGTCTAGATCGACGCTGACAATATGTCTAGCCGTAAGGCCAAAGAAAGATGTCCGGGCAGCGGGCACGCTTTGGGGACGAAACGCTCGCATGGACAAGTGTGAGCAGCGGATGAAAAGACTTCCTGTTGCGGCCCCCCTTCGCTTGGCGATGACGGCGCCGCCTGTTCGCCCCAGCCGTCCGACGCATCGTCGCCGGACGCCAGTCGTGACCTTGTCCGCGCCCGACCGCTGACGTCGGCGCGACGATGGACCGTCTCTCGCTCAGCATCGACATTGGCGGGACGTTCACCGACCTCGTGGCCTGGGCCGAGGGTTCGGGCGCCTACGTCACGCACAAGGAGCTGACGACGCCGGACGACCCGACGCGCGGCGTCGTCTCCGGCCTCAACCGCCTCTTCGCCCGGCACGGCCTCGCCTTCGGCGCCGTCTCGCGCGTCGTCCACGCGACGACGCTGCTGACCAACGCGCTGATCGAGCGCAAGGGCGCCCCGACCGGGCTGATCACCACCGCCGGCTTCCGCGACATCCTCGAGATCGGGCGCGAGCAGAAATACACCCTCTACGACATCTTCCTCTCCCGGCCGGAACCGCTCGTGCCCCGCCCGCTGCGGCTCGAGGTCCGCGAGCGGATCGACGCGGACGGGACGGTCGTCACCCCGCTCGACGAGGACGGGGTGATCGAGGCGGCGACGGCCCTCGTCGCGGCGGGGGCGCAGTCGATCGCGATCGCCTTCCTCCACGCCTACGCCAACCCCGCCCCGGAGCGGCGCGCGCGCGATCTCATCGCCGCCCGCTTCCCCGACATCTACGTGTCGATCTCCTCCGAGATCGCGCCGCAGATCCGCGAGTATGAGCGGACGTCGACGACCGCGGCCAACGCCTATATCCGCCCCCTGACCGACCGCTATCTCGGCCGGATGGAAGCCGCCCTCAAGGGTCTCGGGATCGAGGCGGACCTCTTCCTGATGCTCTCCAATGGCGGCTTCACCAACGTCGCCGAGGCCAAGCGCAACCCGATCCAGATGCTGGAATCAGGTCCCGCCGCGGGGGCGCTCGCCGGCGCCTATTTCGGCGCGCGGAGCGGCTTCTCGCACATCCTCGCCTTCGACATGGGCGGCACGACGGCCAAGCTCGCGGTCATCGACGACGGCAAGCCGCGCGTCGTCCACCAGTTCGAGGCCGGACGGCAGGAGCGCTTCATCGAAGGCTCCGGCCTCCCCCTCAACATCTCGACGGTCGAGCTGATCGAGATCGGCGCCGGCGGCGGCTCGATCGCGAATGTCGACGAGCTCGGCCTCGTCAAGGTCGGCCCGCAGAGCGCGGGCTCGGCGCCGGGCCCGGCCTGCTACCAGCTCGGCGGGTCGGCCCCGACCGTCACCGACATGAACCTCATGCTCGGCTTCCTGGACCCCGCCTCTTTCGGCGACGGCAGCATCCGCCTCTCGAAGGACGCCGCCACGGCGGCCGCCGCGCCGCTGCCGGACGCCACCGGGCTCAGCCTCGTCGACACGGCCTGGGGCGTGCGCAACCTCGTCGACGAGACGATGGCGAGCGCGGCGCGCGTCCACGTCTCCGAGCACGGCCAGGATCCGCGCCGTTATGCGCTGCTGACCACCGGGGGCGGCGGTCCGCTCCACGGCTGTCATGTCGCGCAGAAGCTCGGCATCCGGACCGTCGTCTGCCCGCCCTCCGCCGGTGTGGCCTCCGCGCTCGGCCTCCTGATGGCCCCGACCCGGATCGACCGCGTGCGCACGCTGAACACTCCGCTCGACGCGATCGACCTCGCGGACCTAGAGCACGCGTTCAGCGAGATCGAGGACGACGCGCGGCGGATCGTGGCCGAATCCGGCATTGATCCCGCCACCGCCACGGCCACCCGCTTTGCGGACCTGCGCTATCGCGGCCAGGGTTTCGAGCTCGTCGTGGAGCTGCCGGAAGGCCCCTATGAGGGCGCGGCAAGGGCCGCGATCATCGCCCGTTTCGAGGACGATTATCGCGCCGTCCACGGGCGTCTCCTGAAGGATGGCGCGGTCGAGATCGTCAACATCCGCGCCTGCGTCGAGGCCGGCAGCGCCCGGCAGGACCGCCCCTTCGGCGGCAGCATCGCGCAAAACGGGTCCGCCCCCGCCCCCGTCTCGCGCCCGATCTTCCACGGTGGGCTCGGCGCCTTCGTCGACACGCCGATCTTCGCCCGCGCCGCCCTCCCCGCCGACACCTCGATCGCCGGCCCCGCGGCCATCGAGGAAGCCGGATCGACGCTCCTCATCCCGCCCACCGCCACCGCGCGGGTCGAGCCGGACGGGACGATCGTCGTGACCCTCCACCCGACAGACGGATCGGATCGCTGACATGGACGATGGCCGGACCTTCGACGCGATCACGCTCGAAATACTCTGGCAGCGGCTCATCTCGGCCGTGGACGAGGCGTCCGCGACGCTGATCCGCGCCGCCTTCTCGACGGTGGTGCGCGAGTCCCACGATTTCGCCTGCGTGGTGACGGACACACGCGGCGATCTCGTCGCGCAGGCGCAGAAATCGATCCCCGCCTTCATCGGCACGCTGCCGCGCACCGTGCGCTGGATGCTGACCCACTTCGCCCCGGAGGACCTTTCGCCGGGCGACGTGCTCATCTCCAACAATCCCTGGTACGGGACGGGGCACCTTCCCGACATCAACGTCGTGCGGCCGATCTTCATGGACGGCGCGATCGTCGGCTATGCCGCCGCCACCGCCCATGCTCCGGACATCGGCGGGCGCACCGGCAGCCACGAATTGCGGGACGTTTTCGAGGAAGGCGTCCAGATCCCGCCGCTGAAGCTCGTACGGAGCGGGGTCGTGGACGAGACCTTCGTCGCGATGCTGAGCGCCAACGTGCGCGCCCCCGAGGCCGTCATCGGCGATCTGTGGGCCCAGCTCGGCGCGCTCGACGTGATCGAAAAGCGCGTCGTCTCCGTCATGCGCGAGCATCGCCTCACCGCGCTCGATGGCCTCTCCGACGCGATCCAGTCCCTCACCGAGGCGGCGATGCGCAAGGCGATCGCCGCCGTGCCGCACGGCACCTACCGCCACGCCTTCTCGACGGACGAGGTCCTCGGCCACCGCGTCCATATCGAGATGGCGATCACCTTCGACGGCCACGATTGCGTCGTCGACTTCACCGGATCGTCGCCGCAGATCGACGGGGCGGCGGTGAACTGCGCCCACGTCTACACCTACGCCTACACCTCCTATGGGCTGAAGCTCGTCCTCCTGCCGCACGTGCGCAACAACGAGGGCGTCTGGCGGCCGATCAAGGTGAGCGCGCCGGAAGGGTCGATCCTCAACCACACCTTCCCGACCTCGGGTGCATCGCGCGCAATGCTCGGTCAGTATCTCCCCGCCGGCGTGATGCAGTGCCTCGCGAAGGCGGTGCCGGAAAAGGTCATGGGCTCGCCCGGCTCCCCGGTCTGGAGCTTCTACCAGTCGGGCCTCGACAAGAACGGCAAGATCACCGCCGACCGCTACTTCCTGAATGGCGGGTTCGGCGCCAACGCCCGGATGAACGGCGCGAACGTTCTGAGCTGGCCGTCGAACATCTCCAACGTCCCGGTCGAGGTGGTCGAGCACCTCTCGCCCTATCGCGTGCTCCGGAAGAGCCTGCGCGAGGGGAGCGGCGGCGCGGGCAAGCATCGCGGCGGCCTCGGCCAGCAGTTCGATTTCGAGGTCCTCGGATCGTCCGAGCTGCAGATGCGCTTCAACGCTGAGCGCATCGCCACCCCGCCCGCAGGCGTCGTCGGCGGCGAGCCGGGGGCGGCGGGCGAGATCCGCATCAACGACCGGCCGATCACGAACACCAAGATCGCCCACCCCGTCAGGCCCGGCGATGTCGTCAGCCTGCGCACGCCCGGCGGCGGTGGATACGGCACGCCCCATCGAGACGGTGGCGCGCCCGCCCGGCCCGAACCCGGCGCGGAAGCCGCGGAATGACCGCCCTCTCCCGCTCCAACCCGCATCGACCCATCGGAGGCCTGGCGCTTTGACCCAGCTTGCTATCGAGCAACTGTACAAGACCTATAGGAGCGGCAACGCGACGGCGGTGACCCACGCCGTCCGGGACATCAATCTCTCCGTCAAGAGCGGAGAGCTGATCTCGCTTCTCGGTCCGAGCGGCTGCGGAAAGACCAGCACGCTGCGCTGCATCGCCGGCTTCGAGACGCCCGATTCCGGCGCCATCCGCTTCGACAACGCGGACATCGTCCCCCTCGCGCCGGAAGAGCGCGATATCGGCCTCGTCTTCCAGAACTACGCCCTCTTCCCGCACATGACGGTCGCGCAGAACGTCGCCTTCGGGCTCGAGATGCGGAAAATCTCCTCCGCCGACATCAAGCGGCGCGTCGCCGACGTCCTCGAAACGGTCCAGCTCGCGGGCCTCAAGGACCGCTACCCGGCGCAGCTCAGCGGCGGCCAGCAGCAGCGCGTCGCGCTGGCGCGCGCGCTCGTCATCGAGCCGCGCATCCTCCTCCTCGACGAGCCGCTCGCGAACCTCGACGCCAAGCTGCGCGACGAGATGCGCTTCTTCATCCGCTCGCTCCAGCAGCGCACCGGCATCACCACCCTCTACGTCACCCACGACCAGTCCGAGGCGATGGTGATGTCGGACCGCATCGTCGTGATGTTCGACGGCGAGGTCCGTCAGTTCGACGTCCCGTCCGAGATCTACAACCGCCCCGCGACCCGGCGCATCGCCGAGTTCGTCGGCCTGTCGAGCTTCGTCGCGGGCGAGGTGGTCGAGCGTGACGGGGAGACCGGCCGCGTCGTCGACACGTCGATCGGCCGGCTGCGCGGCTTCTGCAAGACCGGCTGCCCGCCCGGCCAGCGTGTGCTGATCGTGCTGCGGCCGGAGGCGATCCATCTCAGCCTGACCGAGCCCGCACCCGAGACGACCCCGATCCATGCCACCGTGCAGGAGCGGCACTTCCTCGGCCACACTGTCGACTACCGGCTCGTCTGCGCCGACGGGACCGTGCTCCAGGCGCACCAGAACACGCTGATGGACGTGCCGGTCGGCGCGAGCGTGTGGTGCACCTTCCCCCAGGATCGCATGTGGATCTTCCCCGCCCCGGTCGGGGAGGCGAGCGCGTGACGACCGAGGTCCTTGCCGCCCCCATCGCGTCGAAGACGAGCCGGCGCATCAACAGCGCCTTCTGGCTCGCCCTTCCGGCGGTCCTCCTCGTGGTGGTCTTCCTGATCGTCCCCTACCTCAACATCGTCCTGATGAGCTTCCGCACGCCGTCCACGACGGCGCCCTACGGGCCGGGCTTCACGGTCGCGAACTACTACCGCGCGATCACCGATTCCTTCTATTTCGCGGTGCTGCTGCGCACGCTGATCGTGACCTTCACGGTCACGCTCGTCTGCTTCCTGCTCGGCTTCCCGGTCGCCTATCACCTCGCGCGGATGACCTCGAAGTGGCGCACCTTCTTCTATGCGCTCGTCCTCGCGCCGCTCCTCGTCAGCGCCGTCATCCGCTCCTTCGGCTGGATGATCATTCTGTCGAACAGCGGCCTCATCAACAGCATCCTGCGCGATTTCGGCCTGATCACGCGGCCATTGCCGCTGATGTACAATGAGTTCGGCGTCATTGTCGGGCTCGTCCACGTCAACATCCCCTTCATGATCCTGCCGCTGCTCGCGGCGTTGCAGGGGATCGGCCCGTCGCTCGAAGAGGCGGCGCACTCGCTGGGCGCGAAGCGGATGACGGTGCTGCGGCGCATCGTGCTGCCGCTCGCGATGCCCGGCATCCAGTCCGGCGCGATCCTCGTCTTCGTCATGGCGACCGGCTCCTACGTGACGCCGATCCTCCTCGGCGGCAGCCGCGTCCAGCTCATGACGCCGATGGTCGTCCAACAACTTTCCGACGCCTTCCTTTGGCCGTTCGGCTCCGCGCTCGCGATCGTGCTCGCGGCGATCGGCGGGCTCGTGATCTTCGCCTGGGCCAGGCCCACGCAAAAACTCATCAACCGGATGGGCAGGAGGTAGAGGCCATGGCGAGACCTCGTGCCGGCGTCGGCCGCTTCGCGTTCAACCTGACCGTCGGGCTGATCTACCTCTTCCTGATGCTGCCGATCATCATCGTGGTGATCGCCTCGCTGAACTCGGGCGCGTATCTCAAATTCCCGCCCGATGGCCTGTCGCTCCGCTGGTACAAGGAGTTCTTCACCAACGGGCCGTTCCTGAATTCGGCCTGGCTGTCGATCAAGGTCGCGGTGATCTCGACGATCATCTCCACCATCATCGGCACGCTGGCGGCGCTCTACTATGTGAAAGCGTCGGAGCGGATGCAGATCGGGCTGCGGCTCGGCCTCATCTCGCCGATTCTCCTGCCCGAGATCCTGACGGCGATCGCGCTCCTCCTCTTCTACTACATGGTCGGCATCGGCACGACGACGCTGATCGGGCTGCAGATCGGCCACGTGCTGATCACGACGCCCTACGTGTTCCTCAACGTCACGGCGACGCTGGAGGGCATCAATCCGAGCCTGCAGGAAGCCGCCCGCAGCCTCGGCGCACGGCCGCAGATGGCGTTCCGCCGGGTGACGCTGCCGCTGATGAAGCAGGGCGTCGTCAACGGGGCGATGTTCGCCTTCATCATCTCGTTCGACACCTTCTCCATCTCGCTTCTCCTCAAGGGCATCCACTCGATGACCCTGCCGATCCAGCTCTTCGAATATCTGCGCTGGAGCTTCGACCCGACGGCCGCCGCCGTCGCGACGCTGTCGATCCTCGTGACGCTCGCCGCGGTGTTCATCACCGACCGTCTCGTCGGCCTGCGCACCCTTCGCTTCTGATCCGGAGCCCGTCCCAACCGAAAGTCCCCGGAGCCTCGCTCTCGTCCCACCCCTCACAACAGGAGACCCGAATGACCCACAGGCTTTCCCGACGTCGTTTCATGTCCAACACGGTCGCTCTCGGCGCCGTCGCCGGTTCGACTCTCGCAATGCCGCACATCGCCCGTGCCCAGGCGTCGTCGATCACCGTCTCCTGCTATGGCGGCGCGTACGAGAAATTCTTCCGCGAAGTGCTGATCCCGACCTTCACCGAGCAGACGGGCGCGACCGTCAACCTCGCGCTCGGCACGGCAAAGGATTTCGTCCCGCTGATGCGCGCGGCCGGCCAGGACAACCCGCCGCTCGACGTGCTGATGACCAACGAGGTCATCTGCCAGATCCTGCGCAGCGAAGACTTCTTCGAGCCGATCCCGCTCGACAAGGTGCCGAACATGGCCGACGTCGCGGCCATCGCGCGCTACCCCGATGACATGGCCGTCACCGGCATACTCCAGCCGATCGGCATCACCTACCGCACGGACATGCTGCCCAACCCGCCTCAGTCCTGGGACGAGCTGTTCAAGCGTGAGGATCTCCTCGGCCAGACCGGCATCTACGCCATCACCAATTCCTGCGGCTTCATGTTCGTGCTCCTGATGGCGCGCCATTTCGGCGGGTCCGAGGAGAACATCGACGCGGCTTTCGCCGAGATCGAGAAGCTGAAGCCGTTCAACCAGGTCGACTTCTCCGGCACGATGGAAGGCCTCCTCGCGCAGGGCGAAGTCATCGTCGCCCCGCTCGACTTCGCGGCCGTCATGCGCCTCCAGAGCCGCGGCATGCCGATCGACGGCATCGTCCCGCCCGAGGGCCTCATCGCGTTCGACCAGGTCTTCAATGTCAGCAAGGGCGGCCAGAAGAAGGAGCTCGCCTACGCCTGGGTCGACTACATGCTGAGCCCGGCGACCCAGTCGAAGATCGTCAGCGGCTTCTACTCCTCGCCGACGAACACGAAGGCCGAGATCCCCGCCGACCTCGCGAGCAACCCGCTGCTCCTCACCGGCGACAAGCTGAACGCCGTCGTGCGCCACGACTGGGCCGCCGCGAACGCCAATCGCAGCGACATCGTGGACCAGTGGAACCGGACGATGAGCTGAGCCGGACCTGACGACAGGACCGGGGGCGGCGGCGACTCCGCCGCCCCGCACCTTTTGCGTGGAACGCCACCGTTCCCATCCCCGGACAACAGAATGCCCAACCCTTCTTTCGACCTGACGCTCGATGACCTCGAATGCCTCGCGACCGGGGCCTGGATCCTCGGCACCGGCGGCGGGGGCGACCCGTATTTCAGCCTCCTCGAAGCCCGCGAGCACCTCGCCGCTGGAAAGCGCGCGCGGATCATCGACCCGCTCTCCCTCGCCGACGACGCGCTCATCGCCTGCGTCGGCCAGATGGGCGCGCCCCTCGTCAAGCAGGAGCGCCTCGTCGACGGCCCCGTCATCGCGAGCACCGTCACGATGATGGAGGACTATCTCAAGAAGTCGTTCGAGGCGGTGATGCTGTGGGAGATCGGCGGGAATAACGGGTTCCAGGCCGTCCTCACCGGGATGCTGCTCGACCTGCCGATCGTGGATTGCGACGCCATGGGGCGCGCCTTCCCCCAGGCCGACATGACGACCTTCTCGATCTGCGAGCTGCCCGCCTATCCGTGGACGATGGTGGACCTGCGCAAGAACCGCATCTTCTTCGCCGAGGCGGAGAATTGGGAGTGGATGGAGCGGATGACGCGCGCGGCCTGCACCGCGATCGGCTCGTCCGCGGCGACCTGCAAGGCCCCCCGTTCCGGCGCGGAGGTGAAGAGTTCGACCTGCCTCCACACCGTCTCCCAGGCGCTGCGCATCGGCCGCGCGGTGCGCGACGCGCGCCGGCGCCACGACGACCCCGTCGCCGCCGTGATCGAGAGCGAGAACGGGCTCGAACTCTTCCGCGGCAAGATCACCGACGTGAACCGCCGCACCACCGGCGGCTGGCTGCGCGGCACGATCGAGATCGACGGCCTCGACGCCGACACCGGCAGCACCATGAAGATCGAGTTCCAGAACGAGTTCGTGGTCGCCTGGCGCGACGACGCGGTCAGCGCGACGGTGCCGGACCTCATCTGCCTCATGGACACGAGCTCGGGCGAGGCGATCGGCACCGAGACGGTGCGCTACGGCCAGCGCGTGACGGTCATCGCGCTCCCCGCGCCGGACATCCTCACCTCCCCGCGAGGGCTCAAGAAGGTCGGCCCGCGCGCGTTCGGCTACGACCTCGAGTTCAAGTCGGTCTTCTCCAACGCGCCGCAGATGGAGACGGCACAGTGAAACGCATCGGGATTGATGTCGGCGGCACCAACACCGACGCGGTGATCATCGACGACGATGTCGTCGTCCACAGCGTCAAGCGGCCGACCACCGAGGACGTCATGGACGGCATCCTCGCCGCGCTCGAGGCGCTCCTGCGCGAATCCGAGGTGCCCCGCACGGACATCGGCGCGGTCATGATCGGCACCACCCATTTCACCAACGCGGTCGTGCAGCGGCGCGACGTCGCGAAGGTCGCGGCGGTGCGCATCGGCCTGCCGGCGGCCGCCACCCTTCCCCCGTTCGTCGACTGGCCGGCGGACCTGCGCGACCTCGTGCGCGGCCCGATCCACATGGTCCGCGGCGGCTACGAGGTGGACGGGCGTCCGCTCGTCCCCTTCGACCGCGAGGGGATGCGCGCCGCGGCCCGCGCCATCGCCGATTCGGGCGTCGAGGCGGTCGGGCTCTCGTGCGTCTTCTCCCCCCTCAATGCCGACCTCGAGACGGAGGCGGCGGAGATCCTGCGGGAGGAATGCCCCGGCATCGCGGTGACGAAGTCGCACGAGCTCGGCCGCATCGGCCTTCTCGCCCGCGAGAATGTCTCCCTCCTCAACGCCGCCCTCACCACGATGGCGCACAAGACGGTCGCCGCCTTCAGCGCCGCGATCGAGAAGACCGGCCTCTCCGTGCCCCTGTTCGTGACGCAGAATGATGGGACGGTGGTCGCCGCCGAGGAGGCCGCCGCCTTCCCGGTCCGCTCTTTCGCCTGCGGGCCGACCAACTCGCTGCGCGGCGCCGCCTTCCTCTCCGGCCTCGAGGACGCGATCGTCGTCGATGTCGGCGGCACCACGGCGGACATCGGCATCCTGACCCGAGGCTTTCCGCGCGAGGCCAACAACGTGGTCGAGGTTGGGGGCGTGCGCACGCTCTTCCGCATGCCCGACCTCGTCTCGATCGGCCTCGGCGGCGGCTCGCTGTGCGACCCGCAGAACCCCCGCTCGATCGGCCCGCGCAGCGTCGGCTTCCGCATCCTGGAGCGCGCCCGCGTCTTCGGCGGTCCTGACCTCACCACGACCGACATCGCGGTCGCGGCCGGCCTCGCCGATATCGGCGACAAGGACCGTGTCGCCGACCTCGATCCGGCCTACGTCGCCGCCGCGCTCGACCACATGCGCCTCATGCTCGCCGACGCGGTCGACCGGATGAAGACGAGCGCCGCAGCTGTGCCCCTCATCGCCGTCGGCGGCGGGGCCTTCCTCGTGCCGGACGACCTTCCCGGCGTCTCAGAGGTGGTGCGCGTGCCGAACGCGGCGGTCGCGAACGCGGTCGGCGCCGGCATCGCCCAGATCAGCGGCGAGGTGGACCAGATCTTCACCGGCCTCGACCGGACGAAGGCCATCGAGACCGCGCGCGAACGCGCGGAGGCGAACGCCCTTCGCGCCGGCGCGCAGGACGGGAGCATCGAAGTCGTCGAACTCGAAGACATCCCGCTCGCCTACCTGCCCGGCAACTCGCTGCGCGTGCGCGCGCGCGTCGTCGGCAACGTCCGCTTCTAGCCCTGAGAGAGACCAAATTGAGCAACACCACGCGCCTCGCGGTCGATATCGGAGGCACCTTCACGGATCTCGCGCTGGAAACGGGCACGGGGTTCTACACGACCAAGGTCCTGACGACGCCGAGCGCGCCGCAGGACGGCGTGACGGCGGGCGTCGCGCAGATCCTGGAGACGGCCGGGATCGCGGCCGGCGACGTCGACATCCTCATCCACGGCACCACGCTCGCGACGAACGCCGTGATCGAGCGCAAGGGGGCGCGGACCGCGCTTCTCACCACCGAGGGCCACCGCGACGTCCTCGCGCTGCGCAACGAGAGCCGCTACGACCAGTACGACCTCAACATCGTGCTGCCGGAGCCGCTCGTGCCCCGGCATCTGCGCCTCCCGATCCCAGAGCGGGTCGACAATGAGGGCAAGGTGCGCCTCCCGCTCGACGAGCGCGCGGTGACGGACACCATCCCGCTCCTGCGCAAGGAGAAGGTCGAGTCGATCGCCGTCGGCTACATGCACGGCTTCGTCAATCCGGACCACGAGAAGCGCACGCGCGACATCCTCGCCGCCGCGCTGCCGGACGTGCCGATCTCGCTCGCTTCGGAGGTCTCGCCCGAGATGCGCGAGTGGGAGCGTTTCTCCACCGCCGTCGCGAACGCCTACGTCCAGCCCCTCATCCAGCGCTATCTCACCCTCCTCGAAGCGCAGCTTCGCGAGATGGGGCTGACCGCGCCGATCTTCATGATGCTCTCCGGCGGCGGCCTGACGACGGTCGAGACGGCGCGACGCTTCCCGATCCGCATCGTCGAGAGCGGCCCGGCGGGCGGTGCGATCTTCGCGGCGGAGGTGGCGCGCCACTGCGAATTGCCGAACGTCGTCTCGTTCGACATGGGCGGCACCACCGCCAAGATCTGCCTGATCGACGATTTCCGCCCGCAAACCGCGCGCGCCTGCGAGGTCGCCCGCGTCGGCCGCTTCCGCAAGGGCTCCGGCATCCCGCTGCGCATCCCCGTCATCGAGATGGTGGAGATCGGCGCTGGCGGTGGCTCGCTCGCGAAGGTCGACGCGCTGGGGCTCATCACCATCGGCCCGGAAAGCGCGGGCGCGGACCCCGGCCCCAGCTGCTACGGGCGCGGCGGCACGCACCCGACGGTGACCGACGCCAACCTCGCGCTCGGCCGCTACGACCCCGCCGCCTTCGCAGGCGGCACGCTGCCGCTCGACCCGTCCGCCGGTGAGGCCGCGCTCCTTGCGGATGTCGGCACCCCGCTCGGCTTCGATGTCGGCATGGCGGCGCTCGGCGTCGTCGAGATGGTCGACGAGAACATGGCGAACGCCGCGCGCGTCCACACCATCGAGTCGGGCAAGTCCTTCGACGGGCGCACCCTCATCGCGTTCGGCGGCGGCGGCCCCGTCCATGCGACGCGCATCGGCGAGAAGCTCGGCATCGGCCACGTGATCATCCCGTCGGGGGCGGGCGTCGGCAGCGCGATCGGGTTCCTGCGCGCCCCCGTCGCCTACACCGTCGTGCGCAGCCTCTATCAGCGGCTCGGCTCCGTGGAGCTCACCGCGATCAACCGCATGTTCGCCGAGATGACCGGGGAGGCGGACGACATCGTCGCGCGCGGCTCGTTCGGGGCGGCGACGCGCGCCACGCGGACCGCGTTCATGCGCTATGTCGGACAGGGCCACGAGATCGCGGTGGAACTCCCCGTGCGCGACCTCGACGCCGCCGACATCACCGCCATCCGCGCCGACTATGAGTGCGAATATTCGCGCCTCTACAATCGCGTGGTCCCCGGCGCCGACATCGAGGTGCTGAGCTACGAAGTGACCGTCACCACCGCGCCGTCCGCCGCGAGCGCGACCCGAAACGGCGCGGCGAACGGCGTATCCGGCCCGGTCGCGTCCCGGCCCGTCCGCGATCCGACCACCGGCGCGGTGTCCGACTGGGCGATCGTGCCCCGCGCGGGCCTTTCGGCCGGAACGAGCGTGGCGGGGCCCGCCATCATCACCGAGGACGAGACGTCGACCCTCGTCGGCAGCGGCTGGACCGCCGCCATCGACGGCAACGGCTACATTCACATCTCCTGGAGCGCCGCATCATGACCCCGCCAGCCACCAGCCAGGCCAGCGCTCTTGAAACCATTCAACGCCAGATCATGTGGAACCGGCTCATCGCGGTGGTCGAGGAGCAGGCCCAGATCATGATCCGGACCGCGTTCTCGACATCGGTGCGCGAGGCGGGCGATCTCTCGGCCGGCATCTTCGACATGAAGGGCCGGATGATGGTCCAGGCCGTCACCGGCACGCCCGGCCACGTCAACTCGATGGCCGAGAGCGTCGGCCACTTCCTCAAGAAGTTCCCCGCCGAGACCATGCGGGAGGGCGACCACTACATCACGAACGACCCCTGGCTCGGGACGGGGCACCTCCACGACTTCACGATGGTCACCCCGGCCTTCCACCAGGGCAAGATGATCGGCCTCATCGCCAACACCGCGCACGTGATCGACATCGGCGGCCTCGGCATGGGGCCGGAGGGCCGGTCGGTCTACGAGGAGGGGATGTATATCCCGATCGTCAAATGCTTCGACCAGGGCAAGGCGAACGAGACCTTCTTCGACATCATCCGCGCCGGCACCCGCCTGCCGGTGGAGCTCGAAGGCGACATGTATTCGCTCGCCGCCTGCAACGAGGCGGCCTGCCGGCGTCTCTCCGAAATGATGGACGAGTTCGCGCTCACCGAGCTCGGCCCCCTCGCCGAGTTCATCTTCGACAGCAGCCACCGCGCGACGATGGCCGAGATCGCGAAGCTCCCGCGCGGGACCTACGCTGCCGAACTCGGCTCGGACGGGTACGAGTTCCAGCTCACCTTGTGCGCGGCGCTCACCGTCCTCGATGACGGGATCGAGGTCGACTATACCGGCACGTCCGGCCTCTCGCGCTACGGCGTCAACGTCCCGGCGGCGTACACGAAGGCCTATTCGGGCTTCGGCCTCAAGGTCGTCATCGCACCGCACGTGCCGAACAACTGGGCCTCGCTCGCTCCCTTCCGCACGAAGCTGCCGGAGGGGTGCATCCTCAACGCCCCGCACCCCTATCCTGTGTCCGCGCGCAACGCGACCGGCCAGCTCCTGCCCGACCTGATGATGGGCTGCCTCCACCAGATGGTGCCGGACCGGGTGATCGCGGAAAGCTCGTCGACGCTCTGGAACACGCCGATGCGCGGCGGCTCCGCCGTCTCCGGCCAGGGGGCGTCGAACCGCAAGGTGCTCCCCGATTTCGAGATCATCACCTTCCACTCCGGCGGCACCGGCGCGCGCCCGACGCTCGACGGCCTCTCCGGCACCGCCTTCCCTTCGGGCGTGCGCACGGTCCCGGTGGAGGCGATCGAGAATGTCTCGCCGCTGATCATCTGGAAGAAGGAGATCCGCCCGGATTCGGGCGGGGCCGGCCGCTCGCGGGGCGGGCTCGGCCAGGTCATGGAGATCGCCGGCAAGGACGACCTGGAGTTCGCGAGCAACAACATCTTCGACCGCATCACCTTCGCCCCGCGCGGGCGCGATGGCGGGCAGTCGGGCGCGGCGGGCGTCGTGAAGTGGAAGTCCGGCAAGGCGATGCGGCCGAAGGGCTTCCACATCATCCCCGACGGCGACCGGCTGATGCTGCTGATGCCGGGCGGCGGCGGGTTCGGCGACCCGGCGACGCGCGACCCCGCCCTCGTCGCCTCCGACGTGCGGGACGGGCTCGTCTCCGCCGACATCGCCCGCACCGTCTACAAGACCGCCGTCTCGGACGAGGGCGAGGTCGACCTCGAAGAGACGAAGCGCCTGCGCGCCTGACCCCTCGGGCGGGGCACGCCGGCCCCGCCTACCCCTCCGCTTCCGCCGCCATCTCAGCGCGGAGCCACTCTGCAAAGCCTCTCATCGCGGGCGTCACCGCCCGCTCGGCCGGGTGGGTGAGATAGTAGCGGCCGGTCGAGACCATTCGGCCGAAGGGCTGGACGAGCCGCCCCTCCTCGATCTGCCGCCCCATCATCGCGACGGGGAGGAGCGCGACACTCTCGCCCCGCGCCGCCATCTCGGCGAGCGCAAGGGAGGAATCGAACACCGGCCCCGTCAGAGGCGGGCAGACCGCACCCACCTCCTCGAACCATCTCGGCCACTCGTCGGCGCGATAGCTCCGAAGAAGCACGTGCTGGGCGAGGTCGTCCGGATGGCGCAGCGACGCCGCGATCGAGGGCGCCGAGAGCGGCGACATCGGCGCCTCCACCAGCGCCATCGCCTCGATGCCGGGCCAGCGCCCGCCGCCGAAGCGGATCGCCATGTCGAGCCCCTCTCGGCCGATCTCGACGCGGTTGTTGTGGGTCGAGAGGCGGAGCTCGATCTCAGGATGGGCCTCGCGGAAGGCGGCCAGGCGGGGGATGAGCCAGCCGAGGGCGAAGGTCGTCACCACGCCCACCTTCAGCACCTCTACATGATGGCCACCGCCGATCCGGTCGAGCGCGCGCGCCATCGCGTCGAACCCATGCTCCAGCACCGGGAACAGCGCCTGCCCCTCGTCGGTGAGGACGAGCCCGGCCGAGGTGCGCAAGAAGAGCGTCGTGCCGAGGAGATCCTCGAGCCGCGCGATCTGGTGGCTCACGGCCGCCTGCGTCACCCGCAGCTCCACCGCGGCGCGGGTGAAACTGCCCTGCCGCACGGCGACCTCGAACACGCGCAGCGCATTCAGCGGGATGTCGGGTCGATCCATTCACGCATTACCTCAGCTAATGGCGGGTCTTATGATTTCTCGGCTGTGCGCCACAATGGGGGTTTGGTACCGAAATGACGTGAGTTCAACTCATGTCGAGTGCCTTCGAGACCGGGCGTCCCTCGCGCGCTGAGGCGTGGCGAGAACCGGTCCGCAACAAGGATCTTCCAGTATGCGACGTGACCTCTTCACGCTGCCGCGCGCAGCGGGGCTGGCGCTGTGCGTCCTCCTGCCCGCCCCCGCCTTCTCGGCCGACCCCGAGACGCGCCTCGCCGACACCATCGCCCGGATCGAGAGCGGCCTCGACGCGCGGGTCGGCGTCCTCGTCCGCGACAGCGCGACGGATTGGGAATGGGGACACCGTTCCGACGAGCGCTTCCTGATGGCGAGCACCTTCAAGTCCGTCCTGTGCGGCGCGGTCCTCGCCCGTGTCGACGCGGGCGACCTCTCCTTGTCGGAGCCGCTTGCGGTGCGGAAGGCGGCGATGATCGCCCATGCGCCGGTGACCGAGAAGCATGTCGGCGGGACGATGAGCATCGGCGAATTGTGCTTCGCGACGCTCGACATGAGCGACAATCCGGCCGCCAACATCCTCGTCGAGCGGCTCGGCGGGACCGGGGCGGTCACGGCGTTCGCGCGCGCCCTCGGCGATCCGGTGACGCGGCTCGACCGGCTGGAGCCGGAGCTCAACCTCTTCGAGCCCGGTGACCTGCGCGACACGACGAGCCCGGAGGCGATGCTGTTCATCTGGGAGGCGATGCTGCGCGGCGACGCGCTGAGCCCGGCCTCGCGCGCCCAGCTCGACGCGTGGATGAGCGAGGGCGGCGTCACCGGCAAGCTCCTCCGTGCCAGCACGCCCGACGACTGGGCCGTCGCCGACAAGTCCGGCGCGGGGCGTGACCACACGCGCAACCTCGTCGCGATGGTGACGCCGCCGGGCCGCGACCCCTATTTCGTGGCGATCTACCTCTCCGACAGCCCGGCCGACTTCGCCGCCCGCAACGCAGCGGTCGCGCAGATCGGCAAGGCGGTCGTGGACGTGATCGCCGCGCGCTGAGGCATCGTCCCGGACGGGACTAGAGGGGCTTGCGGGCGACGAACCGTCCGCCCCCCATCTCGCCCGTCCGGTAGAGGCTGACGAAGAAGTTGTAGGCGCTGTCCCAGCGGTCGAAATGGGCCTCGCCATAGCGGGCGACCGTCTGTTCCTTGAGCCCTCGATACATGGCGAGGCGGTTCGCGAGAATGTTCGCCCACGGCTCCGCGAGGTCGACGAAGGTGACGGTGCATCCCTCCCCCTCAAGGAGCGCGCGATAGGCCGCCTCGGTGCTCAGCTCCTGGAAGGTGATCTCCGCCTGGAGCCGCTTCAGCGCCGCCTCGCGGGTGTGTTCCGTGGTGAGGACGTCGGTGAAGGCGAGGCGGCCGCCCGGTTTCAGGACGCGCACGCACTCGGACACGAGGCGCGGCTTGTCCGGCACGTGGCAGAAGGCCTCCTGGCTCACGAGAACGTCGAACGTCGCGTCATCGAAGGGCAGGTCGAGCGCGTTCGCGACCTCGTAGTCCACCCGGTCGGAGAGCCCGGCCATCTCCGTCAGCCGACGGGCACCGACGATGCGGCTCTCCGTCAGGTCGATCCCGGTCACGCGGCAGCCGATATTGTGCGCGAGATAGCGCGCCGGGCCGCCCATGCCGCAGCACACGTCGAGCACGCGGGTGCCGGCGTCGATCCCGGCGGCGGCCGCGAGCGCATCGTTGGCGGCGAGACCGCCATAGTGGTCCTGATCGTAGGTCTGCAGCTCGTTCTCGGTGACGTTGTCGGGGTCGAACCCGTCCTGCCGCAGTTTCTCCATTATCTCCCACTCGTTGATCGGGTGGGTGTCATAGAAGCTGACAACGGTTTGGATTCTCTCGGCTTGCGTCATCTGTCCAACTCCGGTGCTTCGGAGTGACAGCATAGCATCGAAACCTATGATTCCGGCCGCAATGTCCTCACGGGCGGCGAGCGGACCGCCCCCGCGCGCGCCGCGCACGGGGGCCGGTCGTCATTTCGCCCGGTACGCCTCGGGCAGGATGAACACCTCGTCGGCGCGGGTGTAGCCGCCGTCCTTGACCTCCTCGATCAGGACCATCGTGTGCGGCCGGGCCGCCTCGGAGAAATACTCGACCAGCATGTCCGTGACGCGGTGGCTGATATCGGCCTTCTGCGCGGCGCTGAGCGCGGCCTCGGGCGTCTTGATGTTCACGAAGGGCATCGTTCGGGTCCTTTCTCAGGCTTGGGGGTGGAGGAGGTCGGCGAGGCCGATGCGCTCCATGAGCTGGGCGCGCACGCGGTCGGCGACACCGTTGACGATCGCCGCACCGTCCTCGGACGGGTCGATGTGGCTGCGGAAGGGGCGCCGTCCCTTGGGCAGCGCCACGATCCGCACGATCTCGCGCGCCACCGACGCCGGGTCCGCGTCCGCCGGCTCCAGCGCGGCGAGCCCCTCGAGCGCGCGCTGGTCGACGCCCTGATAGGGCCCCTCCCACCACGCCGCCGCCCGCGCCGCATCGGCCGGCTGTCCGGCATGGGCGAAATGCTGGGTGCCCTTGGTGAAGGCGCCGGGGACCACGATGCTCGTCTCGATCCCGAAGCGCGCGAGCTCCAGCGCGTAGCTCTGGGCCATCGCGTCCATGGCCGCCTTCGCCGCAAAATAAGGGGCGAGGAAGGGTGGCGTGCCGCCCCGCGTCGAGCTCGACCCGACCCAGAGGACGAGCCCGTCCCCCGCCGCCCGCATGTGCGGGAGGGCAGCCCGGTTGACGCGCTGCGTGCCGAGCACGTTGACGTCGTAGAGGTGGGCGAGCTCCTCGGCGCTGAACGCCTCGGCCGGGCCGAACACCATGTGGCCGGCATTGTGGACGAGGACGTCGATCCCGCCGGTGCGGTCGACCATGGCGGCGACCGCCGCATCGACCGACGCCGCGTCGGTCACGTCGAGCGCCAGCGTCTCTATCGCGAGTCCCTCGGCCGCCAGCGCCTCGATCCGCGCGGCGGGCGCGCCGCCATGGGCCGCGGGATCGCGCATCGTCGCGAAGACGTGGTGCCCGTCGCGGGCGAGGGCTTCGGCCGCCATCGCGCCGAACCCGCTCGACGCGCCGGTGATGAGGATGCGCGCCATCACACCACCCCGCCATTGGCGCGGATGATCTGGCCGTTGATCCAGCCGCTGTCCGGCCCCGCGAGGAAGCGGACGACCCGCGCGATGTCCTCCGGCGTCCCGAGACGGCCGAACGGGTTCATCCCGGCGATCTGCGCGACCAGCGCCTCGCTCTTGCCCGACAGGAACAATTCCGTCCCGACCGGCCCCGGCGCCACCGCGTTGACGCTGATTGCACGCGGCCCGAGCTCCTTGGCGAGGATGCGCGTCATCGCCTCGATGGCCGCCTTCGTCGCGGCATAGGCCGCGTAGGTCGGCTGGTTGAGGCCGACGACGCTCGATGAGAAGTTGACGATCCGCCCGCCGTCCGCGAGCCGCGCCGCCGCCTCCCGCATCATGCGGAACGGGCCTGTGAGGTTCACGTCGAGCTGCCGCGCGAAGGTCGCGTCGTCGGTGTCGGCGACCTTGCTGAGCGTCATGATCCCGGCATTGTTGACGAGGATCGTGACGGCGCCGAACGCCGCCTCGGCCGCGTCGAACAGCGCCTTCGGCGCGCCGGGGTCGGAGAGATCGGCCTTTGCGGCAACAGCCTTGCCGCCGGCCGCCTCGATCCCGGCGACGACGGACGCGGCCTCTTCGGCGCTCCGCGCATAGTTGACCACCACCTTCACCCCGTCCGCCGCGAGCGATCGGGCGATCTCCGCGCCGATCCCGCGCGAGGCGCCGGTGACGATCGCGACCCTCATCCCTTCATTGGTCATGACGACCTCCTCTGCTGTTGCGGGAGATTTGAGGGATCGCGCCGAACAAACAATGCGCCACGAATTGACATCAGAATTCGCCTATGGCGAACAATTCCCATGGACCGCATCGACCGCATGGAACTCTTCGCCCGCATCGTGGAAAGCGGGAGCTTCGCCCACGCAGCGCGCGCCCTCGGCGTCGCGCGCTCCACCGCGAGCGAGGCGGTGAAGCTCCTCGAGGAGGAGACCGGCACGCGCCTCCTCGCGCGCACCACGCGCCACGTCTCGCCGACCGCGGAGGGGGAAGATTTCTACCACCGCGCCCGCGCCATCCTCGCCGAGTTGGAGGAGGCCTATGGGCGCTTCCGCACCGGCGCCCCGCGCGGACATCTGAGGATCGACGCCTCGGGCCAGCTCACGCGGACCTTCCTCGTCCCCCGCGTCGCGGACTTCCTCACCCGCTACCCGGACCTCACCATCGCGTTCGGCCAGTCCGACCGCTTCGTGGATCTGCTGCGCGAGGGGGTCGATTGCGCGCTGCGCGTCGGCGATCCGGAGGACAGCAGCCTCAAGATGCGCCGCCTCGGCCTCCTGCCGGAAATCACCTGCGCGAGCCCCGCCTACCTCGCCGCCCACGGCACGCCGCGCGATATCGACGATCTCGGCGGCCACCAGATGGTCGGCTTCGTCTCCTCGCGCACGGGAGAGGTGATGCCGCTCGAATTCCGGCGCGACGGGCGGGTCGAGATCCGACGCATCCCGGCGCGCGTGACGACCGACAATTCCGACACCGCCGCCGCACTCGCGGCGAACGGGCTCGGCCTCATCCAGGCGCCGCGCTACCGCTTCACGGCGGCGCTTGAAGCCGGCACCCTCGTCGAGGTGCTGCCGGACACGCTCCCCGAGCCGATGCCACTCAACGCGATCTATGCCGGCAACCGCCAGATGTCGCGCCGGCTCGATGTGTTCCTCGACTGGGTGGCCGGCCTCTTCGCCGCCCCCGCCTGACCCGCCAGAATTGGCATCCCCGACATCGGGCAATGGCCCGCGACACCGGGGGCGCTCCGTCCCTAGCTAGCCCCGCCCGGCGATCCATTCCGCCTTTCGGCCGAACGGATTTGGGCGCAGGCTGCGCTGACGCGGGCGCGGTGAGCGAGGGCGGAGGGGCCGTGCGGACGGATGCGATCGACCATTGCGATGTCGTCGTCGTCGGGGCGGGCTCGGCCGGCTGCGTCGTCGCGGCCCGCCTCTCCGAACGGCCGGACCTGTCGGTCACCGTCCTCGAGGCGGGCGGATCGGACCGCAGCGTCTGGGTCCGGATGCCGATCGGCTATGGCGGCGCGTTCTACCATCCGACGCTGAACTGGCGGTACTATACCGAGCCGGACGAGGGCCTCGGCGGGCGCAAGGCCTACTGGCCGCGCGGCAAGGTCGTCGGCGGATCCTCGTCGATCAACGCGATGGTCTATATTCGCGGCCAGGCGGCCGACTATGACGGGTGGGCCGCGGCCGGCAATCCGGGCTGGTCCTATCGCGACCTCCTCCCCTATTTCCGCAAGCTCGAGACGAACCTTCCGGGCGGCGACACCTGGCGCGGCGACAGCGGCCCGATCACCGTGCGGGACGTCGCCGACGACGCGCATCCCCTCTCCCACGCCTTCGTCGCGGCGGCCGAGAAGGCCGGCTTCCTCCGCAATCCGGACTTCAACGGCGCCGACCAGGAGGGCGTCGGTTTCTATCAGATCACCACGCGGGGCGGGCTGCGCTGCTCGGCGGCAACGGGCTATCTCCACCCGGCGCTGAAGCGGCCGAATCTCCGCCTCGTGACGCACGCCACCGTGATGAGGGTCCTCTTCGAGGGACGGCGCGCGGTCGGCGTCGAATATCTGAAGGACGGCACGACGCACCGCCTGATGGCGCGGCGGGAGGTGGTCCTGTCGGCCGGGGCCATCGGCTCGCCGCAGATCCTCCAGCTCTCCGGCGTCGGCGACCCGGAGCGGCTCGGCCCGCTCGGCATCGCGACGACGGTCAACGCCCCGGCGGTCGGCCGCAATCTCATGGACCATGTCGGCTTCGATCTCGTCTACGAATCGAAGGTGCCGACGCTGAACGCGACGCTCGGCCCCCTCCTCGCGCGCGGGCGGGCGGGACTCCACTATCTCCTGACGCGCGGCGGTCCGCTTTCGCTCAGCGTCAACCAGGCCGGCGGCTTCGTGCGCGGCGACGCGGGGCGGGCGCGGCCGAACCTCCAGCTCTATTTCTCGCCGCTGTCCTACACGCGCGCGGTGCCGGGCAAGCGCCGCCTCACCGCGCCCGATTCCTTCCCAGGCTTCATGCTCGGCATCTCGAACTGCCACCCGAAGAGCCGGGGCTGGCTCCACATCCGCTCGGTCGACCCGACCGCCCCGCCGGAGATCCACCCGCATTATTTCTCGGCGCCGGAAGACCTCGAGGAGCTTCTCGACTCGGTTGCCCTGATGCGGGCGATCGCGGCCGAGCCGCCGCTCGCCTCGGCCATCCTGCGCGAGCTCGCGCCGGGGCCGGACGTCACCGACCGTGACGGCCTCATCCACTATATCCGCGAGCGGACGACCTCGGTCTTCCACCCCTCCGGCACCTGCCGCATGGGGCCGGACCCGTCGGACGGCGCGGTGGTGGACCCGACCCTCAAGCTCCACGGCGCGGAGGGCCTGCGCGTCGCCGACGCCTCGATCATGCCCGCGATCACCGCCGGCAATCTCAACGCCCCCTCGCTGATGATCGGCGAGAAGGCGTCCGACCTGATCCGCGCGGACCTTTAGGACGCGGCGCGCAGGATCCGGCCGAGCCGCTCGACGCCGCGCTCGATCTCGTGCGACGCGACTGCGCTGAAGCCGAGCGTCAGCCCCTTCACGCCGATCGGCTGGAGGGCGAAGCGCGAGAGCGGCGCCGTCGCGAGGCCCGCCCCCAGCACCGCGTCCTCGACGCGCCGCTCGTCCGCATCGGGCGGCAGGAGGCCCACCGTGTGGAAGCCGGTGTCGGTCGGCCGGACGTCGAGCCGCCCGTCGAGATGGCGCGCGGCGGCGGCGAGGAGCGCGTCGCGGCGCTCCTTGTAGAGGTCGCGCATCCGCCGCAGGTGGGCCGAGAAGTGCCCCTCGGCGATGAAGTCGGCCACGATCGACTGCATCGCGTGCGAGACACCGTGCGCCGCCGCGCCGAGCGTGCGCTCGAAGATGTCGACGAGCGCGGCCGGGACCACCGCATAGCCGAGCCGGATCGCGGGAAAGAGGGCCTTGGAGAAAGTGCCGATATAGACGACGCGGCCCGACCCATCGAGCGCCTTCAGCGGCGGCAGCGGCGAGCGGCCATAGTGGAACTCGCCGACATAGTCGTCCTCGAGGATCCACGCGCCGATGTCCTCCGCGGCGGCGAGAAGCTCGAACCGGCGGTCCCGGCTCATCGTCGTGCCCATCGGGTGCTGGTGGGCGGGGGTGACGAAGGCCATGCGCATGTCGGGGCAGACGCGCCGCCCGGCGGCGACGTCGATCCCCTCCGCGTCGACCGGCACCGGCACGAGCTCGGCCCCGCGCGACAGGAAGGCGTTGCGCGCCCCGATCGCGCCGGGATTCTCCATCCACACCCGGTCGCCGGGATCGAGCAGGATCTGCGCGATCTGCACGAACGCGTCCTGCGCCCCGGCGAAGACGAAGACCTCCTCCGGCTGGCACACGAGGCCGCGATTGGCGCGCAGATGACGGCAGATCGCCATGCGCAGCGCCGGCAATCCCGTCGCGTCCGGATAGGACATGATGGAGGCCCGCGTGCCGCGCCAATATTTGGCCGAGAGGCGCGACCATTGCGCCATCGGGAACGCGTCGAAGGCGGGCATCCCGGTCACGAACGGACGCGGCGCAGACGGGTGCGCGAGGCGCGGGAAGAATTGCTCCGAGATCTCGCGGCTGAAATGGGCAAGGCGCGGCAGGCGCGCATTCGCCTCGCACGGGCGCGGCCGCGCGGGCTGGGTGCGCACCTCGTCGCTGATATAGGTCCCCGCCCCGACGCGGCTGACGAGGAGCCCCTCCGAGGTGAGCTGCTCGTAGGCCGCGACGGCCGTCGTGCGCGAGACGCCCTGCTCGCACGCGAGCACGCGGCTCGCCGGCAGCCGGGTTCCCGGCGGCAGGTCGCCCGACAGGATCAGCTCGCGCAGATGCGTCGCGAGCTGCATCGATAGGTTGGCCGCGTCGTTCCGCTCAACCCTCAGCGTCGGGATCAACGCACCGCCGGCATACTTGGTCACCGATCACCGTGTCTCAATTGGTCCGCCACGTTCTGCGAAGTGGACCTTATCGGCAGACCGATTGGCAAGCGAAATTAACAGAAAGGCATCAGGTGAGATTGTCATGCGACTGACACGCATCGAAACCTTCACGACCCCGGACATCGGGTTTGTGCGCGTGACGGACGCGACCGGGGCCGTCGGATGGGGCCAGGTCTCGACCTACCATTCCGACATCACGGCAAATGTGCTGCACCGTCAGATCGCGCCCTGGGTGCTCGGCGTCGAGATCGAGGATCAGGACGATCTCTTCGACCGCGCGGCCGAGAAAGAGCACAAATTCCCCGGCTCCTATATCTGCCGCGCCATGGGCGGAGTGGAGACGGCGCTCTGGGACCTGCGCGGCAAGGTAGCGGGCGTGCCCGTCGCGACGCTCCTCGGCGGCTCGCCGGGTCCGCTGCGGGCCTACGCGTCCTCGATGAAGCGCGACATCACCCCCGAGGCCGAGGTCGAGCGGTTCAAGAAACTCATCGGCGAGAAGGGGTTCGACGCGCTGAAATTCCGCATCGGCGCGGAGTGCGGGCGCGGTGTCGACGAGTGGGAGGGCCGCACGGAGGCGATCATCGCCGCGATCGGCGGCGCCTTCCGGAGCGAGGGCATCACCCTCCTCGCCGACGCCAACTCCTGCTACGCTCCCCCCGCCGCGATCCACTATGGGCGGATGCTGGAAGACCACGGCATCACCCACTACGAGGAGCCCTGCCCCTATTGGGAGCTGGAGCAGACGGCCGAGGTCTCCGCCGCGCTCGACATCGACGTGACGGGCGGCGAGCAGGATTGCTGGATCCCGACCTGGAAGCGGATGTTCGAGCTGAAAGCCGTCGACATTGCGCAGCCCGACGTCCTCTATGCCGGCGGCATCGGCCGCACGATGCGCATCGCGAGGATGGCGGCGGAGCACGGCCTGCCGGTCACCCCGCACAGCGCCAACCTCTCGCTGGTGACGCTTTTCACCATGCATCTCCTGCGCGCGATCCCGAATGCCGGCAAATATCTGGAATTCTCGATCGAAGAAGAAGACTACTATCCCTGGCAGTACGGCCTCTACGTGAACGACCCCTACGTGATCGAGGACGGTCACGCGCGGGTGACGGACGCGCCCGGCTGGGGCGTCGAGATCGCCCCGGAGTGGCTCGCGAAGTCCCGATACGCCGTCAGCGAGGTAGAGGCATGAGCACCGACGCCGCGATCCGCGACTATCTCGCCACCGGCGCGCTGCCGGCGCTGCCGGCCGACCATTTCATCGCCGGCGCGTGGGCCGCCCCCACCGCGAACGCGCGGATGGAGACGTTCGACCCCGGCCTCGGCAAGCCCTTCCACGAGTTCGCCGCCGGCAACGAGGAAGACGTCGACCGCGCCGTCATGAGCGCCGACGGCGCGCAGGATGGATGGGGCCGCACCAAGGCCGGCGCGCGCGGCGCGATCCTGATGCGCGCCGCCGCGCTCCTGCGCGAAGAGGCGGCGCGCTTCGCGTTCGTCGAAAGCCTCGACAGCGGCAAGCCGCTGCAGGAGGCGGAGGGCGACGTCGCCGGCGCGGCGCGGGCGTTCGAATATTATGCCGGCGCCGCCGATAAGATCGAGGGCGACACCTTTCCGATCGGCGACGCCTATCTCGGCTACTCCCACCCCGAGCCGGTGGGCGTCACCGCGCACATCATTCCGTGGAACTTCCCGATCTCGACCGCTGCGCGCGGGATCGCGCCCGCGCTCGCCGCGGGCTGCACCGTCGTCGCCAAGCCCGCCGAGACGACGCCGCTCACCATGCTGATGCTCGGCGACCTCCTCCATCGCGCGGGTCTGCCTGAGGGCGTGTGCAACGTCGTCACCGGCACCGGCCCGGCCGCGGGCGCCCCGCTCGTCGCCCATCCGCGCGTGCGCCACATCACCTTCACCGGCTCCGTCCCGACCGGCCAGGGCGTGATGCAGGCCGCCTCCCGCAACGTCGCGAGCGTGATCCTCGAACTCGGCGGCAAGTCGCCGCTCATCGTCCTGAAGGACGCCGACCTCGACGCGGCGGCGGACGGGGTTATCGGCGCGATCTACGAGAATGCCGGGCAGGTGTGCTCGGCGGGCTCGCGCCTCATCGTCGAGCGCGCGGCGCACGACGCGCTCCTCGACAAGGTCATCGCCCGCGTGAAGGCGCTGAAGATCGGGCATGGGCTGCGCCGATCCACGCTCGGCCCGCTGAACTCCGAGCCGCACCTCCAGCGCGTCGCGGCCAAGGTCGCCGCCGCCAAGGCGCGCGGCCTCTCCCCGGTGATCGGCGGCGCGGCGGCGGTCGACCCGGAGACGGGCGCCGGCTGGTTCTTCGAGCCGACGATCTTCGACGACGTCGCCCTCGACGACCTCGTCGTCCAGGACGAGATCTTCGGCCCCGTCCTCGCCGTGCAGATCGCCGAGGATGTCGAGGACGCGGCGCGCCTCGCGAACGGCACCGACTACGCCCTCGTTGCCGGGATCTACACACGCGACTTCGCCGCCGCGCACCGCCTCGCGCGCGACGTCGACGCCGGCCAGGTCTACATCAACGAATATTTCGCCGGCGGCATCGAAGTGCCGTTCGGCGGCAACCGCCAGTCCGGCTTCGGCCGCGAGAAGGGGCTCGCCGCCGTGCACAATTATTTGCGCGTCAAGAGCGTCGCGGCGAAGATCGGTTGATGCCCTTGGAGCCGAAAACCACGCCCTATTGGTGGGACCACACCCCGCCCGCCACCATCGAGCCGCAGCCCCTGCCGCGCCAGGCGGACGCTGTGGTGATCGGCTCCGGCTATACCGGCCTCCACGCCGCCATCCAGATCGCGCGTGGCGGTCGCAGCGTCGTCATCCTCGAAAAGGGCGTCCCCGGCGAGGGCTGCTCGACACGCAATGGCGGCCAGATCTCCACCTCCATCAAGCCGAAGCTCCCGACCCTGACGAAGCGCCACGGGGCGGAGACGGCGCGCGCCATCCTCGCCGAGGGCGTCGCCTCCCGCGCCTTCGTGGAGGATTTCGTGCGCACCGAGGGGATCGCGTGCGACTTCCGCAATTGCGGCCGCTTCCACGCCGCCGCGAGCCCGCGCGCCTATGCCGAGCTCGCCCGTATCGCCGACGGGGAGAATATCACCCTCGTCCCGCGCGAGCGCCAGCGCGAGGAGCTCGGCACCGACGCCTATCATGGCGGCGCCGTCTTCCACCGCCACGCCGCGCTCGACCCCGGCCACTATCATGCCGGCCTCCTCACCAAGGCGCGCGAGGCGGGTGCGGTCGTGTTGCCTGAGACGCCGGCGACCGCCATCGCCGAGAGCAGCGGCGCGGTCACGATCACGACACCGCGCGGCTCGATCGTCACCCGCGACGTCGTCCTCGCCACCAACGCCTATACCGGCCCGGTCGCGCCCTGGCATCGCCGCCGCGTCATCCCGATCGGCAGCTACATCATCGCGACCGAGCCGCTCGACCCCGCGCTCGTGAAGCGACTTTTCCCGACCGGCCGCATCGCCTCCGACAGCCGCCACGTCGTCTACTATTATCGCGTCTCGCCGGACGGCCGCTCGATCCTCTTCGGCGGGCGCACGAGCGCGGGCGAGATGGGCGCGAAGGCCGGCGGAGCGCGCCTGCGCGAGGCGATGTGCGCCCTCTTCCCCGAGCTCAGCGCGGCCCGCATCACCCACGCCTGGATGGGCTTCGTCGCCTACACCTTCGACGAGCTCGCCCACACCGGGCGCGAGGGACGGATCCACTACGCCATGGGCTATTGCGGCTCGGGCGTCGGAATGGCCTCCTATCTCGGCATGAAGGCGGGGCTGCGCGTGCTCGGCGACCCCGCCGGCGAAACGGCGCTGATGCGCCCCGAATTCCCCACGCGTCCCCTCTACCGGGGCGACCCGTGGTTCCTGCCCGCCGCCGTCACGACCTACCGCGTCCTCGACAAGCTTGGTCTGTGATGGATCGGAATGCAAAACCGCGCGAAATGGACCTTTCGCGTGGCACTATCGTGCGGTCCATTTTCAAGGTTGACGGCGATACCAACAAATTCGTCCAACACGGGAGAAGAACATGACGTCGATACTGCGCGCCCTCCTGGGTGGTACGGCAATCGCGCTGATGGCCGGCAGCGCGAACGCTGAGACGCTTCGCCTTTTGACCTGGGGAAGCTACGCCCCAGACGAGCTTGTCCAGAAGTTCGAGAAGGAATACCCCGACATCGACGTCGAGGTGACGTTCTCCAACAACGAGGAAATGGTCGCGAAGCTCCGCGCGACCGGCGGCACCGGGTTCGACCTCGCCCAGCCCAGTCACGACCGCGTGTACGCGGCCCAGGTCGAGTACAACATCTACAAGCCGCTCGACCTCTCGAAGATCGACACGGACAAGATGGCCCCGAACCTCCTCGAGGGCGTGAAGGCCAACACCACGATCGACGGCGAGGTCTATTCTGTCCCGCATCAGTGGGGCACCTCGGGCATCATGGCCAACAAGAAGGAAGCGCCGGACGCCAAGAGCTGGGGCGACCTGTGCGACGAGAAGTATAAGGGCCGCACCTCGATGCGCCTGCGCCGCACGATCCTTCTCGGGACGGGCTTCGCGATGGGCTACAACCCGTTCGAGCTCTATGCCGACAAGGACGCCTACCAGAAGATGCTGGACGAGGTGACCGCCAAGCTCATCGCGTGCAAGGACATCGTGAAGACCTACTGGACCGGCGGTGACGATCTCTCGGCCCTCATGCTGTCGGGTGAAGTCATCCTGTCGGAGACCTGGGACTCCACCGCCTTCAAGATCTACTCCGAGAACCCGGACATCGTGTTCGTGCCGCCGGAGACGGGCGCCCTCGCCTGGATCGACACCTTCACGATCCCGCGCGGCGGCCAGGCCGACGATGCGGCCTACAAGTGGATCAACTTCGTGATCCGTCCTGAGAACGTGAAGATCATGTCCGCCTCGACCGGCTCGCTCGCAGCCGTTCCGGGCGCCATCGACCTCCTGCCGGACGACAAGCGCGCCGCCGTCGCCGCCGCGTTCGACGAGGCCGCCATCAACAACCTGAAATTCTTCGCGAACATTCCTCCGGGTCTCGAAGACATGGAAGGCATTGCGCTGGAGCGCATCAAGGCCGCCACCGGCAACTGACCATGACGATCAGGGCGGCGCGCACCCGCGTGCCGCCCCCAACCGCCACGAAGGGGCCGCGATGTACGATCTGAGTTGTGCCGGCGTCACGAAGAGGTTCGGCCTGTTTCCCGCCGTGACCGATGTCTCCCTCGACATCCCGTCGGGCTCCTTCTTCTCGATCCTCGGCCCATCCGGCTGCGGCAAGACCACCCTCATGCGCATGATCGCCGGCTTCGAGACGCCGACCGAGGGTGACATCAAGATCAAGGGCGAGAGCGTCGTCAGCGTGCCGCCCAACAAGCGCAACGTGAAGATGGTGTTCCAGCACCTCGCCCTCTTCCCGATGATGAGCGTCGGCGAGAACATCGCCTACGGCCTGCGCTGCCGGGGCGACAGCCGCGGCGAGATCGGCGGCAAGGTGGCCGGGATCCTCGAGCGCGTCGGCCTGCCGGGCACCGCCGACAAGCGCATCGACCAGCTCTCCGGCGGCCAGAAGCAGCGCATCGCGATCGCGCGGTGCATGGTGCTCGAGCCCGACGTCCTCCTCCTCGACGAGCCGCTCGGCGCGCTGGACCTCAAGCTGCGCGAGCACATGAAGATCGAGCTGAAGCTCCTCCAGCACCAGTTCGAAACGACCTTCCTCTACATCACCCACGACCAGTCCGAGGCGCTCGTGATGTCGGACAAGGTCGCCGTGATGAACGCCGGCCGGTTCGAGCAGATCGGCAGCCCGAAGGAGCTCTACGACGCGCCGGTCTCCGGCTTCGTCGCCGGCTTCGTCGGCGATGCGAACTGCCTCCCCGGCACCATCGCCGCGATCGACGGGCGCGACGCCCGCGTCACGCTCGACAAGGGCGGCGAGATCGTCGGCCGGCTCTCCGATGCGAGCAAGGTGGGCGACAAGGTGGAGGTGTTCCTCCGCCCCGAGGCGCTCGCCTTCCGCGCCGGCGAGACCGGCACGAGCGTCGCCGGCACCGTCGACAGCCTCCTCTTCAACGGCGCCAACTCGCGCATCCTCGTGCGCATCGAGAACGGCCAGCTGATCGAGGTCGCCGACCCCGCACAGGCCGACGCGCTCACCGAGGGCGACAAGGTCACCGTGTCCTGGCCGGTCGAGCGCGCGCGGGTCTTCGCGCGGAGGGCCGCCTGATGGGGCGCGACGCGGGACGGCTGTCGCTGATCCTCCTCTTCACGCCCTTCTTCCTCTGGATCGGCCTCCTCATCATCCTGCCGCAGCTCGGCATCGGCTACGTCTCGCTGCGCGAGAAGGTGGGGGTCAACCAGTACGAGTTCGGCTTCGGGAACTACGCGAACTTCGTCAACGAGCCGATCTACCGCAACACGCTCATGCGCACGGCCTGGATCTCGATCCTCGTCACCGCGCTCGCCCTCGTCGCGGGCTTCCCGGTCGCCTACTATATCGCGAAGATCGCCAAGGAGCGGGGCCGCATGGCGCTGTTCCTCATGTGCCTCATCCCGCTCTGGGTGTCGGACCTCGTGCGCGCCTATGGCTGGATCGTGCTCCTGCGCGAGACCGGCGTCATCTCCACCGGGCTCCTGCGCCTCGGCATCATCTCCGCCCCGATCGAGATGCTCTATAACGACGTCACCGTCATCATCGGCCTCGTCTACACGGTCATCCTGTTCATGATCGTCCCGCTCGTCTCCACCCTCCAGGGCATGGACGACGCGCTCCTGGAGGCCGGCTACAATCTCGGCGGCTCGCGCCTCACCGTCTTCCGCCGCATCATCGTCCCCTACGCGATGCCGGGCATCGTCGCGGGCTCGATCATCACCTTCATGCTGACCGCCGGCTCCTACCTCACCCCGGTTCTTCTCGGCGGCAAGAATTCGAGCTGGTTCACCGAGCAGATCTACAACCAGTTCATCACGCGCTACAATTGGGAGGCCGGGGCGACCTTCGGCGTCCTCCTCCTCCTCTTCACGTCCTTCGTGGTCTGGATCGGCCTTCTCTTCACCGGCCAGAGCCTCGCGACCACCGTGGCGAAGGATTAGACCATGCCGACTTCGCCCCATCTCCTGTGGATCTACCGCGCGTACGTGGTGATCTTCTTCCTCTATCTCGTCGCGCCGCTGATCGCGGCCGGCGCCTTCGCCTTCAACGATTCGGTGTTCCCCTCGCTCCCCTGGCGCGGCTTCACGCTCGACTGGTTCTTCTCGCCGACCGAGCCGAAGCTCGGCCTCATCCACGACGACCGCCTCCTGCGCGGCATGGGCAACTCGCTCTATATCGGCCTCATCGTCGCCGCCCTCGCGGTCGCGGCGGGGACGTCGAACGCCTTCCTGTTCGAGCGCAAGCACTTCCCCTTCAAGGCGACGCTCTACATCTTCATGATCGTGCCGCTGGTGATCCCCGGCGTGATCCTCGGCATCTCGATCCTCGTCTTCGCCTCGATGATCGCGAACTTCGCCGACCGCCAGTTCGGCCTCTTCCTCACATGGCTGCGCCCCGGCATCCCGCTCATCGTCTTCGGCCAGTTCGCGTTCCTGACGACGATCACCTCGCTCGTCATCTCCGCGCGGCTGAAGAAGTTCGACATCGCGCTCGAGGAGGCGGCGCTCAACCTCGGCGCCTCGCGCCTGCGCGTCTTCCTGACGGTGACGCTCCCCTTCCTCTTCCCCGCGATCTTCTCGGCCTTCATCGTGGCCTTCCTCGTCTCCTTCGAGAACTTCAACACCACGCTGATGCTCGTCGGCTCCGACGCGCCGCTGACGATCACGATGTACGACCGCATGGTGAAGGTCGGCTCCACCCCGGTCCTCAACGCCGTCTCGGTGGTGCTGATGCTCGGCTCCGGCCTCCTCGCCCTCGCCTCGGTCCTCGTCCAGCGCCCCAGCCGCGCCTGACGCGCGCGGGGGGGCGGCCCGGCCTCCCGCAGTCGCGCTTTTCATGGCCGCCGCAATCGGCGGCGCTCCGCACGCGCCGACCGGCCTCTTCCTCACCACGCTGGCCGCCGCGGCCGAGGCGAAGCCGCAGCCCGAGCCGCTCCTCGGCGAATGGACGGTCTATCCCGCGATCGGTCCGACCACGCGCTCCTGCACCATCACCGTCCTGAAGGACCCGTTCGGTCCCAAGAAAGGCCGCGCGCGGACCTTCGCCTGCAACCTCGCGGAGGGGCTCGGCGGCATCAACGGGGTGTCCATCATCAGCGGCTGGAAGCGCGAGGGCGGCCGCATCGTCCTGTCGGCGATCGCGCGCCCGAAAGAGGTCAACGGCACCGTCACCGGCGACCATCGCTCCGTCATGAAGCGTTGACCCCGCGCAGGGGGAGAGAGGCCCGCGGCGGGGTCAAGTGTCCGCCCGGAGCCACGCGCAGCGCAGCGAGCATGGCGAGGACGGGCGCTTGACGCCGTTGCGGGCCGGCCCAGCCTCGAAAGGGTTTGCGAGGCCAGTCGGGCGCAACGCGCCCGTCTGTCCCCGCAAACCTGCCCACCGGCGAGGTGGAGGGAGCGCGAGGGGGGAAACCCCTCGCAACGGCCGCGCCGCGTGCTGAAGCGCCCGCGCCGCCCCCCCGTCCGTCCCGCCCCCGCCTCAGCCGATCTCGGCGAACGCCTCCGGCATCCAGTGCACCTCGCGCCGGCTCGCGGAGAAATAGCAGCGCCCGTACCGCGCGAGCTTGTCCCGGTCGATCTCCACGCCGAGGCCCGGCGTGGACGGCATGTTGAACCAGCCGCGATCGTGGTGGAGCGGCTCGGTGAAGATCGCGTCGCGCCCCTCCGGCACCCACCCCGGCGGGGCGAGCGGATATTCGTAGAGCATCTCGTCGGCAAAGCCGCTCGCCGCGTGGACGTGGGCGTTGACGATGAAGCCGAACCCCGTCGACCAGCAATGGGGCGTGAATTTCAGCCCCTCGGCGCGGCAGAGCTTCGCGACCTCCAGGCACTGCTTCACCCCGCCCGCCCACATCGCGTCGGGCTGGAAGATCGAATAGCATCGCATCCGCGCCATGCGGGCAAGCTCGTGATAGCCGGCGAAATGGAGTTCGCCCCCCGCGATCGGCACGCGCGAATAGGCGGTGAGTTCGGCCATCTCCTCGTGCCACTCGCCGAAGAGCGGCTCTTCCACCCAGGCGAGCCCCACATCGGCGGCCGCGTCCGCGAAACGCTTCGCCCGGTCGAGCGACCAGAGCGGCGCGTCGCCATTCTGCGTCAGGCGGAAGGCCTGGTTGCAGTCGACCGCGATCTTCATGCGGCCCTGCATGTAGGTCGCGACATCGCTGATCTGGGCGATGTCGACCGCCTCGTCGAAATCGTGGACGCGCACCTTCATGGTGTCGAACCCGTCGGCAAGGCGCGCCTCGGCCTCCTCGCGCCGCGCCTCGGGCGCGCGCAGCTCGCCCGCCGAGGCGTAGAGCTTCAGCCGGTCGTGCGTGCCGCCGAGGAGCTTGTAGAGCGGCAGCCCCGCGATCTTCGCCTTGATGTCCCAGAAGGCGGGCTCGATCCACCAATTGAAGTTGCCGCCGACGGCCATGATGTGGATGCGCTCGGCGAGGCGGTCGATGTCCTCGACGTCCTGCCCGAGGAAGAGACCGGCGAGGAGGTCGCCGAGACCCGCCCGCTCGCGCCCGGCCGCCGGGAAGGCGCTCCACCCCTCGACGCCCTCGTCGGTGACGAAGTGAACGAGGCAGAAATTCGTCTTGTGGCGGATGGTGCCGGGGATCCAGGACGGCGCGAACGGCGCCGGCAGCGGCGCGCTCACATGATAGAGCTCGACGCGATCAAAGACCTGCATGGGCCGCTCCGATATCGACTGCGCTGGCGATCCGGCCGGCTTCGGCCGCCGGATCCATGCTGCGAGCCTAAGGGCGGAATGGACGCCTGCTGATATCCAATCCGTCGCATCGAAGAGACCAATCCACCCACCCTCCCGCCGGCGGGCGGCGCGGGGTCAGCGCCCGCCGGCCGCGTGGTCGAGCGCGGCCATGATGCGGGCGCGGCTCACGGCGGCGATCTCGCCCCGCGCCGTCTCCATCTCCTCCTCCGCCGTCGCGTCGAGGCGCGTCGCGAAATTGGCGATGACGGTGTCGAGGTCCTTGTGGCGCACCAGCGCGACGACGAAGGGGAAGCCGAACTTCTCGCGATAGCGCCGGTTGAGGTCGGCGATCCGGGCGCGCGCGTCGCCCGTCGGCACCGCGACGCCGAGGCGGCCCTGCTCCTCCTGCGAATGGGCGGTCATCGCCTCGGGCGCGCCGGGGGCGAGCTCGGGATGGCCGCCGAGGAGGGCGATCAACTCGTCCGGGTCGAGCGCCTCGATCTCCGCCCGCACCGCCTCGGCGAGCGCCTCCGGCCCCGCGAAGGGCCGGCGCCGCGCGACCCGCGCCGCCACCATCGGCGAGCGCTCGATGAAGGGCACGATCAGCCGCGCCGCGGTCGCATCATCCGCCGCGTTGATCGCCCCGAGTGAGGATTCACCGTCCGCCATGGCCGCCCCTTCGCCCCCGTCCGGCCGGGAAGCTAAGGCGGCCACGCATTGTCAACTATGACAAAAAGGGGGACGTGCCGTTCGACAAATTCGAATGGGGTGGCGCCCTCGCCCGCGGTCAGCGCGCCCCTTGGCGGGCCCGGCGCACCTCGTCGAGGAGGTCCACGACGATCCGCTCCACGATCTCGCCGACCATCCGGCTGAGGCGCGGCAGGCTGCGCCGCGTGCTGATGACGAGCGCGATCGACTGGGGCGAGGCCGTGCGGTCCGACACCGGCACGAAGACGAGCCGCCCGTCGAGGATTTCCGGCGCGGCATCGAGCTCGGACGTGATCGCGACGTGGCTCCCGGCCGCCGCGAGATGCTTGACGAGCTGGAGCGAGTTCGTCGCGACCGGCGGCCCGCCCTCGGAGAACATCCAGCCGTGGCGCGCTTCCAGGATGCGCCGGATCGCGAGGGCGTGACTCTGGAGGGCGATCGCGTAGCCCGTCGCGTCCTTCAGCGTCGTGTCCGCCTTGCCGGCCAGCGGATGGCCGGGCGCGACGACGCAACCGAGCGGCAGCGTCTCGTTCCACAGGATGTGGAGGTCGCGATTGGCGCGCACATTGAAGGCGAGGGCGAGGTCCACGACCCCGTCGGTCAGCGCCGCCGCCACCCCGTCCGGCGACATGATCTCCACGTCGAGCTGCATCTTCGGGAAGCGCTCGAAGGCGGCGGTGAGGATGCGCGGAACGACGCCGTTCACCATCGAATCCATCGCGGCGAGGCGCACATGCCCCACCTCCGAGCCCTGCATCTGCTTGACGTCGGTCCAGATCCGCCGCTCGTCCGCGCGCCAGCGGCGGGCGAGGACGAGGAACATCTCGCCGGCCGGGCTGAGCGCCATCCCGCCCGTCTGCCGCTCGAAGAGCTGCACGCCGAGCCGCTCTTCGAGGAGCACGATCTGCCGGTCGATCGCGGAGGCGGAGATACCGATTTCACGCGAGGCGGCCTGGATGGAGCCGGCCGCGGCAACCGCCTCCAGGTACAGGATTCCGCGCGGAACGAGGTGGAGGGCCATCGGCGATGCGTTCTAATTTTCCGTATGAAGCGTCACCGATTTTGACATGGATGGCAATGGCTGGAGCGGGCAACGTGCGGCATCGAACGGACCGTGACCGATCCTTCGGCGCGGCCGGACTTCACTTCTCATTCGCGGATCCAGCCGAGGTACAACCATGAACAAGGTGCTGCTCTCCTTCCTCGCCGGCTCGCTCGTCGCGCTGACCACGGCCGCCGAGGCCGAGACCATCCGCGTCGCCGGCAATTTCGCCACCGAGCATTCCTCGAGCCTCGCCATGCAGGTCTTCAAGGAAGAGCTCGAGAAGGCCACCGGCGGCGACATCAAGGTCGACGTGTTCCCGGCCCAGCAGCTCGGCGGAGCGGCCGAGAACGTGCAGGCCGTCAAGCTCGGCGCGGTCGAGATCATCTGGGTGGGCTCGGCCTATCTCAGCCGCACCGTGCCCGACCTCGCCGCCATCTCGCTGCCCTTCCAGTTCGCCGACCGCGCGGAGGCCTTCGCCGTCGTCGACGGTCCGGTGGGCGAGGCGATCGACACCAAGCTCGCCGACGAGGGGATGCTGTCGCTCGGCTACATGGAGCTCGGCTTCCGCCAGCTCACCAACAATGTCCGCCCGGTCGCATCGATCGGGGACATCGAGGGCCTCAAGATCCGCCTGCAGCCGAACGAGACCCACCTCGCCACCTTCCGCGCGCTCGGCGCCAACCCGATCGCGATGGACGTGAAGGAGCTCTATTCGGCGCTGGAGCAGGGCGTCATCGACGGCCAGGAGAACCCCTTCTCCATCATCGACGTCGCCGGCTATGCCGAGGTGCAGAAGCACGTCTCGAACACCAACCACTTCTTCGACTTCATCTCCGTCGTCGCGAACCGCCGCGGCTTCGAGGCGATGGCGCCCGAGAAGCAGGAGGCCATCCGCGCCGCGATGGCGAAGGCGATCGCCTACCAGCGCGACCTCGCCGCCGAGCAGGATGCCGCCGCCCTCAGCAAGCTCGTCGCCGACGGCATGATCTACACCGAGGTGTCGCCGGAGTTCGCTGCCGCGCTGCGCGAGACCACCGCTCCCGTCGCCGCCGAGGCGAAGGCCAAGCTCTCCGAAGAGGTCGCCGCCCTCCTCGGCACCGGCACCGTCGGCCAGTAATCCATGGGAGTGGCGATGAAGCGGATCGCCTTCGCGACGCTGGCGGGCATCGACACCGGTGTCCGCCTCGTCGTCATCGTGTGCGTCGTCGTGATGGTGAGCGTCGTCTCGGCGCAGGTCGGGATGCGCTATCTCCTCAACAGCTCGATCGACTGGGCCGAGGAGGTCTCGCGCCTCGCGTTCGTGGCGACCGTCTTCCTCGCCATCCCGCTCGGCCTGCGCGACAAGGCCCATGTCGGGATCGACATTCTCGTCAACCGCTTCCCCCCGGCCGCGCGGGCTATTCTCGCCCGCGCGCTCGCCCTCCTCGCCGCCGCGATGCTCCTCGTCGTCTTCGTCACCGCGATCCGCGTCGCGGAGACGACATGGTCGGAGCGGCTCGGCTCGCTCGCCATCACCTCCAGCGTGTTCTTCTTCCCGGTGATCGTCAGCGCCCTCCACACGGCGCTGCACCTCATCGCCCAGGCGATCTGGCCGGCGGCCGACGCCGAGACCTTCCTGCCCGAGACGCCCGGCGTCCTGGAGCTTCCCTCATGAGCCTTGCCGTCATCGCCGTCTTTCTCGGCCTCGCGATCCTCGGAATGCCGCTCGCCTTCTCGCTCGGGGCCGCGGCGCTGGCGGGGCTCCTCATCGCCGATTTCGACCTCGCGATCCTGCCGACGCGGCTGATGAACGCGGTCGATTCCTTCCCGCTGATGTCGATCCCGCTCTTCATGCTGACGGGCGAATTGATGCTGAAGGCCGGCATCATGGACCGCCTCGTCGACCTCGCGAACGCCTTCATCGGGCGGATGCGCGGGGGCCTTGCCCAGGTCGCGATCGTCTCCGGCGCGGGGCTCGCCTCCGTCTCGGGCGCGGCCGTCGCGGACGCTTCGGCCCTCTCCTCCACGCTCGTTCCCTCGCTCAAGAAGGAATACGGGCTCGGCTTCTCGGCCGGCATCGTCGCGGCCGCGGCCAATCTCGGCCCGATCATCCCGCCGTCCGGCGCCATGATCGTCTATGCCTTCATGGCCGGATCCAGCGTCTCGGTGGGCGGGCTCTTCATGGCTGGCGTGGTGCCCGGCCTCATGCTCTTCGTCACGCTGATGGCGCTCTGCTCGCTGATCGCCTGGCGGCGCAACTACCCGGTGACGGGCGCGCCGGTGACGCTCGCCAACATCGTGCGGCAGCTGAAGCGCAACGCCCTCGTGATCCTCCTGCCGATCATCGTCATCGGCGGCATCGTCGGCGGCGCCTTCACACCAACCGAGGGCGCGGCGGTCGGCTGCTGCTACGCCCTCCTCCTCGGCTTCTTCGTCACCCGCGAGCTGCGTGTCGCCGACCTTCCCGACGTGATCCTCACCGCGGCGAAGACCACGGCCGTCGTCGGCGCGATGATCGCCTTCGCCTCCACGATCACCTTCCTCTTCACCATCGACATGCTGCCCTTCAAGCTCGCCGCCTTCGTCGAGGGGATCACCGACAGCCCGTTCGTCTTCCTGTGGCTCATTGCCGCGATGCTGCTCGTCGTCGGCATGTTCCTGGAATCGAACGCGGCCTACATCATGCTAGTGCCTCTCTTCCACCCGATCGCGATCCGGTACGGAATCGACCCGCTGCATTTCGGCTTCGTCTTCGTGCTGAACCTCGTGATCGGCATGCTGACGCCCCCGGTCGGCGTGATCCTCTTCGTGGTCTGCGGGATCACCAAGGTCGAGATGGGCACGCTCGTGCGCGAGAGCTGGCCGTTCATTCTGGCCATGTACGCGCTCCTCGCGCTCTGCATCGTCTTCCCCGGCATCGTCACCGCGCTGCCCCGCGCCATGGGCTATTGACCGCACCCGCGATTGACATCGCTCAATGCCGCGCCCTGCCCCGCGACTAGTCTCCGGCCATCGGACTGTCGGGCCAGGGAGAGCAAAAATGCCTCAGATGATGAGAGCCGCCATCTTCGTCGAACCGGGACGGATCGTGCTCGACGAGAAGAAGGTCCCCGATGTCGGCCCGCTCGACGCGCTCGTGAAGATCACGACGACGACGATCTGCGGCACCGACGTCCACATCCTGAAGGGCGAGTATCCGGTCGAGAAGGGGCTCACCATCGGGCACGAGCCCGTCGGCGTCATCGAGAAGCTCGGCTCCGCGGTATCCGGCTACCATGAGGGGCAGCGCGTCATCGCCGGGGCGATCACCCCGTCCGGCACCTCGGCCGCGTGCCTGTGCGGCTACCACTCGCAGGACGGCGGCGCCTCCAGGCATGGCTTCAAGCCGCTCGGCGGCTGGCGCTTCGGCAACACGATCGACGGGGCGCAGGCCGAATATGTGCTGGTGCCCGACGCGATGGCGAACCTCTCCCCGATCCCGGACGGTCTTGAGGACGAGCAGGTGCTGATGTGCCCGGACATCATGTCGACGGGCTTCTCCGGCGCCGAGTCGGGCGCGGTGAAGATCGGCGACACGGTGGCCGTTTTCGCCCAGGGGCCGATCGGCCTCTGCGCCACCGCAGGCGCCCGCCTCATGGGCGCGACGACCATCATCGCGGTGGAGACCGTGCCCGCACGCATGGCGATTTCCCGCAAGATGGGGGCCGACCACATCGTCGACTTCAAAGCGGTCGACCCGGTGGACGAGATCATGCGCCTCACCGAGGGGCGCGGCGTCGACGTCTCGATCGAGGCGCTCGGCACGCAGCCGACCTTCGAGGCGGCGCTGCGGGTGCTGCGGCCCGGCGGAACGCTCTCCTCGCTCGGCGTCTACTCGGGCGACCTCAAGCTGCCGCTCGGCCCCTTCTGCGCCGGCCTCGGCGACCACACGATCCGCACGACGCTCTGCCCCGGCGGCAAGGAGCGGATGCGCCGCCTGATGTCGGTGATCGCGAGCGGCCGCCTCGACACGCGCCCCCTCGTCACCCACCGCTACGGCCTCGACGATATCGAAGCCGCCTACGACCTCTTCTCCCACCAGCGGGACGGGGTGCTGAAGATCGCGATCCGGCCGTAGCCGGTCAATTCCTCACGGGACGAGGACCGCCGCCCCGTCGAGCCGGCCTTCGCGCAGGTCCGCGAGGGCGGCGTTGGCATCGGCGAGGGGATAGGTCGTCGTGTGGACCTTGACGGGCGTCCTCGCCATCAGCGCCATGAAGGCGTGCCCGTCCTCGCGCGTGAGGTTTGCGACCGAGACAATCTCGCGCTCACCCCAGAGGTCGGCATAGGGGAAGCCCGGAATGTCGCTCATGTGGATGCCCGCGCACACGACGCGCCCGCCCTTGCGCACGCGCCGCAACGCCTCGGGCACGAGCGCGCCCACCGGGGCGAACAGGATGGCGGCGTCGAGCGGCTCGGGCGGCGCCTCCCCCGACGCGCCGGCCCACACCGCGCCGAGTGCGCGGGCGAAATCCTGCGAGCGGGTGTCGCCCGCGCGGGTGAAGGCGTAGACCGACCGCCCCTCCGCCGCCGCGACCTGGGCGATGATGTGCGCCGCCGCGCCGAAGCCGTAGAGGCCGATTCGCGCGGCGTCCCCCGCGAAGCGGTAGGAGCGGTAGCCGATGAGCCCGGCGCACAGGAGCGGCGCGCCGCCGATATCGTCGAAATTGTTGGGCAGCTTGAGGCAGAAAGCGCCGTCCGCGACAACATGGGTCGCGAAGCCGCCATCGCGGCTGCAGCCGGTGAAGGTCGGGCTGTCGCACAGATTCTCGCGGTGCATCGCGCAATAGGGGCAGTGGCCGCAGGCGGACCCGAGCCAGGGGACGCCCACCCGGTCGCCGAGCGCCCATCCCGCGACCCCCGCACCGATCCCGGCGACGCGCCCCACCACCTCGTGGCCGGGCACGACCGGATAGACGGCTTGCGTGAGGTCCCCGTCGGCGACGTGGAGATCCGTCCGGCAGACACCGCAGGCGCTCACCGCGATCAGCAATTCGCCCGATCCGGGCGCAGGGATCGGGCGCTCCTCCATCACGAGCGGCGCGCCCGCCGCGCGAACGACCATGGCGCGCATCATGCGGCAGCTCCGAGCATTTCGGTCCGGTGTCGCGCCATCTTAGGCCGCCTCCCCGCCGCGCGCCAGGACGGGGCGCGGCCCGCAGAGGAGAGCCCGGCCACCCCGCCATTGCCTTGACCATCGTCAAGGCGACGGGGCCGACGCGGCCCATACTCCCCGTCCGGCCGGTTCGCGCCCGCCGATGGGCTGGGAGAGCGTCATGCGCGACGAGACAATCCTGTGGTTCGAGACCGTGCGCCGCGGCGACGTCGGCAAGGTCGGCGGCAAGAACGCCTCGCTCGGCGAGATGATCGCGAACCTCACCGCGGAGGGGATCGAGGTCCCGCCGGGGTTTGCCACCGCGGCGGACGCCTACCGCACTTTTCTGGCCGAGAACGGGCTCGAGCCGCGCATCCGCGCCCACCTCGACGACATCGCAGCCGGCCGCGCGCCCGCCGCCGAGAGCGCCGCCGCGATCCGCAAGATCATCGCCGAGGCCCCGTGGCCGGACGCGCTCGCCGAGGCCATCCGCACCGCCTATGCGGAGCTCTGCCGCCGGGTCGGTGAGGTCGACGCCGCGGTCGCCGTGCGCTCCAGCGCCACGGCCGAGGATCTCGCCGATGCGAGCTTCGCCGGCCAGCAGGAGACCTTCCTCAACGTATCGGGGGCCGGCCCCCTCCTCGACGCGGTCCGCCGCTGCTTCGCCTCCCTCTTCACCGAGCGCGCGATCAGCTACCGCGAGGCGAAGGGCTTCGACCATCTCGCGGTCGCCCTCTCGGTCGGCGTCCAGCTCATGGTGCGCACCGATATCGGCGGTTCGGGCGTGATGTTCACCATCGACCCGGAGTCCGGGTTCGACCGGGTGGTCGTCATCAACGCCGCCTGGGGGCTCGGCGAGACGGTCGTCCAGGGCATGGTCGACCCCGACGAATATGTCGTCTTCAAGCCGTTCCTGTCGGACCCGGCGCGCGTCCCGATCATCGAGAAGACGTGCGGCGCGAAGACGATCAAGATGATCTACGGCACCACCGAAGCCGCGCGCACCCGCACGGTCCCGACCGCGCGCGAGGAGCGCAAGCGCTTCGTCCTTTCCGACGAGGACATCCTCGCCCTCGCGCGATGGGCCGTCGCGATCGAGGCGCACTATGGCTGCGCGATGGACATCGAGTGGGGGCGCGACGGCGCGTCGGGCAAGCTCTATGTCGTGCAGGCGCGGCCCGAGACGGTGCGCTCGCAGGACGACACATCGGTCCTGCGCACCTACCGCATCACCAGCAAGGGGAAGACGCTCCTGTCGGGTCTCGCCATCGGCGACGCGGTGGTCTCCGGCGAGGTCTGCCTCATCGAGGACGTCGCCAACGAGGCGAAGTTCGTCGACGGCGCAATCCTCGTCACCCGCACCACCGACCCGGACTGGGTGCCGGTCATGAAGCGCGCGGCCGCCATCATCACCGACCATGGCGGCCGGACCTCCCACGCGGCCATCGTCTCGCGCGAGCTCGGCGTGCCGGCCCTCGTCGGCGCGGGCGAGGCGACGGAGCGGCTCCATTCGGGGCAGACGATCACCCTCTCCTGCGCCGAGGGCGACACCGGCTTCGTCTATGAGGGCCGCGCCGAATTCTGCGCCGAGACGCTTTCCCTCTCCGACCTCCCCTCGACCCGCACGAAGGTGATGCTGAACCTCGCCAATCCGGGCGCCGCCTTCCGCTGGTGGCGCCTGCCGGCCGACGGGATCGGCCTCGCGCGGATGGAGTTCGTGATCGCGAACGGGATCCGCGTCCACCCGATGGCGCTCACCCGCTTCGATGCCGTCCACGACGCGGCGGCCCGGCGCGAGATCGAGACGCTGACGCAGGGCTTCGCGGACCGCACCCAATATTTCGTCACCACCCTCGCCCGAAGTCTCGCGCGGATCGCGGCGGTGGTGCATCCGAAGCGCTGCCTCGTGCGCTTCAGCGACTTCAAGACCAACGAATATGCCGGCCTCGTCGGCGGGCGCGAATTCGAGCCGGCGGAGGAGAACCCGATGCTCGGCTTCCGCGGCGCCTCGCGCTACGGCTCCGAGGCCTACCGCCCCGCCTTCGCGCTCGAATGCCAGGCGATCGACATGCTTCGCCGCGAGATGGGGTTCACCAACGTCGCCGTCATGGTGCCGTTCTGCCGCTCGGTCGCCGAGGCCGACCGCGTCCTCGCGGTGATGGAGGAGAACGGCCTGAAGCGCGGGGCGGACGGGCTCGAGGTCTTCGTGATGGCGGAGATCCCGTCGAACGTGATTCTCGCGAAGGCGTTCGCGACGCGCTTCGACGGCTTCTCGATCGGCTCGAATGATCTCACCCAGCTCACCCTCGGCGTCGACCGCGACTCCGAAATGCTCGCCGCGCTCTTCGACGAGAATGACGAGGCGGTGCGCTGGATGATCTCGACCGTGATCCGCGAGGCGCACGCGGCCGGCGCGATCATCGGCCTGTGCGGTCAGGCGCCGAGCGACCACCCCGAGTTCGCCCGCTTCCTCGTCGAAGAGGGCATCGACAGCATCTCGGTGACGCCCGACAGCTTCCCCGCGGTCAAGAAAGCGGTGGCCGAGGCCGAGGCGGAGAAGCGCGCCTGAGGCCCACCTCCGCCGCGCCAGATCCGTGTCGCCCGGCCACCCGTCAACTAAGGTTTGTCCTGAGGTCCCAATTGGGCCACAATTCCGGATGGCCATTCAGGGGCTGCTCGTCTGGATGATCGCGGCGACCGCGGTGCTCTCGACCGCCATCCCGGCTCTCTGTGCCAATATCAGCCGCATATCGCCCGACAATCATGGCAACGTCGCGCTGGTACTCATCACCGGCGAGTTCGCGCTCGGCGACGAAAACCAGCTCGCCGAAGCCTTCGCGGACGGCGGGCCGACGATCGTCGTCTTCGACAGTCCCGGCGGCAACGTGTTCGCCGGGATCGAGATCGGCAAGGCGATCCGGCTGCGCGGCTACGGGACGCTGATCCCGGCCGGCCATGTCTGCGCCTCGGCGTGCGCCCTCGCATGGCTCGGCGGCAGCCCCCGCGCGCTCGACGTGCGCGGCCGCGCCGGCTTCCACGCCGCCTACTCGAAGAATGGCGGGGTGAACCGCGAGTCCGGCGCGGCCAACGCACTCGTCGGTGCATACCTCACGAAAATCGGTCTCTCCGAGCCGGCGATCTTCTGGCTCACCATGACGCCCCCCGACGGCCTCCAGTGGCTGACGCCCGACGTCGCGCGGCGATACCAGATCGACTATCTGTCGATCTCCGCCGACGGCACCGTCGTGCCGGGGGAGGATCTCGCGATCCCCGACGGACCGCCGCCACCGGCGCGGAGCGCGCCGCCGCCATCGCCGGCCGGGCCGGACGAGTCGTCCATCGAGGAGCGCGCCGGCGCGTTCGTCCTCGCCTTCCTCGACGAGACGACGAACGTCCCGCCCGAAACCTTCCTCGTCCACGCCGCGAACGCCTACGCCGACCGCGTCCTCTATTTCGACGAGCGCCTTGCGCGCGCGGACGTGCTCGACCGGGTCGACCGCTACATGCAGCGCTGGCCGACGCGACGGACGACGCCCATCGGCGCGCCCGTGGTGAACTGCAGCGAGACCCAATGCGTCGTCACAGGCGAGGTGCGCTTCCTCGCCGAGAGCACGGCCCGCAATTCCCGCTCGGAGGGCGTCGCGACCTATCTCTTCACCCTCGTCCCGCGCGCCGACACCTTCGTCATCGCGGTCGAGACCGGGAAAGTCGTGTCGAGCCGAGCGAGCCCGGTCGTGGAAGGCCTCACCGTCGCGCGCGAGCTTCAGACCGAGCTGCAGCGCGTCGGCTGCGCGCCGGGCGTGATCGACGGGGTGTGGGGACCGGCCTCGCGCGGCGCGCTCCGCCGCTTCAACGCGGCGGCACGCCTCAACGTGCCGGTGGAGTCGGCGAACCGCACCGCCCTCGACGCGGTCCGCGCCCGAAAGGGGACCGTGTGCGTTCCGCGGCCCCAGGCGACCAGCGCCTCCTCATGGGGCGGCCATTGCGTGCGCGACAGCGGGCGCCTGTGCAATCAGTAGCGCTCAGCCTTTGCGGGCGGGCTCGGGAAGGTCGAAGCCGACGCCGGTGAGGTGGCCGAACAGCGTCTCGATCTTCGCGACCACCGCATCGGGCAGCGGCGGGGCGTTGATCGCCTCGATGTTGCTGCGCACATGGTCCGGGTTGCCGGTTCCGAAGAGGACGACATCGACGCCCGGCCGATGGCGCGCGAAGCGGTAGGCAACCTCGGTGAGGCTCCCCGCGCCCGACTCCTCCACCAGGAAGGCGAGCGGATCGTCACGCGTGGCGAACTCCTCCGCGACGAGACCCTGGTCGGCGAGCTCGCGCATCGCCTCGCGCAGGCGCGCGGGGCGGGAGAAGATGCTGCGCACCGCGAACATGATCAGCGTGCCGATCCCGTTCGCCTGCGTCGCCGGAAACATCGTCCGCACGGGGCCGTGGTTCATGAGGTGGAAGGCGAGCATCACCACCTCCCACACGCCGTCGTTCACCGCGCGCGCCATCATCTCCTGCCGGGCGTCGTTCGGCGGGGATTCGGTGATGCCGATATGGCGGATCTTCCCCTTCGCCTTCTGCGCCTCCAGCGCCGTGACGATGTCGGCCATCACGCGGTCATAGTCGGCCGGGCGGACGGCGTGGACGTGGAAGACGTCGACCGTGTCGAGCCCCAGACGGCCGAGCGAGGCCTCGAGGTTCGCTATGATGGTCGCCGCCGGAAAGAGGCCCTCGGCGTCGCGATAGCGCGATTTGGTCGACACCATCACCGCGTCGCGGTCGATGTCCTTGAGCGCGAGGCCGACGACGCCCTCCGTGCCGTAGGCTTCGGCGGTGTCGATGAAGTTGACGCCCGCGTCGATCGACTGGCGCACGATCGCGGCGCACTCTTCTTCGGAACGGCCCTGAGAGAGGCCGAGGCGGCTGCTCCCGCCGCAGCCGAGCCCCGCCACTGAAACCGTCCGCCCCGTGCGCCCCAGCGTCGTCGTCTGCATCTCGCCCTCACTCCTCGTGTCGCCGAAATCCTATTCCCTTCGGCACGGTGAGGGCGACACCGAATTCCGGGTTTGCATCCGTGCGCCCCGCGGCAGGCGGCCTCAGGCGGGAATCGCGAGGGGTTCTGCCGGCGCGGGCGCGGGCGCGGGGCGATGCCCGGCGCGCAGGCGACGCGTTTCGGCGTGCCGGGCCGGATCGTCGATCGCGTCGGGGGTGAAATGGTCGACGACGCGGCCCTCGTGCATGACGACGATCTCGTCCGAGATCCAGCGCACGACCTCGATGTCGTGGCCGATGAAGGCCATTGCGAAGCCCCTCTCCCGCTGAAGGCGCACGAGGAGGGCGAGGATCTCGGCCTGAACGCTCATGTCGAGCGAGGCGACCACCTCGTCGCAGATGAGGATCTTCGGGTCGCACAGGAGCGCGCGGGCGATGCAGACGCGCTGCCGCTGCCCGCCGGAGAGCTGGTGCGGATAGCGCATGGCGAGTGCGCCCGGCAGCCCCACCTCCTCGAGCGCGCGCTCGATCGGGGCGTCGAGCCCGTCGTGTCGGCCCGCGAGGCGGAGGGGCTCGGCAAGCGCGCGGCCCACCGTAAGGCGCGGGTTCAGTGCGCCCTGCGGGTTCTGGAAAACGAACTGCACCGCACGCCGGTCGGCCCCGCGCAGCGCCGGGCCGGACGGGCCGAGCGTCGCCCCGAGGAGGGTGACGGAGCCGCGGCTCGGGCGCTGCATCGCGGCGAGCGCCTGCGCGAAGGTGCTCTTGCCCGACCCCGAGCGGCCGAGAATGCCGAGCGTGCGCCCGGCCCGCAGCGAGGCGGAGACGGCATGAACGGCGCGCACCGGCCGGGCGAAGACGCCGCGCGCCGGATAGTCGACCGCGAGGCCTTCCGCCGCGGCGAGGATCGCGGGCTCGGCGCAGGGCGGGACCGCCCGCGGCGCGTCGAGCATGCGCCGCGCCTCCACCATCTGGCGCGTGTAGGGCTCGCGCGGCGCGGCGAGCACGGCGGCGGACGGACCGGATTCCACCACCCGCCCGCGCCGCAGCACCACGACATTGTCCGCGTCGGCGGCAAGGCCGAGATCGTGGCTGATGAAGAGAAGCGCCATCCCCCGCTCACACCGCAGCCGGGAAAGGAGGGCGACGATTTCGCGCGTCGTCGTCGGGTCGAGCGCGCTCGTCGGCTCGTCCGCGACGAGGAGGTCCGGTCCACCGGCGAGCGCCATCGCGATCATGACGCGCTGCTGCTGCCCGCCCGAGAGTTCGTGCGGGTACCGGCGCGCCAATGCGGGATCGAGCTCGACCTCGGCGAGGAGGGCGGCCGTGCGCGCGCGTCGCTCCTCGACGCGGTGGATGCCGCTGCGGCCGAGCGCCTCGCCGATCTGGCTCGCGACGCGCAGGAACGGGTTCAGCGCCGCGAGCGGATCCTGGAAGATCATCGCGATCCGCCGCCCGCGCAGCGCCCGCATCGCGCGCGGATCGTCGAGCGGCAGGGGCGCGCCGTCGAAGTGGACGATCGCGCCCTCCTCGCAGCGGAGCGCCTCCGGCAGGAGCCCGGTGATGGCGAGCGCGAGGGTCGACTTACCCGACCCCGATTCGCCGATGATCGCGAGGTCGCCCCCCGCCGCGAGGGTGAGCGAGACGTCCTCGACGATGAGCTGGTCGCCCGCCCGGACCGTGAGGCCCGTGACGGAGAGAAGGGGCATGTCGGTCATCGTGAGAGCCTCGGATCGATGGCGCGGTGCAGGATGTCGACGAGGGCGTTGATCACCACGAGGGCGACGGCAACGACGGTGATCGCCGCCTGGACCACCGGGTAGTCCCGCCCGTGGATCGCGTTCAGCATCAGGCTGCCGAGCCCCGGCAGGCTGAAGAGGATCTCCATCGTCAGCGTCCCCGCGACGAGCCCGGCAAGGACGAGGCCGGAGAGGGCGAGCGCGACGGGGAGCGCCGTCGGCAGCAGGTGGAAGAAGGCGATGCGCGGCCGGCCGAGCCCCTTCGCCCAGGCGGTGCGCACGTGGGCCGAGGTCGCCGCCTCGCGCAGCTCCTCATAGAGCGGCTTTCCGATCTGGCCCGCATTGTCGATCGCGATGATGAGGATCGGCATCAGCATCGCCCCCACCACCGGCAGCCAGCCGAGCCAGACCGAGAAGACGAGGATGGCGACGACGCCGACGCAGAAGGTCGGCAGCGCGATCGACCACACATTGACGAGGTTCACGAGCCCGGCGAGGAGGCGGTTCCCCGTCACCGCCGCCGCCACCGCGAGGCCGAGCGCAAGCACGATGCCGACGATGAAGGAGCCGGCGGCGAGGGTGAGCGTCGTCGGCAGCGCGGTCGCGAGCATATTGGCGACCGGACGGCCATAGCGCAGCGAGTCGCCGAAATCGCCGGTGAGCGCGCGGCCGGCCCAGTTGACGAGGTCGACGAGCATCGGCTGGTCGAGCCCCATCTCGTGCCGCAGCGCCGCCTCTTCGGCGGCGGAGAGGCCGCCTTCGAGCGCGAGCCGGTCCACCGCGTCGCCGGGCGCGATCCGGCACAGGAAGAAGACGATCATCACGATCCCCGCCGCCTGGAGGACCATGCGCAGGAGCGTGAAGGCGAGGGACGCCATGCGGTGCATCAGGCGTCTCCCATCATGGCGCGCGTGTCGCGCAGGCGGAGCGGGTCGAGCCGTTCGCGCAGCGCATCCCCGAGGACGAGGAGGCCGACCGTCAGCGTGATCAGCCCGGCGATCGGGACGAGGATCGCGTGCGGCGAGACTTCGAGATAGCGGCTCGCGTCCGAGATCATGCGGCCCCAGGTCGGCGCGTCCGGCGAGGAGCCGAGGCCCAGAAAGGAGAGCACCGACTCGGTCACGATGCAGCGCGGCAGGATGATCGCGGCCTGGGTAAGGAGGCTGCCGAGGAGGTTCGGCACGATGTGGAGCCGCAGGACGTGGACGCGGCTGCCGCCGAAGAGGCCCGCGACGCGGACATAGTCCTGCGCCGCCTCGCGCTTGTAGGTGGCGCGGGCGACGTAGGCGAAGAAGGGCGCGAAGGAGACACCGAGCGCGAGCGTCACCGGCCCCGTCCCCTCCCCCACCGCGACGATGATGAGGAGGGCGAGGAGGATGCCCGGCACCGCGCGCACGAGATCGATAAAGGCGAAGACCGCCGCCTCGCTCCACCGGCCGAACGCCATGCCGAGGAGGCCGAGCGCGCCGCCGAGAAGGAAGGCGACGAGCGTCCCGCCGACGCCGACGAGCAGCGTCTGGCGCGCGCCCATGACGAAGCGGGAGAACACGTCCCGCCCGATATGGTCGGTGCCGAGGAGGTGGTCGGCGGCGGGCGGGGTGTTGAGGTTGAAGAGATCCTGCGCGAACGGATCGTGCGTCGCGATCCACGGTGCGAAGACCGCGACGAGGACGATCGCGAGGACGGCGACCCCCGCGATGCGGACGCTCGTGAGGCCGCCGGATACCCGGCGGCCCTCTGCCTTCATCGCGAGAGTCATGGCTCTCAGTCCTCGGCGAGGAAGGTCTGCGCGATCCCGCCGGTGGCCCAGTTCGGCGACCAGGTGAAGCCCGGCTCGTAGCCCTTCACGGCCTCGCGCATGGCGATGGCGTTCGGCGCATGGCCGAGGACCATGAAATAGTGGTTGTCGAGGACGCGCTGGTAGGCCTCGGTGTAGAGCGCCTTGCGCTCTGCGTCGTCGGGCTCGGCGACGGCGGCCTTGATGAGGCGGTCGAGCTCGGCATCCTGGATGCCGCCCCACAGGACCGGGTTCGGACCGTCGCTCATCAGGCGCACATAGCGCAGGAAGATGTCGGCGCGCGGGCCGGAGGCCATCACCGCCATGTCCCAATCATACTGGCCGAGGCGGTTCTGCGCGCCGAGATCGTCGAGCGCGGAGTGGTTCACGGTGAAGCCGAGCTGGCGCAGCATCTGGACGACGACCTGCGGGTAGTTGTCCTGCCAGGAGACGAGGTCGATCTCGATGGTGGAGGGGTGGACGCCGGCCTCGGCGAGAAGCGCCTTCGCCTTGTCGATGTCGGCTGCCTTGAAGGCGTCCGCCTCGTGGATCGCCTCGTCGAAATAGACGTGGCCGGGCATGACCATCTGGTTCGTCACCACGCCCGTCTGCGGCGCGATGTAGTTCATGAAGGCGTTCTTATCGATCGCGTACTCGATCGCCTCGCGGACCTTCGGATTGTCGAACGGCGCGCGCGGATTGCGGTTGTTGAATGCGGCGAAATACCAGGTCGAGTCCTTCAGCGTCGTCGTGCGGATGGCCGGGTCGCTCGACAGGCGGCGGGCGACGTCACGGTCGACATTGACGATGTCGAGGTCGCCGGCGCGCAGCGCGTTCCCCTTGTCGATGTCCTCGCGCAGGTTCACCTCGACGGCGGCGAGGTAGGGCATGTCGGCGCGCCAGTAGGCCTCGAAGGCCGGGGCGGTCAGGCTGACCTGCGGCCGCCACTCGCCGAACTTGAACGGGCCGGTGCCGATCGGGGTGGTGATCGTCGCGTCCCAGCCGTCGGAGGCCGGCGACAGGATCCACAGCTCCGACATCAGGTTCACGAGCGGGGCGTAGGGCTCGGACATGGTGAGGATGATCGTGCGCGCGTCCGGCGCCTCGACATTCTCGACGAGCTTCATCGCGGAGGCGAGCCAGCCACCCGTGACGTTGTTCTTCACGCGCTCGATGTTGGCGACGACGGCGTCGGCGGTCAGTGGGTCGCCATTGTGGAAGGTGACGCCCTCACGCAGCGTGAAGGTGTAGATCTTGCCGTCTTCCGACACGTCCCAGCCTTCGGCGAGGAAGGGCTCGACGCCGCCGTCCGGGCCGATCGAGGTGAGCGCCTCGACATAGAGCTGCTGGACGGCGATCGAGCCGGTGTGGCGGTGCGGGTCGGCGGTGTCGAGGCCGAGCGTCGCGTAGCGCAGCGTGCCGCCCTTGATGGGCTCGACGGTCTGCGCCACGGCGAGCGGGGTCGCGGCGAAGAGCGCTGCCGCGGCGGTTCCGATCATCAGTTGGCGGCGATCGAGACGGACGAAGGACTTCGTCATGGCCGGTGGTCTCCGTGATGTTCCACTGTGGCGTGAAGATCCCGCCCATCGAGGCCCTCGAAGGGGACGCGCAGATGGGTGAGAATGGTGGGGGCGAGGTCGACGACGGACGTCGCCTCGTGCTGCTCGGCGCCGGCATCGAAGCCGCGCCCGCGGATCATGAGGACGGGTGACTGCTCGTAGGCGCCGAGCCCGCCATGCTGGCCGCAGCCGAGGCGGTCCGCCTTGCCGGCGGCCGGCCGCGCGGCGGCGCTGAGGCCGCGAATGCCGTAGGCGTTGGGTGCGTCGCTGGCCGCCATTGCGACCGCGATGGCGAGGCCGTCGCGCGGAGCGTGGCCGACCTCGGCGAGGCGGTCCCCGGCGAGGACCTTCCCCGTCCAGGGCACGACGGCGAGCGCGCGCTCGATATCGGCGATGCGCTCGGCGCGGCGCGGATCGGGGATCGCCTCGTCCACATAGACGAGCGCGCCCGTCCCGTTGGCGGCGACGACCACCTCGTCGCTCCCGGCCGTCTTCAGCCCCTCGGAGATGAGGAAGGCGTCGATGTCGACGACGACGCTGACCGTCTGGTGGCCGTGGTCGGAGCCGACGATGAAGAGGACGTCCTCGTCGAGCGCGTCGACCGCCGCGATGACCTTGCCGGCGATCTTGTCGGCTTCGGCGAGCACGGCGAGATGGTCGGGGCTGCCGAGGGGGACGGCGTGCTGCGTCGTGTCGGGCTCGGAGAGCCACAGCACGGCGAGCGCCGGGTCGCCCTTCACCGCCTCGGCGATGAAGCGCTTCGCCATCGCGCGGTCGCCCTCGATGCCGATTGCGATGTCGAGCGGCTTGGCGACCGGCAGAAGGCCCGGCCCGCGCGAGCCGGCCCGGTGATAGACCGTGCCGAACCCGTCCGGGTCATGCGCATAGGCCGCGCCCGGCGAAACGTTGTTGAAGACGACGACGCCGCCCCGATCGGCGAGCCGCTCGGCCATCGTCGGGCGGTGGAGCGTCGCGCCGGTGAGGGCGCGCTTCACGTCGAAGAAGTCCGGCTTGCCGACGTCCTGGAGTGTCAGATGGCCGTTCTTCTTCAGCGCCACCGTGTTGCCCGAGAGGCCGTTGCGGCCGGGCTGGCAGCCGGTCGCGAAGGCGGCGGAGACGACGCGCGTCGCCGACGGGAAGACCGAGCGGTGCGCCGTGTAGCGCGTGGCGCGGCCGGCGAAGGCGGCAAGGTTCGGCGTCGTCTTCGCCGAGACGAGGTCCCGGCGCAGCCCGTCGAGGATGAGGACGATCGCGCGCGTCATGGTCAGATCACCCCGTTCAGCGCGAAATCGAAGATGTCGTAGTTGCGCAGCGGGCCGGACGCCTTGGCGCGGTAGGCCTCGTTCAGCGGGTGGGAGAGGATGAACGGCACCGCCTGCTCTGCGAGTCCGCCATGGGAGCGGAGCCGCGTCCCGGCGAGGGCGGAGAGGTCGTGGTCGGCCCGATGGGCGCCGAGCGCGAAGCCGGGCGCGGCGATCGCGACGACATCCCCCTCCCGCTCCGGCGGCAGGTCGAAGCGGGCGGCGGCGTCCGCGCCGGTCATCGCCTCGCCGACGCCCTCGGTGCCGGCGACCGTCCCGAGCACATCGGCGACGGGGAGGGCCGGGTCGGTGACGTGGACGCGCACGAAGCCGCCGAGCGCGCCGTGGTGGCGCACGAACGGATCGGTGATCGGGCAGATCACCCGCACCCGCCCCGCACCGAAGGCCGCGTCGATCGTGTCCGCGAGGTAGGCGACGCGGGCCGCGCCCGCATCGTCGGCCATGTCGTTCATGCCGTGATCGGCGACGATGCCGACCGTCGCGCCCGCCGCGAGGAGCGCGCCGACGCGGTCGTCGACGGCCTTCATGAAAGCGTTGGCCTCCGCGGTGCCGGGGGCGTGGGCGTGCTGGATGAGGTCGGACAGGGAGAGGTAGGCGACATCCACCTTGCCCTCGGTCACGAGCTTCACCCCGGCATCGAGCACGAAGAGGGAGAGATCCGGATGATAGGGGGCGGGGGTCGGGCGGCCGACGAGGCGCGTCGCGTCCTCGATGCCGTTGCCCTCCTGCGTCGCCGCGTCGGCCCGCTCGGCGGAGAAGGCGATGCCGTCGAGATCCTTGGCGAGCGCCTTGAGGAGCTTGTCCTTCGCGGTGACCGCCGCGACGCGCACGCCGATCCCCGAAAGGCCGGCGAGGATCGTGCCGGTGCGCATCCCCTCAGCGTCCAGCATCATGATCTCGCGCCCGGTGGCGGCGTCGAAATAATAGTTGCCCGAGATGCCGTGGACGCTCGGCGGTGCGCCGCAGACGATCGACACATTGTTCGGGTTGGTGAAGGTCGGCATCGCCGCGAGGGCGGTGGCGGCGAACCCCTCGTCCATCATCCGCACGAGATGGGGGACGACACCGGCGGCGCGGGCGGCGGCCACATAGGCCGGGTCGCACCCGTCATAGCAGATGACGGCCGTCGGGCGGCGCGGGGCGGAATAGGTGCGGCCGTTGACGGTGCAGGCGGGAATGGCCTGCGTCCGCGCGCCGTCGAGGGAGAGGTCCATCAGGGCTCCAGCGGGCGAACCCCCACCGTTATCAAACCGCCATGTGTTTGATGTATAAGGGTTCTTATAGAGAACACGTCACGCTTTCGCGATGCGTGCTGAGTAATCCGATCCGGATGGCTGATGCAATTGAATTAAATTCGCGCGTTGTGAGATGAATTCACATGACAAAACGACGACTTCCACCGATCAAATCTTTGATTGCACTTGAAAGCGTCATCCGCACAGGCAGCGTATCCGCCGCAGCGGAGGATTTGTCCGTCACACACGGCGCGGTGAGCAAGCAGCTCGCGCATCTTGAGGACTGGATCGGGCTCCCGATGTTCCGCGAGCGGCGGCGCGGGATGATCGCGAACGCCTCGGGCGAGCGGCTCGCGGCCGCCGTCGGCGCGGCGCTCGACGGGATCGAGCGGGCGCTCGACGAGGTGATGGCGACGGAGAACCAGCCGGTGCTGACCGTGGTCGCCCCCGCGACCTTCGCGATGCGCTGGCTCATCCCGCGCCTGCCGACGCTGGAGCTGCGCGGCCGCGAGGTCGGCATCCGCGTGCGCCCGACGCACACGACCGAGGATTGGGACGCGCTCGACTATGATCTCATCGTGCGCCGGGCCGAGCCGCTGCCCGCGCGCCTCTCACCGCGCCCGCTCTTCCGGGAGGCGCTGGGCCTCCTCGTCCCGCCCGCGCTCGCCGGCGCCGGGGACCCGCGTCAGCTTCCCTTCGTCGACGCGGCGACGCGCACCGGCGAGCTCACCGCCTGGTGCAACAAGGCGTTCGGCGGCCGTCCCGCCCGGCCGCCGAAGATCTATCCGCATTTCTATGTGGCGATGGAGGCCGCGCTCGCCGGGCTCGGGGCGATCGTCGCCCCCGTCGCGCTGCTCGGCCCGCAGCTCTGCCAGGGGGCGCTGGTGGAGCCGTGGCCGCACCTGCGCGTCCCCGGCGCGCTCTACAGCATCGGCGTCGCGCCGGACGGGCCGAACCGCGCGGCGTCCGAGGCGCTCTCCGCCGCGATGGTCCGCCAATGGGCCGAGGCGGCGGCCGCCGCCCCGGAGTTCGCCGCCGCAGCCGTCTAGAGCAGGAAGTCCGCCGCGCCGAGATCGGCAAGCGCGACGCCGCGCAGCGTGACGGTCCCGTCCTCCAGGGTGAGGACGGTGTCGCCGTGCCCATTCTCCGCGAGGTCCAGCGCGGCGAAATCGTCGAGCCCGAGCGCAGTGAGGTCGATCACGTCGACGCCCGCCGCGTAGTCGAGCACGCTGTCATCGCCGCTGCCCGCACCGAAGACGAAGCGGTCCGCGTCCTCGCCGCCGATGAGGATGTCGTCGCCGACCCCGCCATCGAGGACATCGGCCCCCTCGCCGCCGCGCAGCGTGTCGTCCCCGTGCCCGCCGGCGAGCCAGTCATCCCCGGCCTCGCCGCGCAGCATGTCGTTCCCGTTCCCGCCATCGAGCGAGTCGGCGTCGCCGCCGCCAAAGAGAGCGTCGTCGTCCGCCCCGCCGAGAAGGCTGTCCGCGCCCTCGCCGCCGACGAGAATGTCCTCCCCGGCGTGACCGGCGAGCGTGTCGGCCCCCGCGTCACCGCGCAGGAGATCGTCGCCCGCGCCGCCGCCGAGCGCATCGTCCCCGCCACGGCCGAGGATGCGGTCATCGCCCTCGCCGCCATGGATCGTGTCCTCGCCCGCGCCGCCGGAGAGGACATCGTCCCCGGCATGCCCGGCGATGAGGTCGTTCCCGTCGCCGCCATAGATCGCGTCGTCCCCGTCATTGCCGAGGAGGCGGTCGTCGCCCGGCCCGCCGCCGAGCGTGTCCGCGCCGTCCCCGCCGACGAGGAGATCGTCGCCGCCCCGCCCCGCGATGCTGTCGTCACCGGCGAGGCCGTCGATCTTCTCGGCCCCCGCCGACCCGGCGAGGACATCGTCGCCATTGGTCGGCGTTTCGGACCCGCCGGGCGAGGTGTCGTCTCCGCGCACGCGGATCGAGACGTCGAGGGTCGTCGCCGCGCCATCGGGGTCGGTCGCGGAGAGGGTCAGCGCGACCGTGCCCACCCTCTCCAGCGAGGCGGCGACGCGCAATTCGTCGCCGACGATGGTGAAGAGGCCGCCCGGATTGTCGACCAGCGCATAGGTGAGCGCGTCGCCGTCCGCGTCCGTCGCGGCGAGGATGCCGACGACCGTGCCGATCCCGGCTGCCTCCGACACCGTGCGGCGCGAGAGCGTGAGGTCGGTGGGGGCGGCATTCTCCTCCTCCGGCTCCTCGGACGAACCGTCCGCGAAGGCGAGGATCTCGACATTGAGGAGCGTGTCCGTCCCGTCGCGCCCGGCGACGCTGTCGGTGACGACGATGGAGCCGTCGGCGCGACGGTCGATGGTGTACTCGTCCTCCGTGCCGGTGAAGCGGGCCGTGTCGGTCCCCTCCCCGCCATCGATGGTGTCGTTCCCGCCGATGCCGGAGAGGCTGTCATCGCCCGCGCCGCCCTCGATGAGGTCGGCCTGGCCCGACCCCTCGAACACGTCCGTTCCGGCCGAGCCGAGATAGTGCTGCGCCGAGGCGTCGAGATCGTCGAGGAATTGCTGGAGGCGCGCGGCGTCCCCCTCGGCCCCGTACATGTGCGAGACCGCGAAATTGTGGACCGGCCCGTTGGCCTCCACCTCCGCCTCGGGCTCGCGCGCGTTGGCGAGGTCCAGCCCGGTGATCTTGAGGATCACGTCGCCGCCGACGAAGTAGCCGTCTGCGTCGAAGGCGCCGTCACCGCGCGTGCCGTACTCGATCGTGTTGATCTCGCCGTAGACGGTGTGGGTGCCGAAGAAGTAGCCGAGATCGCCGTGCGCGGTGACGTAGGGCGAATCCGCCGCCTCGCCGAAGGCGACCATCATCTCCTCACCCGCGAAATTGCCGCTATTGTCGAACACCGGGAAGCCGCTGGAGTCGCCCGTGCCGGCGAGGAATTCGCCGCCGATGAAGGCCTCGAAGTCCATCGAGCCGGCGTTGCTCGCGTCGATGGTGATCATGCCGCCATCGGCTTCCGGCACATCCGAAACGGAGATCGCAAAATTGCGGGAAGCGACGTTGCCGCCCGCGTCGCGCACCTCGACCGCGATCTGGTGCGTGGCGGCGGTCTCGAAATCGAGCGCGCCGTTGACGACGAGGACGGTCTCGCCGCCCGCGCGGGTCGCGAGGCGGAAGAGCCCGCCCGCATCCTCGGCGAGGCTGTAGGTCAGCGCCCCGCCCTCGGGATCGGTCGCCGACAGCGTGCCGACGACGGTGCCGGGCGCGGCGCTCTCGAGCACGGTGGTCGCGGAGAGGGAAGGCGCGCCGGGCGCCTCGTCCACGTCGCCGACCGCGATGGTGAAGGCCTTGTCCACATTGTGGCCCGCCCCGTCCGAGACGCGCACCGTCACGCTGTGCGTGGCATCGCTCTCATGGTCGAGCGCGCCCGAGACGCGCAGCTCGTTGCCGACGATGCGGAACGGGCCGCCATCGCCGACGAGCGTGTAAGTGAGCGCATCGCCATCGGCATCGGTCGCGGACAGGAGGCCAACAACCGTGCCCGGCGCAGCGTTCTCCGCGACGGTGGATGCGGAGAGGGTGAGGTTCGCGGGCGCGGTGTTGTCCGGGTCCTCCGCGACGTCGGTGACGGCGATGACGAAGGTCTCGCGGCGCGAATTGCCGGCCGTGTCGGTGACGTCGACCGTCACGGAATGGCGCGTCGCGCTCTCATAGTCGATGGGCCCCGCGACGAGCAGCGTGTTGCCGACGATCGCAAACCGGCCGCCCGCATCGCTGACGAGCGAATAGGTGAGCGCATCCCCGTCCGGGTCGGTCGCCGAAAGGGTGCCGACGACGGTGCCTTCGGCCGCGTTCTCCGCGACGGTCGTTCCGGTGAGGACGAGGCTCGTCGGCGCGCCGTTCGCGACCTCCTGCGGCGCATCCACCGTCCCGTCCGAGAAGGCGAGGCGCTCGATATTGGTGAGCCGGTCGGCCCCGTCGCGTCCCGAGACGCTGTCGGTCACCGAGACCGACCCGTCATTGTTGAGGCTGACAGTGTACTGGGCGCGAGTGCCGGAGAAGACGGCCGTGTCGGTCCCGGCCCCGCCATCGATCGTGTCGTTGCCGCCCTCGCCGGTCAGCGTGTCGTTGCCCGCCCCGCCGCCGATGCTGTCGGCGAAACCGGTCGCGGCGAAAACGTCCACGCCGGGGGAGCCGATATAGGTCTGCGGCGCGTTGTCGAGGTCGGTGAGGAAGCCGCTGAGGCGCGCGGGGTCGCCGCTGGAGCCGTACATGTACGCGATCGCGAAATTGTGGACCGGGCCGTTGGCCTCCACCTCCGCCTCGGGCCCCTGCGCGTTGGCGAGGGTCAGCCCGGTGATGCGCAGGTCGACGTCGCCGCCGGTGAAATAGCCGTTCCCGTCGAACGTGCCGCTGCCGCGCGTGCCGAACTCGATCGTGTTGATCTCGCCCCAGACGGTGTGGGTGTCGAAATAATATTCGAGCTGGCCGTGGGCGAGGACGTAGGGCGAGGACGCGCTCGTCCCGTAGGCGATCATCATCTCCTCGCCGGCGAAGGCGGCGCCATTGTCGAAGACCGGGAAGCCGCCGGAGGTGGTCCCCGCGAGGAAGCCGCCGGCGAGGAACGCCTCGAAGTTCATCGAGGAGGCGGTTGAGGCGTCGATCGTGATCATTGTGAGTTCCGCTGCGCTGCCTGACACGAATCCGGCCGCCCTCCGGTGCGGAAGACCAAGGCATCGCGCCGACGCCCAGCGAATTCATGCGTGTTGCAACTCCGTCAGGAGCCATCACAAAGCTGTCGAGTCAATATATTCTTGCAATATTGGCGCAGATGATAAATTTAATACCGACACATCTTTCAATTATATTTTGATTTAAATGAATACAGTGAGAGATTTCATTCGAAACAAATTGAAACCGGCTCCGTAGATTTGAATGAGAACAATATAATGGGCCATCGTCGGTCGCCGAGGAGACGCGCGCCGTCACCTCGCGCACGGCGGAGGCGTCGCCTTCAAGGCGGCGGTGGAGGGTTTGCGAATCCATCTCGCCGGCGCACATTTTTGCGCGGCCGCGGGCCTGTATCTGCCGCCGGTCTTACCCATATTCCAGTCGGCGATCGGGTCGCCACGGGACTTGGTTCCGGCGGTGGCCCGGCCCGGCGCGGCCGCGGACGGGATCGTCGCGGCGGCGCGCCGAACGGGGTCTGATCATGGAGCTATGGTGCGCAGTTCTCCATGGTCAGCACACCCGCGGTGCCGTAAGGATTCACCGCGCCAGGCGAATCGGCGACATGCTCGGCGCAAACATTCATGCCCTCCGGGCTAAGATCAGGACGACGACTATGCTTCGCACACTGATGGCCGCGACCCTCGCGATCGGCACCCTCGCCGCGGCGCCGAGCGCCTTTGCCGAGGGCGGCGTGAAGGCCGGCGAACTGCGCTGCAAGATCAGCGGCGGCCTCGGCCTCATCATCGGGTCCCGCAAGTCGCTGGAGTGCACCTTCAGCAACCTCAATGGGACGACCGAGATCTATGACGGCACGATCACCAAGCTCGGCCTCGATATCGGCGAGACCCAGGAGGGTGAGCTCGTCTGGGGCGTGCTCGCGCCGAGCTCCTCCGTCGCGCCCGGCGCGCTCGCGGGCGGCTACTACGGCGTCGCGGCCGGCGTGACCGCGGGCGTCGGCGTCGGCGCCAACGTCCTCGTCGGCGGGTTCGACCGCTCGATCAGCCTCCAGCCGCTCTCCGTGCAGGGCCAGGTCGGCGCCGACATCGCCGCCGGCGTCGCCGAGATGCGCCTCGAGTCGCGCTGAGCCCAACCCGTCCGGGCGGCGCACCGCCCGACCGGCTCGAACAACGCCCCGCCGTCCCTCCGACGGCGGGGTTTTTTCATGGGTGTGAGCCTGCGGTGGCGACCGCGCTCAGTAGATCGGCGGCGTGTTGATCCAGAGGACGCGCGTCTCCTCTTCCGAGGCGTTGCGGAAACGGTGCTGGCGCTGGCTCTGGAAGGTGAAGCTGTCGCCCGGATGCAGAAGCAGCCGGATATCGTCGACCCAGAGCTCCAGCGCCCCGCTGAGGACGACACCGCCCTCCTCCCCGTCATGCGAGAAGACGTCGTCGCCGGTCGACCCGCCGGGGGCGAGCACGATCATCAAGAGCTCGAGGCTGCCGATCGGCTGGGGCGTCAGCAATTCCTTGACGAGGCGCTTCTCGCCGAAATCGAGCTTGCGGCGGGCGGCCCTGCGCACGACGAGGCCGGCCTCGGCCTCCGCCGCCTCTTCATCCTGCTGCTCGGAGAAGAGCGTGCCGACGGGGATGTTGAACGCGTTGCTCAGCGCATAGAGCGATCGGACGGAGGGAGAGGTCAGCCCCCGCTCGATCTTGCTGATCATGCTGACGGACAATCCGGTCAGTTCGGCGGCCTGCTCCAGGTTCAGCCCCTGACGCTTGCGATAGAAGCGTACGCTCCGCCCCACCGCTTCGTCCGGTCTGCGTCCGTTGGCCGTCATCAATCCCATCCATCGGCAATGGCTCTTTCTCGATGTCGCAACTCGAGGCCGTCCTGACAAGAATTTTTTGATTGAAAGTCAAAAAATCGACGCTTAGGCTTGTACTGTCATTCAAATCGAGACCCTGGTTGCGTGTCCACCTCACCTCATCCCAACTCGGCTTGGCGAGCCACCGCCGCAGCGCACCGGGCGTTTCCGCGCCTCGACGGGGATCGAGACACCGACACTCTGATCGTGGGCGCGGGTTTCACCGGATTGTCCACCGCGCGCGATCTGCTGGCCCGTGGCGCCGACTGCCTCGTCGTTGAGGGGAACGATGTCGGCTGGGGCGCCAGCGGCCGCTCCGGCGGCTTCGCGGTGCCGCGCTACAAGTACAATTTCTCCACCCTCGCGCAGACGTTCGGCGACGAGATGGCCGTGCATCTTCTGCGCCAGGTGGTGGAGGCGACCGACAGCGTCGCCGAGACGGTCGCGGCCTTCGGCATCGAGTGCGGCTACCAACGCAACGGCCACGTCACGCCCGCCCACAGCGCCTCGGCGTTCGAAGGGCTTCAGGCCGACGTCGCGTTCCTCAAGGCAAAGGCCGGAGACGATGGCGCCCGTGCGCTGGATGCCGAGGAGACGCGCGCCCTTCTCGGCACGTCCGTCTATTTCGGCGCCTATGTCGACGGGCGGGGCGGCTGCCTCCATCCCTACAATTATGTGCGCGGCCTCGCCGGCGCGCTCGCCGATCGCGGCGTACCGATCTTCGTGGACACGCCGGTCACCGGGATCGCCCGCGAGGGCGCGCGCTGGGTGGCGACGACGCCGCGCGGCCGCATCCGCGCGCGCACCGTGGTGATCGCGACGAACGCCTATTCCAGCCCGCTCGGCGCGACGGGAACGCTGCACCGGCGCATCATCCCGGTGTCCTCTTCGGTTGTGACCACGCGCCCTCTCAATTTGAATGAGAGGACAAAAACGCTGCCCGGCATGCTGCCGGTCACCGACACGCGCCGCCTCGTGAACTACTACCGGATGCTGCCGACCGGGCAGCTCCTCTTCGGCGGGCGCGGCGACATCACCGGGCGGCGGGACGATCCGTCCGCCTACCGCACCGTCGAAGGCCACCTCGCCACGACCTTCCCGCACCTCGCGGGGATCGAGATCCAGGACCGCTGGTCGGGCTTCGTGGCGGTCTCCCTCGACGGCTTTCCGCACGTCGGGTCCCTCGCGGACAACCTCTTCTACGCCGTCGGCTTCGGCGGGCGCGGCGTCGCCCTCACGAGCCTCATGGGCCGCCGCCTCGCGCGGATGGCCCTCGGCGAGCCGGTTCCGTCGGACCCGATGGGAGGGGAGGGCTTCGCGCCCGTGCCCTTCCACCAGTTCCGCCGCACCGGGATGCGCATCATGGCGAAATACTACCAGTTTCGCGACCGCTTCGAACGATAGGAACACATGCCGAGTATGATCGAGATTGGCGTTGATATCGGCGGCACCTTCACGGATGTCGTGTGCCGGGCGCCGAACGAGCCGCTTCGGGTCATGAAAGTGGCGACCACGCGCGCCGATCCGAGCCGCGCCGTGCTGACGGCGGTGGCGGACCTCAAGGAGAACGCGGGCATCTCGCCCGCCGACATCGCCCGCTTCGTCCACGGCACCACGGTCGCGACGAACGCGGTGTTGGAGCGCAAGGGGCCGAAGACCGGCCTTCTCACCACCGACGGCTTCAAGGACATCCTCGAGATCGGGCGCCAGATGCGGCAAACGATGTACGCGGCGGTGCTGGAGCCGGAGGTTCCGGGCTATCTCGCGCCGGGCGCCCTGCGCCACGAGATCATCGAGCGCATCGGCCATGACGGGACGGTCGTGCGGCCCCTCGACGAGGCGTCGGTGCGCAAGGCGGCGGATGCGCTGGTGGCGGCCGGCGTCGAGGGGATCGCGATCTGCTTCCTCTTCTCCTTCGTGAACCCCGATCACGAGCAGCGCGCGGCGGCGATCATCCGCGAGGCCTATCCGGACATCGCCCTCTCCCTCTCCTGCGAGGTCGACCCGGCCTTCCGCGAGTATGAGCGCACCGTCGTCACGACGTTCGACGCCTACATCAAGCCGGTCATCGACAAGTATCTCGCCAACCTCGAGGCGGGCCTCGAGACCGCGGGCGTCCCCTGCCCGCTCCAGATCATGCAGTCGCGCGGCGGCATCGCCTCCAGCGAGATCGTGCGCCAGCGCCCGGTCCGGCTCTTCCTCTCCGGCCCCGCGGCCGGCGTCGTGGGCGCGCAGATGGTCGGCAGCGCGGCCGGGATCGACGATCTCATCAGCGTCGATATCGGCGGCACCAGCTCCGACATCGCCCTCATCCGCGCCGGCAAGCCGCTGATCCGCCCCGAGGGTTACGTCGCGGGCTACAATATCCGCGTGCCGATGGTCGACGTGAACGCGATCGGCTCGGGCGGCGGCTCCATCGCCTGGATCGACCCGGCCGGGGGCCTGCGTGTCGGACCGCACTCTGCGGGCTCCGAGCCCGGCCCCGCCTGCTACGCGCGCGGCGGCGAAGAGGCGACGGTCACCGACGCCTCCATCGTCCTCGGCTATCTCGACCCGGACTATTTCGCCGGCGGCACGCTGAAGCTCCAGCCCGAGCTCGCCTTCAAGGCGGTCGAAGAGAAGGTGGCGAAGCCGCTCGGCCTCTCGGTCGAGGAGGCCGCGCTCGGCATCCATCGCGTCGTCAACACGCAGATGACCGAGGGCATCCGCCTCGTCTCCATCCGCCAGGGCTACGACCCGCGCGAGTTCGCGCTCCTGCCGCTCGGCGGGGCGGGCGGCATCCACGCCGCCGCGCTCGCGGCCGAACTCGGCATCAGCCGCATCATCGTGGCGCGCCATCCGGGCGTCCTCTCCGCGACCGGCCTCCTCTCGGCCGTGACGGAGCACGAGATGTCGGTCGCCTTCAACCGCGAGGTGAAGGCGCTCGATCTCGGCGAGCTCGGCGAGGCGCTGACCAGCCTCGACGCCCGCTGCGCCGCCCTGATGGACAAGGAGGGCGTTGCGCCCGCCGACGTCGAGATCCAGTATTTCGCCGACGTCTGCTATGTCGGCCAATCGCACTATCTCGAGGTGCCGTTCACCGTCGATGCCAGCGTGAGCGAGCAGCTCCACAACGGCTTCCAGGACGCGCACCGCCGCGTCTTCGGCCACGCCACCGAGGCCCCGACCTCGATCGTGAACGTGCGGTCGATCCACCGCGCCGGCGGCGAGATGGTCGTCGAGAGCACGGGCGCCGCCGTCGCGGGCGACGCCGCGAAGGGCACGCGCGATATCATCGTCGCCGGCCACGAGGGCCGCGTGAAGGCGACCATCTACGACCGCGAGCGCCTCGTGCCGGGGAACGCACTGCCCGGCCCGGCGATCCTGGAACAGGCGGACACGACAACGCTCGTCCCGCCCGGCTGGAACATCGAAGTCCTCGACAGCGGCACCATCCTTCTCGTGCGCGACGGAGCACAGGCGAAATGACCCAGGACATGAAGCTCGACCCCATCACCGTCGAGGTGGTGCGCAACAAGCTCGACGGGATCGCCAACGAGATGGAATCGACGCTCCTGCGCTCGTCCTTCTCCCCGATCGTGCGCGAAGGGCTCGACGCCTCGGCGAGCCTCTTCACCATCGAGGGCGAGTCGCTCGCCCAGGCCGTCGCGATCCCGATCCACCTCGCGACGATGATCCCGGTGGTGCGCCGCATCGCGTCCGAGTTCCCGCTCTCCTCGATGAAGGAGGGCGACATCTACCTGATGAACGACCCCTATCTCGGGGGCACCCACCTTCCGGACATCGCGCTGGTGATGCCGATCTTCGCCGACGGGCGGCCCATCGCCTTCGCCGCGACGATGACCCATCACCAGGACGTCGGCGGCATGTCGCCGGGCTCGATCCCGACCAACGCGACCGAGATCTATCAGGAGGGGCTGCGCCTCCCGCCGCTGAAATTCCGCGACGGGCCGAACGATTTCGACGAGACGCTCGTCAAGATCATGCGCCTCAACAGCCGCATCCCCGACGTGTTCATGGGCGACATCCACGCCCAGGTCTCGGCCTGCACCGTCGGCGCGCAGCGCGTCGCCCAGGTCGCGAAGACCTATGGCGGCAACATGACGAAGGCGATCTTCGCCGACCTCCTCGACCGCTCCGAGCAGATGACCCGCGAGGCGCTCCTCGCGCTGCCCGAGGGCACCTACCGCTATGTCGACTTCAACGACAATGACGGCATCGAGCTCGACAAGCGGATCCGCATCGAGGTCGCCGTGACGATCAAGGACGGCACCTTCGCCTGCGACTTCACCGGCTCGAACGCGCAGGTGCGCGGGCCGTTCAACGTCGTCCCGTCCGGCTCGCAGGCCGCGGCCTACTATGCGCTGCGCACCATCACAGGCGCGCACATCCCGACGAATGGCGGCTGCTTCCGCGTCGTCGATCTTACCCTCCCCGAGGGCAGCATCCTCAACCCGATCGAGCCGGCGCCGGTGAATTCGCGCACCGCCACGATCAAGCGGGCGACCGGGGCGATCCTCGGCGCGCTGCGCGAGGTGCGGCCGGAGGTGATCGGCGCCGACGCCGCTGGCGAGATGCTCGCCCTCATGTTCGGCGGCGCACGGCCCGGCGGCCGGCGCTATGTCGTCGGCGAGCTGATCGCGGGCGGCAGCGGCGCGGGGCCGGAGAGCGATGGCGTCGACGTCATCGAGACCGACGCCACGAACTGCATGAACCTTCCCGTCGAGGCGTTCGAGCGCGACGCGCCGATCCGCATCAACGCGACGCGCCTGCGCCGCGATTCGGGCGGGGCCGGGCGCCAGCGCGGCGGCCTCGGCATCTTCCGCGAATATGAGGTGCTGGAGGGCGAGGTCATCTTCACCCACCGCGGCGAGCGCCATTTCTGCCCCCCGTCCGGCGCCGAGGGCGGCGCGGCCGGCACGATGGCGAAGACCGTCATCCACCGCGCCAGCGGCGAGGACGAGGTGGTCCAGTCCAAGCTCGTCACCCGCCTCTTCCCCGGCGACCGGGTGGTGATCGAGACAGCGGGCGGCGGCGGCTTCGGCGCCCCCTCCGAGCGTACACGCGAGGCCGTCCGCGAGGACGTCGCCAACGGCAAGGTCTCCCCCGAGGCCGCGCGTGAAGAGTACGGGCTGACGGACGGCTGAGCCGGACGTCGCCCCATCCAACGGACCATAACCAGGAAGGAGCGGAGATGAGACGGCACAACAAAGCCCTGACCGGCGCACTGGCGACGGTCGTCGTGGCCGGGACCGCGGCGTTCGCGACGATGGCGGACACCACCCCCGCCGCGGCCGCCGACACGAACTGGAAGATGCACATCGTCTGGGTGCCCGCGCGGCCCGAGGCGCAGGCCTATCAGAGCTTCGTCGACACGGTGAACGCCGAGGCCGGCGACCAGCTCGAGATCACCCTCTTCCCGAGCGGCAGCCTCGGCGTGAAAGACGCCGACATGCTCCGCTTCCTTCCGCGCGGCAACATCATCCAGGCGGCCGGCCTCTATCCGGGCTACCTGACCCGCGACCAACCGGAATACGCCTTCACGCTCCCGCCGGGCGTCATCGCGCAGCCGGAGACGCTCCAGGAGATCCTCCCGGAGCTGCGCACCATCTACGAGAAGACCTATGACGCGGCGGGCATCGAGCTCCTCGGCTTCATCGGTCACGCGGTGCGCGACACCCACATCATGTGCAAGGAGCCGGTGAACACGCTCGAGGAGCTGCGCGGCAAGAAGCTGCGCGTGTGGGAGCAGTTCCACGTCGACGTGTTCAAGAAGCTCGGCGTGTCGGCCCAGATCATCGGCCAGAACGACCTCTATGTCGCGATGCAGACCGGCGTCGTCGACTGCGCGGTCTACCCGATCGGCCTCGCGATCACCGTGTCGCTCCAGGAAGTGGCGCCGTATGCGAGCTACCTCTTCCCCTACGTCCTCCACCCGCTGAACCTGATCGCCTCCAAGACCGCGTTCGACGCGCTGCCGCCCGAGGCGCAGCAGGTCGTGCGCGACGCGGCGGCGAAGGCGGAGGCGGCCTCCTTCGAGTCCTATCTCAGCGGCGTCAACGACGAGAAGGCGCTCGAGGTGTTCAAGGCCGATGGCGGCACGCTGCTCGACCCGTTCCCCGAGGCCGATCAGGCCGCCTTCGTCGAGGCGGCGCGTGAGACCTGGAAGGCGCTGGCCGAAGGCGGCGGCGAGTCGGCCAAGGCGAACTACGAGACCATCAGCGGCGCGATCGAGTAAGGTCGCGATCCGGCGGCGGGCCCCGTCCGCCGCCGGTCCCATTCATCACACCAGCCCGGAGGAAGCGCGGAAGCTATGGACGGAGTCTTGCGGTGGGCCGATCGCGCGGCCGGGATCTTCGCCGGAGTGGCGGCGATCCTCGCGATCCTGATGGCGGCCTTCGTCATGCTCGCCTCGATCATGCGCTACCTCGTCGGTGCCCCCTTCCCCTTCACCGAAGAGCTCGTCGGCCTCCTCTTCACCGCGATGATCTTCATCGGCCTGCCGGTCTGCACGATGCGCCGCACCCACATCTGCGTGACGATCGTGCCCGACCTCCTGAAGGGCCAGGGACGGCGCTGGATCGACCGGATCGCGTACGCCCTCGTGCTCCTCTTCTGCATCTGGTTCGGCCAGCTCACCCTCGAATATCTCCAGACGACCGTGGCGCTCGACGCGCGCAGCGCCGGCAGCCGCCTGATCCTGTGGCCCTGGACGGCGGTTCTGCCGGCCTCGTGCCTCCTCTCCGGCATCGCGGCGGCGCTCCGCATCATCGAACCCGGCCAGGCGCAGGGCGCGGCCGAGCACGCCCACACGGGAGCGGAATAGACCATGGTCTGGTGGATTCTCGGCGCCGGTTTCGTCGTCACCGCGATCACGGGCCTGCCGATCGGGCTCGGTCTCGCCCTCACGGGCCTCGCGATCCTGCACTTCGCCGTCGGCAACGCGGCCGATCTCGGCGTCACCGCGGTGTGGAACGTCTTCACCGACTTCACGCTGAGCGCCGTGCCGCTCTTCATCTTCATGGGCGAGATCATGCTCGTCAGCGGCGTCAGCGGCCGCCTCTACACCGCGATCTCGCCGATCTTCTCGCGCGTGCCGGGCAAGCTCCTCCACACCAACATCGCCGTCAGCGCCCTCTTCGGCGCGGTGTCGGGGGCGAGCACCTCCACCGCCGCCGCCGTCGGCTCCGTCGCCTATCCCGAGCTCGAGAAGCGGGGCTACAAGCCGAGCGCCGTCGTCGGCACGCTCGCGGCGGGCGGCACGCTCGGCCTCCTCATCCCGCCGAGCCTCTCCCTCCTCATCTACGGGGCGACGCAGCAGGTCTCCATCGGCCAGCTCTTCCTCGCCGGCCTCCTGCCGGGGATCATGCTCGCCTTCATGATGATGTGCTTCATCGGCCTCGTCCTCTCCAAGCGCCCCGGCGTGGTGCCGGAGAGCGGCGAGACGCCCTGGAGCGTCGGCCGCGCGCTCCTCCATTTGCTGCCGGTCTGGCCGATCGGCTTCCTGATCTTCGCCGTCCTCGGCACGATCTATCTCGGCCTCGCGACCCCCACGGAGGCGGCCGGCCTCGGCGTCGGCGCGTCGATCATCCTCGGCTTCCTCTGGGGCGAGCTCACGCTGCGCACGCTGTGGAAGGCGTTCGTCGATTCGGTGCAGGTCTTCGTCTCGATCGGCGTCGTGATGATGGGCGCGCTGATCCTCGCCCAGTCGATCTCGATCCTCGGCCTGCCGCTCCAGGTGCTGAGCTGGATCGAATCGATGAACCTGTCGCCGCTCGCGGTGCTCGTCGCGGTCAGCATCTTCTATCTCGTGCTCGGCTGCTTCTTCGACGGCATCTCGCTCATGCTGATGACGCTGCCGATCGTCTTCCCCGTCATGACGGGCGTCGGCTACGACCCGGTCTGGCTCGGCGTGATCATCACCATCCTGATCGAGATCGGGATGCTCACCCCGCCGGTCGGGATGAACCTCTACGTCCTCTCCGGCATCACCGGGAACCGCGTCACGCTGCTTCAGGCGGCCTACGCGTCGCTGCCCTTCTGGCTCCTGCTCCTCCTCGGAGTGGCGATCCTGACCGTCGCGCCGCAGATCGCGCTCTTCCTGCCGAACGCCCTCTATTGACGTGTCCGACCAACCCCACGGGGAGACCCGCTCCAGCCTGACGGGCCGGCACCTCGCCCTGGTGCTCGTCCTCTTCGGCGCGGCCTACTTCCTCTCGCTCTTCTTCCGCTCGGTCAACGCGATCCTCACCCCGGTGCTGGAGCGCGACCTCGGGCTCGGCCCGTCCGATCTCGGGCTCCTGACCGCGAGCTACTTCCTGGGGCTCGGCCTCTTCCAGGTCCCGATCGGGCTCGGCCTCGACGCCTACGGTCCGCGCCGGGTGCAGGCGATCCTCCTCGTCGTCGCGGCGGCGGGCGTCGGCCTCTTCGCGATCGGCGAGGGGACGGCGACGCTGTCGATCGCCCGCGCGCTCATCGGCATCGGGCTCGGCGGCTGCCTGATGTCGGCCTATCACGTCGCCGCCCTGTGGCTCCCGGCCGAGCGCATCCCGCTCGCGAACGGGCTCTATCTCGCCGCCGGTGGGCTCGGCACCCTCGCCGCCACCGCCCCGGTGAACTTCGCCCTCGGCTTCATGGACTGGCGCTCGATGTTCGCCATCATCGGCGGCATGACGCTCGTCCTCGGCATCGCGATCGGCTGGAAGACGCCCGACCCGCCGGTGCGCGGCGCGCTGAACCTGCGCGCGAGCACGGCGGGCCTCGGCACCGTCGTGCGCAACCCGCTCTTCGCGCGCTACCTCCCCCTAACCGCCCTCTCCTTCGCGACGGGGACCGCGATGCAGGGGCTGTGGGCCTCCGCGTGGCTGCGCGATGTCGCGGGCTACAGCCAGTCCATCGTCGCGGTGACGCTGACGGCGATGGCCGTCGCCCTCACACTCGGCTCCGTGCTCGGCGGCGCGGCGGGCTTCCTCGCCGAGCGCTTCGGGCTGCACCTGCGCCACGTCGTGCTCGGGAGCGCGGCGCTCTTCCTCATCGCGCAGGCGGGGCTCCTCTTCGCGCAAGGGGCGTGGTCGGTGCCGCTCTGGCTCCTCTTCGCCCTCACCTACAACGCGATCACCCTCTCCTACGCGCTCGTCGCGCGGAACGTCTCGATCGCCTATGTCGGACGCTCCAACAGCTGCATGAACACGGTGACGATCCTCACCACGTTCGCCGTCCAGTACGGGCTCGGCCTCTATTTCGGCCTCCACCAGGACGGCGCGATGCGCGTCTCCCCCGAGGCCTACCGGATCGGGATGGCGACGCTCCTGGCGCTCCAGGCGATCGCCTTCGCCTGGGCCCTCCTCGGCGGCCGGCGGCGCGCCTGACGCCTTCTCGAAGCCGCCGCGGGCGCGTAGAACGGCCCGGAAGCGGGCCGGAGCGTCCGCGGGAGGAAGAGAGGCACGGCGATGAGCGCTCCGGAGATGGCCGAGAAGAAGGGCTGCTGCGTCCCCGATGCGGGCGACCGTGCCGCGCCGGCCGGATCGCCGGCGACACAAGCCGCGCCCGCCGTCCCGGCCGACGCCACATCCACCGAGGCCGCGATCGCGGCGATGCGGGCGCGCGCGGTCACGATCCCCGGCGGCAGCGTCACGGTCGGCACGACACAGCCGCTCATCAAGGCGGATGGCGAGGGGCCGCCGCGCACCGTCACCATCGCCCCCTTCGCGATCGACCCCTTCGCCGTCAGCAACGCCGACTTCGCCCACTTCCAGCGCGCCACCGGATACGTCACCGAGGCGGAGACCTATGGCTGGTCGTTCGTCTTCTCCGGCTCGCTGAAGCCGGGGGGCGTGCGCGGCAAGCGCAACCCGGACGCCCCGTGGTGGATCGCGATCCAGGGCGCGCGCTGGTCGAACCCGGAAGGGCCGGACTCGTCCATCGAGGGGCGGGAGGACCATCCGGTCGTCCACATCTCGTGGAACGACGCTCAGGCCTTCGTGCGATGGGCGGGCGCGCGGCTGCCGAACGAGGCCGAATGGGAGCACGCCGCGCGCGGCGGCCTCGCCAATCCGCGCTATCCCTGGGGCGACCAGGACCCCGACGACGAGAGCTTCTTCCCCTGCAACATCTGGCAGGGCCGCTTCCCGGAAACCAATCTCGCGAAGGACGGCCACCGCGAGACCGCGCCCGTCGGCAGCTTCGCGCCGAACGGGTACGGCCTCCACCACATGGCGGGGAATGTGTGGGAGTGGTCGCGCGACCCGTTCCGCGTGCGCTCGCTGAAGAAGGCGGCGCGCCAGCGCGGCAAGGCGCTGGCGGCGAGCGACGCGAAGCTCCTGAAGGGCGGCTCCTTCCTCTGCCACGCTTCCTATTGCTGGCGCTATCGGATCGCCGCGCGGACCGGCAACGCCCCCGACAACGCCTCGACCCACATGGGCTTCCGCCTCGCCTACGACCTGCCGCAGGGCTCGGTCAGCGCTTGATCAGCCAGGTGATCGCGGTCCGATAGCCCGCGCCCTCCAGCACGCGCACCTTCGCGCCCCACCCGGCCGGGCAGACGACGATCGCCGCCGCTGTCCCGCGCGCCGCGAACGCGCCCTCGGCCGCCCGCAGGAGTGCCGTTGCGCCGCGTGCGTCGGCGTCCAGGCGGTCGAGATCCGCGAAGTCGCGGTGGAAGAAATCATCAATGACGCCGATGCCGGCGAGCGCATGGGCGGGCGGAAAATGGAGGCGCGAGGCGGGCTGCGCGATCGCGTACCCGTCGAGCGCCCCGGCCGGGCCCGCGACGAGCATGTCCCGGTCCGCGAGGGTGCGGCTCTTCTCCATCCAGGACGCGAAGCGGGCGTCCGCCTCGGGGTGCGGGGTCCAGAAGGCGTCGATCGCCGCGAGCCGCGCCCGGTGGATCGCGCTGAGGCGGACGATCCCGGCAATGTCTCGCGCCTCCGCCGCACGCACCGGCGCGGGTGTCGCCATCGCGAAGTCGTCCTTCGCGAGATAGAGCGTCAGCGGCGCATAGTGGCGGGCGGCGAGGCACGGCCCCGTCCGGTTGCCGTCGATGCGCGTCGCGAGGAGGAGGCGCGCGCCCGCCTCACGCAGATCCGCCTCCGCTGCCGCGACCAGCGCGTCGAGCGTCCCCTCCGGCGCGTCGGCCGTCGCGAGGCATTCGGGCATGATGAGGCCCGGATCGCCCCACGCCCCGGCATAGATCGGCGGCACCGGCAGGCGCAGCGTGTGGACCGTGCCGGCGAGCCGGCCGCCCGCCTCCGCGACGAGCCACGCCTCGCGCACGCCCGGCCGCGCGCCGGCGAGCGCATCGGCGATGGCCGCCTCGACCGTCCGGCGCGCGTCGACCGCCATCGGCCACAGGGCGGAATTCGCCCGCTCGCGGCGTGCGGCATCGGCGAGGACGAGGGCGGCAATCGCTGGAATGTCATGGGGTTGCGCGGCGCGCACGGCGGCTGGCTTGGGCATTTACTCGGTCGAACCTTGCAGCGAACATCGGTGCCGGACACGTAACGAGAGATTGCGCCCCTTGCAGGATTTTCATTTGATCCGAAATGCGTCGTGCGAAAAGAACGAGCTGGCCCGTTTCCGGCGACCGAGGGAGACGTGATGGAGACCCGCGAGAACGAGACGCCGCGCGCGCCCGGCGGACGGGGCAAGCGACGCGCGTCCCAGACCAAAGGGGAACCGAAACCGAAGCGGCTGATCCTCGAGGCGGCCGAGACGATCTTCGCCGGGCGCGGCTTCGAGCAGGCGACGCTCCGCGAGATCACCGAGGAGGCCGGCGTCAACATCGCCGCCGTGAACTATTATTTCGACTCCAAGACCGAGCTGATCCAGGAGCTTCTCGACCGGCGGATCACCCCCTTCGTGCAGGCAAGGCACGAGCGCCTCGTCTCGCTGCGTCAGGCGACGCCCGAGGGGGAATTGCGGCTCGAAGACGTGGTCGAGGCGCTGATCCGCCCCATGGTCGAGCTCAGCCGCGACAAGCGGGGCGGCCGCTCGCTGATCCGCCTCCTCCTCCACGTGCGCGCCCTCCCGACGGAGGAGACGACGCGGGTGTTCGTGGAGCGCGTCGATCCGGTCGCGCACGAGTTCGTGGACGCCATCATGCAATGCGGGCTCGATATCAGCCGAGCCGAGGCCTACTGGCGCTACAATTTCGCGATCGGCGCGGCGATCCACGTCCTCACCGACGCCGACCAGTCGACCCAGCGCCTGAAGCGGCTCTCCGGCGGCCTCTGCGACACGGACGACGACGAGGCGACCATCTGCGAGCTCGTCGCCTTCGTCTCCGCCGGCTTCCGCAGCACGATCCCCTGCCCGCAGAAGGAAGCCGCCCGGCGCAACGGCCGATTGTCCTGAACGGCGACCGAGGGGCACGTCAAATCAAGCGACGTCACGAGATTGTGTTAGATTAATACAACATTGTGATTGGCGCTCGGCGGAACTTAATCCCTGAACGGTCGCCTTCATCGGGAAAAGAGTCATTCGCTGTGCCGACCCGCCGACGCGTGGCATCGGTCGCGCGGCGGTCGAGGTACGGCCCTCGACGCCGAGGTCCAAGGAATCCTGACAAAATGCACGCGAATTGGGCAGTTCGCCCGATCGGTGATACAGTCTAGGGGCGCGTCGAACGGAGCTATAGGGATCTTCTCCGTTTCGCAAGCGATCCCATAGCATTCAATGTATTTCGATGCGTTGTTATTTGTGCTACGGATTTTGAAATCCCTGCACATTTTATCGACACATTGGATGGCGAAGATGGACGAGATTGACGCGCTCGGTACAACCGTGTGGTTGTATATTCCTGGCGCCACGCCGGCCGAAGATCAGTTTATCGACCTGACTGCCGAGACCGGTCGCGGTTTCGGTGACCCCCACAACAAGTACACATGGGGATCGGCCCTATTCGACCATGACGGTGACGAAACCACCCCGCCCCGTCTCTATGTCGGCACGCTGAACGCCCAGGGCGACTTCACCGGCGGCATCGCGGCCACCGTCCGTTTCGCGGGCCTCGGCGAGACCGGCAGCGGCGATATCTTCCAGCTCCTCTTCAACGACCCGACGAGCCTTCGCGAACTTCTCGCCCAGGATTATCCGAACGTCCTTCAGGGCGATGGGCCGGAGATCTGGGAGTACGATTCCGCGGACGGTGGAAGCTGGCAGCAGGTCTTCAATATCAGCGAGTCCGGCGGCGTCGACGATGACGATCTCGGCTTCCGCGACGCGGTCGTCTATGACGGGAAGCTCTTCATCCCGACATCCACCCAGCTCATCTACAACATCGTCGCCGCCGGCGATAATCCGGCGAAGATCATCTACACAACCGACGGGACGAACTACGCGGCGCTGTCGGGCGGCCCGCTCGGCGACCCGGAGACCGGCTCGATCCGCTCGCTCGAGACCGCGGTGATCGACGGCAAGGAAGTCCTGGTCGTCGGCACCGAAAACTCGACCAATGGCGCCGAGCTCTGGGTCTGGGACGGCGAGACCGACAGCTGGTGGCCGGATCCGCTGATCTCGTTCGACGGCGACACGATGGATTCGGACGGCGCGGACATCCCCTTCGCGACCGCCATCTCCGAGACCTACCAGGCCGCGGACGGTCGCCTCCTCGTCGGCACCTGGTTCCCCTACAAGCTCTACGAGATCACGCCGGAGGGCGAGATCAACGACGTGACGCCGCTCGACCCGTCCGAGTCGCCCACGACGGCGTCGGACGATCAGGGGGTGATGCAGATCATCACCTATGACGGCTATCTCTATGTCGGCAGCGTGAACTACACGGGCGGGGCGAGCCTCTACCGTGCGGAGCTCCCGTCCGGCGCCGACTGGACGCCGCAATGGGAGGTCGTGACCACCGCCGGCTTCAGCGACAATCCCGGCCCGCCGGAATATGCGGACGGTGCGGCGCCCTATGTCTGGCAGCTCACGGTCATCGACGACGTTCTCTATATCGGCGATTCCAGCGCGACGACCGCCCATCTCCTGCGCCTCACGCACGATACCGACCTTGATAACACCCCGATCCTCGAGGTCGTGCAGGATCCGGTGAATGGCGGGCCGATGATGTTCGGGCCGCTGGCCGGCGGCCTGCGCAAGTTCGTGCCGGTCGCGATCGACCCGGTGACGCACGAATTCCTCACCGATCAGAGCGATCCGAACGCGTTTATCATCGGCACCGCGACACCGTTCGCGAGTCCGGCCGAAGGGCTCCTGGAGTTCTTCTTCGGCTATAATGGCGAGACGGTCCTCGGTCGCGCCAATCGCACCAACCAGCTCGAAGGCGGTGCGCTCGAGGACCTGATCCTCGGCGGCGCCGAGATCGACATCATCCATGCCGGCGCCGAAGACGACACGATCCTGTCCGACTTCTGGGGCCTCGGCGTACGCGGCGGCCGCGACGAGGTTCATGGCGGGGCGGGTGACGATCTCGTCCTCGGCGGCCGTGGCAATGACAGCCTCTATGGCGACGAAAACGAAGACTTCCTGATCGGCGGCAAAGGGCGCGACAGCATCCATGGCGGCGAGGGGACGGACTTCATCGTCGGCGACGGCCTGCTCGACGGTCCCGTCGGCGACCTCTTCGGATCGCTGTCCGAGACCTTCAGCGACCCGCAGCTCATGCAGAATCTCGAGCTTCCGGAGGGCGATGGCCCGACGCTGCAGGAGCTGCTCGCGAACCTCACCGAGGCGTCGGCGGCGGTGCGCGGTCTCCTCGGCATGATGAACGACACGCTTCATGGCGACGAGGGCAGCGACATCATCATCGCCGGGGCCGGTCGCGACCGCGTCTATGGCGGCGAAGACGGCGACCTCGTCTACGGCCTCCAGGGCAACGACAAGATCTTCGGCGAGGCGGGCGACGATATCCTCGATGGCGGCGCCGGACGCGACTTCGTCTCCGGCGGCGACGGCAACGACGTCATCGTCACGGGCCTCGGCAACGACACGATGCTCGGCGGCGAGGGCAGCGACCGGTTCCTCGTCCTCGGCGGCGACGTCACGCTGGCGGGCTTCGACACTTCCTCCGGTCCGATCGTCGGCGACGGTGTGATCGAGACGGGACGCGACCGGATCATCGGCTTCGAGAAGGGCGTCGACGTCATCGACCTGTCGGCCTTCATGAACAACAATCCGCTCATCCCCGATCCGAACATCCCGGTCTATTCGTTCGCCGATCACATCCAGCCCGCCCTCAGCGCCTCGGCGCTCGGGTGGCTCGTGATCGACCTGTCGCTGATCAAGGGGAACGCGGACAACGACCTCGACGATGTCGATGGGGCGGGCACGATCATCGTCGTCGGGCTCCGCTACGCGGACGTCGAGGAGAGCGACTTCAAGGTCGACACGCAATTCACCGCCGGTTTCGACTTCTTCTCCTTTATCTGATGCCGGCGACGGGCGACACGATCTGACGCCGCAAAAGCGACGGCCCACCCGTGCGCGGGTGGGCCTCAGGCGAGCGCACGCAGATCCGCGCGCAGCCGCTCCGGCTCGGGCCCCGCGATCTCGGCGTCGAGTTCGTCATGCGTCGCCCGCCAGATCGGCACCGCCTCCACCAACAGATCCCGCCCCGCATCGGTGAGCGCCAGGCGCTTTGCGCGCCGGTCCTTCGCGTCCGCCATCACCATGAGCAGCCCGCGCCGCTCCAGCGGCTTCAGCGCGGCCGTCAGCGTCGTCCTGTCCATCGCGAGGAAGGGGGCGAGGTCGGCGATCCTCGGCGGCTCGGGCCGGTTCAGCGCCGTCAGCAGCGAGAATTGACCGTTCGTCAGACCGAGCGGGCGGAGCGCTTCGTCGAACCGCCGTGCGAGCGCGCGGGCGGCGCGCTGCGTCAGGAGGCAGAGGCACCGATCACGCACCTCGTGCGTCACGGAAAGCGGCAGGTCCGGACGAATCATGCCGATAAGGTTGATATCAACTTATATCGATGTCAATGTGTCCCCAACAAGGATCGGGAGGACAAGGATGACCATCGAGATCAGCGCCTTCGCCTGGGTGCCGCCCTTCGCGCAGGGCTATGTGAAGGACATGCGCGTCCGCTGGGCGCTCGCCGAGGCCGGGCTCCCCTACAATGTGCGCGCCCTCGCGGACGGGGACGGCAACAGCGCGGACTATCGCGCCTGGCAGCCCTTCGGCCAGGTCCCCGCTTTCCGGGACGACGACGTGATCCTGTTCGAGAGCGGGGCGATCCTCCTCCACATCGCCCGCAAAGCCGAGGCGCTCGCCCCGCGCGACGCGCAGGAGGCGGCGCAGACGGAGGCCTGGGTCTTCGCCGCGCTCAACTCGATCGAGCCGAAGATCGACAATCTCATCCTGCCGCCGATCTTCTACGCGGGCGAAGCCTGGGTCGACGGATGGCGCCCGCACGCGGAGCGGCTCGTGCGGCTCCGCCTCACCTCGCTCTCAAACGCGCTCGGCACGCGCGAATGGCTCACCGGCCGGTTCGGCGTCGCCGACATCGTGATGGCGACGGTGCTGCGCGGCCTCGAGGAGGATCCGATCCTCGCCGAGTTCCCGAACCTTGCCGCCTATCTGAAGCGCTGCCTCGCGCGGCCCTCCTTCGCGACGGCGCTCGCCGCGCAGATGGAGACATTCCGGCAGCACGAGCCCGCCTGAACGCGGCCAGCGTCACAACCCTGGGGGCAATCCGCCGACGCCCTCACTCGCGCGTTGTTGGATTGCGGTTCCCTTTCTAGTCTTTGTCAAAGACTCGGCAAAAAAGGAATCGCTATGGCGATGCGGCGTGAAATCGGCCTCGTCGGGCTCACCTTCGTCGCCGTGGGCGGTGTCCTCGGATCGGGCTGGCTCTTCGCCCCACTCCTCGCCAGCCAGCTCGCCGGCCCCGCCGCCATCGTCGCCTGGGGCATCGGCGCCGTCGCGATGCTCCTCCTCGCCCTGGCCTTCGCCGAGATCACCGCGATGTTCCCCGTCGCGGGCGGCATCGCGCGCATCCCGCAATTCAGCCACGGCCGGCTTCTCGCGATGATCCTCGGCTGGAGCGCGTGGGCGGGCTACTGCACCACCGCGCCGATCGAGGTGGAGGCAGCGCTGCGCTACGCCTCGGCCTACGTGCCGTTTCTGCACACCGGGGCGGCGGGGGAGCTGACGCTCGCGGGCAACATCTTCGCCTGCATCCTTCTCTTCCTCTTCACGCTCATCAATGCCTTCGGCGTTGCCTGGTTCACCAAGGTCAACACGACGCTGACCTGGTTCAAGCTGATCATCCCGCTGGTGTTCGTGGTGGTCGTGATCCTCTCCCGCTTCGAGCCGGCCAACTACACCGCGCACGGCGGATTCGCCCCCTACGGCATCACCGGCATCTTCGCGGCGGTCGCCTCGGGCGGCGTCGCCTTCGCCTTCATCGGCTTCCGCCACGCGATCGACATGGCGGGGGAGACGCGCGACCCGCAGCGCACGATTCCGCTCGCCCTCGTCCTCGCCGTCATCATCTGCCTCGTCGTCTATGGCGGCATCCAGGTCGCCTATATTGGCGGGCTGAGCGCGGAGGAACTCGCCAACGGCTGGGCCGGCATCGGCTCGACGCACGATGTCGGGCCGCTCGGTGCGCTGGCGGCGGCGCTCGGCATCCTGTGGCTCGTCAGCATGATGAACGTCGCGGCGGTGATCTCGCCGGTGGGCGGCGCGCTGGTCGCGGTCGGCTCCAATGGCCGCCTCGCGATGGCGATCGCCAACAACGGCGTCTTCCCGGCGATCTTCGCGCGGCTGAACGCGTTCGGCGTGCCGATGGAGGCGCTCCTCCTCAATTATGTCGTCGCCGTCGTGCTCTTCCTCACGATGCCGTTCGGCGAGATCGTCGCCCTCAACGGCGCGGCGATCGTGCTCTCCTTCATCGCCGCCCCGGTGGTCGTCGTCTCGCTGCGCGCGCTCGCGCCGGACGTGCCCCGCTCCTTCCGCATCCCGATGGTGCGGGTGATCGCCGGGATCGGCTTCGTCGTCGCGACCCTGATGATCTACTGGTCGGGATGGGACACGCTCTGGCGCCTTCTCGTCCTCATCGCGCTCGGCCTCGCCCTCTTCGCGGCGCGGCTCGCCGTCGTCGGCAAGGAGGATCTCTCGCCGAAGAGCGCGCTCTGGTTCTTCCCCTATATCGTGGGTCTCTCGATCCTGTCGGTCCTCGGCGGCTATGGCGGCGGGATGGAGCTGATCCCCCATCCGCTCGACTCGATCCTCGCGGCGGTGCTCGCGCTCGCGGTGTTCGTCGTCGCGGTCCGCCAGCGCATCTCACGCGCAGAGTTCGACCGCTTCATGGAGGAGCAGCGTGAGATCGAGATCGAGGAATATGGCGGGGTCGACCTCGCCGACTCGGCCGTCAACCGCGCCTGAGGGGCCGCGTCAGGGCAGCGAGGGCTCCAGCACCTTCCGCGTCGCCTTCCACCCGCTCCAATGGTGCGCCCGCAGGAGCTCGCGCAGGATCGCCCCCTCGCGCCGCTTCAACGCGTCGAGGATCATCTCGTGCTCCAGCACCGCGCGCGCCCACCGGCTCGGCTCGCGGTTGCTCGCGAACCGGTAGCGCCGGATGCGCGCGCTCTCGGCCCGGTAGACGCGGACCAGCGCGTCGTTGTGCGCGCACAAGAAGATCTGCAGGTGGATGAGCTGGTTGACGTTGAAATAGCCGAGGAGGTCCCGCCGCTCGAACGCGGCGACCATCTCGTGGTGGAGCCGCTCGGCCTCGGCGATCTCCTCGTCCGTGCCGCGCTGGCAGGCGAGCTCGGCCGCGTGCAGCTCCATCCCGATCAGCATCTCGATCACCGCCTCGACGTCGGACAGCGAGAGCTGCACCACCATCGCGCCGCGGTTGGGTGAGATCCGGACGAGCCCCTCGGCCTCCAGGATCTTCAGCGCCTCGCGCAGCGGGGTGCGCGAGATGTCGAGCCGTTCGGTGATGACGCGCTCGGGGATGCGGTCGCCCGCGGGGAGCTCGCCCGAGACGATCATGTCGCGGATGCACTGCGCCGCGTAGAGCGAGCGGCGGCCGCGGCGGCGGTCGAACCCGCCATTCTCCGCACCGTCATCGTCCAATGTGCTCGCAAGATGTTGCATGCAAATCCTATACTAAAGGCCGAAACCACCGGCAAGCGAGTTGACAAATACGGCATTTTGCATGCAACTCTCGCCCCACAGCCCCCAAAAACACGTTAGGGTGGCGCGATCCTGCGGATTGCAGGTCCGATTGCATGGAGTTGCAGCAGCCATGAATTTCCACGCCTTCTATGCCGACGCGGCGCCCGTGGTGACGTGCATCGTCGGGGCTGGCGATTTCGGGCGGAGCTTCATCGCCCAGAGCGAGCGGATGGCACTGCTCGAGACGCGCATCGCGGTGGACCTCAAGGCCGAGGCGGCGGCCGCCTCGCTCGTCGCCGTCGGCATTCCGGCGAACCGGGTGAAGATCTGCACCACCGCCGCCGAGGCGCGCGCCGCCTGGAACGCGGGCGACTATCTCGCCGTCTCCGACCTTGCCGTGGTGCTGGACCTGCCGATCGACGTGGTCGTGGAGGCGACCGGCCACCCGGAGGCGGGCGCCCGCCACGCACGCCTCGCGATCGAGGCCGGCTGCCATGTCGCGATGGTCTCGAAGGAGGTCGACAGCGTCATCGGGCCGGGCCTCTCGGCGATGGCGGCGGCACGCGGCATCGTCTCGACCCCGGTCGACGGCGACCAGCCGAGCCTCGCGATCGGCCTCATCACCTGGGCCGAGACGCTGGGCTTCGACATCATCGCCGCCGGCAAGTCGAGCGAGTATGATTTCGTCCTCGACAGCGCGCGCGAGACGATCACCAGCAACGGGCGCGAGATCCCGGTTCCGGGCTTCGGCGCCCTCGCCTATCTCGGCGACCGCGACTGCGCCGAGATCGTCGCGGCCCGCTCCGCCGGCGCCGCCGCGCTCCAGCAGCGCCTCGTGCCGGACCTGTGCGAGATGACCGTCGTCGCCAACGCGACCGGCTTCCTCCCCGACCGCTCCGACTTCCACGCCCCCATCGCGCGGATCGACGAGCTCGCGACGATCTTCGCGCTGGAGAGCGAGGATGGCGGGCTCATGGGCAAGCCGCGCAGCCTCGACGTGTTCCATTGCCTGCGCGCCCCGACCGAGGTGAGCTTCGCCGGCGGCGTCTTCGTGGTCGTGCGCTGCACCGATGAGGGCACGTGGCGTCTCCTGCGCGACAAGGGCCACATCGTCAGCCGCTCCGGGTCGACGGCCGCGCTCTATCTGCCGCGCCATCTCCTCGGCCTCGAAGCCGCGACCAGCATCCTCGACGCGAAGATCCACGGCATGTCGAGCGGCGCGCGCCACCCGTCCCACCACGCCGACCTCGTGATGATGGCCGATATCGACCTCCCCGCCGGACATGTGCTCGACATGGGCGGGCATCATCATGTGGTGGAAGGCGCATCGGCGCGCATGATCCCGGCGGCAGCCCTCACCGACGAGACGCCGGCCCCGTTCTATCTCGCCTCGAACCGGCGGCTGAAGCGCGCGGTGAAGAAGGGCGAGCCGGTCCGCATCGGCGACATCGAGATCGACGAGACGTCGGAGCTCTTCTCGCTGCGCCAGCGGCAGGACCGCCACTTCTTCGGAGAGGCGCGGATCACCGCGCCCGCCTGAGCGGCGCTCACATGAAGGGGCGACCACCGTCGACCATGAGGATCGTCCCGGTGATGTAGGACCCCTCGTCCGAGGCGAGCCAGAGGATCGGGTAGGCGACCTCGCGCGGGTCGGCCCAGCGCCGCATCAGGCACATGTCGTTGTCCTCGTTGCGCAGGTCCGTCTCGGTCCGGCCGGCCGCCTCGGCGCGGCGGACGTGGAAGGGCGTCAGGATCGGGCCGGGGCAGATCGAGTTCACCCGGACGCCGTGCGCGATCTCCTCGAAGGCGAGCGTGCGCGTCATCGCGTTGATGCCGGCCTTGGTCGCATCATACTGGCCCATGCCCGCGCGGCCGGACACGCCGAACGTCGAGGAGACGTTGACGATCGAGCCCTTCCCGGACTTGCGCAGATCCGGCAGCGCCGCCTTCACCATGTAGGCATAGCTGAGGAGGTTCACCTCCAGGATGCGCTGCCACGTCTCCGCCTTCGCCTCGGCGAGCGGCTCGTAGGAGCGGATCCCGGCGCAGTTCACGAGCACGTCGAGCGAGCCGAACGCCGCCTTCGCGGCCGCCACGGTCCGCGCGCACTCGGCCTCCTGCGACACGTCGGCGACGAGCGTCTCGACCGCCGCGTCCGGCACGCTTTCGCGCACGATCGCGACGGCGCGTTCGAGGCCCGCCGCGTCGGGGTCGACGAGGAGCACCTTGCCCCCCTCCTCGCAGAAGACCGCGCCCGTCGCGCCGCCGATGCCGCCGCCGCCACCCGTGATGATCGCGGCCTTGCCGGCCAATCGCTTGCCCATGAACTTGTCCCAGACTGTCGGTTGTGTGGAAGGCGGCCGTCAGCCGAGGAGGCCGCCCGAAGGCTCGGCCGGGTCGAACCGGCCCATCGCCGCGAGCACGAGGCCGGCGATGCTGTAGACCACCATCAGCGCACCGGCGACGGGGATGCTCGCGTACCAGTAGGCCTTGTCGAAGCGCAGGAAGGGGGTCGTCTCCCCGGACCCGGCGGCGAACTCGTAGCCCTTCACGAGGAGCACCAGCGCGAAGGCGAGCATCAGGATGCGGATGAGGATCTCGAGCGCGATGCGCACCGGGCGCGACACCGCCACGAGGATGAGCGTCACGTTGTAGAGCGCGCCCTCGCGCCAGAGCGCGACCGCGCCCATGAAGGTGAGCCAGGCGACCAGAAGCTCGACGATCTCGTCATAGCCGGTGATCGAGACGAACGGCAGCGCGCGGGTGATGACGCCGGCGAGGAGCAGGACGAAGAGCAGCACCAGGGCGGTGATGACGCCCCACTTGCAGATCCGCGCGACGAGCCAGTCGGCCCCCTTCAGGACGGACATCATCGGCCGGCTCCATATCCGAAGAGTTCAGGCAGGAAGAGCACCGTCTGCGGCACGAAGGTGACGAGCATCAGGACCGCGAGGAGGGCGAGCACGTAGGGCCACATCTCGCGCACGATCTCGCCGACCGGCACACGGCTCACCTCCGACACGGCGAAGAGGCACAGGCCCACCGGCGGGGTGACGAGACCGATCATCAAATTCAGCACCATGATGATGCCGAAATGGACCGGGTCGACGCCGATCTGCAGCATCACCGGCAGGAGGATCGGGAAGGCGATGATGATGATCGCGACGCCCTCGATGAACATGCCGAGCACCAGGAGGACGATGTTCACGAGGAGCAGGATGCCCCAGGGTTCGCTCGTGATCTGGAAGAGCGACTCGATGACGGCGTTCGGGATCTGCTGCTGGATCAGCACCCAGCCGAACGGCGCGGCGGCGGCGATGATGAACATCACCTGCACCGTCTGCCGGGCCGAGAGCCACAGGATGTCGGGAATGTCGCGCAGGCGAAGCTCGCGATAGACGAGCGTGCCGAGGATCAGCGCGTAGGCGGTCGCGAGCACGGCCGCCTCGGTCGGCGTCGCGAAGCCGCCGAGGATGCCGCCGATGATGAGCACCGGCGTCAGCATCGCGGGGGCGGCGTTGAAGAAGACGCGCCGCGCCTCCGGTCCCGCCGGCCGCTCCTCCATGATCGGCAGCTTGCGGCGGTGGGCGACGATCGCGATCACGATCATCAGCGCGATCGCCATCATCGCGCCGGGCAGGATGCCGGCGAGGAAGAGCGCCCCGATCGAGACGTTGGCGAGGCTGCCATAGATCACGAGCGGGATGCTCGGCGGCATGATCGGGCCGATGGTGGAGGAGACGACGGTGACCGTGGCGGCGAGGCGGCCCGTATAGCCCGCCTGCCGCATCGCCTTCACCTCGATGATGCCGAGGCCCGCCGCGTCCGCCACCGCCGAGCCGGACATGCCGGCGAAGAGCACGCTCGCGACGACGTTCACATGGGCGAGGCCGCCGCGGATGCGGCCGACGAAGAGCTGCGCGGCGGCGAAGATGCGCACGGTGATGCCGCCGGTGTTCATCAGGTTGCCGGCGACGATGAAGAAGGGGATCGCCAGCAGCGGGAACGAGGTCGTCCCCGCATAGAGGCGCTGGATGAAGATGAAGAGGAGGTCCGGCCCGCTCACGTACCACATGGTCCCGACGGCGATGATGCCGAGCGCGATCGCGATCGGCGTGCCGATGAGGATCAGGGCGCACAACGCCACGAGGAGGATGACCATGAACATGGCGTCGGGAGCACTCCGAGGAGGAACAGGGCGACCGGTCTCGCAGGGTCGCCGGGCGCCGGTCGCGGGCGCCCGGACCCTTTCAGTGCGCGATCAGCTCGTCTTCGCGGCCTCGACGAAGCCCTGCCAGGTGTTCCAGGCCTCTTCGCCGATCGTGCTCTTCAGCTGCTCGTAGGCGGGGGTCATCTGCTCGCGGAAGGGCGCGACGTCCGGCCGGGTGACGGCGACGCCCGACTCTTCCATCTTCGCGAGATAGTCCTCTTCCCGCTGGACCACCTGCGCGCGCGCCGCGTTGCCGGCCGCCATCGACTCCTCGGAGATCACCGCGCGCTGGTCGTCGGTGAGGCGCTCCCAGGCGCGCGGGTTCGAGGCGAGCATGACCGTCGAGTAGATGTGCTTGGTGAGGGCGATGTTGCTCTGCACCTCGTAGAATTTCGCGGCGAAGGTGGTGCCGACCGGATTGTCCTGCCCGTCCACCGTCTTGTTGGCGAGGGCGAGATAGACCTCCTGGAAGGCGATCGTCTGCGTGATCGCGCCGAGCGCCTCGAAGGCGAGCTTGATCGCGAGTTCGGGCGGCACGCGCAGCTTCAGGCCCTCGATGTCGGCGGGCGTGTTCACCGGACGGCGGCTGTTGGAGAGGCTGCGGAAGCCCCACTCATAGTTCGCGACCCAGGTGAAGCCGGCCGTCGCGAGCTGCGCGGCCATCCAGTCGCGCCCGGTGTCGTCGAGCGTCTTGTGGGCGTGCTCGTAGCTGTCGAACTGGTAGGGGATGTTGACGACGCCGACCGTGCGCGACAGCGCCTCGATGTTGGCCGGGTTGAGGATGATCATGTCGACCGCACCGGCGCGCGTCTGCTGCGCAGTCTCGGTCGGAGAGCCGAGCGCGTTGTTCGGGAAGATCGTGATCGCGACCTCGCCGTCGGTCCGGTCGGCGATGCGCTCGACCATCTTCACCGTCTCGGTGTGGACCGGGTGGCTGGTGTCCGCCGGGTGGGTCAGCTTCAGCGTGACGGCGGCGCGGCCGAGGCGCGGCCGGGCGACGACGGCGGCCGACGTGGCGCCCGCGAGCGCGACGAAGTGGCGGCGCGACAGATTCGTGATGTGCTTCGGCACGATGTTCGTCCTCCCAGACGGTCGGCCCGCTCGTTGCTGGCGGGCGCTTGTTGCGGTCGTTTGGTCACGTCCGTCGGCCTCGAATCGCGACGACACGGTCGTGCGCACCCGAGACACTGTTCTTGCCATTTTTTGCATGCAAATCGGCGCGAGCGTCAAGAGGCGGCCGCGGTCAGGCTCAAAATTTGGGCAAGATTGCATGCAAGTCGCGAGGCTGACCGTCCACGCGGCACGCGCACGGATCCGCGCACGCACCCCACCCTAGCGGGGATCGCCCCGCCGCCATGACCGCCGCGCGGGGCGTGCGGCGAGCAGTCGCATCCATGCATCCCGCCGCGAGACCGCGCATCCGGGCAACCCGCCGCTCGGCGCGGCCGCGGCGATGGGCAAGCGCGCCCCCGATCGCCATCTTCGGGCGAGTGAGCGGGAGGACGGGCCATCACCACCGACGCGCCATGGGCGACGCGATCCACACTGCGCGCCGACCTCGCACGGATCGGCCTCGCGGCGGGCGACATCGTGATGATCCACGCGGCGCTGCGGCGCGTCGGCCCGATCCTCGGCGGCCCCGACAGCCTGATCGACGCGCTCCGCGACGCCGTCGGCCCCGCGGGGACGATCCTCGCCTACACCGACTGGGAGGCGGACTATGAGCGGCTCGCCGACGCCGGCGGCCGCGTCCCCGCCCGCTGGCGCGACGAGATCCCGCCCTTCGACCCCGCGCGCTCCCGCGCCGCGCGCGACAACGGCGCCTTCGCCGAGCTTGTCCGCACGACGCCCGGCGCGCGGCGAAGCGGCAATCCGGGCGCATCGGTCACCGCGCTCGGCGCCGAGGCCGACCGCCTCACCCGCGACCACCCGCTCGACTATGGCTATGGGCCGGGCACGCCCTTCGCCCGCCTCGTCGCGTCCGGCGCGAAGGTGCTGATGCTCGGCGCCCCCACCGACACGATGACCCTCCTCCACCACGCCGAGCACCTCGCCGCCCTGCCGGACAAGCGCGTGAAGCGGATCGAGGTGCCACTCCTCTCCGGCGCGACCCGCATCTGGCGGATGATCGAGGAATTCGACACGTCCGACCCCGTCACCCCCGCCTTGCCGCAGGACGCGTTCGCCCGGATCGTGGCAGACTATGTCGCCGGCGGCGGCGCTGCGCGCGAGGCCCACATCGGCCGCGCCCCGTCCCTCCTCGTCCCGGCCGCCGCCATTGTGCCGTTCGCCGTCGCCTGGATGGAGGCGCATGTTCGGGCGGAGGCGGGGCGAGAAGAAGAGCGTCAGGGAGGCGCCGCATGACATCCACCGACACCATCGAGATCCGCCCCTTCACCCCCGCCGACATGGAAGCGCTCGGGGGTCTCCTCGATTCGCTGCGCGCGGCGGAGGGGTGCTGGTGCGTCTGGTATATCGGGTCCATCCGCGCCTACCGGGAAGGCAAGCGGAACGGGGACAACCGGGAGACCTTCTCCGCAATCGCCGCCGCGTCGCGAGACCCGATGGGGCTCGTCGCGATGGTGGACGGAGCGGCGGTCGGCTGGTGCGCGACCGGCCCGCGCGCACGCTACGCCCGCGCGCTCAACACCCCGACCTACGGCCGCCGCGACCCCGCCGAGGACGACACGGTGTGGCTGATTCCGTGCCTCGTCGTCGGGCGCGACCACCGCAAGCGCGGCCTCGCCCAGCGCCTCGTGGCGGCCGCGACAGCGCTCGCCGAAGCGCACGGCGCCCGCGCGGTCGAGGCCTTCCCTTTCGCCGACGGCAAGCGGCAGAGCGCCGAGAACCAGGTCGGCTTCGAGCGCATGTTCACCCGCGCCGGCTTCCACGTGACCAACCGCCCCTCCCCCGCCCGCGCCTTCATGCGCCGCGACTTCGCGACGGCCCCCGGCGCATGACAGCGCCGGGCGCGCGGATCGCCGGGAGGACACGGTTGTGCGCCCGTCTGCATTTGCAGCGACGGAGCCGATCAAATATTTTGCGGCAACGGGCGTCACGGTGGTCGGCTCGCCCTCCCATCGCGCCCGATTGGGTGAACCGCGATCATGACGAACGACGCAATAACAGGTTGCTTTGTTTCCGGCCTCTGGGCCCTACCCGAGATAACACGTTATGAAAGCGCCTCTGAGGCACTGAACTTTGCCAAGCGCCTACTTTGCGAAGAAAATATTTCGGGCGAAATTCATTATTTCTCCGTTCGATTTCAGTCCAACTCACTGATTTTACAGAGAATGCACGACGAGTGCTTTTTGCAGTTCCATACCGACGAGACTCCGTCTGGCTGGAAAACGCTCGTACGCGACCCGGGCGAGCTGGACGCGAACATGGAATTCGTAGTGGCTCACTTCGGTGAAGCGAACGGCGCGGTCGCCGACTACTTTCGTCTGATCGGGGTGGAAGGAGCGTGGATCCTTCGTCGCCTCCTTGTGAGCACGTCGATGGCGCTCAGCGTCCTCCCCGACATCGAGGCGTACATCGCCGCCGGAACGCCATTCGACCCAGCGAAATGGTTCAACATCGAAGTGATGTAGAGGCTGGCATCGGCATGATGAATTCAGTCTCCCGCCTCGGCCAGCAGCGCCCCACAACCATGCCCCCGCGCCGTGCTCCTGCGGCCCCCGCCGCATGACCGCCGCCTACCAGCGGATCGCCGCGTTCATCGAAGCCCTCCCCCTCGCGCCCGGAATGCGCGTGCTCGAGATTGGGTGCGGGCCGGGGGTGGCGGCGCGGATGGTCGCGGGGCGGATCGGGGACGGGCATGTCGTCGCGATCGACCGGTCGGCGAAGGCGGTCGCCCTCGCGCGGGGCGGGTCGCGCGCCGAGATCGAGGCCGGGCTTGTGTCGTTCCGAGACGTGGCGGCGGAGGATTTCGTGTTGGAGGCGGGCGAGGCGCCGTTCGATCTCGCCTTCGCCATGCGCGTCGGCGCGTTCGACGGGCGCCATCCCGAGGCGGGGCGACGCGCGCTCGCGCGGCTTGCCGTCGCGCTGCGGCCCGAGGGGCGGCTTTATATCGATGGGGGCGATCCGGCGAGGATCATCGACCCCAGCGCCTGACGGGTTCGCCGGCGGGACAGTCGTGGAGAGGGGCGCCCCGCCCTGCCGGTCCCGGCAGGGCGAGAGCCGCCTTAGAGCGCCGGGGGCGCGAGGCGCGACGGGCGCCAGGGCTCGGCGAGCACCGCTTCGGTGAGCTCGTCCAGCGAGCCGAGGCCGAGCATCGCCATGTCGCGGTCGATCTCGGCGGCAAGAAGGTCCGCCGCGTATTCGACGCCCGGAACGCCGGAGACGGCCGCCGCGAACAGGAACGGCCGGCCGACGAACACGAAGTCCGCGCCGAGGGCGAGCGCCTTCAACACGTCCGACCCGCGCCGGACGCCGCTGTCCAGCATCACCGCCATGTCCCCCGACGCCGCCTTCACCGCCGGCAGCGCGGCGATGGAGGAGATCGAGGAATCGAGCTGGCGGCCGCCATGGTTCGACACGACGATCCCGTCCGCGCCGATCTCGCGGGCGCGCGCCGCATCCTCGGGCGCGATCACGCCCTTGATGACGAGCTTGCCCTTGAAGCGCTCGCGCACGATCTCGGCATGACGCCAGGAGAGGCTCGCCCGGCCCGCGAAGGAGCGCACGACGTCCTTCGCGATGATCGGCGGGCCGCGCATCACGTCGTTGTTCTCGAAGTGCGGCATGCCGTGGACGCGCAGCGTGCGCACCATGGTCTCCCACAGCCACGCCGGACGGACGAGGCCCTGGAGGGCAACGTCGAGGCTCGGCTTCAGCGGCGCGCCGAACTTGTCGCGCTTGCTGTCCTCGCGGTTGCCGGCGACCGGCACGTCCGCGGTCATCACCAGCACGTCGTAGCCGGCCGCGGCGACGCGATCGACCATGGCGGCGATGCGCTCGTCGTCGCCCGGCAGGTAGCCCTGGTACCAGCGGCTCGGCCCCTCCTTCGCCACCCGCTCCAGGCTGGTGAGGGAGGTGGCGCTCATCACCGCCGGGATGCCGAGCGCGGCGGCGCCCTTGGCGAGCGTGACGTCGCCGTCATAGGCGGCGAGGGCGCTGAGCCCCATCGGCGCGATGCCGAACGGGTGCCTGTAGCGCACGCCGAACAGCGTCTTCGACTGGTCGCGCGTCGCGTGCCCGCCGAGGACGCGGGGGATCATCTTGATCGCGCCGAAGTCGGAGCGGTTGTCGGCGAACGCGGTCCAGGAATCGGCCGCCCCGGCCACGTAGCCGAACACGCCGCGCGGCAGATGACGCCGCGCGACGGCCTCGAACTCCTCGAGGTTGAAGCAGTTCCGCAGCCGGCGCGGGGCCCGGCTCGCGGCACGCTTCTCGACGCCCGGATCCGACGCCGCGGCGCGGCCGCCGGTCGCCGGATCGGCCGGAACCGGGGCCGCCTCGCTCATTCCTCGATCTCGCAATTCTTGGCGGCGAGCGTCTTGTCCACCCAGGCGCGGTCCATGGTGCCGGCCTCGATGTGCGCGAACTCGCGCTTCTCGGCGGCGAGCTTGGCCTCACCCGCGGCGAGCACCGTCTCCAGATGGTCGTACGGCACGCACAGGATACCGTCCCCGTCGCCGATGATGAGGTCGCCCGGCTCGATGACCATGCCGTCGATCGCGACCGTCACGTTGATCTCGCCCGGACCGTCCTTGTAGGGGCCGCGGTGGGAGACGCCGGCGGCGAACATCGGCAGGCCGCTCTCGTAGATCTCGTAGGCGTCGCGAATGGCGCCGTTCACGACGAAGCCGGCGATGCCCTTCTTGATCGACATCGTCGTCATGATGTCGCCGAGGATCGAGTTGGTGAGGTCACCGCCGGCATCGACGACGATGACGTCGCCCGGCTGGGCGATGTCGATCGCCTTGTGGACCATCAGATTGTCGCCGGGGCGCGTCTTCACCGTCAGCGCGGGGCCCGCGAGGCGCACGCCCGGCTTGTGGTACGGGGTGAGCCGGGCGCCGCCCGCGGTCATGCGCCACATCGAGTCGCTCACATTCGCGACGGGCAGCGCCGCGAAGCGCTTCACGATCTCGCTGGAAACGGCGCGCTTGCGCTTCAGAACCCGGAATCCGATCGTCATTGTGGTCCTCCCTTGGCGACCTCGGCGACGGCGCCGGCGGGGGCCGGCTCCGTCAGGCAGTTCAACACTTTGTCCGCGATGGCGATGCCGACGCGGCGCAGGCTGGCTTCGGTCTGCGCGCCGGCATGGGGCGTCGCGATGAAGCCGTCGATCTCGAGGAGCGGGCTCTCGAACTTGGGCTCGCTCACGAACACGTCCGACGCGGAGCCGCGGATATGGCCGGAGCGCAGCGCGTCCGCGAGCGCCGCCTCGTCGACGATACCGCCGCGCGCGCAATTGACGAGATACGATCCCGGCTTCATCCGCGCGAGCGCCGCCGCGTCGAACATATTCCGCGTCTCGTCATTCAAGGGGACGTGCAGGAAGATGATGTCGGCCGCCTCGATCAGCGCGTCGAGCGTCGGGACGGGCGTCACCCCGGCCGGCCAGTTTTCGAGATAGGGGTCGTAGCCGACCACCTTGGCGTCGAAGCCGCCGACGAGGCGCTTCGCGACGAGGCTGCCGATCGCGCCGACGCCGACGATGCCGGCGGTCAGCTCGCCGAGCTCGTAGCCCGTCTTCTCGGGGCCGGAGAGGCGCGTCCCCTGCCGCAGCGCGTCGGTGTGACGCGCGAGATTGCGCAGGAGGGCTAGCGCCATGCCGACGGCGAGGTCGGCGACCGAGGGCGCGTTGACGCCGGGGGTGTGGCGTACGGCCACACCGCATTCCGCCGCCGCCGTCGAATCGATGTTGTCGATGCCGGCCCCGTGCTTGCCGACGACCTTCAGCCGCTTGGCGGCACGGATATCGTCGCCCGTCACACGGGTCGAGCGGACGATGAGACCCTCCGCCTCCTCGCGCCAGTTCGCGCTGTCGGCGGGCCGGCGCAGGTCCGCGTTCGCGGCGAGGTGCTCGAGAGCGGCCGGGTGAATGTCGTCCAGCACGAAGACGACGGGACGGCGGGGTTCAGTCATCGCGACACTCCGGAGCGTACCCCGTGCCGTGCGACCGGCGCCCCTGCGCCGAGGCCGTGCGGACCGGCCCGGCGAACCGGGCCGTGGTCTCGCAGACGCTGCCGGGTCCGCAACCGCAAACGAGGTACATAAAAAATACAAAGATGCCAGGATCACAAAACGCGACCGATGGCAAGCGCGGGATCCCCAAACGTCCAACGCCAAAAAAATCGGCCTTATTTCAGCCCGATACTGATCCGAGCCTTCGAATAGAGTCACACCCCCTTTACCCAGTCGGGACGCATCCTGTACAGCGTTCGTGTCCAAAGCGGTCGGGTATGGACCCGATGTGGACGCCATTCCGAACGGGAGGATCCATGAAAAAGACTCTGGCCCTCGCCAGCCTTCTGCTGGCGACTTCGGTCGGTATCGCCCCGGCTTTCGCGCAGTATCCGGAGCGTCCGATCACGATGATCGTCGCCTACACGGCCGGCGGCGGCACCGACATCGCCGCCCGCACGCTCGTTCCGTACATCGAGAAAGAGCTCGGCGGCGCGACGATCACGGTTCTGAACCGTCCCGGCGCCGGCGGTGAAATCGGTTTCACCGCGCTCGCCCAGGCAAAGCCGGACGGCTACACGATCGGGTTCATCAACACGCCGAACCTTCTGTCGATCCCGATCTCGCGCCAGGCGCGCTACACGCTCGACAGCTTCGCCCCCATCGCCGACATCGTCTACGATCCGGGCGCGTTCAGCGTGCGGCCCGATGCCGGGATCAGCAACCTCGAAGAACTCGTCGCCTACGCGAAGGAGCATCCGGGTGAGGTCACCTACGGCACGACCGGTATCGGCTCGGACGACCACCTCGCCGCCCTGCGCTTCGAGCGCCTGACCGGCGTCCAGCTCGAGCACATCCCCTTCTCCGGCAATGTCGACGTGCGCGCCGCGGTCCTCGGCGGTCACATCATGATGGCCTCGATGAACATCAGCGAGACCATCGCCGACTCCAACGAGGGCACGCTCGTCATCCTCGGCCAGATGGCCGAAGAGCGCTGGGAAGGCGCCTCCGAGGTCCCGACCTTCAAGGAGCAGGGCTTCGACGTGATCATGGGCTCGGATCGTGGCATCGCCGCGCCGGCCGGCACCCCGGACGACGTGCAGAAGGCCCTGTCCGACGCGGTCGGCCGCGCGATCCAGAACCCCGAGTTCCAGGAAGCGGCCAAGAAGCAGGACCTCGCCCTCTCCTTCCTGGACAGCCAGGCGTTCCGCACGCACCTCGAGGCGCTCGACGGCACGCTGAAGACGCTCTGGGAAGAAGAGCCCTGGATCAAGGAATAGTCCCTTTTTCGGGGCCGGATCCGTCCGGCCCCGAAGTCTTCTCCAACGTCGTCTCTGTCGGGAGGAACCGATGCCGAAGGGCGTCATCGAACTCTTCGCCGGGCTGATCGCGACGGCCGTCGCCATCGCCGGCATCTTCGAAGCGTCGAGCTATCGCGGCGCCTCGTCCTACATGCCCATCGCCGTCACCGCGATCGCCGCGGCCCTCGGCCTCGCCTGGATGGCCCAGTCCGCGATCGCCCTCTCCCGCGGCACCAGCGGCACGCTCACCGTGTCCCCGGTCAAGGTCGCCCGCTTCTTCGTCATCGTGGCCGTGGCCGCCGCCTATGTCTTCGGCGTCTCCCATTTCGGCTACTTCACCTCGACCATCGTCATGGTGCCGGTGCTCTCGCTCGCCATCGGCTATCACAACATCGTCGCCATCGTGCTGACGACCATCGGCTTCTGCGTCGTCCTCTACGCGGTCTTCCGGCTCCTTCTGTCCGTGCCGCTGCCCCAAGAGACGATTCTGAGCCTTATCGGAGCCTGACGATGGATCTTTTCGGCCCCATTCTCTCCGCCGCGCCGCAGCTTCTCGATCCGAGCGTCATCCTCGCCATGATCGTGGGCACGGCCGTCGGCATCGCGGTCGGCGCGCTGCCCGGCCTTTCGGCCACGATGGGCATCGCCGTGCTCATCCCGCTCACCTTCTCCATGTCCCCGCTGGTCGCGCTCGGCATGATCGCCGGCATCTATAATGGCGCGATGTATGGCGGCTCGATCCCCGCGATTCTCCTGCGCATCCCCGGCACGCCCGCCGGCATCGCCACCGTGTTCGATGGACACGAGATGGCCAAGCAAGGCAGGGCCCGCCTCGCGCTCGACATCTCGCTGGTGTCGTCCTCGCTCGGCAGCGCCGTCAGCGCCCTCGCGCTCCTCTTCCTCGCCCCGCCCCTCGCGGCGGTCGCGCTGAAGTTCAGCCCGGCGGACTATTTCTGGCTCGCCCTCTTCGGCCTCACCACCATCTCGGTGCTCCTTGCCGACAACCCGGCCAAGGGCTTCCTCAGCGCCTGTCTCGGCCTCGTCCTCGGCATGGTCGGCATCGACGGCCTCACCGGCACGGAGCGCTTCGCCTTCGGCCAGCTCGACCTCCTCAGCGGCATCGACATCGTCGTCCTCCTCACCGGCCTCTACGCCATCCCGCCGGCGATCGACCTGATGCTCGGCGGCAACCCGGTCGCCAAGGGCGAGCTGGAGCTCGGCTCAAAGCGCGAGAAGTTCCGCTGGTCCTCGCTGATCCCGACCTGGATCCGCTCGTCGATCATCGGCCTCGTCGTCGGCCTCATCCCGGCGCTCGGCGGCAACATCGCCGCGATCCTCGCCTGGAACGAGCAGCGCCGCGCGACGCCCGAGAAGGACAAGCCGAACTACGGCAAGGGCATGCCCGAGGGCCTCGCCGCCCCCGAGTGCGCGAACAACGCCGACACCGGCGCGACGCTCATCCCCGCGCTGACGCTCGGCGTTCCGGGCAACGCGGTCGCGGCCGTCATCCTCGGCGCGCTCCTCGTCCACGGGCTGCGTCCGGGGCCGGAGCTTTTCCGCGACAACGCCGACACCGTCTACGGCTTCATGCTGACGATGCTCGTCACCGCGGGCCTCATGTACATCATCGGCAAGGTCGGGGCGCGGGCCTTCATCAACGTGCTGCGCCTGCCGCCGCGCCTCCTCGGCCCGATGATCCTCGCCCTCACCACCGTCGGCGTCTACGCGGTCCACAACTCGATCTTCGAGGTGTGGCTCATGCTCGGCTTCGGTCTCCTCGGCTTCCTGATGGAGCGCCTGTCGATCCCGACCGCGCCGGCCGTCCTCGCCGTGATCCTCGGCCCGATGGCCGAAGAATCGCTGCGCCGGGCGCTGCTGATCTCGCGCGGCGACGCGACCTATCTCGTCGCGAGCCCGATCTCCTGGATCCTCGTCGCGCTGATCCTGATCACGCTGATGACGCCGCTTTGGCGCCGGATGCGCGCCCGGAAGAAGGCCGCCGGCGGCCCAGAGGTTCCGGCGACCGACGAGGCCTGAGGCCAACGGGAGGCCGCGCCCCGATGGGTGCGGCCGCCCCGCTCCGCGCGGCATCGCGACAGGCCGCGCACGCGACATGCGACGCATCTCTGAGTTGCGGCTACAATCGACGCCGCACGGCCCGCACCGCACGTGTGCCGGTCTCCTGTTCACCGATGAGAGCCGAGCCGATCCATGAACGTGAGCGACAAGGTCCACATCGTTCTGCGCCGCCGCTTGATGTCGGGCTATTACGATCCGGGCCAGCAGCTGAAGGAAGAGAGCGTCGCCGCCGATCTCGGCGTGAGCCGCACGCCCGTCCGCTCGGCCATCCAGCGCCTCATCGCGGAGGGGCTGCTCGAGCCCGCGGCCAAGCGCGGCGCGGTCGTCACCCCGTGGCGGATCGAGGACGCGGAGGACATCTTCAACCTGCGCATCCTGCTCGAGGGCTATGGCGCGGCGCTGTCGACCCGCAACGCGGACGATTCGACCTTCGATCACATGGAGATGCTGAACGAGCGGATGGCCGAGGCGATCCGCACACCGGACCCGAGCCGGCTCGAGATCGTCCACAAGGCGAACTACGAGTTCCACCTCGCCCTCTACCAGGAGTGCGGCAGCGCGCATTTGCGCACGTTCGGGACGAGCCTGCTCGACTACCCGCTCGTGATCGGCGGCTTCTACATCTACACCGACGCCGACATGGAAGAGAGCATCCGCCAGCACGGCGAGATCATCGCGGCGCTGCGCGCGCGCAACGCGGAGTGGGCGACGGCGGCGGTGAAGTGCCACCTGACCGCCGCCATCGTGCGCTTCCGGCGGGCCGGAACGACGAAGGACGGGTCGCTGCTGCGCCCGCCCCCGCACATGCTCCTCGCCGATCGGGTGAACGACGAGGCGGCCGAGTAGGCCTTACTTCGCCTCGGGCACGGAGCCGGTCTTCGGCGGCATCAGGAAGGTGAAGTCGCAGCCGTGATCGGCCTGCGTCACCGTCTCCATATAGAGCCGCTTGTAGCCGCGGTCCGACCCCTCGTGGACGGGCGGGGTGAAGTCCGCGCGCCGCGCGGCGAGCTCCTCGTCCGAGACCTCGAGCGTCAGCGTCCGGTTCGGCACGTCGAGGGTGATGAAGTCGCCCGTGCGAACCAGCGCGAGCGGGCCACCCTCGGCCGATTCGGGCGTCACGTGCAGCACGATCGTGCCGGATGCCGTGCCGCTCATGCGCGCGTCGGAGATGCGGACCATGTCCTTCACGCCCTTGGCGGCGATCTTCTTGGGGATCGGCATGTAGCCGGCCTCCGGCATGCCGGGCGCCCCCTTCGGACCGGCATTCTGGAGCACCAGGATGTCGTCCTCGGTCACGTCGAGGTCCGGGTCGTCCACCCGCGCGCCGAGATCGGCGATCGAGGAGAACACGATCGCGCGGCCGCGATGGGACATGAGCTTCGGGCTCGCCGCCGACTGCTTCACGATCGCGCCGCCGGGGGCGAGATTGCCGCGCAGAACCGCCATGCCGCCCTCGGGGAAGAGGGGCTTGGCGATCGGGGAGACGATGGTCTGCGTCCACCCGCCCGGCATCGCCTCCAGATTCTCACCGAGCGTGCGGCCGGTGACGGTCATGCAGTCGAGGTGGAGGTGGTCCTTCAACTCGCGCAGGATCGTCGGCAGGCCGCCGGCGCGATGGAGGTCTTCCATGTAGTTCTGGCCGGACGGCTTGAGGTCGACCAGCACCGGGACCTTCCGCCCCATCGCGTCGAACGCGTCGAGGTCGAGCTCCAGGCCCATGCGGCCCGCGATCGCGGCGAGGTGGACGATGCCGTTCGTCGACCCGCCGGTCGCGAGGAGCACCGTGAGGGCGTTCTCGAACGCCTTGACGGTCATGATCTTGTCCGGCGTGAGACCGTTCGCCGCAAGCGCGACGGCGAGCTTGCCGCTCTCCTCGGCGCTGCGCCGGCGGTCGGCCGAGACGGCGGGCGGCGTCGCCCCGCCCGGCGCCATCATGCCGAGCGCCTCGGTGACGAGGGCCATCGTGGACGCCGTACCCATCACGCCGCAGGTGCCGGCGCCGGGGACGAGCTGGTTGTTGACCTCAGCGATCTCCTGATCGTCGATCTCACCGGCGCGATAGCGGCCCCAGAAACGGCGGCAATCGGTGCAGGCGCCGACGCGCTCGCCGCGATGGCTGCCGGTCATCATCGGCCCGGTCACGAGCTGGATCGCCGGGATGTTCGCGCTCGCCGCGCCCATGAGCTGGGCCGGGACCGTCTTGTCGCAGCCGCCGATCATCACGACCGCGTCCATCGGCTGCGCGCGAATCATCTCCTCGGTGTCGATGGCCATGAGGTTGCGCATGAACATCGAAGTCGGGAAGGCGAAGCTCTCGTGGATCGAGATCGTCGGGAACGGCACGGGGAGCGCGCCGGCGAGCATCACGCCGCGCTTCACCGCCTCGACGAGATCCGGAACGTTCGCGTGGCAGGCATTGTAGGCCGAGAACGTGTCGACGATGCCGACGATCGGCCGGTCGAGCGCGTCGTCCGAGTAGCCCATGCCCTTGATGAAGGCCTTGCGAAGGAACAGCGAAAACGCCGAATCGCCGTAGCTCGTCAGCCCTTTCTTCAGTCCACGCGCGTTGTCGCCAGCCATAGTTCTCCACCCTTCCTTTTGGCGCGCATCAACGAACACGCACTCCGGATTGTCAACAATATGTTTGACAGATTCAAATCGACCGTGTTTTCTCCCCGGCAAGCGAGAACGAATACCGCACCAGCAAGATATTGGGAGGTTTCCAATGAAAGCATCGATGATGGCGCTCGCCCTGGCCGCAGCGCTCGGCAGCACCGCCTTCACCCCGGCGTGGGCCCAGGATTATCCGTCCAGCGACGTGAAGGTCATGCAGGGCTTCAAGGCCGGCGGCGGTTCCGACGCCCTCGCGCAGCTCGTGCAGCCCTTCCTCGCCGAAGAGCTCGGCGTGAACTTCGTCAACGAGTACATTCCGGGCGCGACCGGCGCGATCGCCTGGACCCGCCTCGCCAAGCAGACCAAGGCCGACGGCGCGACCATCAGCATCACGAACACCCCGATGCTGACCACGAACTACATCATGAACCCGGCGATCACCTACACGATCGACGAGATCACCCCGATCGCGAACATCGTCACCGATCCGGGCATCGCCGTCGTCGCGAAGGACAGCCCGTTCAACACGTTCGAGGACTTCGTGAACGCGGCGAAGGCCAACCCCGCCACCGTGACCGTCGGCAATTCCGGCGTCGGCGGCGACGACTATTTCACCTCGCTCCAGTTCGAGCGCGAGGCGGGCGTGCAGCTCCAGAAGGTCCCCTTCCAGGGTGACGGCCCGTCCTGGACGGCGGCCATGGGCGGCAAGATCGACGCGAGCTTCACCAATGTCGGCGTGTCCTTCCCGCAGATCAAAGAGGGCAACCTGAAGGCGCTCGCCGTCTTCTCCGAGGAGCGCCTTCCGGACCTGCCGGACGTGCCGACCGCCAAGGAGCTCGGCTACAACCTCGTCGCGGGTTCCTCGCGCGGCTATAGCGGCCCGGCCGGCTTCCCGCCCGAGGCGCGCCAGATGATGATCGAGGCGATGCAGCGCGTCGTCGACAATCCTGAGTTCCAGAAGGCCGCCGCCGAGCGCGCGATGAACATCGACTTCATCTCGGGCGACGACTACGTGGCGATGCTGAAGGACCAGGAAGCGGCCTACAAGGAAATCTGGGCCGAGATCAAAGACGAAGTGAAAAGCCAGTAAGACGGCCATTCCACATCGTATGCGGACGGGGCTCGTGCTCCGTCCGTTTTGTCTAACAGGGGACTTGCGATGGGTCGCATCGTCGTCGCACTGGCCGGAATCGGGCTGGTTTTCTTCATGTGGGCCGAGGCCGCGGAATATCCGCCGACCGCCCAGAAGCTGCCCAATCTCCTCGGCTGGGTCGTCCTCATCTTCGCCCTCCTCGCCATCGCCCAGCAGGCGCTGACCTGGAAGCGGGCGAACGCCGACGGCACGCTGAGCGTCATCGGCCCCATCGACTGGCGCGCCATCGGCATCGGCGCCGCCTTCATCGCCCTCGTCATTCTCTACACCTGGTCGATCGGGACCGTCGGCTACATGATCGCCACCCCGATCTTCCTCGCGCTCCCGCTGATCGCGTTGCGCCCTGTCGGCCTCGTGCCCGGGATCATCACCATCGTGGCCGTCACCGCCGTCATCTACGGCGTGTTCGTCTGGTTCCTGAAGCTCAACATCCCGCTCTATCCGGCGTTCTGAGGTGCTTTGAATGGAGTCCTTCCTCTGGGTCGGTCTGGCCAACGTCGTCGACCCGATCAACATCCTCGCCATTTTCGTCGGCGCGCTGATCGGCATGTTCGTCGGCGCGATGCCGGGCCTCTCGGCCACGATGGCCATCGCGCTCCTCTTGCCGCTGACCTATTCCTTCCGGCCCGAGACGGGCCTCGCGATGCTCGCCTCGCTCTATCTCGCGGCGATGTATGGCGGCTCGATCGCGGCGATCCTGCTGCGCACGCCGGGCACGCCCGCCGCCGCCGCGACGGTGATGGACGGGCACCCGATGGCCCGCAAGGGACAGGCCGGCAAGGCGCTCGGCCTGTCGCTGACGGCCTCGCTCATCGGCGGCATCCTGTCCTCGATCGCCCTCCTCACGGTCGCGCCGCTGCTCGGCCGCGTCGTGCTCAATTTCGGCCCTGTCGAGATCTTCGCCGTCGCCGTCCTCGGCATCACCATCATCGGCACCCTCTCCCAGGGCTCGACGATCCTCGGCCTCTTCTCCGGCGCGCTCGGCCTGCTGCTCGCGACCGTCGGCATGGACCCGACGACCGGCACGCCGCGCTTCACCTTCGGCATCCTCGACCTCTTCTCCGGCATCAACTTCACCGTCGCGCTGATCGGCCTCTTCTCGATCCCGCAGGCCGTGCGCCTCATCGTGGAGGGCAACCCTCCCGGCGCCGACCGCGTATCGAGCATCCGCGACCGGATGCTCCCGACCGGCCGTGAGTTCGTGGCGCTCCTGCCGAACAGCATCCGCTCGGGCTTCATCGGCATCGTGACCGGCCTCATCCCCGGCACCGGCGGCGACACGGCCTCCTGGTTCGCCTACAACGAGGCCAAGCGCTTCGCGAAGAACAAGGCCGATTTCGGCACCGGCACGCCCGCGGGCGTCGTCGCGCCGGAAGCGGCGAACAACGCCGTCGTCGGCGGGGCGCTGATCCCGACGATCGCGCTCGGCATCCCCGGCTCGTCCTCGACCGCGGTCCTCCTCGGCGGCCTGATGGTCCACGGCATCCTGCCCGGCCCGTCGCTGATGACCGACTATGGCGACGTCACCTACACGCTCCTGTGGGCGGTGCTCTTCGCCAACGTCGCGCTCTTCTTCGTCGGCATCTTCTTCACCCGCGCCTGCGTCGCGGTCACCAAGATCCCGAACCGCGTCGTCGGCCCGGTGATCGTCGTCCTGTCCGTGATCGGCGCCTACGCCATCAACAACTCGATGTTCGATATCGGGCTGATGATCGCCTTCGGCATGCTCGGCCTCGCCTTCGACACCTTCCGCATCCCGACCCCGCCGCTCGTGATCGGCCTTATCCTGGGCCCGATCCTCGACACGACGCTGCAACAGTCGATGCTGATCGGTCAGGGCAACTGGATGATCTTCCTCCAGAATCCCATCTCTGCGACACTGCTTGCCATCGCCCTGCTGTCGGCGCTGCAGGTGACGCCGATCTTCGGCGTCCTCGGCCGGCTCGTGCGGCGATCCGTGGGCGGCCGGCAGGCCCCCATGGGCGGCGGCACGGAGTAGACGACGGAGGATGCGATGGTGGTGGCGGCCCGGCTGGGCGAGGACGGAGTGCAGGAGGGGGCCCGCCGCCACGGCGAGGACCTCGCCCTCGACATCGCGCGCCTCCTCGAGGAAGACATCGTCTTCGGCCGTCTCCACCCGCGCGAAAGGCTGATCGAGGAGACGATCGCCGCCCGGTTCGACGCCAAGCGGCACATCGTGCGCCAGGCGATCGTCGAGCTCGAACGGCTCGGCCTCGTCGACCGGGTCCGCAATCGCGGCGCCATCGTGCGCGTCTATACCGAGAAGGAGGTCGAGGACATCAACGCCGTCCGCGAGCTCCTCGAAAGCGAAGCCGCCTCCTACATCTCGCTGCCGCTCTCGGACGAGGCGATCACCGAGCTCGAGACGATCCAGCGCGGGCACTCGGCCGCGGTGGAGGCGGAGGACCGGCGCGGCGTCTTCCGCAGCAACATCGCCTTCCACCGCGCCCTCTTCGCCCATTGCGGCAACGAGGCGCTGTCCGAGGCGATCAACATCTTCGCCCAGAAATCCCACGCCTACCGTTCGATCGCGGTGAGCGACCGCAAATACCAGGCCTGGGCCGCCGGCGCGCACTGGGACATGATCGACGCTATCCGCCACTGCGACCGCGCCCGCCTCGTGGCGCTGTGCAAGGCGCACCTCGCCCCCTCGAAGGACCACTATATCGAGACGCTGCGCTCCCGTTACCGGTGAGGCGGCGACGCGCCGTCGAGCGCGGTCTCGACGAGCTTGCGGATGAGGTGCGTCTGCGCCGTGCCGCGCGGCGACAGGAGCCCCAATTCGCGCACCGGCACCGGCGGCGGCAGCGCGATCCGGTTGAGCCGCAGCCCCTCCGGCCACGGCCCCGCCCATTCGGGCACGATCGAGACGCCGAGGCCGCCATCCACCATCACCGCGATCGCCTCCAGCGCGTCGAGCTCGAAGCGCTGGGGCGGGACGATGCCGAGCCGGTCGAGATAGTCGGCGGCGAGGCGGCCGCCCCACTGGCGCCGGTCGTAGCGGATGAAGGGGCGCGCGGTGAGGAGATGCAGCGCGTCCCGGCTCGCCTCGTCGTGCGGGGCGAGGAGGACGAGCGGCTCGGAGCGCCAGAGGTGGAACTCCACCGTCTTCGGCAGCGCGAAGCCCGGCTTCACGATCGCCGCGACGTCGAGCTCCCCGCCCAGCGTGCGCGCATAGAGCTCGCTCGACGTGCCGGGCTCCAGGCTCACCTCGAGCCCCGGATGCTCCCGCGCGAGCCGTCCGAGGACGCGCGGAAAGAGGCCGGTCTGGGCGGTGGAGATCGCGCCGACGCGCAATTTGCCCATGATCTCGCCGCCGTGGGCGGCCGCGCGCATGTCGCGCAACCCGTTGAGAAGGCTCGCCGAACGGTCGACCACCGCATAGCCCGCCTCGGTCGGCCGGACCGACCGGCCCGCCCGCTCGATCAGCTTCACCCCGAGGTCGGCCTCAAGGGTGCGGATGCGCTGCGCGACGGCCGTCGCGGTCACATCGAGCTCCACCGCGGCGTCCGCCAGCGAGCCGCGCCGCACGACGATCAGGAAGGTCTCAAGGAAGCGGGTGTCCATGGCGAACCGTACCAAACTTTTGGTTCGTTCTGAATCAACTCCAGCTCACTTTTTCTGCTGCTGTTTTCCCGGTACGCCGGGCTCGAATTGTTGGAGGAACTCATGGATCTCGGCTTGAACAGCAAGGTCGCCCTCGTGCTCGGCGCGGGCGGCGGGCTCGGCAGCGCGATCGCGAAGTCGCTCGGCGCGGAAGGCGCGAAGGTCGCCGTCGCGGACATCGACGAGAAGGCGGCGGCCGCGACGGCCGACGCGGTGCGCGCGGCGGGCGGCACCGCGATGTCCCTCGTCTGGGACCTCGCGGACGTCGGCAGCGTCGACGCCAAGGTGTCCGCGGTGGAGGCCGAGCTCGGCCCGGTGGACGTGTTCGTCGCCATCACGGGCGGCCCGCCGCCGGGCGGCGTCGCCGGCCAGTCGGCGGACACGTGGCGCAAATTCTTCGATTCGATGGTCGTCTCTGTCTTCGCCATCACCGACCGCGTCCTGCCCGGCATGCGCCAGCGCAAGTGGGGCCGCATCATCACCTCGACCTCGTCGGGCGTGGTCGCGCCGATCCCCAATCTCGGCCTCTCGAATGCGCTGCGCTCCACGCTCGTCGGCTGGTCGAAGACGCTCGCCGCCGAAGTCGGCCGCGACGGCGTGACCGCCAACATCGTCCTTCCGGGCCGCGTCGCGACCCAGCGCATCTCCTTCCTCGACGAGAAGAAGGCGGAGCGTGAAGGCCGTCCGGTCGCCGACGTGATCGCCGAGAGCACGGGCTCGATCCCGCTCGGCCGCTATGGCGATCCCCAGGAATATGGCGACACGGTCGCCTTCCTCGCTTCGGAGCGCGCGTCCTACATCACGGGTAGCGTCATCCGCGTCGACGGCGGTTATATCCCCAGCATCTAACCCGGAGAGGCGACCATGACGCTCGATCCCAAGATCGTCGAAACGCTGAAGACGATCACGACCGCGACCCTCACGACGATCCTTCTCAAGAAGGGCCTGCGCAATGTCTGGCTTCGTGGCGCGATGCCGCTGAAGCCCGACCAGCCGCGCATCGTCGGCCCGGCCTTCACGCTGCGCTTCGTCCCGGCGCGCGAGGACCTCGCGACCCCCGCCTCCTGGGGTTCGCCCATCTCCACCCGCGCCGCGATCGAGGCGATGCCGGAAGGCTGCATCGCCGTGGTCGATTCCATGGGCGTCACCGACGCCGGCATCTTCGGCGACATCCTGTGCGCGCGCATGCAGAAGCGCGGCGTCGCGGCGCTCGTCACCGACGGCGTGGTGCGTGACCTCGCCGGCGTGCTCGCCAGCGGCCTGCCGGTCTGGTGCTCGGGCGCGGCCGCGCCGCCGTCCGTCGCCGGCCTCACCTTCGTCGGCTGGCAGGAGACGATCGGCTGCGGCGGCGTTTGCGTCGTCCCCGACGACGTGCTCGTCATCGACAGCGACGGCGCCGTCCTCATCCCGCAGGCCCTCCTCGACGAGGTCGTCGCCGAGGCGGTCGAGCAGGAGAAGATGGAAGCCTGGATCGTCACCGAGGTGGAGCGCGGCGTCCCGCTGCCGGGCCTCTACCCGATGAACGACGAGACCAAGGCGCGCTACGCCGCCTTCAAGGAAGGGAAGAGCTGATGTTCGGCATCGACACGAAGGGCGTCTACGCGATCGCCCCGACGCCGTTCCTGCCGGACGGCGCGGTCGATTGGGAATCGATCGATTCCATGTGCGACTTCTACCTGGAGTCGGGCGTCGACGGCCTCACCATCCTCGGCATCCTCGGCGAGGCGCCGAAGCTGCAGCCGGAGGAGTCGGTCGGCATCGTGAAGCGGGTGCTCGCCCGCTTCGACAAGCCGGTCGTGGTCGGCGTCTCGGCGCCGGGCTTCGCCGCCATGCGCGCCCTCGCGGGCGAATCGATGGCCGCCGGCGCCGCGGGCGTGATGATCACCCCGCCCGCCGCGATGCGCACCGACGACCAGATCATCGGCTACTACGCGCAGTCGGTCGCGCAGATCGGCTCGGACGTGCCGTTCGTCCTGCAGGACCACCCCCTCGTCACCACCGTGCAGATGTCGCCGGGCGTCATCCGCCGCATCGTGACCGAGAACCCGTCCTGCGTGATGCTGAAGCACGAGGACTGGCCGGGCCTCGAGAAGATGAGCACGCTGCGTGCGTGGGAAGCCAAGGGCGAGATGCGCCACATCTCGATCCTGTGCGGCAATGGCGGCCTCTTCCTCGACTTCGAGATGGAGCGTGGCGCCGACGGCGCGATGACCGGCTACGCCTTCCCCGACATGCTCGTCGACCTCGTGAAGAAGCACTTCGCGGGCGACAATGAAGGGATGCACGCTCTCTTCGACGCGCACCTGCCGTTCCTGCGCTACGAGCACCAGTCCGGCATCGGGCTCGCCGTGCGCAAGTACGTCCTCTCCCGCCGCGGCGCGATCAAGCACGCGGACCTGCGCGTGCCGGGGCCGAAGATGTCGGCGACCACGAAGGCCGAGGTCGACGGGCTCCTCGCCCGCCTCGCCAAGATCGACCCGCGCGCGGCGTTCTAGAACACGTCTCGTTCAATCCGGATCGGGTTGAACGAGAGTAGCGTGTTCGCTCCATAGGTCTGGCGCGATTGCTCTTCGCTCAGGTTGAATCAACCTGAGCGGCAAGCGCGCCAGGCACTACTTGGGGGGCGGACCGGCGGGGCCCTTGCGGCCTCCGTCAGCTTCGCTCCCCACCTCGGGCTCATTCGGGATGAGCTCGGTCTCGGGCGGGGTCTCCTCGACGGGCGGCGCGACATAGCGGACGCAGCCCTGCACGATCTGCGCGCACGCCGCATCCGGCGCGCCCATCACCGCCGTCGCGCCGGCATATGCGACCTCGATCGCCTTGTTTTCCTTGAAGCGCACCTGGGCGTGGCAATAGGCGCTGTTCGCCTGCGAGAAGCTCGGCCCCGGAATCGGCACCACCGACGGCACGGTCGGCAGCGTGATCGACGATCCGCCGGCCACCACGCGCTCATAGCTCCAGATCTCGGCGCCGTCGGCCGTCACCGTCTTCGTCGGCAGGCCCGCGCACATGCGCACCTGTGTCTTCGTGAGGCCGACGATCGCGTCCTTCCCGACCGCCGCTTGCTGCGAGTCACGGGCCGCGCAGCTCCCGAGCACGGTCGCGAGAGCCACGAACCACAGGCCCCTCGTCCACCGCCGCCCGACGCCGAAATCCCGCGCCGCTCGTTGAGTGAGGCACACAGACGCCATGCCATTCCTCAAACCGAAGTCCGGGAGAGGGGCACACACTCGCCCCTACCGGTGCGCGCGGCCGAGCCGCACGCGCCGTCCCCGGAAATTGCACCTGGGCAACCAATCCCGTTTCGCCGGTCAAGGTTCACGCCGCGTCGCGGGGCGAACCATCGCAGGCCCCGACAGGGGCAACATCACCGGCCGCTCGATTGATGTCCTAGTTCAACGCCAAGGCACTTCAAGGGCGACAGGTGGCGCAAATCGTGGCGGTGGCGCACATATGTGCAGGTCGCCGGGTGCGGACGGAATCGACGGCAATCAGTGCGTGTCGGCCATCAGCGAGACGTGCGCGGCGACGATCCGCCAGCCGTCCGCCGTGCGCATCCAGGTCTGGCTCTGGCGGCCGATCTTGGTGCCGCCGATGCGCTGGAATTCGAGGTCGCACACGCCCATGTCGCCGAACGTGGTGATCTGCCGGCGCAGCACGTTGCGCGGCGGAGAACCGCCCGGCCGCGACCGCCGAAACTCCCGAATTGCCTCGATGCCGTAGAGATTTTCGCCGACGCCATAGCGCAGCGTGTGGGGCGAATCCCAGAAAAGGGAATCCAGCGTGTCGAGGTCGTTGGCGCCGAGGGCCGCCTCGTAGGTGTCGCAGGCGGCCGTCAGGCTCTCGAGAGCGTCGGGGGCGTTGATGTCGGTCATGGGGCTCCGGTCCGATTTCGCCAACCGTAAGCCAAGTCCGGCGCGGTGCGGAAGCGCGTTCGCGCGCCACACCGCCCCATCCCGCCGGTCAGGCGGGCTCGCCCCGCTGGCGCCGCTCCGCGCGCTCCCACTTGGCGAGCGTCGCCTTCGAGCGGGTGATCATCGGCATGTCGATCATCCGCCCGTCGAGCCGCGCGGCGCCCTTGCCTTCGGCCCACGCCGCCTCCATCGCGGCGAGGGTGCGGCGGGCAAGGTCGACCTCCTCCTCACCCGGCGCGAAGGCCGCGTTGAGGATCGGGATCATGCCCGGATGGACGCAGGTCGCCCCGTCGAACCCGAACCGGGCCGAGCGGCGCGCGACCTCCACCGAGCGGTCGAGCTCGGAGATGGCGGCGACCGTGTCGAGAAGGCCGAGCGCGAGGAGGCCCGCCGCCTTCGCCGCATAGGCGAGCTGGAGCTTCGGCTGCATCAGCGTCTCGCCCGAGGGGGTGAAGCCGCACTCCGTCGCCATGTCCTCGCTGCCGAGGAGGAGGGCGACATTGCGCGGGCTCGCCTTGGCGATGGCGCGCGCCTCGAAGAGGGCGTCGGGCGTCTCGATCACCGGGACGAACACCACGGAGCCGAGCATCATCCCCGCCTCCTCCTCGATCTCGGAGACGACCGCGTCGAGCGCGGCGAGCGACCCGGCGGTCGCCGTCTTCGGCAGGAGGAGGCCGGTGAGGCCCGGCCGCACCACGGCCTCGAGGTCGCGCACGGCGAGGCGGAGCGGCGAGTTGATCCGCACGAGCACGTCGCACGGCGCGCCGGCCAGCGCGTCGATCGCGCCGATCGCCCCTTCGCGCGCGTCGGCCTTCTGGGCCGGCGGCACGCTGTCCTCGAGGTCGAGGATCACGGCGTCTGCGCCGCGCTCGCCCGCCTTCGCGGTGAAGCGCTCGTTGTTCGCCGGCACGTAGAGGAGCGAACGCCAATAGGGGAGAGTCTTGTTCATCACGATGCCTCAGCCACCAGGCCGGACGCGAGCGCGCCGGCGATCTCCTCGTCGCTCGCGCCGACCTCGGCGAGGACGTCGCGCGTGTGCTCGCCGAGCTTCGGGGCGGCGAAGCGCAGCGGGGCGGGCGTCGCCGACAGGCGCGGGATCGGCGCGTGGATCGGGATCCGCCCCATCTCCTCGTCCGGCACCGACACGATGACGCCGCGCTCGTGGAAGTGCGGATCGGCGGCGATGTCCTTCGCGTCGAAGATCGGCGCGGCGGTGATCGAGGCCTTCTCGAACATGGCGAGCACCTCGGCCCGGTCGTGCTCGGCGATCCAGCCGCCCACCACCCGGTCCACCTCCTCGCGGTGCTTCACGCGCGCGGGGTTGGTCGCGAAGCGCGGGTCGCTGAGCATGTCCTCACGCCCGATGATCTTGAACACGCGCTCGGCCATGCGCTGCATGGAGGCCGAGAGCGCCACGAATTCATTGTCCCGCGTGCGGTAGACGTTGCGCGGCGAGGAGGTGTGCGAACCGTTGCCGACGCGCGGCTTCACCGTTTGCGTCAGCGCGAAATCCGCCGCCTCGGGGCCGAGGACGGAGACGATCGGCTCCAGCAGCGACAAGTCGATGATCTGCCCCTTGCCCGTCGCCGCACGATGGTGGAGCGCTGTCATGATGCCGAACGCGCCATAGAGGCCGGAGATCATGTCGGCGAGGGCGAGCGGCGGCAGGAGCGGGTCGCCCCCCTCCTCGCCATTGCGCGCGGCGAAGCCCGACATCGCCTCCACCAGCGTGCCGAAGCCCGGCCGCTGACCGTACGGCCCGGTCTGCCCGAAGCCCGAGACGCGCAGGACGACGAGGCCCGGCGACGCGGCGAGGAGATCCTTCGGGTCGAGCCCCATCTCCTCCATCGTGCCCGGCCGGAAATTCTCGATCAGCACGTCGGCGGTCATGATGAGCCGGCGCAGGAGATCGACCGAGCCCTCGGCGCGGAAGTCGAGCGCGATCGAGCGCTTGTTGCGGCAGTATGTCTTCCAGAAGGTCGTGATGTCGGCCCGGCGCCAGGCGCGCAGCGGGTCGCCGTCCGGCAGCGGCTCCACCTTGATGACGTCCGCGCCATGATCGCCGAGCTGAAGCGAGGTCATGTTGCCGGCGACGAGGCGCGACAGGTCGACGACGCGGATGCCGGCGAGCGGCCCCTGTGCCGTCGGTGCGAAGTCCTGTTCGGTCCACGCCAACTTGGCCTCCTCCGCCGTTCCCGAAACGGCGCTCTTGTCCACGGGCGCGCTCATGTCTCGGCCGTCATCGCCGCTTCGCGCGGGAAGAGGGTCGTCGCTTCGGCGGGGATCCGCACGAAGGCGTTGCCCGCCGCGACCGGTCCGTCCGTCTGGATGCGGAAGGCGAAGTCGGACTGGCGCACCTCATACTGGTAGGCCGCGCCGAGATAGGAGCCGGCGCCGACTGTGACGGGGAGCGTGTTCTCGCCCCCTTCGCTGACGAGGCTGATCCGCTCCGGCCGGACCGCGATCACCACGTCGGAGGTGGTCGTGGGCGCCGTCGTCGTCTGGATCACGGCCCCGCCCGGCAGACGGACGGAGGCGCCGGTCTCGTTGCGGTCCACCACCGTGCCCTCCAGGAAGTTCGAGGAGCCGATGAAGTCGGCCACGAACGCGTCCTTCGGGCTCTCATAGATCTCGCGCGGGGTGCCGACCTGGCGCACGTGCCCCATGCTCATCACGACGATCCGGTCGGAGACGGCGAGCGCCTCGGACTGGTCGTGCGTCACGTAGATGGTCGTGACGTTGAGCCGCTCCTGCAATTCGCGCAGCCACACCCGCGCCCGCTCACGCAGCTTGGCGTCGAGGTTGGAGAGCGGCTCGTCGAGGAGGAGGAGGCTCGGCCGGTAGACGAGCGCGCGGGCGAGCGCGACGCGCTGCTGCTGCCCGCCCGAAAGCTCGAACGGATAGCGCTCCGCGTAGGGGCCCATCTCCACGAGTTCGAGCGCCTCGCGGATCGCCTTGTCCCGGTCGGCCCGGTTGACGCGGCGAAGCTGCAGCGGGAAGGCGAGATTCTCCGCCACCGTCTTGTGCGGCCACAGCGCGTAGCTCTGGAAGACGAGGCCGATATTGCGCCGCTCGGTCGGCACCGAGACCTTGGTGCGGCTGTCGTAGAAGACGGTGTCGCCGAGCGCGATGCGGCCAGAAGTCGGGTGGTTGAGCCCAGCGATCGCGAACAGCGTCGTCGACTTGCCGCAGCCCGAGGGGCCGAGCAGCGTGAGGAACTCGCCCTTCGGGATGGTGAGCGAGACGTCTTCGACCGCCGTGACGTCGCCGTAGACGATCGAGAGGTTCTGAAGGACGAGATCAGCCATAGATCTTGGCTCCGAGAGCGCGGCGCGCGATGAAGACGAAGATGGCCGTGATCACGACCTGCACGGTCGCGAGCGCGGACACCGGCCCGTTGTCACCCTGGGCCCAGAGCTGGAGCATCGTGGTGCCGATGATCTCCGAGCCCGGCTGGTAGAGGAACACCGCCGTCACGTACTCTTTGAAGAAGTGGATGAAGAGAAGGGCGAAGCTGGAGAAGAGGGCCGGCTTCAGGAGCGGCAGCACGATCCGCGTCACCGTGGACCACCAGTCCGCCCCCGAGACGCGGGCGCCGCGGTCGAGCTCGTCGCCGATCTGGGCGAGCGCCGGGGCGATGGCGCCGAACCCGACCGGGATGTAGCGCACCACGAAGGCGAGGATGAGGACGAAGATCGTACCGCGGATCGCGTCCATGCCCGGCACCCAGATCACGGCATAGAAGAAGCCGAGGCCGGCGATGATACCCGGCAGCGAGCGCGGGAAGAGCGCGATATATTCGAGCGCACGGCCGAAGATGAACTCCGAGCGGCGCGCGATCAGCGTGATGATGGCGACGAGCGCGGTGCCGACGATGCCGCCGACGAGCGCGACGACAACCGAGTTCACGATCGAGCGCACATAGGTGGAGTTGCTGAAGATCAGCTCGAAATGCTGCGTGGTCAGCACCTTGGTGATCGGGATCAGCGGGGTGAGGAAGGTGACGCTCGCCCGCAGGAAGATGCCGAAAAAGACCGAGATGATCGTGAAGAAGACGTAGGCGAAGAGCACCCCGAACGCGACCCAGCGCCAGGCGCCAAGGTCGATCGTGGAGGGCCGGCTCGCCTTGCCGCGCACGGTGATGAACCGGCCCGAGCCCTTCATGAGGTAGCCCTGGAGCCAGACGAGAGCGGCGACGATGATGAGCAGGATGAGCGCCGCCGCGCCGACGATGCCGTAGTCCGGCTTCACCGCGGCCTGGATGCCCTTCTCGTAGAGGAAGCTCGTGATGGTGTTGATCCCGTTCGGCGCGCCGAAGAGGAGGGGGATCGACAGCATCTCGATGCCGACGACGAAGTTCAGCACCGCCGAGTAGATGATCGCGGGCCGCATCATCGGGACGGTGATGCTCCACAGCGCCCGGAGCGGCCCGGCCCCGGTGACGCGCGCCGCGTCTTCCAGCTGGGCGTCGGCCTTCGTCACCGCGCCGAGGCACATGAGGTAGGCGAGCGGGGCCTGGGAGAGGCCGGCGACGATGCCCATGCCGGTGATGGAATAGAGGTCCCACGGGGTGATGCCCGTGTGGCTGCGCACGAGGAGCGTGTAGTAGCCGGACGGGCCGTACATCGTGAACCAGCCGAACGCGATGACGAGGTGGCTGACGAAGAGCGGCCAGACGAGCAGCTCGCCCATCCATTTGCGGCCGGGCACGTTGGTTCGGCCGATCACGATGGCGGCGACCGCGCCGAAGACCTGCGCCACCAGCGTGGTGATGACGGCGAAGACGATCGTGTTGAACGCCACGCGGCCGATGCCGGCCTCGGTGAAGAGGCGGCCGAAATTGGCGAGCGTCATCACGGAGCCGGTCTCGTAGAGAGGCCGGTCCAGGAAGGCCTGCGCCACGATCGGCGCGATCGGCCCGATGACGAGCACCGTCGTCAGGATCGCGATGCCCCACATGATGATGCGGGAGCGATCGACGACGGGCTCGCGTGGAGCGTCGAGTGAAAGGGACATGGGTCGCCTTGCCGTGAGATGACGGGAGACGGGCGGGCTCCCGGCCCGCCCGCGTGGTGTCAGTTCCCTGCGAGCGCTTCGGTGAACTTCTTCGCGAAGGGCTCGGCGTCGTCGATCAGCGCCTTGTCGAAGCCGACGCGGATCACATTGTCCTCGCCGACCGTGTCGACGATCTCCTGGTAGGTGTAGCGGACCGCGTCCTCCGCGACGTCCTCGCGATAGGGCACGACACCGCCTTCGCCGAGAAGGGTCTGGCCCGCTTCGCTCAGCACATAGTCGAAGAAGAGCTTGGCCGAATTCGGGTTCGCCGCATTCTGCGGGATGCCCATGCCGCGCATCATCAGCGGGGTGCCGTCATCGGGGAAGGCGAAGCCCAGGATCTCGCCGCCCGGCTGCTCGAGGCGGGGGAAGATCGTGATGCCGGAGATATTGTAGCCGGCGACATATTCGCCGGTGGTGATCTTCTCGTTCATCGCGCCGCCCGAGGTCTCGCCGCGGATCATCGGACCGATGGAGGAGAGCTGCGCCCAGCCCTCATCGCCCTTCGCCTTCAGCACATAATACCAGGCGGCGAGGCCGAACGAGTTGCGCGCCGCGTCATAGGTGGTGAGGCGGCCTTTGAACGTGCCGGGGTCGGCGGTCGCGAGGTCGACGAGCGAGGTGAAGCCAGTCGGACGCTGGTCGTCGGAGAGGAGCGCGGCGTTGTAGACGATCACCAGCGGATCGGTGGAGAGCACCGTCACGCCCGGATAGGGCTTGGCGAAGTCCGGGAGGTGGTCGAACTCGGGGCTCTGATAGTCCATCATGCGCCCGTTGATGCCGTAGCTCGCCCAGCGGTCGTTCGCGCCGGAGACGAGAAGATCGGCCGAGCGGGAGCCGCTCCCCTCCTCAGCTTCCCAGCGGGAATGGACGGTGCCAGAACCGAGATCGAGCGTCTCGACGCTGATCCAGGGATACTTCTCCTCGAACCCGCCGATGACGGGGCCCCAGTTGTTCTCGGCCATGTTCGAGTAGATGACGATCCCGCTCTCGGAGCGGGAGCCCTCGATCAGATCGCCATAATTGTCGGGGTAATAGTCGGGCACCTCCGGTGACTGAGCCGATGCGGCCCCGGCGGCGAGGGTAATCGTCGCGATCGCGGTCGCAGCGATGAAGTGACGGACTCTCATTCTCATCCTCCCAATCCCTGTTTGCGGGTGGTTTGGCGGCGGGCAAGCGCTTCGCTTGCGCGGCGCGCGGCCTCGACGACGGCGCTGACGCTGCGGTCGAGATTCGCGGTAAAGCGGTCGCGGGGACCGGATATGTTCATGGCGGCGACGACGCGGTCATCGCGGCCGCGGATCGGCGCGGCGCAGCCGGCCGCGCCCTCGACGCGTCCGACGAGGTTGACGGCGTAGCCGTCTTCGCGCGCCTTCAGGATGCGGTCGCGGACGGCAGCCGGATCGTCCCCCTCGCCGGGGAGGGCCGCGAGATAGCCCTCCAGCGCGTCGTCCGGGAGACCGCCGAGGAGGACGATGCCGCTCGCGACCTGATGGGCGATGCGGTCGCCGCTGATGTCGCGGTCGTAGCGGATCTCGCGCTGGGGCAGCAGCTTGATCAGGTAGTGAACACGTTCCTCGGGTGTCAGCACGGCGACGAAGCCGCTCTCGTGCGCGGCGCGGACCGCGTCGGCGAGGATCGGCTCGGCGATGCGCAGGATCGTCGCCCAGGCGATGCCGTGGGGCGGGCTCTCCCCGACCGTGCGCACGAGGCGATAGCGCCCGTCCTCCCGCACGACGTAGCCGCGTTCGACGAGGACGCGGATCAGGAGGAGCGCGCTGCTCTTCGGAATCGCGAGGCTGTGCGCGGCATCGTTCAGGCCGACAGGCTGCGTTTGCTCCGCCAGCCACTCGACGAGATCGAGGATCCGCTCCGCCCCGCGCCCGCTCATGCGCCCCTACCCATCGTTCAGTATTTTGAACAGGTTCTTTATTTTGCATGACCCTAGTCGTGCGGATGAGGCGTGTCAAATGGTGAACGCGTTCGAGGGCGAGGTTCGCCATCGATGTTAAGCATCGCGGCAATCATCGCTTAACATCGCATCTAATTGATCAGAGCGGCTGCCGGGCCGCGTCCGGGGCGTGGGCAACAAAAAAGCCGGCCCCGAAGGGCCGGCTTCGATTGGCTTTGTGCCGGGGCGTCGCTTGCCCCGGCGGCGTCGGTCAGCGGCGGAAGCCGCCGCCGCCACCGCGGAACCCGCCGCCGCCGCCACGGAAGCCACCGCCCCCGCCACCAAAGCCGCCGCCGCCGAACTCTCGGCCACCACCGAATTCACGCCCCCCGCCGAACTCACGGCCGCCGCCGCCGCCGAGGTCGAAATTCTGGATCCGGCGCTGGTTGCCGAGATCGCGGGAGAAGGCGTCTTGCTGGAGGTTCTGCGGCAGGCGCGCCGGACCCTCGGCCCGCGGCACGCCGCCACCGCCGCCGCCGCCGAGATTGGCGCCGGCCCCGGCCCCATTCCCGCGCGCCCCGCCCTGTGCGCCGCTGAGGACGCCATTGTCGCGCGGACCGTCGCCGCCGCCGCGCGGGCCGTTTCCGCCGAGCGGACCGTCGCTGCCCGCGGCGGGGCGGAGGTCGCCCGGAGACGGCGCGTCGACATCGTGCCAGCCGCCGCGGTCGAACGACTGCCAGCCATCGCCGGTGTTGCGGTAGACGTTTCCGTCACGACCGGCATAGACGTTGCCGCCGCGCCCCTCGGCCGCGAAGCCCTGGTTGCCGCTGGAGCGCGACCAGGTCATCCCGCGCCCGCCCGCGTCGTTGGCGCCGCCGCTGACGCGCGCCCAGTCGGAGCCGCGGCGCACGCCCGCCGTCCCCCACGAGCCGTAGACGTCGTGACCGCCACGGGCGATCGCGCCGGTGTTCGTGCGCGGATTGTAGGCGGCGACGAAGCCGCGCTCCCCGGCCGGCCCGTAGACCGCGCCGCCGCGGACATAGGTGCCGGTCCGCGGGTTGTAGGCCGCGCCCGCCGCAATGCCGCGATAGGGGCCGTAGGCATAGCCGTAGCGCCCGTAGACGCCGCGCACCGGGTTATAATAGGCGCCGATGCCGTAGGTGACGGGGCGCGGATAGTAGCCCGGCCAGCGATAGGGGCCGTAGGGCGCGCCCCAATAAGGCGGATAGAGCCAGCCCGTGCCGTACACGTAAGTGCCCCAGGCGAGATAGCCGGAGAGGTAGCCCATCGTGTAGCCGAACCAGACCGCGCCGGGCTCGGTGTCGTACACGCGCACATAGGTGACGTTGTAGACCGGCGAGGAGGGCGGGATCGTGTAGATCACCTCCGGCACCTGGGTCACGACCGTGAACGGCCCCGTCGGCGTGTCGCCCACGAACCAGACGCCGTTCTGCAGGACATAGTAGCGGCCCTCGACGAGGATCACCTGATCGTTGGTGTTCGTCGCGTAGGACATCTCCGTCCCGTCGATCTTCGTGAATTGCGGGTCGCCGCCATAGGACACCTCGGCCGAGACCTTGTCGGTCTCCACGCGTGCGGTGTGCGGGATGCTCGCTTTCAGCCGCGCCTCGGCGCTCTCGGAGGTGCCGGGGATCGAGTAGCGCACCGTGTAGTAGGGCGTGCCGGACGGGATGCGCTTGAAGTCGTCGGGTAGGTTCGGCGTCGCGAAGGTCCACGGCCCGTCGAGCGAGGCGGCGCTGAACCAGCGGCCCGAGAGGAGCAGATACCAGGTGTTGTTGGCGGTATCGAAGAAGACGTCGCTCTCGGTGTTGGAGATCCATTCGAGGTTGGTGTTCGGCACCGCCTCCTTCTTCGGCGCACCGTCGAAGATGATGAGCTCGCCCGGCTTCGTCGTGTAGAACACCTTCGGCGCCGCGCCGTCGAACGGCTGCGGCGGGATCGCGGCCGCAGCATCCTTCCAATTGTCGCCGCTGAGCTTGGAGAAGGCGTCGGGGAGCGAGGTCACCGCTGACCAGGTGCCGTCGAGCGCGGTGCTCGTCAGCCAGGACTTCTCGTCACGCAGGTAGAACGTCTTGTCGGAGTTCGTCTGCAGGATGTCCCAGTTGGTGTTGATGACGAAGCTCACGCCGTCGACATTCTCCACCGGCGCCATCGTCGCGTCGCCATCGGTCTGGACGAGGATCGCGGGCGATTCGGAATAGAAGATCGGCGGGGCGTCGGCGTTGAGGCCGGAGACGTCGGTCACGCGCTTCGATTCGGCGAGGCTCGCCACGACGCGATCCTCCGAGACGGTGATCGGCCCGGTCGGGAGGAGCTTGCCCACCTCGACCGAGAGCTGGCCGAGCGCGGTCCTGTCGAGCGCGGAGAAGTTGATCTCGGTGACCGTGATGTTCGAGATCACGACCTCCTTGGTGCTGTCGTCGGCCGTCGTGTCGCCCTTGATGCCGATGACGCCGAACACCGGATCGTCACCCGCCTTCGGCGAATATTCGACGGCGACCAGCGCCTCGATCGTCTTGAAATTGTCCCACGCGGTGAACTGCGGCTGGTAGACGACCATCTTGCCGCCGCCGGAGGTGTCGAACGCGCGCGGCCAGGCGTCGGTGTCGTTCGAGGCCTGCAGATATTGGCCGCTGACGAAGCCGGACTGGCCGTTGAAGCTGATCGCGCACCAGGTGCCGGACGAATCGCAATTTTGCAGATCGACGCCGCTTCCCTGCGGGATCGTCACGAGCACGGAGTTGCTCGTCCCCGGTCCGCTGCGCAGGTTGACGTTCGCGGTCGTCGTCGCGGGCGAAGCCAGCGCGGGCGTGACCGCCATGGTGACGGCGAGAAATATCGCCGTGGCTCTTCTCAACATTCTGCTCTCCACTCTCGCGCCTGCGCAGCGGGACCGCTTGCACAAAGGCTGAGACTCCCCGCGGGGACCATAGCGACGGTGTCGTGAGTCGAAAACTTGAAAGCCGGTAATATTCTTGCGCCGCGCGGAGGATTTCCGACGCGGCGCTTTCAATTCGGCGTCAGGACGCCTTCAGCGAATAGCGCCGGCGGTTGTCTTCCGCCGTCGTCGCCTCGGCCGGCGGGACGGGCACCAGCGCCGCGAAGCTGTACTGGCCGAGGAGCAGCGCCCAGGTGACGATCACGAAGGTGGAGGTCAGCACCGGCATCCCGATCGGGGTGAGGAAGATCGCGATCGCGGCCCACAGCCATGTCGCGAGGACCACGCCGAAGAGGGTGTAGAGGAAGCTGCGCCACGTCAGCACCAGGAAGAAGCCGCCGAGCGCGATCGCCGTCAGCGCCGCGTTGTAACCGAAGAGCCCGTCGCGGATCGCCCCTTCCGGGGCGCCGAAGATGACGGCCGTCGCCGCCGCGACGATCGCGCCGAGGAGCGCCATGCCCGCCGAGATCGGCGAGTTCACCGCGATGCCGATGAGGATGAGGTAGCCCGCGATCCAGTTGTCCTGGAAGAAGATCTGCCCGATCGCGTTGCCGAAGCCCATGTACCAGGTCGGCAGCATGTACTCGACGGTGTAGCTGTACTGGTCGGGCGAAACGGGCTTCGCGAGCGGGCCGGCGTCGATGCTCGTGAATTTCAGCACCGCGAACAGGAAGAGCCAGCCGACGAGGACGAACGGCATCGTCAGCGGCGCGACCTTGTAGGGCGCGAGCAATGTCCCGAGCGTCGCGAACATCGCGCTCGTCATCGCCGCGGCGAAGACGATGTAGACGGTGAGATAGGGCGACGGGATCGCTCCGGAGCGGAAATCCTCGCTCGTGAACGCGACGAGGGCGAGTGCGACGAGCGCGCCATTGAAGCCGTAGAGCCCGTCGCGGATGAGGCCCTTGTCGGCCTTCAGCGCGATCGCCGTCGCCGTGCTCACCACAACGCCGACCACCGCGATCGAGGCGTAGATCAGCGAGTTGAAGGCGAGCGCGCCGAGGATGACGAGCCCCGACAGCGGGTTGTTCTGAAAGACGACCTGCCCGAGCCCGCGCAGGCACCAGTCAACGATTCCGAACGTGCGATGGTCCCGGTAGCGCCCCACATCCAGCATTGTGCCCCCCATAGGAAAAGGGCCCCTCCGAACGTGTCGGAAGAGCCCGTCTTTTCTCGATTGTTGCCTGTCTCAGAACAGGAAGTAGCGCTGCGCCATCGGCAGCACGTCGGCAGGCTCGCAGGTGATGATCTCACCGTTGACGCGGACCTGATAGTTCTGCGGATCCACCTCCAGCTTCGGCGTGAAGGAGTTGTGGACCATGTCCTTCTTGCCGATCGTGCGCGTGTTCTTCACCGCGACGAGGCGCTTGGTCAGCTTCAGCTTGTCGCCGATCCCGTCATCGAGCGCCGCCTTCGACACGAAGGTGATGCCGGTGGACGAGCGCGCGCGGCCATAGGTGCCGAACATCGGCCGGTAGTGGACCGGCTGCGGCGTCGAGATGGAGGCGTTCGGATCGCCCATCGGCGCCGTCGCGATCATGCCGCCGAGGAGGACGAGGAACGGCTTCACGCCGAACATCGCCGGCTTCCACAGGACGAAGTCCGCCCGCTTGCCGACCGCGATCGAGCCGATCTCATGCGCGAAGCCGTGCGCGATCGCAGGGTTGATCGTGTATTTCGCCACGTAGCGCTTGGCGCGGAAATTGTCGTTCCGGCTCGAATCCTCGGGCAGCGGGCCGCGCTGCACCTTCATCTTGTGCGCGGTCTGCCAGCAGCGCAGCGTCGTCTCGCCGATGCGCCCCATCGCCTGCGAGTCCGACGACATCATCGAGAACACGCCGAGATCGTGGAGGATGTCCTCCGCCGCGATCGTCTCCTTGCGGATGCGCGATTCGGCGAAGGCGACATCCTCGGGGATGCGCGGGTTGAGGTGATGGCAGACCATGAGCATGTCGAGATGCTCATCCACCGTGTTCACCGTGTAAGGGCGCGTCGGGTTCGTCGAGGAGGGCAGGATGTTCTCCTGGCCCGCCGCCGTCAGAATGTCCGGCGCGTGGCCGCCGCCCGCCCCTTCCGTGTGGAAGGAGTGGATGGTGCGCCCCTTCATCGCCGCGAACGTGTCGGCGACGAAGCCCGCCTCGTTCAGCGTGTCGGTGTGGATCGCGACCTGGATGTCCATCTCGTCGGCGACGGTGAGGCAGTTGTCGATCGCCGCCGGCGTCGTGCCCCAGTCCTCGTGCAGCTTCAGGCCGGAGGCGCCGGCGATGATCTGCTCGCGCAGCGGGCCCGGAAGGCTCGCATTGCCCTTGCCGAGGAGGCCGACATTGATCGGCAGCGAGTCGACCGCCTCCAGCATCCGGTGGATGTACCAGGGGCCGGGGGTGACGGTGGTCGCGAGCGTGCCGACCGAGGGGCCGGTGCCGCCGCCCACCAGCGTCGTCGTCCCGCTCGTGAGCGCGTCGTCGACCTGCTGCGGGCAGATGAAGTGGATGTGGCTGTCGATGCCGCCGGGGGTGAGGATCTTCCCCTCGCCGCCGATGACGTCGGTGCCGGGGCCGATGATGATGGTGACGCCCGGCTGGATGTCCGGGTTGCCGGCCTTGCCGATGCCGGAGATCCGCCCGTCCTTCACGCCAACGTCGGCCTTGATGATGCCCTGGTGGTCGAGAATGACGACGTTGGTGATGACGAGGTCGGCGACCTCGGCGGCAGGGTGCTGGCTCTGCCCCATGCCGTCGCGGATGACCTTGCCGCCGCCGAAGGAGACCTCGTCGCCATAGACGGTGTGGTCTTCCTCGACCTCGATGATGAGGTCGGTGTCGGCGAGGCGGACGCGGTCCCCCTTCGTGGGGCCATAGTGCGAGGCGTAATATTCGCGCGAGATCTCAACCATCAGAGCTTGCCCATCACTTTGCCGTTGAAACCGTAGACGACGCGCGACCCGGCGAGGGCCACGAGCTCGACCTCACGGTCCTGCCCCGGCTCGAACCGCACCGAGGTGCCGGCCGGGATGTTGAGGCGGAAGCCGCGCGCCTTGTCGCGATCGAAGACGAGCGCGGCGTTGGTCTCGTAGAAATGGAAGTGGGAGCCGACCTGGATCGGACGATCGCCGGAATTGGCGACCTCGATCTTCACCGTCTCGCGCCCTTCGTTGATCGTGATCGTGCCGTCTTCGACGAACATTTCACCGGGGATCATGGCGCGCCTCACGGAATGGGGTTGTGGACGGTGACGAGCTTCGTCCCGTCCGGGAAGGTCGCCTCGACCTGGATGTCCGGGATCATTTCGGGGATGCCGTCCATCACGTCGTCGCGGGTGAGGAGGGTCGCGCCGTAAGACATCAGCTCGGCGACGGACTTGCCGTCGCGCGCCCCTTCGAGAACCGCCGCCGAGATGTAGGCGATCGTCTCCGGGTAGTTCAGCTTGACGCCACGGGCTTTGCGCCGCTCTGCAAGGAGGGCCGCCGTGAACAGGAGCAGCTTATCTTTTTCTCGCGGCAGTAGTTCCATTGCACACCCCTCGTTGTCTGGCCTTCGGCGAGGTGATCTGGCGCGATGCCACCAGTTCCCCGCACTCCGCTTACACGCTGACCTTCAAGTTGCCCAGATGCGCGGGACGCTCGCGGGCTTGCCCATCGATCCCGTCCGCAGCGCATCCCAGGCGCGGGCGAAGAGCGCCTTCGCCCGGTACATCTTCGTGCCGAGAAAGCGGCAGACGAGCACGTCGTCGAGCTGGCTGACCGAGAAGAGGCCCGCCCCGTCGGCGCCGACCGCGTCGCGCACGCGCGCGTCCGTGTCCTCCATCATCGGCCCGGCATAAACCATCGTCGCCATGATCGGCGCGCCGGCGAGCGCGTAGGGCGCGGCGCCGAGCGCGGAGCGGCCGGGGAGCGACAGGCGCTCGAACCAGATGGGACGGCCCGCGCGGCGGATCTCGGTGCGCTGGCGCAGATGCCCCTCGGCGAACGCCTCGCCCGAGGCCGGCCGGCCGAGCGAGACGAAATCCCAGCCGACATAGACCGCGTCCGGCGCGAGCTCGACGCGCGTCGCTATCGCGGCGTCGGCCCCGTCGAACACGATCGTCTCCTGCGGGAGATATTCGCAGACCGCGCCCGCGCCGACGCGGATCAGGGTCTCCTGCCCGCTCGCCGCATGGGCGCTGCGGTAGAATTTGGTGGCGCTCGGCGTGGTGAGGAGCGCGCGCGCCCCGTCCGCCAGATGGAAGCGCTGGGAGAGCGTGTCACCGCCCGCGACCCCGCCCGGCGGGTGGAGGACGTAGACGTGGCACGTCCCGTCCGCCTCCGGATAAAAAGGCTGCTGGACGACGAGGGGGCCGCGATGCTGGCGGCGCAGGCGCGTGCGCCCACCCTCGGGCGCGAACCACAGATCGAGCTCGGCGGGCCAGCGGCTCGACACGAGGCCGCTGCCGGATCGGACCGCCGGTGCCTCCCGCAACGTGTCCGTCGCCGCCATCGCTGTTCCCGTTTCTGTCATCGGCCGCGCCGCTTTCGCGGTGCGCCCAACATTCCTGTTTCGCCCAGCAAATCGCAACCCACATTATACCAGATTACGCCGCAAACGGTCGCGCGCCGTGCGTCCCCCGTGCCCGCTCGACTCTGGACGAGATGGCGTCGCCTGGGCCATCGTGGCGCCGGGCCGCTTGAGGGAGAATGCGTCGGTGTTGAAGGTCATTGGGTTGCAGCGGGCCGGCACGGGCGACACGACCGGCGCCATCGTCGGCACCGCCGCCCTCCTCCACGACGAGCGGCACCTGCGCCGCCGGGCGATCACGCTGACTGATGGGCGCAAGGCCCTCGTCGACTTCGCCGAGCCGACCGTTCTCGACGCGGGGGACCGCCTCCTCGTCGATGGCGGCGGCGCGATCCTCGTCGCCGCGACGGCGGAGCCGCTCTACGAGATCCACGCCCGGAACCCCGTGCATCTCGTCGAGCTCGCCTGGCATATCGGCAACCGCCATCTCGCGGCGGCGATCGAGGCGGACCGGATCCTTATCCTGGAGGACCACGTCATCAAGGCGATGCTCGAAGGGCTCGGCGCGACCGTCGTGCCGGTCGTGGCGCCGTTCAACCCGACGCGCGGCGCCTATTCCGGGCACGGCGAGAGCGGCCATCACGGCCACGATCACCACCACGATCATGGCCACGCCCACGGGGACCACGGGCACGGGCACAGCCACGACCACGGTCACGGCCACCACCATCACGACTGAGCGAAGGGCGCTACGCGCCGCCGCACGAGACAACCGTCGAGGACGAATTATGGCATCGAAGAATGGACCGCTCCGCGTCGGGATCGGCGGTCCGGTCGGCTCCGGCAAGACGACGCTGACCGAGCAGCTCTGCAAGGCGCTGCGCGACACCTACTCCATCGGCGTCATCACCAACGACATCTACACCAAGGAGGACGCGCTGATCCTCGCGCGCCGCCAGGCGCTGTCGGAGGACCGGATCGTCGGCGTGGAGACGGGCGGCTGCCCGCACACCGCGATCCGCGAGGACGCGTCGATCAATCTCCAGGCCATCGCCGAGCTGAACCGCAAGATCCCCGATCTCGACATCGTCTTCATCGAGTCGGGCGGCGACAATCTCGCGGCGACCTTCTCGCCGGACCTTGCCGACCTCACCCTCTACGTCATCTCGGTCTGTCAGGGGGAGGAGATCCCCCGCAAGGGCGGCCCCGGCATCACCCGGTCCGACTTCCTCATCATCAACAAGGCGGACCTTGCCCCCTACGTGAACGTCAATCTCGACGTGATGGAGGAGGACGCGCGGCGGATGCGCGCCGGCCGCCCCTTCGCCTTCACCGACCTGTCGCGCGGCACGGGGGTCGACACGATCGTGGACTATCTCGTCGAGAATGGCGGGCTCGAGCCTGCGCTCGAGACGCACGGCGCGGCCTGAGCCGCCGATGGCGATGCAACGCGTCACCGTGACGATCGACGAGGCGCTGCTCGCCGAGGTCGACCGGCTGTGCGGGCAGCGCGGCTACCAGAGCCGGTCCGAGGCGCTGCGCGACATCATCCGCGCCGCCTTCACCGGCGGCCTCGGCGTTGCGGGGGCGGAATTCGTGGACCGCGACGAGGTCTGCCACGCGACCCTCTCCTACGCCTACAATCACGAGACGCGCGCGCTCGCGAGCCGGCTGACCTCGAACCACCACGCCCACACCGACCTCTCGGTCGCGACGACCCACGTCCACATGGATCACGACAACTGCCTCGAGGTGTCGATCCTGCGCGGGCCGCTCTCGGCGATCGAGGCCTTCGCGGACAGCGTGATCAGCCAGCGCGGGGTGCGGCACGGGGCGCTCCACATCATCCCCGCCGACAAGGGGACGCGCGAGGCCGCGCACGATCACGGGCACGGCCACGCGCACTGAGGCCGCCGGCGATCAGAGCGCTTCGGGCGGGTGGTCCTTGCGGTCGCGGATCGCGATGATCACCGGCACCAGGATCGAGGCGACGATGCCGGCCGCGAAGCCGTTATTGTAGAGGTTCAGCCCGCCATGGAGCGCGCCGACGGTCTGCGCGGCGGAGACGTGGACGAACCCCGCGACGATCCCCCAATGCCAGCCGAAGCGGCCCGCGATCGGGGCGAGCGTCGTCCCGAAGAGGGCGGCGAGGATGATCGAGGGGTCGGCCGCGCCGAACGGCTTCGCGATGGTGCCGAGGAAGACGCCGGCCATCACCGGGATGAAGTTCGCCGGGTGCTTGCCGTAGGCCGCGAAGCCCACGATCGACAGGATCGCGCCGAGCACCGGCCCGTTGAGGTCCGCCCCGACGAGGAGGACATAGGCGATCCCGACGAGCCCGCTGATCCCCATGTTGACGAGCACCGGCCCCGACCCGGCGATGGCCACGAAATCGCTCGGCGACTGGCCGGGGCTCCGCAGGATCGTGAGGAGACCGCGCAAGGCATCGCGGTCGAACCAGTAGCCCGCGCCGATGAGGGCGAGGAAGGCGACCCCCATCGCGATGCCGAGGAGGAGATTGTTGCCGCTCGTCCAGATGAAGACCGGCTCCGGCACGAAGCCATATGAGATGTAAAGCGCCACGATGAGCGTGCCGACGATGCCGGCGGTGAAGCCCATATTGTAGAGGCTGTAGCCCATGTGGGCCTTGAAGAGCTGCGCGGCCGCGGGCGCGAGCACGAAGCCCATCAGGAGGCCCGTCACGATGCCGAGCGGCACCGTCGCCACCGCCGGCAGGGAGGTCGAGAACAGGATCTCCGAGAAGACCGGCGCGAGCGCGCAGCCGAAGAAGGCGGTGTTGATGTGCTGGGAGAAGGGCTCGCGCTTGTAGCGGGCATAGAGCGCGACGCCCGCGACGATCGGCCAGACATTCAGGAGATTCTTGCCGAAGAGCGCGAAGCCGAGGACGAGGAAGAGGCAGGCGATCGCCGGCCCGCCGATGGCCGTGCCCGACTGGCGGTAGATCGCGGCGACGACGAGCGTCAGGAGCCCCGCATTGACGAAGGCCGCCCCCATCCCGCCGAGGCCGATATAGTCGGTGATCAGCGTGTTGCGCGCGAAGAGGATCTCGCCGAGCCCGCTGAAGACGGCCCCCGGCCCCGACACCGCCAGCCCGAACAGGATGAACGCGACCGCGAAGGCGGCGACGACGGCGAGATGGCCGTCATTGCTGAGCTTTGCGGGGGGCGGGGCGGACGTCGGGGTGTCGGTCATCACGCATTCTCTCGTGGCCTTTGCCCGACGAGAGCACGGCGGGGCCGCGATTTCGACGATTAATTGCCCGCCGGCCAGTGCCGGTGTGGATGAAAGCCGACGGTGATCTCCCCCGAGCCTTCATGCTCGAAATGAAGATGGGCGTGGCTGTGGCTGTGTGCGTGGTGGTGGATCGTGCCGCGATGGCTCTTTCCGTCGGAGAGGAGGATCGCGCCCGTCGCGAGCTGGGCCATGAAGTGCGCATCGTGGGCGACGATCACCATCGCCTGCGGCAGGGTGAGGAGGATCTCGCCGAGGCGGGCATAGGCGTCGGGGTCGAGGCCGACGGTCGGCTCGTCGAGGAGGAGCACGTCAGGCTTCATGGCGAGCACGGCGGCGATCGAGACGAGGCGCTTCTCTCCGCCCGAGAGGCGATAGGTGATCCGGTCGGCAAGGTGGAGGAGGTCGAGGCTCGCGAGCGTCTCGCGCGCGCTATCGCGGGCCTCCTCGCGGCTCTGGCCGAGATTGCGCGGCCCGAAGGCGACGTCCTCGATGACGGTCGGGCAGAAGAGCTGGTCGTCCGCGTCCTGGAAGATGAGCCCGGCCCGCCGTCGCACCTCGCGGAAATCGGCCTCCGCCCGGCGCACGCCGCCGAAGGCCTCTATCGTCCCGGCCGTCGCGCGGACGAAGCCGGTGATGACATAGAGGAGCGTCGACTTCCCCGCCCCGTTGGCGCCGACGAGCACGATCCGCTCGCCCGCCCGCAGGTTGAGATCCACGCCCTGCAGCACGGTCCGCCCGCCATAGCCGGCGACGATCCCGTCGAGCCGCAGGAGGGGCGCATCCGCCGCGCTCATGCGCCGAACTCCAGCGCGAGGAGGAGCGCGCAGAGCGCCGCCATCGCGCCGAGGAAGAGCGCGTCCGCCCGGCCAAGCGGGGCGCGTGGGCCGGCCGCGACCGTGCCGGAGAAGCCGCGCGCGCGCATCGCCCAGGCGACCCGCTCGGCCCGCTCCGCGCTCCGCAGGATGAGGAGGCCGATGAGGTTGCCGAGGCTCTCCCAGGTGAGACGGTCGCTCCGGGGCCGGAAGCCGCGCGCCAGCATCGCCCGCCGCAGCCGCCTGTACTCGTCCTGGAAGACGGCGAGATAACGGACCGTGAGCTGGCAGAGCACCGCGATGCGGGCGGGAATGCCGATCCCGACCATCGCCTCGCTGAGCCGCGTCGCGCCCATCCGGGAGAGGAGCGCCGCGATCATCAGGATCGCCGCGTTGACGCGCACCGCGATCACGGCCGCGCGCGCGAAGCCGTCCCACGAGAGGGGCAGGCCGAACACGTGCGCGGCCGCCGATCCCGGCACCGTCAGCGGCAGGCTGATGAGGAGGACGACGAGAAAGCCCTCCACCGCCGCGAGACGGCGGAATGTCGGCCCCGGTTCGAGGCGCGCGAGAAGCGCTGCCGCGACCCCCGCAGCGAGCGCGAGGCCGAGGGTGGGCGGGACGTCGAGCGTCGCGAGGACGAGGAGGAAGGCGAGCGCGCCGAGAAGCCTGGCACGCGGGTCGATCCGCGCGAGGGGCCCTTCCTCGCGCGCCTCGGAGAAGACGGCCGACGCCGCCCCGCTCATCGCCGCCGCGCCTTCAGGAAGGCGACGAGGCCGAAGAGGCCGACGATGTAGCCGAGCCCGCCGATGATGTCGCGCAGGCGCAGCGTCGATTCCAGCGCGTCGATCTCGGCCGCGAGCGGCGCGATCTGGCGCGCGATCGCCGTCTCCAGCGCCTCCGCGTCGAGCCCTGGCGCGGGCGTTGCGGACACGGCCGGCTCCGCGGGCACCGACGACGAAGGCGCGCCCGCCGCCGCGATGGCGAAGCGGGCGACGTGTCCGTCCTGCGCGTCGGCGACCACTGTCACCGCGCCGTCCGGGGCCGGGAGGGCGAACCGCCCGTCAGCCCCGGAGATGCCCGTTCCGACCACCGCGCCCTCGACCTCGAGCGCGATGGCGACGCCCTCGGCCGGCCCGCTGCCGGCGAAATAGGCCTCGCCCTCGATGGACGGCCCAATGCGGGAGGCGAAGACCTTGAGCCGGTGCGCCGCCGCCGGCGAAGTTGCGAAAGCGGCGAGCGCCACCAGCGCCAGCGCGAGGCCGACGCGCCTAGGAGAGGGCAAGCGAGTCGCTCCGTCCCGTCCATCCGGCGGCGAGGAGCTCCGGCGCGACGCGGGCGAGGAAGCCGACCGCCACCCCGCCGATGAGCCCCTCCCCCACCATCAGAGGCAGGTAGGAGAGGAGGACGACGCGCGAGGCGATCACGTAGGACGGGTCGCTGAGGGTGAGCACGAGCGCGACCATCCCCGCCGTCGCCGCCACCGAGAGGACCGCGACGAGCGCCCCCGCGAGCGCCGCCTTCCGCGGCGCGGCCCCCCGGACGAGCGGGGCGAACAGCGCGCCGAAGAGGACGCCCGGCAGGGCGATGTTCATCGTGTTGACGCCGAGGGCGGTGATCCCGCCCATCCCGAAGAAGACCGCCTGGAGGAGGAGGGCGACGAACACCGCCGGCACCGCCGCCCAGCCGATGACGAGCCCCATCAGCCCCGACAGGAGGAGGTGCACGCTCGTCGGCCCGACGGGGATCGCGATGAGGCTCGCGACGAAGAAGACCGAGGCCACCACCGCGGTGCGCGGCAGCGCGTCCTCGTCGAGACGGCGCACCGCGTATCCGAGGGCCGCCGCGGTCACGGCGCCGCCCGCGACGAGCACCGGTACGGAGAGGACGCCGTCGGGGATGTGGGCCAAGTCGATCGCCTCAGGGGTTGGACGTCATGTCAACGGCCCTCACCCAGATCAGGCCGCCGAGCTCGACGGGCCGGTTGGCGCCGTCTGGGTCGGGGAGTTGATAGTCCGCATCGACGAGCGCGGCAAAGCCCCACCAGCCGGCACGCGGCATCGCATAGTGGAAGACGCCGTTGCCGTCCGCCTTGATCACCTGGGTGACGAAGGCGTCGGAGGGCGGGGTCACCGACCCGTCATTCACCCATTCCACCTCCACCTCGGCGAAGGGCACCGGCGCCCCGTCGCGCCGCACGATCCCGCTGAAGAGGTTGCCGGTCCACAGCCCCGACGGCCGCGCGAGCGGCTCGATCTCGACGGGGAGGCCGACGAGCCGATCCCAGTCCGCACCCCACCCGTAGGCGTCCACCAGCACCTTGGCATAGTGGATGATCGACTTCCCCTCGCCCGGCTCCCAGTAGGGCGCGGGCTCCACGAAGAAGGTGTAGGCGCCCGGCCGGGGCGGGGCGAAGGTCGCGCGCCAGGCCGACTTCCCGTCCTGCGGCGCGGCCTCCAGCGTCGCGAGAAGGTCGATCTCGCCGTCCGCGGTGAGGACGCCGAAGCGCGTCGGTCGCGCCATCTCCATCACCGGCCCCCGGTCCATCGGGTGGGTGAAGACGAGGTCGAGCGTCACCTCCCGCGCCGCCTCGTCGACGGTGTCTGTCGAGGGCAGGATCTCCTGGAAATGCGCCGTCGCGGCGGCGGGGATCAGGAGGGCGAGGACGAGGGTCGGAACGAGAGCGCGCAAGGGAAGCCTGTCGGGTCGGAGCGTGTCGGTATGATGTTTATGGAGATACATCATACCTGTCAAACCGGCTGCTGCGGCGTCGCCCGTCCGCCTCGGACTTGATCACCTCGCCATTTTCAACTTATAGATGAACACCGAGATACAATCTTAAATTACTCACATCAGGAGACGCCCGTGATCCGACCGGCCGGCCTGTCTCGAACGATCCGTACCAGCACGCCCTACCGCGCGGTGCGCCGACGGCTCTCGGTGTCGCCGCTCTGCTATCGCGCGCTCGCCGCGGCGCTCGGCAATCCGTGTCTCGCGCGGGCCGACACCGGGCTCGTGGTGGAGGGCTTCCCCCGCAGCGGCAATTCCTTCGCGGAGGCGGCGTTCGACCTCGTCGCCGACGGAGGCCTCGCGATCGCGAGCCACACCCACGCCGCGGCCCAGATCATCGCCGCCGTGCGCCGGGGGATCCCCGCGATCGTCGTCTATCGCGCGCCGGTGGATGCCGTCGCCTCGCTGACCGACTATTACGCCCCGCACGCCGACGCGGACGACCTCTTCCGCGACTATGCCGCCTTCCACCGCGCGGTGCTCGGCGTCGCGGATGGCGTGGTCTTCGCCCCCTTCGCCCGCGTCCTCGCCGACTTCCCGTCGATCGTCGCCGAGGCGAACCGCCATTTCGGTCTCGCCCTCCCCGTCCCGGTCGCCGACGCCGCCTTCCTCGCCGCGGTGGAGGTGCGCCGCGACCGTCTGAGTGAGGCCCGCGTCGGCCGCCCGCCCTCCTATAGCGAGGCGCTCGCCCCGTCCGCCCGCACCGCGCGCGCGGCCCGCGTCGCGGCCCTCCGCGCAAGCCTCTACGCGGACGACAGCCCGCCGAAGCGCGAGGCGGTCGCCCTCCACACCCGCCTCGACGCCATCGTCGCCGCACGGCGGGCCGGGGACGCCCTCACCCCACGCGCCCCGTCCCCAACCCGACCCGCGCGAAGCGGAGCGCCCCCGCAAGGCGGCGCCGCGTGGGCGCGTGCGCCGCGCTGAGGCCGCCGAAGAGCACACTGATCGCTCCGGTCGTCAGCGCGAGCCGGCGATCACCCCTGGCGCGAAGACGGTCCGCACACCCGTCACCGCGCGCGAGAGCCGCGAACCCACCGCCGGCGAGGCGGGCTGAGGACGCCCTCACCCCACGTGCCGCGGCCGCAGTCCGGCTCACGCAAAGCGCAGCGTCGCCGACAGGCGCCGCCGCGCAGGCCGGTGCCGCGCCGAGGCCGCCGAAGACCATCCTGATCGTCCCGACCGTCAACGCGAGTGAGGCGAGCGCGTCTGGCAGGAGGAGGACTCGCGTCCGGACACCCCCGCAAGTGCCAAGGCCGCAAACCCCTCCGCCGGAGCGGCGGGTCGGGGACACCCTCACCCCACGTGCCCCGCCGCCCGCACTGCAGCGCCCGCGAGGACCGCGAACCGCACCAACGGCGCAGCGGCCGGGGGACGCCCTCATCGCGCGCCTCGCAGCCGCAACCCGGCCCGCGAAAAGCAGAGTGTCCCCGACAGGCGCCTCCGCGGGAGTGCGTGCGCCACGATGAGGCCGCCGAAGCCCAGCCAACTCGTCATGACCGTCAGCGCGGGACCCACAAGCAGATCCGCCACGTGCACGGCGCACGCCGCGCGCGGCGATCGCCCCATACCCGATCCTACCGCCGGGGGTGGTGAGCCGGGACGCCCTCTCCCCGCGCGCCACATCCGTCCCCCCGCCCGCGCGAAGCAGAGCATCCTTGAAAGGCGCCCGCGCGCCGCGCTGAGACCGCCGAAAACCAACCCGACCGTCGCGACCGTCAGCGCGAGGCCGTCGAGGGCGTCCGGCGCAAGGACGGCGCTCATGCGTGCCACCGCCGCGAGCGCCACGGCCCCGAACCCCGCGGGCGAGACTAGCCAGCAGACGCCCTCAACGGCGACCCGCCCACGTGAAGCGAAGCGTCCCCGCAAGGCGCCACCGCTTGGGCCCCGTGCGCCACGCTGAAGGCACCGACGGCCAGCCCACCGTCGCGACCGTTGGCGCGAGGTCAGCGAGCGCGTCCGGCGCGACGAGGGCGCACGCCCGCCGCCGCCAAGGGCGGCAGCCGCGAACCCCACCGCCGAGGTGGCGAGCCTTGGACGCCCTCACCCCGCGTTCGCGGCCGCAGCCCCGCCCGTGCGAAGCGGTGCGTCCCCGACAGGCGCGTCGCGTGGGCCGTGCGCCGCGCCAAGGCCACCGAAGACCAGCCCGACAGCCGGCGGGAGGAGGGCACGCAAGCCCGCCGCCGCCGCTCACCACAGCCTCGAACCCCACCGCCGAGGTGGCGAGCCTTGGATGATCTCCTGCGCCCAACGCCCCCTCGCGCGAAGCGGTGCGTCTCCTACGGGCGCCGCCGCGTGGGCCGTGCGCCGCGCCAACGCCGCCCAAGGCCACCCCGATCACTCCGACCGTCAGCGCGAGGCCGGCGAGCCCGACCGGCGCGAGGAGGGCGCGCACACCCGCCGCCGCGCGCGCAAGGGCCGCGCCCCCACCCTCTGCGCTGCGATCCGGGAACAACCTCACCCAGCATCCCGCGGCCGCAACCCCGCCCGCGCGAAGCGGACCGCCCCCGCAAGCCTCCGCCGCGTCGGCGCGTGCGCCGCGCTGAGGCCGCCGCAGACCACGCCGATCGTCGAGTGGGTCAGCGCGAGACCCGTGAGCGGGTCCGGCGCGAGGAGGGCGCGCGCGCCTGCCGACGCCGCCAACGCCGCGGCCGCGAACGCCACCGCCGGGGCGATGGCTCGCGCGACATCGCCGGGGGTCAGCGGTAGCGCGCGTGTCGCGGCGAGGACGACGATCGGGAAGCGCAGGAGGCAGCCGAAGATCGCCGCGGCGAGCACGATGCCGGTCGCGCCGCCCATGAGACCGAGCGCCACGGCGGTGGCCATCCCGGCGAGCTGGGCCGTGCGGCAGGCGAGGATAGCACGTCCCGCCCCCGCCGCCGTCAGCGCCACGACGAGGAGCGCCGCCGGCGGCTCGAAGGCGAGGGCGAGGCCGAGGAGGCGCACGTACGGCACCGCCTCCCCCCAGCCCGCGCCGAGGAGGAGCGCCACCATCCCGTCCGCCGCCGCGACGAGCGCGACCGTCACCGCCGCCGTCGCGATAGAGACGGTGCCGAGGAGGGTGAGGAGGCCGGCGCGGAAGGCCGCCGGGTCCGCCGCGAGGCGGGCGAAGGCGGGCTGCGCCACCGCCGTCAGCGGCGGCATCACCTGTCGCGAGGGGATCGAGGCGAGCGCCCAGCCGCGATTGAAGAGGCCGAGCGCGACAGGCCCGAAGGCGAGGCCGATCGTGAAGGGCATCAGGTTCGTCACCGCGAACTGAACCGCCCCCGCCCCGGTCAGCAGCGCCCCGAAGCGGAGCGCGCCGGAGAGGGCGACGCCACGATCATAGCGCCCCGGCCGCCACGGCGCGGCGAGGCCGAGGAGGACGAGCCGCGCCATGGCGGTCGCGATCTGCGCGGCGGCGAGCGCCCAATAGCCCGTCCCGCCGAGCGCCGCGCCAACCGCGACGACGGTGCCGGCGGCGAGCGCCGCGATGTCGACCCGCGCGAGCGTGCGGAAATCGAGCCGGCGCTTCAGGAGCGCCTCGCTCTGGACGGCGAGCCCGCCGAGGAGCGGCAGCACCGCGAGCGCGGCGACGATCGCGGCAAGGCGTGGCTCGCCGAAGAGCGCGGCCACCGCCGGCGCCGCCGCGAGGGCGAGGAGCGAGAGGGCAAGCCCCAGCGCCGCGTTGATCCAGAAGAGGTTCGAGACGAGCCCCTGCGAGAGGTCCGGCGCGTGGATCGTCGCCGCCGAGAGGCCGCCATCGCGCACGATCGCGAGGAGGTTCACGCACACCACCGCCATCGCGAAGAGCCCGTAATCGGCGGGCGCGAGGAGGCGGCCGAGGATCGCGATGGAGATAAGCTGGAGCCCGGCCTTCGCGACCTGCGCGGCGATGGTGAAGGCCGCCCCGCGCGCGGCGGCGACGCGCAGGCGCGCGGGGTCCGGATCGAACGCCCGCACGCCCTCGTGCGCCGGTCGCGACGGGGCGGGCGCGAGCGCGGCCTCTCCCCCGTCGCGCGCCACGGGTCAGGCCCGCAGCCGCAATTCGGCCGCGGCGAGCGAGGCCGGCACCGTCGTGTAGAGGATCGCGGGCCGGGCGAGACCGCATGTCGCGGGAAGGCCCGCCGCCTCCAGCGAGAAGTCGCCATTCTCGGGGTCGGCGATCTCGGGATCGGCCTGGACCGAGTTCGCCTCCTGCGCTGGGCGCGCGGCGGCGAACCAGGTGGCGGCGTCGCCATAGAGGACGCCGCCGACCTCGATCGCGCAATGCTGCCAGGTGGCGGGGTGGTAGACATTGTCGTCCGCCGCGAGGAAGCCGCCCTCCGCCTCCACCGCGCGGAATTGGGAGACGCCCGAAGCGTTCTCGAACACGCACCCGGTGACGCTGGTGTCGCCGCCCGTGTGGTAGAGGCAGCGGCGGAAGGCCGTCCCGCCCGCATCGACGAAGACCGAGCCTGTCACCACCAGCGGGTTCGCGTCGTTCTGGTAGACGATCTGGTTCGTCCAAGCGCCCGAGACATGGGCGCGCATCCCGTCGATGGCGACCGCGCCGTTCACCTCGACGAAGCGCCCGGCGGCGGCCGCCTCGTGGATGAGCTGGAGGTCGGTCAGCGTCTGCGCCTTGCCGGTCCCCTCGACCTTCAGCGCATAGGCCGCGTCGACGAGGCTGAGCCGCGTCGCCACCGCCTCCACCACGTCGTTGCCGCCGATCTTGCCGCCCTCGATGGCGCAATCGACCATTTCCCAGAGGTCGTAGAAGTCCGTGCCGTTGGTGTGGCCGCCGAGCGCCGTCACGTCCTGCACCCCGCTCGCCAGCACCGGCGCCTTCACCACGCAGCCGCGCCAGAGGCCGGAGAGGCCCGTGCCGTCGGCGGCGTAGAACTCCAGGGCGATCGCGTCGTTGCGCGGGTCGCTGAAGTCGCGCCACGCGATGGTGCCGCGATATTCGCCGGAGGCGAGCAGCGCGTCGTGGACGATGTTGCCGTCGAGGAGGCACCGGTCGACGAGGCAGCCGGTGCCACCATTGATCGCCCCGTCATCGTGGCCGACGCGGCGGCACCAGAGCTGGCGCACCGTCGCCCCGTCCCCGACCGTTACGACCCGGTTGCGCCGCGTCGCCTCGTAGGTCTTCCCGTCCGCGCGCGGGTCGGTCGACCCCGCCGGGTGGACATAGAGCGTGACCGGACTGTCGGCCGAATCCGCCCCGTCGTGCGTGAAGGAGCCGGGGTTCGCCTCGACGTCGGCCACGGTGTCGCGCCAGGTGAGGAGCGCGCCGTCCTCCCAGACCGAGGGACCGCCGACCGCCTGGCCCGTCGCGATGTCGTGCGTCCATTCCACCGAATAGACGCTCGCGTGCGCGTCGGACCGGTCGGCGCTCGTCTCCCAGCCGCCGGTGATCGGATCGTCGCCCCGGATCATCGGCAGCCCTTCGGCCGCGATGTCGCCATAGGCGGCGATGGTGACGCCGGCGAGGGAGGCGAGCTCCAAGCTCTCCCGCCACTCTGACCCCGCCGCGAGGCCGATGCGGACCGCGCCGCCGAGCGCGAGCGCGGCCGTCTCTGCCGCCGCCAGCGTCTGCAGCGGCGCGCCGACCGCCCCCGAGGCCGCATCGCTCCCCACCACGGAGTCGACGTGGAGATCGAACATCGGCCCCACACGCGCCGAGACGACGCCTCCGATCGCAAGACCACAATCTAAAGTAAACATAACCCCTCCACAACAGGACCAGAGGCGTGTATAACCTTAAATTGCACAATCGGGGATTGCAATGGCGTGACGGGTACCCCGCACCGCGGGCTCATCCGGCGCCGGCCAAAGGAAACAGCCATGAACGAGCGTGTCGGCCCCGCCGGACCCTCGGCCGCGTCCGTCCTCTCACGCGCCCGCCTCGCCGCGCTGACAGACGGTGAGGTCCCCGCCCTCCTGCGCACGGCGGGGGACGCGCACCCCGGCCTCGCACTGCCCCGGGCGCTGGTGATCCAGACCGGGGCGCGGCGGGGATATGTCGTCCCGCGCATGCTCGAGGAGGCGGGGATGCTGGAATCCTTCCACACCACCGCCGCCCGGCACGAGGCGCGCGGCGATGCCGTCTTCGCCCTCGCACGCCGCATCCTGCCGCACAAGGCGGACGCGTTCGACCGGCGCACGGTGCGCGGCATCCAGGCCCGGCGCCTTTTCGCGCACCCGTCCGCCGACCTCGCCCGCTTCCTCGTCCGACGCAACACCGGGGACCGCGTCGCCGCCCGCCGCGCGATGTCGACCGTGCTCGGCTGGGCAATGGCCCCCGCCGTGCGGGAGACGCACGCCAACATCGTCCTCTCGGTCGACGGGAGCGGCGGTCCCGCGCTGCTTCGCGCGCTCAAGGCAAAGGGTTTACCGATCGTCGTCGACATCGCGACCACCCCGCGCGCGCTGGAGATCACAGACGCGGCGCGCACGGCGTGGCCGGACTGGGCGGACGAGGCGCCGAGCCCCGCCGAACGCGCCGGCTTTCTCGCCTGGTACGAGACGATCGTCGGCCTTGCCGACCTCGTCCTCTACCCGAGCGCACCCGTGCTCGACGGGCTGCAGACCCTCGCCGCCTTCGATATCGCCCGCGCGCGCCACGTCCCCTACACGTGGGGCCGCCCGGTCGTGGCGGCACCGGACCCGATCCCGGGCCGCATCCTCTTCGCCGGGTCGGGGGCGCTGCGCAAAGGCCTCCCCGTGCTCGCCGAGGCGACGCACATCCTGCGCGCGGCGGGCCACGCCGTGGACGTCGTCGTCGCCGGGGCGCTGTCCCCGCCGATCCGGGCGCGGGCGGCCGCGTCAGGGCTGACCCCGCTCGGCCATCTCGGACCCGACGCGATGGCGGCGGAGATGGCGAAGGCGGACCTCTTCACCCTCCCCTCCCTCGCCGAGGGCACGGCGGCGGTCGTGCTGGAGGCGCTCGCGACGGGCGTGCCCGCGATCGTGACGCGCGCCGCCGGCGCGCCGGTCGTCCACGGCGAGTCCGGCCTCATCGTGCCCGAGCGCAACCCCGCCGCGCTCGCCGGCGCCATCGCCGCCCTCCTCACCGACCGGCCAAGGCGGGACCGGATGGCCGCCGCCGCGCGCGAGAGCCGGGCCGGTTTCGCGCCCGCCGCCGTCAAGGACCGGCTCGTCGCGGCGCTCGCGACCGCCCTTCGGGAGCAACGGCGGTGAGCGCCCTCGCGCTCAACCTCCTCGCGCTCGCTGCGGCGGTCGCGGTGCTGCGCTCGGTCGTCGCGAGCCCGGTCGGGTACATCAAGGTGCCCTTCCTCGCGGGGGCGATCCTCCTCGCCTGGTTCGTGCCGCAGGCGGTGGCGACGGCCCGCGCGCAGTCGGCCGTCCCGGCGGAGGGGATGGTGACGCTCAACCTCGTCGCCCTCTTCAGCTTCCTCGGCATGGTCGCCGGGTGGACAATCGAGCGGCCGCGCCGCGCCGGGCGCGGGCCGGGAGAGGCCGCGCTCCGCGCCGCGCTCGCGCGGGCCGACGAGGGGCGGCTCTTCCTGACGGTCGCGGTCTTCGTCCTCTTCGCGCTCGGGATCCAGATCCTCATCCAGCTCCAGCCGGCCGCGGCGCTGACGGCGCGTCAGCCGAGCGGGCCGATCACGATCCTGCGCCTCTTCGCGAGCCTCAATCCGGTCGCCTTCGTGCTCGCCTTCGCCTACCTCCTCCTGCGCGTCCATGTCGTGAGCGTCACGCTCTTCCTCCTCTCGCTCCTCACCTTCGCGGCGCCGATCCTCCTCGCCTTCAAGCGCAGCGAGATCGTGGAGCTGGGCCTCGCGGGAGCCTACTGCCTCTGGGCGATGCGGCGCCTGGCGCTCCCCCGGCTCGCGCTGCCCGTGCTGGTGATCGGCGGCCTCGTCGTCCTCTTCGGCGTCAGCGAGATGCGCACGCGCGGGGGCTATGTCGCCGCGGCGAGCGGCGGCCTCTCCCGCCAGCTTCCGAGCATGACCGAGCTCGCCGCGGTCGACTGGCCGTCCGTCGTCACCGCGAAACTCGGCACCGTCACGGACGAATATCGCAACGGCGCCTACTTCCTCGCCTCGATCCAGGAGGAGGACACGCTCGGCCTCGGCCGGATGCTGTGGAACAAGGCGGTGCGGAGCTGGGTGCCCGCGCAGATCGTCGGCGACGAGGCGAAGCGCGCCCTTATCACCGACCTCCCCTCCTTCGAGGACGCGCTCGATGCCGAGGGCGCGGTCTGGAAGACCGGCACGACCGTCACCGGCTTCCCCGACGCCTATCTCGACTGGGACGTCCTCTCCCTCTTCGTCTTCGCGCTGAGCGGCTGGATCGCGGCGCGCGCCTATCATCGCGGCCTCGCGGGCGACCTCTCAGAGGCGGCGATCTATCCCTCCCTCGCCGCGCTCTGCGTCAGCGCCTTCACCCACTCGGCCTACGCGCTGGTGATGGCGATGCCGCTCCTCCTCGCGGCAAGGGCGGGCATCCGGATCGGGCTCGGCACGCAGCGGGCGGGACCACCGCCGCGCCGGCGCCGCCCGCTGCCGAACGCGATCCTGTCGGCCGAGCGGCCCATCACCCTCGGGACACGGCCATGAGCACGGCCGACCTCCCCCGCACCGCGACCGCACGGGCGGCGCCGCGCCAGCGGGCGCGGACGGCGGAACCGTCGATCGGGATGGTCACGCAGTCCGTCTCGCGGCGCGGCGGCGGGCTCTTCCACTCCGTGCGCCGCACCGCCCAGACCCTCTTCGAGGAGGGGGCGGCGGTCTCGGTCTACGGGCCGCTCGACGAGAAGACGGCGAAGGACATGCGCGCCTGGCTCCCCGTCCGCCCGGAGATCTTCGCGAGCCGCGGCCCGCGCGTCTTCCGCTATTCGCCGGGCCTCGTCGACGCCCTTTCGCGACACGACATCGTCCACCAGCACGGGCTGTGGACCTACGCCTCCATCGCGACGAGCGTCTTCCGCCGCCGCACCGGGCGGCCCGTCATCATCTCGCCGCGCGGGATGCTCGACGGGTGGGCGCTCAACCATTCGCGCCGCAAGAAGGCGCTCGCCGCCGCGCTGTTCGAACGGGCCAATCTCAACGCGGCGACCTGCCTCCACGCGCTCTGCACGGCCGAGATGGACGCCTTCCGCGCCTACGGGCTCGACAATCCGGTCGCGCTGATCCCGAACGGGGTCGACCTGCCGCCGCTCGCGCAGGGCGCCGAGCCCGGCCCGCCGCCCTTCGGGCCCGACCCGCGCCGCACCCTCCTCTTCATCGGCCGCATCCACCCGAAGAAGGGCCTTGCCGAGCTGATCGACGCCTTCGCGCACATCCGGCGCGACAGCCCGGCGGTCGGCGCGGGGTGGCGGCTCGTCATCGGCGGATGGGACGATGGGGGGCATCTCGCGGGGCTGCGCCAGCGCGTCGGCGCGCACGGGCTGGAGGCGAGCGTCCTCTTCTGCGGCCCGCTCTTCGGCCTCGCGAAGGACGCGGCGCTGCGCAGCGCCGACGCCTTCATCCTCCCCTCACACTCGGAGGGGATGCCGATGGGGGTCCTGGAGGCGTCCGCCTACGGCCTGCCGGTGATCATGACCCGCGCCTGCAACATCCCGGAGCTTTTCGCGGGGGGCGCGGCCTACGAGATCACCGCCGCGCCGGAGACGATGGCGCCCCTCCTCGCCACGGCGCTCGCGGCCGAGGATCTCGCCGTGCGCGGCCGCGCCGGACGGCGGATCGTGGAGCGGCAGTTCACGTGGACGCGCGTCGCGCGCGCCCACGCCGAGATCTATCGCTGGATGGCCGATGGCGGGTCGCCGCCGGCCTGTCTCAGGTTCGCCTGAGCCTCGCCCGGCTTCGGCCTCAGGCGGCCTTCTTCGCCTCGCGGCGGGCGCGGTGGAGGATGGGCTCGGTGTAGCCTGAGGGCTGCGTCGCGCCCTCGAAGATCAGCGCCCGCGCCGCCTTGAAGGCGACGCCGTCATAGGCCGGGGCCATCGGGCGGTAGGCGGCGTCGCCCGCATTCTGCGCGTCCACCTTCTCCGCCATGCGGCGGAGCGACTCGTCCACCTCCGCCTCGGTGATCAGCCCGTGCATCAGCCAGTTGGCGAGGAGCTGGGACGAGATGCGCAGCGTCGCGCGATCCTCCATCAGGCCGACATCGTTGATGTCCGGCACCTTGGAGCAGCCGATGCCCTGGTCGACCCAGCGCACCACGTAGCCGAGCATCGACTGGCAGCTGTCGTCGAGCGCACGCGCGACGGTCGCCGGGTCGAGGTTGCGGCCCGCGAGCAGCGGCGGGGTCAGGAGCGTGTCCTTCGAGGCCGGGGCGCGGCTCGCGATCTCGGCCTGGCGCGCGGCGACGTCGACCTGGTGATAGTGCGTCGCGTGGAGCGTCGCCGCGGTCGGGGACGGCACCCAGGCGGTGTTGGCGCCCGCCTTCGGGTGGCCGACCTTCGCCTCCAGCATCTCCGCCATCTTGTCGGGCTTTGCCCACATGCCCTTGCCGATCTGGCCGTGACCCGGCAGGCCGACGGCGAGGCCCGCATCGACATTGCCGTCCTCGTAGACGGCGAGCCAGGGGGCCGACTTCATCTCGTCCTTCGGGATCACGGGGCCGGCCTGCATCGCGGTGTGGATCTCGTCGCCCGTGCGGTCGAGGAAGCCGGTGTTGATGAAGACGAGCCGGTCCTTCACCGCCGCCATCGCGGCGAGGAGGTTCGCCGAGGTGCGCCGCTCCTCGTCCATCACGCCGAGCTTCACCGTGTTGCGCTTCAGGCCGAGAATGTCCTCCACCCGCGCATAGAGGGCGTCGGCGAAGGCGACCTCCTCCGGCCCGTGCATCTTCGGCTTCACGACATAGACCGACCCGGCGCGCGAGTTGCGCGGCCCTTCGGTCTTGGCGAGGTCGTGCATGGCGGCGGCGACCGTCACCGCGGCGTCGAGCATCCCCTCCGGCGTCTCGTCGCCATTGAAGAGCACTGCGTCGGTCGTCATCAGGTGGCCGACATTGCGAACGAGGAGGAGGGCGCGGCCCTGCAGCGTCTTCGTGCCGCCGCCCGGCACCGTCAGCACCACGTCCGGGTTGAGGCGGCGCGTCATCATGCGCCCGCCCTTCTCGAACGTGTCCGCGAGGTCGCCCTTCATGAGGCCGAGCCAGTTGCGATAGACGAGGACCTTGTCCTCCGCGTCGACGGCCGCGACGCTGTCCTCGCAATCCTGGATCGCGGTCATCGCCGATTCGAGCACGACATCGGAGAGCCCGGCCGGGTGGGACGCGCCCACCGGGGTCGTCGGGTCGATCTCGAGGATGACGTGGATCCCGTTGTGAATCAGCGCGTAGCGGGCGCGATCGCCGTCCTCGACATAGCCGACGAAGGCGTCCGGATCCTTGAACGGCACGGTGCCGCGCTCGGTCTCGGCCATCAGGGTTGAGCCGTCATGGGTGTAGCGCGTGACCTCGGTGTGGGACGCGCCGTCGAGCGGGACGGCCCGGTCGAGGAAGGCCGCGGCCCAGGCGACGACTTCGGCGCCGCGCTCCGGGTCGTAGCCCTTGCCCTTCGGCGCGCCGGGGATCGCGTCGGTGCCGTAGAGGGCGTCATAGAGGCTGCCCCAGCGCGCGTTCGCGGCGTTCAGCGCGAAGCGGGCGTTGGAGACGGGAACGACGAGCTGCGGGCCGGCGATCGAGGCGATCTCGGGGTCGACATTCTGCGTGCCCACCTTGAACGGGGCCGGCTCGGGCTGGACATAGCCGATGTCCTTCAGGAAGGCCCGGTAGGCGGTCACGTCGAACGGCTTGCCGCGATTCTCGCGGTGCCAGGTGTCGATCTCCTCCTGAAGCCGGACTCGCTCCTCGAGGAGGGCCTGGTTCTTCGGCATCAGATCGTGGAGCAGCCGCGCATAGCCCTCCCAGAAGGCCTGCGGCGTCACGCCCGTCAGAACCTCCGTCTCGATGAGCTCCGCGAGCGGCGCGGCGACGGACAGGCCATAGCGCTCAACATATTCGGTCATCTCAGGTCCCCCCTCGTTCGAACGCAGCCGTTCTCAGGGGGACGTGCGTCTCCCACCGGCTCGCCCCTGCTTAGCGCCAAGAGCCTGCACGACGCACCGTTCCCTGGAAAGATTTTCCATCATATGGAAAGGGTGCGAGGGGAGAGCGGCGATGGCGGCGACGGAGAGCGGAACGGGGCGCACGCCCGCGCGGGCGGCGGAGGGGTCGTCCGTGCAGTCGGTCTCGCGCGCGCTGACGCTGCTCACGATGCTCGGCCGCGCCGATGGCGGCATCCGCGTCACGACCCTCGCGCGCGAGGCGGGGCTGCCGATCTCCACGACCCACCGCCTCCTCACCACGCTCGAGCTCCACGGCTACGCCCAGTTCGCGCCCGACACCGCGCTCTGGAGCGTCGGGCGCGAGGCGTTCGCGGCGGGGGCCGGGTTCGGGCGGCGGCGCACCTTCGTCGCCCCGGCCCTCCCCTTCCTGCGGCGCCTGCGCGACGAGACGCGCGAGACCGCCAATCTCGGCGTCCTCGAGGACGAGGCCATCGTGACCGTCAGCCAGGTGGAAAGCCGCGAGATCATGCGGGCGATCTCTCCGCCCGGCGGCGCGGTGCCGCCCTTCTCCTCCGGCATGGGCAAGGCGATCATCTCGACATGGCCGGACGCGGAGATCCGCGACCTCGTCGCCCGGCTCGGCCTCCCGGCGATGACTGCGAACTCGCTCCGCTCCGAGGCGGCGGTGCTCGCCGACATCGCCGCGACGCGCGCCCGCGGCTACGCGGTGGATGAGGAGGAATATCTCGTGGGCCTGCGCTGCATCGCGGCTCCCGTCTTCGCCCCCAACGGCGAGGCGGTGTGCGCCATCTCCGTCTCGGGGCTTGCCCTCCGCCTCACCCCGGCGCGCATCCCGGTCATCGGCGAGCGCGTCTCGGCCGCCGCCCGCGCGCTGACCGTCGCGCTCGGCGGTGGATAGGGCGGATCTTCACCCCGCGCACCGCCGGACGCGGCCCGGTTTGAATTGATTCGACGCCGCTTCCAAACTAGCCTCGCGGCACCCTCTCCAGGGAATGAGCGACGTGCCAGAGACCACGCCAACGGGCCATCCCCACACCGCGTCCGAGCCTGCGGCCCCCGTCCGCCGCAGCCTTGCGCGGGGGATGAAGAGCCTTTGGGTCGTCCTCTTCGTGGTCTGGATGATCGCGAACGCGACGCTCGAGCCGGTGGTGATCGGGCTCGGCATCGTCCTTACCGGGATCGTCGCCGCCGTCTTCACCGCGCACAGCGACGCCTGGAGCCGCCTTGCGTGGACACCGGCCGGGCTCGGCCACTTCCTCGCCTATCTCGGCGCGTTCCTCGTGGAGATGGTGAAGGCGAACATCGCGATGATGCGGATCGTCTATTCACCGCGCATCCGCATCAAGCCCGGCATCGTGACGGTCCGCACCCGCCTCAAATCGCCGATCGGCCGGCTCGCCCTCGCGAACACCATCGCCCTCACGCCGGGCTCCCTCGTCATCGACATGAAGGACGACGCGCTGACCGTGCACTGGCTCGACGTGACGACGACCGACGAGGCCGAGGCGACCGCGCTCATCGCCGGTCCGTTCGAGCCGCACCTGGAGAAGGTCTTTGGCTGAGCTCATCCTCCAGGCAGCCGCCGTCCTCATCTTCTTCGGCATCCTCTTCACCGTCATCCGCCTCGTGAAGGGGCCGACCCTCATCGACCGGATCGTCGCGATCGACGTGCTCACCGTCATCTCGATCGGCATGATCGCGCTCTACGCCCACGTCGCGGACCGCTTCATCTATCTCGACGTCGCGCTCGTCTACGGGCTTCTCAGCTTCCTCGCGGTGCTCGCCATCGCGCGCTTTCTCGAAAAGGGGCTCTAGCGTGCTCGAGCTCCTCATCATCCTCGTCTGCGCCTCGATCCTGGTATCGGGCATCCTCGCGATCGCGCTGCCCAACCTGCTGGCGGCGATGGTGAGCGGCGGCCTCGCGAGCCTCTTCGCGGCGGTCTCCTTCCTCCTCCTCGCCGCGCCCGACGTCGCGATGGCGGAGGCGGCGATCGGCTCGGGCCTCGCGACCTTCATCTTCCTCTACGCGATCCGGAAGACCGGCAGCGGCAAGGAAGGCCCGTGATGGAGATCGCCGGCAGCCTCCTCGTCCTCCTCGGGGCGGTGTTCCTCTTCTCGGCCGGGCTCGGCCTCCTCAGGATGCCCGACGCGCTGACCCGCCTCCAGGCCGGCACCAAGGCGACGACGCTCGGCAACGCGCTCGTCCTCCTCGGCCTCGCCCTCTACCACCCGGACTGGACGCTGAAGCTCGTCCTCGTGATCGCCTTCGTGGTGATGACGAACCCGATCTCGAGCCACGCCCTGTCGCGCGCCGCGGTCCTCATCCACCCCGCCCTCGCCAACCTCGCCGGACGGGGCGCGCCGCAGCGCAAGGGAAGAAAGAAGAAGAAACCATGAGATCCTTTCTCGGTGCGGGCATCGCCGTCCTCTTCGTGCTGATCTTCCTCAAGGTCGTCAGCGGCTACGTGGAGATGGACACGCTGCGCCCCCTCGCGGCGGCCTATGTCAGCCAGTCGATCGGCGATCTCGGCCTGCCGAACATCCTCACCGGGATCCTCATCACCTATCGCGGCTTCGACACGCTCGGCGAGGTGGCGGTGCTCTTCATGGTGGCGGCGAGCGTCGGCCTCCTCCTCAAGCAGGACGTGAAGGCGCCGCCGGCCAAGGAGGTCGAAGCGGCGGAGAGGAAGGCCCCCGCGCCGGGCGAGATCATCGCCACCGGGATGCAGGTCCTGATGCCGATGATCGTTGTCTTCGGCGCCTATGTGATCGTGAACGGCCACCTGTCGGCGGGCGGCGGCTTCCAGGGTGGCGCGATCGTCGCCTCGGCGGTGATGCTGCTCGTCCTCGCCAAGCCCGGATCGGACCTCAACGTCGCCCTCCTCAGCGTCGTGGAATCGATGGCGGGCGTCTTCTATGTCGGGATCGGCATTCTCGGCATCATCCTCGCGGCGGGCTTCCTCGACCCGCGCTTCCTGCCGAAGGGCGAGTTCGGCACCTTCATCAGCGCCGGGGCGATCCCGCTCATCTCCGCCCTCCTCGGCGTGAAGGTCGGGGCCGAGCTCAGCGTCGTGATCGACCGCTTCAGAGGCGGCTCATGAGCACCGGCATCCCCGTCTCGACGATCCTCCTCTTCACCGGCTTCGCGCTCGCGGTGATCGGGATTATCGGCATCCTCACCCACCGCAACATCATGCGGATGATCATCGGCTTCGCCCTCCTCGACACCGGCATCCACATCGTCATGGTCGCGAGCGGCTACGTGACGGGCGCGACCGCGCCCATCGTCGAGGCGCTGCCGGCGGACGGGACGACGCCCTTCGTCGTCGACCCCGTCCCGTCTGCCCTCGCGGTGACGGCGATCGTCATCGGCTTCTCGGTGACGGCGGTGATGCTCGCCTTCGCCGTGCGCCTCCATGCCTCGAAGAAGTCGCTCGACATCGGCGCGTTCACGGAATCGCGATGGTAAGCGCCCTCGCTCAACCGCTCGCGATCTTCCTCTTCGGGCTCGGCGGCGGCTTCGCGATCCCCCTCTTCTACCGCCTCGGCAAGGGCTGGCTCCACGCTGCCTTCGCCGTCGCGCTCGGCGGCATCCTCGCGGTCAGCGTGATCTCGCTCGCCGCGCTGTGGTGGGGCGCCGACACGATCGAGGTGCTGACCGCAGGCGCGACGCCGCCGCTCGCGATCAGCCTGCGCTTCGGCCTCGCAGAGGGCGCGTTCTCGGTCTCGGTCAACCTCTTCGCGGTGTTCTGCGCGATGCACCTGTGGGAGCGGCTGCGCGGCAATTACGTCGCGCTGCTCCTCTTCCTGATCCTCGTCATGGGCATCAACGGGATGATCATGACGCGCGATCTCTTCAACCTGTTCGTGTTCCTGGAGATCGTCTCGATCGGGACCTACGGCCTCTTCGGCCTCGACCGCCGGGCGGAGGCGGTGGCGGCCGCGTTCAAGTACATCATGGCGACCGTGCTCGCCTCGGCCTTCTTCCTGCTCGGCGCAACGCTCGTCTACAACGCGACCGGCACGCTCAGCATCGACGCCCTCATAGACATGCGCGGCGAGATCGGCGGCCCGGTCGCGACGGCGGGGCTCCTCTTCATCCTCGCCTGCCTTCTCGTGGAGCTGAAGCCCTTCCCAGCGAACGGGTGGGGTCTCGACGTCTACGAGACCGCTCCGACGGGCGTCGCCTCGATGGTCTCGGTCGGCGTCTCCACCGGCGTCTTCTTCGCGCTCCTGAAGCTCCTGCCGCTCTTCGCGGGCGAGCTCGGCCTCATCGCCATCCTCGCCGCCATCACCTTCCTCGCCGCGAACCTCATGGGTCTCGCGCAGACGAAGGTGCGCCGCCTTCTCGGCTACTCCTCGATCGGCCAGATGGCGCTCCTCACGATGGCGCTCGCCCTCCTCACCGATATCGGCGCCTATGACGCGTTGCCCCTGGTGCTCGGCGGGCTCTTCGTGAACCACCTCCTCGCGAAGGCCGGGCTCTTCTGGCTCACCGGGCTCCTCAAGGCGCGGGAGGTGTCGACGCCGCTGAAGCTCGCGCGCAAGCCCTTCATCCTCATCCTCCTCGGCGTCCTCGTCGTTGCGATCACCGGGATGCCGCCCTTTCCGGGCTTCTTCGGCAAATGGGCGCTGATCATGGAGCTCGCCGCGGCGGACCGCTTCCTCTGGATCGCACTGATCCTCGTCGGCTCCCTCCTCGAGGCGGTCTACATCTACCGCTGGTTCTTCAACGCTCTCGCCAGCGCGGACGCGCGCCCCGAGGCGCCGCTTCCCATCGGCCGCCTCGTCCCCGTGATCGCGATGGCGGTGCTCCTGATCCTCACCGGGCTCGGCGCGGCGAATGCGTCGGGCGTCGGCCACGCCTGGCTGTTCGCCCCGCTCATCGCCGGCTTCGCCTTCACCCTTCTCGACGGCCTGCCCGGCCCGCTGAAGACGATCCTCCTCCTCGCGAGCGTCGTCGCCGTCGGCACCTCGCTCGCTTTCGACACGCACGGTATCGCGGGCCTCTTCTCCACGCTCCTCCTCGCCGGCAGCATCGTGATCGGGATCGCGGGCCTCGCCGTGACCGGCAAGCGCACGGGCCACGCCCCGCTCGCGGTGGTGCTCCTCCTGTCGATCCCCGCTCTGCTGCGCGCCGAGACGAGCCTCGAATTCTTCTTCGCGTGGGAGCTGATCACCCTCGCGTCGACCTTCCTCATCGCGCGCGGCGCGCACGCACGGCCCCACGTGCTGCCCTATCTCCTCTTCTCGATCGCCGCCGCCTTCCTTCTCGTCGCCGGATTCGCGGGCCTGTCGGCGGTGGCGGGGACCGACGCGCTCTCGGCCCTCTTCACGGTGGGGCCGGCGGCGAACCTTCCCTTCGCGCTCCTCGCGGCGGGCTGCCTCGTGAAGGCGGGCGCGATCGGCGTCCATGTCTGGCTGCCCGGCGCCTATGCCGAGGCGGACGACGATGTCACCGCGCTGCTCTCGGCCGTGATCAGCAAGGTCGCGATTTTCGGGCTCCTGATGGCGAGCTATCTCGCGATCCGCTCCGACGCGAGCCTCGACCTCTCCGAGATCATCGCCTGGATCGGCGTGTTCACGACGGTCGGCGGCGCGATCCTCGCGCTGCGCGAGGACGACGTGAAGCGCCTCCTCGCCTATTCGAGCATGAGCCAGCTCGGCTACATCATCACCGCCATCGCGCTGATGAGCCATCTCGGCTGGGTGACGGCGGTCTATCTCGTCGCGAACCACATGCTGGTGAAGGGGATCCTCTTCCTCGCCCTCGCCGGCATCCTCATTCGCACCGGCACGCGGCGCCTCTCCGAGAGCGGCGGCCTCCTCGGCGCGATGCCCTTCACCTTCGCGACCGTCGCCGTCGCGCTCCTCGCGATGTCGGGCCTCCCGCCGCTGATGGGGTTCGGCGGCAAGTGGCTGCTCCTCTCGGCGATGACGGACAAGGGCTGGTACGTCCTCGCCGTCGCGACACTCCTCGCGACCTTCCTCGGCCTCGTCTACATGACGCGCATCCTCGTCGGCCTCTTCCTCGGCCCCCGCCGGCGCGAGGCGAGCGAGGCGCCGGTCGAGCTCGTCCTGCCGCAGATCCTCCTCGCCGGCGGGATCCTCGTCCTCTCCTTCGCCCCGAAATTGCTGATGGACCCGGTGTCGAAGGTGATCGACCCGACCTTCGCCTCCACCCTCGTCTGGGAGGGCGCGTCGCTGGAGACGATCTACGGCACGTGGGACCCGACGGGCGCGATGCTGATCGCGCTCGGCGTCTCGCTCGTCCTCTTCGGGCTGTGGTGGACGCTGCTGCGCCGGCACGACCGGCCGAGCCTGCGCGCCTTCGTGCTCGCCGACCCGCTGATCCCGGTGCGCCTCCTCCCGCCCGTCGCGACCTTCGCCTGGGCGCGCGTCGGGGAGGCGGCGACGCGCACGGCCGATTCGGCCCGCCGGATCTATAGCGGCGACGGCCAGACCTACGCGCTCTACGTGCTCGTCTACGTGCTCGCGGTCTATCTCGCCCGCACCGGGCTCGACGGGCTGATCGCCTGGAGCTGACGATGGACCTTCCCCTGCACCTTCTGCGCCTCGTCAGCCCGAGCCTGCCGGTCGGCGCCTTCTCCTATTCGCGCGGGCTCGAATGGGCCGTCCATGCCGGATGGGTGAGCGACGCCGCGACCGCGCGCGAGTGGATCGGCGGCACGCTGGAGCACACCTATGCCGCGCTCGACGGGGCGATCTTCCTGCGCCTCGCCGCCGCGCTGGAGGAAGGCGACGCCGCTGCGTTTGCCGAGTGGGACGCGCTCCTCGCCGCGGGCCGGGAAAGCCGGGAGATGCAGCAGGAGGACCGCCGCATGGGCGAGGCGCTCCTCGCCCTGCTGACCGATCTCGACGTGCCGGCGGCGCGCGCGCACGCGCCGGGCGGGCTCACCTACCCGGCCGCCTTCGCGATCGCCGCGCAGCACTGGGGCGTGCCGGCCGAGACGGCGCTGAAAGGGCTGATGTGGTCGGTCGTTGAGGGGCAGGTCGCGGCCGCGATCCGCCTCGTGCCGCTCGGCCACACGGACGGGCAGCGGATCCTGATCGACGCGGTCCCGCTGATCGAGCGGAGCGTCGCCGCCGCCGCCGCGCTCGGCGACGACGCGATCGGCAATGTCTCGATCCGCATGGCCATGGGCAGCGCCTGGCACGAGACCCAATATAGCCGCCTCTTCCGATCCTGAGGCGGCGTCAGCAACAGCGGAGGCCCGGCGCTTTCGGGCCGGGCCTCGTCGCGGTCAGGCCCGTGAGCCTCTGACCATTCGGGCGACGAAGATCAGCAGGCACGCGCCGAGAACGCCGGTGATGAGATAGGCGATCCAGCCCACGCCGAGCGTCACGTCGAGCGCGGCGAGAATCGCGTTCAGCACCACGGCCCCGACGATGCCGAGGATGATGTTGGCGAAGAGGCCCATCTGGCTCTTCATCGCCTTCTCGGCGATCCAGCCCGCCAAGCCGCCAACAATGATCGCCGTCAGCCAACCGACACCGTTCACGTCCATTGGTCTCTCTCCTTCGCAATGTGTGCGTTGCTTCGGCAAATTGGGCAGGCTTCGGATCGGACAAGATGTTCCGTGCGAATTTGCTTTTCTTGCGTGCCGGAGCGTCGCACGGGGACGGCCGTGCTGCGGCCAAAGCAAAAGCGCCACCCGGAGGGGCGGCGCTTTCCGAAGTCGCGTGCGGGGGGCGGCGCATCGGGCCGCCCGTCCCGGTCTTAGAAGAGGCCGCCGAGGCCGCCTTCGATGAACAGCGAGTCGACCTTGAAGTCGGTCATCTCGACGTCCGCATAGCGCAGGCCCTGCACCACGATCGTGCCGTCGCCTTCCGGACCGGGATCCGGCAGGTTCGACGTCCCCGTGATGAGGGAGAGGTCGATCACGAGCCAGCCGGTAAGCGGCTGAGCGCGCAGCGCCGGAGCAAGGTGCGTCTCGAAGTCGAACGGGTAGCCGTAGCCGAAGAACTCCGACAGATCGATGACGTCGCTGCCCTGCTGGAAGCCCAGGATCAGGTCGCGACCCGTCTCGATCACGTCGCCTTCGCCACCACGGATGATGAAGGTGTCGTCGCCGGCACCGCCCACCATCGTGTCGTTGCCGAGGCCGCTGATGAGGGTGTCGTTGCCGGCACCGCCATGCATGAAGTCGTCCTGTTCGCCGCCTTCGAGGATGTCGTTCCCGGCGTTGCCGAAGATCCGGTCCTTGCCCTCGTTGCCGTAGATCAGGTCCGCGCCTTCGTTGCCGAACATCCGGTCACGGCCGCCGCCACCGATCATGATGTCGTTGCCGTCATTGCCGTACATCACGTCGTTGAGGCCGCCGAACACCTCGAGCGTGCTGATCGCACCGGTGATCGCCGTCATCAGGATGTCGAGCGAGGGGGCGCCCTCGAGATCGAGCGAGCCGCCGATGAGCTGCTGCAGGAGTGGGGTGATGATGTCGTCGAGCGGACCGTCATTGATGAAGTCGCCGACCATCAGGTCGATGCCGTCACCGCCGTACATCCGGTCGCGGCCCGCGCCGCCGACCATGAAGTCTTCGCCTTCGTCACCGCGCAGGACGTCATTGCCGGCGAGGCCGAACATGATGTCTTCGCCGCTGCCGCCATTGACGGTGTCGCCACCGCCGATGATGCCGCCGCTCCAGAAGTTGCCGATGAAGACGTCGTCCTCGTCGCCGCCATTCATGACGTCGCCACGGACACCGCCGAGGATCAGGTCCTCGTTCTCCGAACCCCAGAGGGTCGAGGCGGTGAAGGGACGGCCGACGACCTGCTCGCCATTGACGGTGAAGAGCGACTCGAGGATGCCGAGCGGCTTCGTGTCATAGGGATCGGCCGAGCCGATGAGGAGGTCGGTCGGGGCGACGCTCTGGTCCGGAAGCGGCAGGCCCTCTCCATCGAGCGCGACCGGCAACATCTTGCGGATGCCGTAGGCCTGCGAGCCGAACGTGAACGGCTCGTCGCCGTTGTCCTCGGCGACGACGACGGTGTAGTTGTCGTCGATGTCGACGTGGGTCAGCTTCAGGAGGTGCGCCTCGTCGGAGAGGTCGCCCATGTAGAGGACGCCGTCGACCACCGCCATCTGCCACACATAGGTGGCCGGGTTCTCGGCATAGGTGTCCGGCAGCTCGGTCGCGAAACCGTCGGTGGTGACGACTTCCCAGCTTGTAGGATCATCAGGATCCGTAGTGCGGTAGAGGCTCGCGCCCGGCGTGCCCGCAAGGCCGTAGTTCACGCTGCTGATGTAGAACCAGCCATCATATTCGATGAGCTGCATCACACCCTGGTCGTCGATCACGTCGCCGTCCGGCTGGGGCGTGACGTCGACGAGGCCGGTGTCGGTCAGCTTGTAGAGCGTGTACGGGAACCAGGTGCCGACATAGATGTCGTTCCCGAACTGGATCACCTCGGAGATGGCGGACGCATAGTGGTCGCCGTCGGCGTTGCCGTCCTCGAGCTGCGCGACCTTCTCCCAGGAACCGTCCTCGCGGTAGAACCAGAGTTCGGCGCCATTCTCGACATTCTCGGTGCCGACGAGAAGGGCCTTCTCATCCACACCGCCGCCCGGATAGTCGACGACGGTCAGCGAGCGGATGGAGCGGGTACCGTCGCTGTCGAGCGGACCGCCTTCGAGCAGATCCCAATTCTCACCGTCGGACGAGTAGACGATCTTCGCCTGATTGTCGCCCGCGTTGAGCAGGTTGTAGATGAGCGACGTGGAGGACGAGAAGAAGACTTCGCCGTTGAAGCTCACGGCGTCGCGAAGGCCGAGATCCTCATCGTCGAGGATGCCACCGGAGGTTTCGGCGTTGAGAACCTGCGTCCAGGTCTCGGTCTCGAAATCATATTTCCAGATTTCGGGGCCTTCGCCGCGGATCGTGTTCGACAGATCCGCAGACAAGAATTCGCGCAGCGCCGGAGAAGAGTCTGAAGAAAAAAGATCGATCGGGTTGATGATGCCGTTGCCGGTCACCGCAGCAAGGCGAAGGGCAAGGCCGATCCCGCCGACAACGTCCTGCTCGCCGTTCAGAGTACCGACATAGAGTTCGGGGATATCACCATCGTCGCTGCCGTCGAACAACGTCATCGACCAGGAATATTTGTTCATCGGGTTGCCGAAGCCAGGCTCGTCGGTCAACTCCGTCAGAGTATTTCCGGTCGGCGCATAGAGAAATACTTGTGTTCCAAGATCTTCAGGCACTATCCCATACGGGCGTTGCCGCCCGCTCCCAACTCGTTCTGTCTAGTTGGGCTACCCATAAAATCAGATTTTTTCAACACACAAAGATCGTGAAAACCGCTATCACAGTCATTTGTAATGTTATGGCAATGTGTCAATAGCTTGGCAAGGAAGAGCCGGGAGCGCTACCACACATTGTGAAACATCGTTTCGCAATCAGCCCCGTCCCGCGACCCAGCCGCTCGCGAAGAGATCGTTCGTTGCGTTGGCTAAGTATTCGCAGCCGCGGATCAGGTCGGAATCAGCGGTGTTTTCTGTCACATCATGACTGCGCCCGCCGATGCTCGGCACGAACATCATCATGGCCGGAACGCATTTGCCGACGATCATCGCGTCGTGCCCGGCCCCGCTCGGCATCGTCATGAAGCGATAGTCGAGCCGCTCGGCCGTCGCGGCGAAGGCGGCCTGCAGGCCGGGGTCCATGGCGAGCGGATCCACCTTGCCCATCGGGGCGATCGCGTAGGTCACCGGGTCGGCCGCCTCGCGCGCGGCAACAGCCTCGCGCATCTTCGCCTCGACCCGTGCGATCACCGCGTCCGACAGATCGCGATACTCGAACACCAGCGAGGCTTCGGCCGGCACCACATTCGGCGCGCCGGGGCGGAACTCGATCGCACCGATATTCCAGACCGACTCGGCCGTCCCCCATTCCGGCATCTTCTCCAGCAGCTCCGCCGCAAGACGAATGAGGGAGGCGCCGGCATCCTTGCGCATCGACATCGGCGTCGTCCCGGCATGGTTCGCCTCGCCGCTCGCGCTGATGCGGAAGCGGCGGATGCCGACGATGCCGGTGACGAGGCCGAGCCCGATATCGGTGGTGATGAGGCGCGGCCCCTGCTCGATGTGCGCCTCCAGAAAGGCGACGTGGCGCGCGGGGTCGAGCGTCACCAGCCTGTCCGGCATCCCTTCGAGCGGCAGGACCGAGGCAAGCGGAAGGCCGTCGGCCCGCGCGCCCGCCGCCAGCTCAGCCTCTTCGAGGAAGCCGCAGAAGGATTTGCTGCCGAGGCAGGGGAGGAACGTCCCCTCCTCGTCCTGGAAGGAGATGACGTCGATCGCGGCGTCGGACCCGGCCTCGGCGAGGGCGCGGGCGACTTCGAGGCCGTAGATCACGCCGAGCGCGCCGTCGAGCCAGCCGCCGCGCGGCACCGTGTCGGTGTGCGAGCCGAGGAGGACGGCCTTGCCGCCCTTCCCGCTCCGGCCGAGCACCGTGCCGTACCGGTCGAATTGCGGCGTGAGCCCCGCCTCTTCCATCCGCCCGGCGAGCCATTGGCGCGCCGCGATGTCCTCCGCGGAGAAGGCCGTGCGGTCGACGCCGGTCTCGTACTTGCCGAACTCGGAGAGGCGGCGCAGGTCGCCGAGAAGCCGGTCCGCATCGATCTTGATCATCTCGGCTCCTCCACGCGTTCTTGCCGTCGGCCCTTATCCGACGAGGAGCACCCTCTCCGTCAAGATGCGACGGCAATCCATCTCATATTCGAGATCCTTCACCGGCGGACGGTTGTAGTGCCAGGTGAGGCCATGGCGGGCCGCGCCGCGCCGCACGATCTCGCTTTCGAGGAAGGCGTGGATCGGGTGCACGGTGTAGAGCTGCGCGGCGGTCGTGTCCGCCCAGCCCGCGCCGAAGAAGGACATGCGGCGCTCCATCTCGCCGAGCACATAGTCCGCCTTCTCGGCGATCGCGTCGGGCGTCGTCTCGCCGAAGCGGACGGTGTTGTCGCGATAGGTGCCCTGCCCTTCGCGCGCCTCGCCGGAGCCCGCGACCACGAAGGTCGGGCCGACGCCCGCCGCCGGGACGGTGTAGCAGAAGGCGTGGAAGGACGGCTCGGACGGCGGGGCGACCTCCGGGCAGACATTGGAGCGGGCGACGGGATTGTCCTCGCCCTCCATGATCCCCCAGTCGACGAGGACAGAGCTGTAGGCCTCGTTGAAGGTGCGGAAGCCCGCCTCGGTGAAGGGCGCGGGCGAGCGCAGCTCACAGGCGCAGAACGCGTCGAGCGGCCGGCCGATGCTCTCGAGATGGGCCTTGATGCGGGCGAACCCCTCGTCGAGCTTCACCGGCTCCTCGAACCGCGCGCGCTCGATCGCGAAGCCGTCGGCGGCGGCGACGCCGGCCGAATATTGCATCACGCCGGGAATGTAGGCGTAGGAGGATTTCGTCTTCAGGGCGCTCATGCCGGTCGGTCCAATGATGTTGATAAAGGCGGGCGTCAGGCGACGCCCATGTAGGCTTCCCGCACCTCGGGTGCGGCGGCGAGCTCGGCGGACGTGCCGGACATCGTGATCCGGCCGCGGTCGAGCACATAGCCGCGCGATGCGAGATCGAGGGCGCTCATCACGTCCTGCTCCACGAGCAGGATCGAGATGCCCGTCGCGTTGATCTCCTTGAGGCTGTCGCTCAACATGTCGACGGCCGTCGGGGCGAGGCCGAGCGACAGCTCGTCGATCATCAGAAGCTTCGGCCGGCTCATGATGCCCCGGCCGATGGCACACATCTGCTGCTCCCCGCCCGAGAGGGTCGCCGCGTCCTGGTTGCGGCGCTCGGCGAGGCGCGGGAACATCGTCATGACCCGGTCGAGATCCGCAGCGACGGCCTTGTCCTCGCCGACGCGCAGATAGGCGCCCATCAGGAGATTGTCCTTCACGCTCATCGTGCGGAAGAGGCGGCGCCCTTCCGGGACGTGCGCGATGCCCGAGGAGAGCGCGACCTCCGGCCCGCCCCCCGCGATCTCGCCCCCGTCGATGACGATCGAGCCCTTGTCGGCCTTCACGAGGCCGGAGATCGCGCGCAGCAGCGTCGTCTTGCCCGCGCCGTTGGAGCCGACGAGGCAGACGATCTCGCCCTTGCCCACGGTGAGATCGACGCCCCACAGGACGCGGATCTCGCCATAGCCCGCCTCGAGCCCGGAAATAGAGAGGAGCGGATCAGCCATTCGTCTCCTCCTGGCGCCGGAGCGCCGCGAGCTCGGCATAGCGCCGGCCGAGATAGGCCTTGATAACCTCCTCGTCGCGGCTCACCGCCTCGGGCGCGCCGTCGGCGATCTTCGCGCCGTGATGGAGCACCACGATCCGGGTGCAGAGATTCATCACCACCTTCATCAGGTGCTCGATGATGAGGATCGTGACGCCCCGGTCCGCGATCGTGCGGATGAGGTGGAGCGCGGTGTCGATCTCGGTGTGGTTGAGACCGGCATTCACCTCGTCGAGGAGGAGCACCTTGGGGTTCATCGCGAGGCTCTTCGCGAGCTCCAGGCGTTTGCGGCCGGCGAGCGTCAGCTCGGCGGCCGGCGTATCGATCTGCGCGCCGAGACCGAGGAACTCGATCGCCTCGCGCGCCTTCTCCCGCGCCTCGGCGAGGCTGTGCGTCTCGGCCGCGAACGCCGCCGGCGCCGTGACGTTCTCGAGGACGCTCATCTCCGGGAAGGGCTGCACGACCTGGTAGGTCCGCGCGAGGCCGAGCCGGCTGATCTGGTACGGCTTCATGCCGTCGATCCGCTGCCCGTCGAACGTGACCGTGCCCGTGGTCGGCTTGAACACGCCGGAGACGACGTTGACGAGCGTCGTCTTGCCCGCCCCGTTCGGGCCGATGAGGCCAACGATCTCGCCCGGCTCGATGTCGAGCGTGACGTCGGAGAGGGCGTTGAGGCCGCCGAAGCGGCGCGACACGCCCTGAAGGCTCAAGAGGCTCATGCCCGCCCCCCCTTCTTGCCGCGCGCGATCAGCCGCCTTGCCGGGCCCTTCCGCCCGAACAGGCCGAAGATGCCGTGCGGGAGGAAGAAGATCAGCGCGACGATGATGAGGCCGAGCACCATCGCATGGACCGACAGGAAGTTCCGCCACACCGTCTCTTCCATGACGAGGAAGAGCGCGGCGCCGACGGCCGGGCCGAGGATCGTGCCCGCTCCGCCGAGCATCGTCATGACGATCGGCTTCACCGAGGTCAGCACCGAGAACACGTCCGGCGGCTCGATATAGAAGACCCACGAGGCGTAGATCGCGCCCGCCCCGCCGACGAGGACCGCCGACAGCGTGAAGGCGATGATCTTCTCGCGCGTCGTGTTGATGCCGACCATCTGCGAGGCGTCCTCGTTCTGGCGGATGCAGTTGAGCGCGAAGCCGAGCCGGCTCTTGGCGACGATCCAGTTCATCACCAGCGCGATCACCGCGAGCGCGAGCATCGCATAGAAGAAGAGGCGCGCCTGCGCGTCGATCGAGATGCGGATGATGGGCAGGTTCAGCCCCATCCCGCCGCCCGTCAGCGAGGTCCAGGACGTGGTGATCTCGAGGAGCACGTCCGCGACCACAAGGCTCGCGATCGCGAAATAGTGGCCCTTCAGGTGGAGGATCGCCGCACCGAGGAGCGCCGCGAACACCGCCGCGACGATGCAGGCCGCGATCCAGGCGAGCGGCATCGGCAGCCCGACCGACTGGAGGATGGCGCCGGCATAGGCGCCGAGGCCGAAGAAGGCGGCCGTCGCGAAGGACGGGTAGCCCGCATAGCCGCCGATGATGTTCCACGACTGGGCGAGCACGGCGTACATGCCGAACATCGTCCCGAGGCGCAGGAGATAGTTGTCGCCGAGCGCCGGGAGCGCGGCGATGGCCGCGATGACGAGCGCGACGAGGATCACGCGGATCATTCGTAGCCCCTCCGTCCCATGATGCCCGAGGGCTTGAAGATCAGGAGGAGGATGAGGAGCGCGAAGGCGATCGTGAGGCCGTGCTGCGGGCCGAAGAAGAGGGCGCCGAAGCTCTGGATGGCGCCGAGGGCGAGGCCGCCCACCACCGCGCCCGCGACCGAGCCGAGCCCGCCGAGCACGCACACGACGAAGGCGATGCCGAGGAATTCGGGGCCGTTGAGGGGCGAGATCGGGAAGACGAGCGAGAGGAGGCTGCCCGCCGCGCCCGCCATCAGCGCGCCGATGCCGAAGGTGATCGCGTAGATGCGCTTCACCTTCACGCCCATCAGCGCCGCCGCTTCCGCGTCCATGCGGACCGCGATGATCGCGCGGCCGATGCGCGAGTGGACGAGCACGAAATAGAGGAGCCCGGTGAGGAGGATCGCGAGGATCATCGCCACCAGACGGTCGAGCGGGACGACGAGGCCGCCGATGATCGCGCTGCCGAGCGGATTCGCGAGCGTCACCGACCGGTAGTCGGCCGAGAAGGCGAGGATCATGCCGTTGTTGGCGATGAGGTCGAGGCCGAAGGTGAGGACGAGCGTGGTCAGCACGGGGGCGCCGACGACGCGGTTGATGAGTCCGGCCTGCACGCAATAGCCGAGCACGAACAGCACCGCGCCCGCCGTCACGATCGAGAGATACGGATGAATCCCGAGGTGAACGTAGCTGAAATACGCGATGTACGAGCCGAGCACCACGAAGGACCCGTGCAGGATGTTGATGACGTTGAGCACGCCCCACACCAGCGAGAAGCCCACCGCGATGGTCGCGTAGAGCCCGCCGAGGACGAGGCCGTTGAGGAGGATCTGGGCGTAAAGCACTGGCCGGACTCCCGGCCGGGCCGCGCGTGGCGGACCGGCCGGGGTGCTCCCTAACTTATTGGATGCCGCCGAACTTCAGGTCGGTCTGCTTGATCGCCTCGGGGAAGATCGCCTTCGCCTCGCCGTCCTGGATCTGGAAGACCGGGGGCTCGAGGGAGGTGATCTGGCCGGTCTCGCCGAACTTCACCTGGCCATAGAAGGTGGTGACGTCGAGCGAGGCGAGCGCGTCGCGCACCGCGGCCGGGTCGACCGTGCCCGCCTTCTCGATGGCGAGCTCGAGGATGGCGCCGGCGGCGCTCGCGGAGGCCTCGGCATAGTCGGGCAGCGCGCCGTACTTCGCCTCGAAGGCGGCGACATAGTCGGCGGTGGTGCCGAAGACGTCCTCGCCCTCATAGGTCACGGACGGATGCCACCAGGCCGCGCTGGAGATGTTCTCGGCGAGCGGGCCGCCAGCCTCGACGAACTCCTTGTAGGCCGGGCCCGCGATCATGGTGAGGACCTTCGGCTTGATGCCGAGCTCGCTCATCTGGCGGCGCATCAGGATGAGGTCGTTGATGTAGCCGGTGGCGAACACCCAGTCCGGCTGGCTCTGGCGCATCAGGGTGAGCGCCGAGGCGTGGTCGAGCGTGCCGATCGCGTACTCGTCGAAGGAGAGGACTTCGAGCCCATTCGCCTTCGCGGAGGCCTCCATCTCCTTCGCGATAGCGAGCGGGAAGAGGTCGTTGCGGGCGTAGATCGCGACGGTCTTGATGTCCTCGCCCGAGTTCACGACGATCTCGGTGAGCGGGGTCGTCAGCGTCGAGTTCGGCGTGAAGGTGCCGAAGAGATACTGGTAGCCCTGGTCATAGACCGCTTCGGACGATGCGGTCGCCGCGATGGTCGGGATGCCGTAGCGCTCCGACACGCTGCTCGCCGCCTTCGCCGCGCCCGAACCGAACGGCGAGAACAGGAAGTTCACCTTGTCCTCGGTGATCAGCCGCTCGGCCGACTGCACGGCGCGCGGCGTGTTCGATTCGTAGTCCACGTAGACGATCTCGACCGGCATCTTGGTGCCGCCGACATCGATCCCGCCGGCCGCGTTGGCCGTCTCGGCCCACAGATCGTAGCCGCGCTGCTGCTTGAGGCCTTCCGGCGAGAGCGGCCCGGTCAGCGGAAGCGGCGCGCCGATGCGGATCGTGTCCTGCGCGTCGGCCGGAACCGCGAGGGAGAGGCTGGCCGCGACGGCGACAGCCAGGGTCGAGATCGACAAGAGCGATGATTTCAGCATTCGGCGCCTCCAAGCGTGCCGGGATCAGTCCCGAAGCGTAACCGCGCCTTGAAGTGCTTAAAACAAGAGATTTAGGCACGCGGTGTTGCAAGTTGCGCAACACCCTCCGGCCCGACATGGTCGGCGACCACGCTGACGAAGCGATTGGCGACGGGGCTGAGCTCGACGCCGGTGCGCTTCACCACCTGCATCGTGGACTGCGACACCTCGCCTTCCTTCAGCGGCAGCGCGACGAGGCTGCCGGCCTGAAGCTCGCGCTCGATGCCGAAGCCCGGCAGCAGCGTCACCCCCATCCCGCGGATCGCGAACTGGCGCACCATGTCGATGGAGTTCGTCTCGAGCCGGATCTTCAACTCGATATTGTTCGCCTTCACGATGTGATCGACGAGGTGGCGGATGCCGAAGCTCGCGTTCGGCAGCCCCACCGGCTCCATCGCGATCTCGGCAAGCGACACGGAGGCCTGCCCGGCGAGCCGGTGGTCGGGCGCGACAACCGCGAAGAGCGGCGCGGGCATTCTGAGAAGCGGCGCGATCCCGGGGCGCGGATGGGGATAGAAGAGGATGCCGAGCTCGCACCGGTCGTCCTCCACCGCGCGGGCGACATCGTCCGTGCCGGCGACGACCACGTCGTAGGTGATCTCCGGATAGTCGGTGGAGAAGCGGGCGAGCGCGTTCTGGAGGAGCCCGCCGATCGTCCCCTCCACCGTGTAGATCGAGAGGTGGCCGACGCGGAGCCCCTTCAGCGCGTCGATCGCGGCCTGAAGGCGCTGCGTCTCGCGGCTGCGGGTGCGCACGAAGCGCGCCAGCACCTCGCCGGCCGGGGTGAGGCGCACCCCTTGCGTGTTGCGCACCAGGAGCTGGGTGTCGAAGGCGTGCTCCAGCTGGCGGATCTGCCGGCTGACGGACGAGGCCGACATGTGCATCGCGTCCGCCGCCTGCCGGATCGATCCGTGCTTCACGACCTCGGCGAAGGACCGGTAGTTGCTCTCCACGATGGTTCGACCCGCGCGCTGCCCCGTTCCGGCCAACCTACCAGAACCGAGGCGCCGCACACGCGCAGGGATGTCGCTCAGCCGAGCGCGCCGTCGAGATAGCGGCGCAGAGTCGCCTCGGTGCCGACCTCGGCAAGGCTCGCGAGCGCCTTGGCGAAGCCCGCGCGCATCGCCGGCGCGGTGCCGATCTCGCCATAGATGTCGCTCATGGCGAGCCAGGCCTCGGGGTTGGCGGCGGCGGCCTCGGCGACCGGCTTCAGCCGGTCCCAGTTCGGATCGTTCGGTGCGATCGTCTCGCCCGCCTCGGTCACGCCCCGGCAATAGCGGCACCAGAGCGCCGATTCGAGCGCGAGGCCGGTGATGCCCGCGCCGTCCGCGAGGCGGTCGGCGATCGAGGGGACGATGAATTTCGGCTGCCGGTTCGACCCGTCGAGGCAGAGGCGGCGCACCGTATCGCCGATCTTGGGGTTGGCGAAGCGCCGCTCGATCTCCTTGGCGTAGGTCGCAAGGTCGGTGTTCGGCACCGGCGGGACGATGGGGATGATCTCGTCCCGGTGGATCTTGCGCAGGAAGGCCGCGATCAGCGGGTGCTCCATCGCCTCGTGGACGAACTCGATCCCGAGGAGCCCGGCCGGATAGGCGATCACCGCGTGACCGCCATTCAGGATGCGGATCTTCATGGTCTCGTAGGGGGAGACGTCCTCCACGAACTCGACGCCGACCTCCTCGAGCGCCGGGCGGCCGGAGGGGAAGGTGTCCTCCAGCACCCACTGCATGAAGTCCTCGCAGAAGACCGGCCACGCATCCTCGATGCCGAAATCCTTCAGCGCCATCGCCCGCTCCCGCTCGCCCGTGGCGGGGGTGATGCGGTCGACCATGCCGTTCGGGAACACGACCTCGCCCTCGATCCAGTCCGCGAGGTCGCGGTCGCCGAGCGCCGCCGTGCCGACGACGGCGTTGCGCGTGACCTTCCCGTTGTGGGGGATGTTGTCGCACGACATGACCGTGAAGGGCTCGACCCCGGCCGCGCGGCGCCGCTTGAGGCCCGCGGCGATGAGGCCGAACACCGTCTTCGGCGCGGCGAGCGAGGCGCCGTCGGCGATGATCGCCGGATGGTTCGCGTCGAACCTGCCGGTGGAATCGATGAAATAGCCGCCCTCCGTCACCGTCAGCGAGACGATGCGGATCGCCGGATCGCCGAGCCGGTGGAGGATCGCCTCGGCGTCGGCGACCGGGGCGAAGTCGATCATCGCCCCCGTCACCCGCGCGCGGCTCACCTCGGCCGACTGGTCGACGACGGTCGTCAGCCAGTCCTGTCCGGAGAGGGCGTCGCGCATTGCCTGGTCGCCCTTCATGACGCCGGCCCCCATGATCGCGAAATCATGGTCGCGCCCGGTGTTGAAGAGGCGGTCGAGATAGACCGCCTGGTGCGCGCGGTGGAAATTGCCGACGCCGAAATGGACGATGCCCGGCGAAAGCTGCCGGCGCTGATAGGCCGGCACCGCGGCCGTGGCGGCGATCTCTTCGAGGTTCGCGAGCGAAAGGCGCGTCATCAGCTCATCCAGTTCCCGCCGTCGACATTGTAGGTCTGGGCGACGATGTAGTCCGCCTCCGATGTCGCGAGGAAGATCGCCATCCCGGTGAGATCCTCCGCCCGGCCCATCCGGCCGAACGGGACGGCGGCGCCCACCTGGCGCTTCTTCTCGCCGGGGGGAAGATTTTCGTGCCGGGCGAAGAGGGCGTCGACCCCGTCCCAATGCTCGCCGTCGACCACGCCGGGCGCGATCGCGTTCACGTTTATGCCGTGCTTGATGAGGTTCTGCCCGGCCGACTGGGTGAGGCTGATCACCGCCGCCTTGGTCGCGCAATAGACCGCGACGAGCGGCTCGCCCCGCCGCCCCGCCTGGCTCGCCATGTTGATGATCTTGCCCCCTTTGCCGTCGGCGATCATCCGCCGCGCCACCGCCTGCATGGTGAAGAGCACGCCCGCGACGTTGACGGAGAAGAGCCGGTCGTAGCTCTCGCGCGTGATCTCGGCGATGGGGGCGAGGTCGAAGAGGGCGGCGTTGTTGACGAGGATGTCGATCCGCCCGAGCGCGGCGGTGGTGGTCGCGACGGCGGCGTCGATGGAGATCTGGTCGGTCACGTCGAGGCGGACGGCGATGGCTGCGTCGCCGATGGAATCGGCCGCCTCCCGCGCGCGGTCGAGGTCGATGTCGCCGATCGCGACGCGGGCGCCCTCGCGCGCATAGGCCTCGGCGAAGGCGAAGCCGATGCCACGGGCCGCGCCGGTGATGAGAGCGCGCTTTCCGTCGAGCCGGCCCATCTCAGAGCGCGTTCCCACGCCCGTCGAAGCGGTGGATCTTGTCCTGCGCCGGGGTGAGGTAGACGCGGTCGCCGTGGTGGGCGCCGAACTCGCCGTCGGAGCGGGCGGTCAGGGTGCCGATCCCGTCGACATTGACGTGGAGGAAGGTGTCGGAGCCGAGATGCTCGGACACGCCGACGACGCCCTGCCAGTCGCCGGCATCGTTCGACAGGCGGATGTGCTCGGGCCGCACGCCGATCTTCGCCGCGTTGTGCGAGGCGGCGACGCTGCCGTCGATGAAGTTCATCCGGGGCGAGCCGATGAAGCCGGCGACGAAGGTGTTGCGCGGGGAGCGGTAGAGATCCAGCGGGCTGCCCACCTGCTCGATCTGGCCGGCGCTGAGGACGACGATCTTGTCGGCCATCGTCATCGCCTCGACCTGGTCGTGGGTCACGTAGATCATCGTCGTGCCGAGCTGGTTGTGCAGCTCGGAGATCTCGAGGCGCATATTCACGCGCAGCGCGGCGTCGAGGTTCGAGAGCGGCTCGTCGAACAGGAAGGCGGCCGGCTCGCGCACGATCGCGCGCCCGATCGCGACGCGCTGGCGCTGGCCGCCGGAGAGCTGGCCCGGACGCCGGTCGAGATAGTCGGTGAGGTTGAGCGTCGCGGCCGCGCCCTTCACCTTCTTGTCGATCTCCGACTTCGGGAGCCCGGCCATGCGCAGCGGGAAGGCGATGTTCTTCGCGACCGACATGTGCGGGTAGAGCGCGTAGGACTGGAACACCATCGCGAGGCGGCGCTTGGCGGGCGGGGTCAGGGTGGCGTCCTGCCCGTCGATGAGGATGGTGCCGGAGGTCACGTCCTCGAGGCCCGCGATGAGGCGCAGGAGGGTGGACTTCCCGCACCCTGACGGGCCGACGAAGACGACGAACTCGCCGTCCTCGATGTCGAGATTGAGAGGCTTGATGACATCGACGGAGCCGAAGCTCTTGGTCACGTCCTTGAGGATGATCTGGCCCATGGTGTCCTACTTCACCGCGCCGAAGGTGAGGCCGCGCACGAGCTGCTTCTGGGAGAACCAGCCGAGGATGAGGATGGGGGCGATCGCCATCGTCGATGCGGCGGAGAGCTTGGCGTAGAAGAGGCCTTCCGGGCTCGAATAGCTGGCGATGAAGGCCGTGAGCGGGGCGGACCGGGCAGCCGTGAGGTTCAGCGTCCAGAAGGCCTCGTTCCACGCGAGGATGATGTTGAGAAGAAGCGTCGAGGCGATGCCGGGCACCGCCATCGGGACGAGGACGTAGAGGATCTCCGAGCGCAGCGTCGCCCCGTCCATCCGCGCCGCCTCCAGGATGTCGCCCGGAATCTCGCGGAAATAGGTGAAGAGCATCCAGATGATGATCGGCAGGTTGATCAGCGTCAGGACGATGACGAGGCCGATCCGTGTGTCGAGGAGGCCGGTGTCGCGGAAGATCAGGTAGATCGGGATGAGGACGCCCACCGCCGGCAGCATCTTGGTGGAGAGCATCCACATCAGGACGTCCTTGGTGCGCTTGCCGGGCACGAAGGCCATCGACCACGCGGCGGGGATCGCGATAACGAGGCCCGCGAGCGTCGAGCCGAGGGAGATCACCACCGAGTTCATGAAGTGGCGGAAATAGTTCGAGCGCTCCTGCACGGTGACGTAATTCTCGAGCGTCCAGTCGAAGAACAGGAAGGAAGGCGGCGTCGCGACCGCCTCCGCCTCGGTCTTGAAGCTCGTCAGGATCGTCCAGAGGATCGGGAAGAAGATCAGGAAGCCGATGCCCCAGGCGATGAGCGAGACGACGATCTTCCGGCGGGTCGAGACGGCGCGGGCCATGGCTCAGACGTCCAGATTCTTGCCGATCATCCGCATCAGGAAGATCGCGACGATGTTGGCGAGGATGACGGCCACGATGCCGCCGGCGGACCCGCCGCCCACGTCGAACTGCAGGAGCGACTGGGCGTAGACGAGGAATGTGATGTTGGTCGTGGCGTAGCCCGGCCCGCCATTCGTCGTGACGAGGATCTCCGCGAAGACCGACAGGAGGAAGATCGTCTGGATGAGGATCACCACGGTGATCGCGCGGGCAAGGTGCGGCAGGACGATGTAGACGAAGCGCGAGAGCGGCGGCGCGCCGTCCATCTCGGCCGCCTCGAGCTGCTCCGAATCGAGGGATTGAAGCGCCGTCAGCAGGATCAGCGTCGCGAACGGCAGCCACTGCCAGGCGACGATGATGATGATCGAGAAGAGCGGCGCTTGGGCGAAGAAGTCGAGCGGCGGCAGGCCGAGTCCCTTCGCGATGAAGGCGAAGAGCCCGCTCACCGGGTTCATGAACATGTTCTTCCAGACGAGCGCCGACACGGTCGGCATCACGAAGAACGGGGCGATGACGAGGATGCGCACGATCCCGAGCCCGAACACCGGCTGGTCGAGGAGGAGCGCGAGGAGGACGCCGCCGATGATCGTGATGGCGAGCACCCCGCCGACGAGGATCAGCGTGTTGCTCAGCGCCGCGAAGAAGGCCGGGTCGGTGAGGAAGAATTCGTAGTTGAGGAAGCCGACCCACTCCTCCATCCCCGGCATCAACAGATTGTAGCGCAGGAACGAGAAGTAGAGCGTCATGGAGAGCGGCACGATCATCCAGATCAAAAGCAGGATGACGGCCGGTGAGATCATGAGCCTTGCGGCTACTTTTGAGTGCTGCGTGGCCACAAGCGAGTTCCCCGGGACAAGAAGCGGACGCCGGAGCGCCCGCTCAGTTGCGACGGGTGCCGCGTCGGCACCCGTCCAGCGGCGCCGCCTCTATTTTGGATAGCCTGCGCGCCGCATCTCACGGCTCGTCACCTGCTGCGCGGTGGCGAGCGCCTGATCTGCCGTGATGTTCCCGGCGAGCGCCGCCGAGAATTGCTGGCCGACGGCCGTGCCGATGCCCTGGAATTCGGGGATCGCCACGAACTGGACGCCGGTATAGGGCACCTCGTCGACGGTCGGCTGGTTGGGGTCGGCCGCCTTGATGGAGTTCAGCGTCATCTCCGCGAAGGGCGCCGCCTCCTGATATTTCGGGTTCTCATAGAGGGACGTGCGCGTGCCCGGCGGGACGTTCGCCCAGCCTTCCTTCTCCGCGACGAGATCCAGATAGGCCTTCGAGGTGGCCCAGCCGATGAACGCCTTCGCCGCGTCGACCTTCTCCGAACCGGCGGGGATCGCGAGCGACCAGGCCCACAGCCAGTTGCCGCGCTTGCCGAGCCCCTTGTCGGGCGCGAGGGCGAAGCCGACCTGGTCGGCGACCTTGCTCTCGGACGGGTTGGTCACGAACGAGGCGGCGACGGTGGCGTCGATCCACATGCCGCACTTGCCGGTCTGGAAGAGGGCGAGGTTCTCGTTGAAGCCGTTCGAGGACGCCCCCGGAGGGCCGGCATCCTTCATCAGGTCGAGATAGAAGTTCAGCGTGTCCTTCCAGGCCTGACTGTCGAATTGCGGGTTCCAGTCCATGTCGAACCAGCGCGCGCCGAACGAGTTCGACATCGCCGTCAGGAAGGCCATGTTCTCGCCCCAGCCCGCCTTGCCGCGCAGGCAGATGCCGTAGATTTCGTTGTCCTTGTCGGTGATCTTGCGGGCGGCGTCGGCGATGAAGTCCCAGGTCGGCGCGTCCGGCATCTCGAGACCGGCCTTCTCGAACAGGTCCTTGCGGTACATCACCATCGAGCTCTCGCCGTAGAAGGGCGCCGCATAGAGCGTCCCGTCCATCGAGAGACCGTCGCGGATCGCGGGCAGGAGATCGTCGACGTCGTAATCGTCGCCGAGATCGTCGAGCGGCACGAGCCAGTTCTGCTTCGCCCAGATCGGCACTTCGTAGGTGCCGATCGTCATCACGTCATACTGGCCGCCCTTGGTGGCGATGTCGGTCGTGACGCGCTGGCGCAGCACGTTCTCCTCGAGCGTCACCCATTCGAGCTGGATGTCCGGATGCTTCGAGGTGAAATCCTCGGTGAGGCCTTGCATTCGGATCATGTCGCCATTGTTCACGGTGGCGATCGTGATCGTCTCGGCCTGTGCTGCGAAGGCCAGCGCGACGGCCGTCATCGCGCCCATGATAATCGGCGTTCGCCTCATAACGTCCCTCCCTTGGCGCGGCTTTGCCGCTTATTTGATTTCCTTGAACTTTGACGATGCAGTGATCGCCTTGTCAATGCGCAAACCCTGAAGGATGACGTCGCCTTCGCGTGTCCCGATTATGTAGGCATACTTAACTAAAACGGGAATTTGATCCGATTGGAATCTATTGGAATATTTCTTCTGTTTGACGAAACATTCCCATCAACATGGGAACGGTACCACAAGCGGCCTCGGCAATTTACCGCGCCGCGGCGAAATCATGCTGCGGCGCAGCGCGCACCGTCCCGCCCGACGGCCGGTTGATTTTCATCGCCTTGAAAGCGCGCTAGGAGACCCGTTCGTACGAGGCGCCGCAGGGCGCCGGCGCCGACAGGAGCCACGGTGGACACCAACGCCAACGTCTCAGAGCCAGCGCGCTCTCTCCACGCGAGGATCGAGAACCGGACCGCCACCGTCGGCGTGATCGGCCTCGGCTATGTCGGCCTGCCCCTCGCGGCAAGTGCGGCGCGGGCCGGCTTCACCGTGATCGGCTTCGACATCGACCCCCGCAAGCCCGAGCGCCTCGCCGCCGGCCGGTCCTATATCGACGCCGTCTCCTCCGAGGAGGTCGCCGAGCATACGGCGAGCGGCCGCCTCCAGGCGACGACCGACTTCGCGCGCCTCGGCGAATGCGATGTCGTCACCATCTGCGTGCCGACCCCGCTCACCAAGAACCGCGACCCGGACCTCTCCTTCGTCGTCGCCACCGCCGAGGCCATCGCGAAGACGCTTCGGCCCGGCCAGCTCGTGGTCCTGGAATCGACCACCTTCCCCGGCACGACGGACGAAATCGTCCGCCCGATCCTCGAAAAGACGGGGCTGCGCTCGGGTCACGAGATCTTTCTCGGCTTCTCGCCCGAGCGCGAGGACCCCGGCAACGCCACCCACCGCACCGCCTCGATCCCCAAGGTGGTCGCGGGCGATGGGGCGGATGCGGCCGCCCTCGTCAGCGCCTTCTATGGCGCGGTGGTGGAGCGGATCGTCCCGGTCGGCTCGACCCGCACCGCCGAGGCAGTGAAGCTCACCGAGAACATCTTCCGTGCCGTCAACATCGCCCTCGTGAACGAGTTGAAGGTCGTCTACGCCGATATGGGCATCGACGTGTGGGAGGTGATCGACGCCGCGGCGACGAAGCCGTTCGGCTTCATGCCCTTTTATCCGGGGCCGGGCCTCGGCGGGCACTGCATCCCGATCGACCCGTTCTATCTCACCTGGAAGGCGCGCGAGTTCGGCCACGCGACCCGCTTCGTGGAGCTCGCGGGCGAGGTGAATGTCGCGATGCCGGATTATGTCATCGCCCGCCTCGCCGAGGGGCTCGACGAGACGCTCCAGAAGTCGCTGAGCGCGTCGAAGGTTCTGGTGGTGGGGCTCGCCTACAAGAAGAACGTGTCGGACGTGCGCGAGAGTCCCTCGCTCCGCCTCATCGACATATTGGAGGCGCGGCGCGTCGCCGTCTCCTATCACGACCCGCACGTGGAGGCGGTGCCGCCGACGCGCAAGCACGGCCCGCTGGAGGGCCGCGCCTCGGTCCCGCTCACCGCCGAGGCGCTCGCGGCGGTCGACGCGGTGCTGATCGCGACCGACCATGACGCGGTGGACTACGGCCTCATCGCCGCGCACGCGCCCCTCATCGTCGACACGCGCAACGCGATCCGGCGGCGCGGGCTCGTCCCGAAGGGCCGCCTCGTCCTCGCCTGACCGGCCCTCAGGCCGCGACCTTGCGGCCGCGGCTGTAGATCAGCAGCATCCCGATGATCACGGTGCCGTAGATCACCTGGCGGAACGCCTCCTCCATCTGCATCACCGAAAGGACGCTCTGGAGGAGGACGATGATCAGCGCGCCGATCACCGTGCCCGCATACCGCCCCTGGCCGCCGAGGATGTTCGTCCCGCCGAGCACGACGGCGGCGATGGAGGGCAGCAGGTAGGCGTCCCCCATCGCCTGGAAGGCGCGCGCGGAGTAGCCGCCGAGGGCGAGCCCCGCGATCACCGCGCACAGGCTGCACATCATGAAGGCCGCGACGATCACGAGCCGGGTGCGCACGCCCGACAGGTACGCCGCCGCCTCCTGGTTGCCGATCGCGTACATGTAGCGGCCGAGCGGGGTCCGGGTGAGGACGAAGACGAGGGCGAGCGAGACGAACGCCCACACCACCACCGAGTGCGGCACGCCGAAGGTGCGGTCCCGGCCGAGGAAGAGCATCAGGTCCGTCGCCGCGCTCTGCGGCGCGTGCCCGCCCGTCAGCATCACCATGAGGCCGAGGAGGACGGTGTTGACGCCGAGCGTGAAGATCATGGACGGGACGCGCAGATAGGCGACGCCGATCCCGTTCACGAGCCCCACCGCGAGTCCGACCCCGATGCAGGTGAGCGCGCCGAGCGGCCCCCCGATCGCGGTCGCGAGCATCGCCCCCGCCGCGAGCGTCCACGGCACCGACAGGTCGATATGGCCGAGGAGGATGACCATCATCATCCCCGCCGCGGTGATGCCGAGAAAGGCGCCCACATGGAGCTGCTGCAGAAGGTACGTCGGCGACAGGAAGACCGCCGTCCCCTGCGTCGCCATCGTGTAGGCGGTCCCCACCGCGAGGATGAGGACGATGAATCCGAGCCCGATGAGGATCGGCTTGTCGAGCTTGAAGACGTTCGTCATCGGCGCCTCACGTGAAGAGCGACAGGCGGTTGCGCACGCGGAAGGTCCGCGCGGCACCGAGGCTGACGGCGACGAGGAGAATGATCCCCTCGAAGAAGGGTTGAAGCAGCGGGCTCGCGACGAAGCCGAGCGCGGACGCTTCGGGCACGACGCGGAAGATGAACGAGATAGAGCGCAGCACGAGCGCACCGAAGATCGTCCCTATCACCCCGCCGCTGCCGCCATAGAGCGAGGTGCCGCCGATCACCACCGTCGCGATGGAGCGCAGCGTGTACTCGGCCGCCTGCGGCGCGTCGGCGTTGCCCGACCCGATCTGCATGGTGAGGTAGATGCCCGCGCACCCGGCGAAGAAGCCGCCGAGCGTGAAGGCGGTCAGCTTGCAGCGGTTGATCTTGACGCCCGACATGAAGGCCGCGCTCTCGGACGAGCCGATGGCGTAGCACCCGCGCCCCGTCGCCGTGCGGCGGAACGGGATCCAGACGAGGAGGATCAGCGCGATCAGGTAGAAGGGCTGGAGCGGCAGGAGGCCGAACCAGCCGAGATCCTCCCACCAGCCATAGGTGAGGCCGAGCTCGTTGATGTCGTTGGTGAAGGCCCAGGCGAAGTCGCCGTCGATCGCGCCGCCCGGCGTCGGCCGCAGGAAGAGCGCGGCGCCGAGATAGATCGCCCCGGTCGCGAGCGTCGCGATGATGGGCTGGATGCGGCCATAGACGATGACGCAGCCGTTCATGAACCCGCACGCCGCGCCGAGCGCCATGCAGGCGATGATGCCGAGGACGACGTTGCCCCCGGTCCCCGCCATGACGATCGAGCCGAAGCAGTTGACGAGGGTCATCAGCGGCCCGACCGAGAGGTCCAGTCCGCCGACGAGCACCGCCATCGTCTGCGCCATGCCGACGAGGATGAGGGCGAGCGCCTCGTTCCCGTTCTGCAGGATGACGTTCATCCCGTAATTCGGGTGCATCGAGACATAGAGCGCGTAGAGGACGACGAAGAGGCCGATCGCGAGGAGGAGACCCAGATTCTGCGAAAGGATCAGGCGCAGCGTCTTCATGCCTGGTGTCCTCCGGCGCGAACCTCTTCCGCCGGCAGGTTGAGCGCGCTGGCGATGATGTTGGTCTCGGTCAGCGTCTCGCCTTCGAGCTCGCGCACGACCTCTCCGTCATAGAGGATGAGGACGCGGTCGCAGCAGCCGATCAGCTCGTCATAGTCGGTCGAATAGAAGAGGATCGCCGTGTTCTGCGCGGCGAGGCGGCGCAGGAGCTGGTAGATCTCCTGCTTGGTGCCGACATCGATGCCGCGCGTCGGGTCGTTGAGGAGGATGATCCGCGCGCCCGTCAGGAGCCACTTCGCGATCACCACCTTCTGCTGGTTGCCGCCCGAGAGGGTGGCGACCGGGGCGTCGAGATCGGACACCTTGATCTGCATCTGCGCGACCATCTCGCGGATCTTCTCCGCCTCGGCCGAGCGGTCGACGACGAGGTTCTTCGTGAGCCAGGGCAGCGCCGCCATTGTGATGTTCTCGGCGACGCCCATCGGCAGCATCAGCCCCTCGGTCTTGCGGTCCTCGGGGATCAGCGCCATCCCGATCTCGCGCGATTTCGCCTCGGCGGGGCTGTTGATCTTCACGCGCTTGCCGTCGATCGAGACCGTCCCCGCGACGCCACGCAGGACCCCGAAGAGGGCGAGGAGAAGCTCGCGCTGGCCCTGCCCGTCGAGCCCGCCGACGCCGACGATCTCGCCGCGCCCAACGGTCAGCGAAATGTCGTTGAGAGTCGGCGGCCAGCTCAGATTCTTCACCTCCAGCACCGGCTCCGGCGGGGCGGTGCGGACGGGCTTGGGCGGAAATACGTTCGACCAGTCGCGCCCGATCATGAGCTGGACGATCTCGTCATCGGTGTGCGCGCCCTTCTTGAAGGTCTCGATGTGGCGGCCGTTGCGGAACACCGAGCAGGTGTCGGCGAGCGCCTCGATCTCGTGCATGCGGTGGGAGATGTAGAGGAGGGACAGGCCCTCGGCGCGGAGCTGGTGGAGGATCGCGTAGACCTTCTCGACGTCCGAGCCCGTCAGCGCGGAGGTCGCCTCGTCGAGGATGAGAAGCTGCGGCTTGCGGCCGAGCGCCTTCGCGATCTCGACCATCTGGCGGCGCGAGAGCGGCAGGTTGCGCACCCGTTCGCGCGGGTCGATGTCCTCGCAGCCGACGCGGGCGAGGAGCTCCTCGGTGAGCCGCCGCTGCGCCCGGCCGTCGATGAGGCCGATGCGGTTGCGCGGCGGGTCGGTGATCGCGATGTTGTCGGCGACCGAGAGGTCCGGCATCAGCGACAGTTCTTGGAAGATGCAGACGATCCCCGTCGCGTTCGCCTCCAGCGGTGAGGCGAACTCGATCGGCCTGCCGTCGAGGCTCATCGACCCCTTGTCCGGCTGGACGACGCCGGAAATGATCTTGATGAGGGTCGACTTGCCTGCCCCGTTCTCGCCGAGGACGGCATGGATGGAGCCCTTGCGGCAGGAAAAGTCGATGTCGGTCAGCGCGTGGACGCCGCCATAGGATTTCGAGATGCCGCGCATCACGAGATAGGCGGCATCGTCGCGCGACGCCGCAGCGCTGTCGTCCATGGGCGAAGCTCCGGATTGACGGCTGAACGGACGGGATGGGGCCCCGGAAGAGGCCGGACCCGGATGGGCCCGGCCGCACTCCGGATGGACCGCGCCTCAGTTGTTGGCTTCGGTCTCGGCCATGATTTCCGGCGCGGTGATGTTCACCCCGCACGGCGGGAAATCATTCGGCGTGAAGAAGTCGTCCGGCAGGTTGGACCAGTAGTTCACGCCGTCTTCCACCGTCGTGTTGTCGACCACGGGGATCGGCACCGAGATGAGCTGCGGCATGACGTTGCCCTGCAACGCGGAGAGCGCCGCCTTGATCGAGATCGCGACGAGGCCCGGCGACTGGCCATAGGAGAGGCCGAGGAGGCCTTCGTCCGAATGGTCGGCGATCTGCTTGCGGAAGCCGTTCTCGGCCTCGCCCGCCATCGGCACGAACGCATGGCCGGCATCGATCAGCGCCTGCACGGTGCCGTTGGTGCCGCCCTGGCTGAAGATGCCGTCAAACTTGCCGTGCACGGCGAGCGCGTCGGCGGTGACCTTCTGCGAGTCGCCCGGCGCCCAGTTGCCGACCACTTCGACGATCTCGAAATTGTTGCCGTCGCCTTCCATCACGGAGCGGAAGCCCTCGTGGCGGTCGCGATCGACCGAGTTGCCGGGCAGGCCGCGCACCTCGAGGATCTTGCCGGACTTGCCGACGTGCTGGATCAGCCAGTTGGCCGACATCACGCCCATCTCATACTGGTCCTCGTTGACCTGCATGACGTCGTCGGTGTCGAGCACGTTGTCGAACGGGACGAGCACCACGTTGTTGCGGTTGGCGAGGCGGATCACGCGGTCGAAGCCGGTCGGGCTGACGGCGATGGTGACGATCGCGTCATAGCCCTGGTTGATGAAGTCCTCGATCGCGCCGAGCTGCGCGGCGGCGTCGGTCCCGGTCGACACGACCTTGAAGTCGGAGATGAGCGGCGCGATGTCGTCCTTCTCGACGAAGGCCTTCGCGGTCTTGATCATCTGAATGCGCCAGATGTTGCCCACGAAGCCGTTGACCACGGCGACCTTGAACGGCCCCTGACGCGGCTCCCACTGGAAGTAGGCCGTTTCCTCGTTCCAAGGCACGAAACAACTCGGCTCGTAGCCCGGACCGTCCACCGTCTTCGGTCCGGCGAGAGCGGCTCCAGCGGCGAGCGTGGTCGCGGCCGCCAGCACGGCCGCCTTCATGGCGTGCTTCATTCAGTCCTCCCCTGGCGGCGGTCCGCGCAAGCAGCCGCCGCGTATTTGATTTTCATTTGGGCCAGTTGTCGGCCATCGCTGACTTACGCAGCGTGCACACAGTAGGACATTTGTTCGCAGAACGCCAATATTCGTACGCCGGAACCGCGCGGTCCGGCGCGAATATTTTCGCGAATGCCCTACCCCCCGCCTCCGGACGCCCTCACTCGGCGGGGGCGAGCATCGCGGTGACCCCCTGGGCGGGGACGGGGCGGCTGAAGAGGTAGCCCTGGAAGCGGATGCAGCCGAGCGCCTTCAGGATCTCGAATTGCGCCTCCGTCTCGACCCCCTCGGCGATGACGCACAGGTCCATGTGGCTCGCCATGTCGATGATGGCGCGCACCACCGCGAGCGCGCCTTCATGGTCGGGGGCGGTGAGGTCGCGCACGAAGGACTGGTCGATCTTGAGGAAGCTGATCGGCAGGTCCGCGAGGAGGCGGAGCGAGGTGTAGCCCGTGCCGAAATCGTCGATCGCGAAGCGGACGCCGAGATTGTTGATCCCGCGGATCGTCTGCAGCATCCCGCCGACGCTGCGCATGGCGAAGCTCTCGGTCAGCTCGATCACCACGGAACGGCCGGAGACGCGCCGCCGCATCAGGATCTCGGCGATGCGCTCCACCGTGCCCGGCGCCTCCAGCGTGCGCGCGGACATGTTGACGAGCACCGTGTCGAGCGTGATCCCCTCGCCCGACCATGCGCCGAACTGCGCGACCGCCTTGTCGAGCACCTCGAAGTCGATCCGCTGGATGAGGCTCGTGTCCTCCGCGAGGCTGATGAATGTGGACGGCGGAATGTCCTCGCCGGTGCGCCGGTTGCGCCAGCGCGCCAGCGTCTCAACCCCGATCGCGCGCTTGCGGTCGAGCCCGTAGACCGGCTGGAAGACGATGCGGAAGTCGTGATTCTCAAGCGCATCGACGAGGTCGACCTCCATGAGGCGGCGGTCGTTCGTGGAGGAGAGGATCGTGCGGTCGAACGCCATCGCGTCGCCGCCGCCGGACCGCTTCACCTGATAGAGGGCGAGGTCGGCATAATGAAGGAGGGTCTCCTCCTCCGTCGCGTCGCGCGGCCACACGCTGACGCCCGCGCTCGCCCCGACCACGATGTCATGCTGTGCGATGCGCACCGGGCTCTCCACGCGCGCCACCGCCCGCCGCGCGAAGGCGAGCACGTCGAAATCCGCCGCCTCGCGCGAGAGGATGACGAACTCGTCCCCGCCGAGGCGGTAGATCGCCATCCTCGGCGTCAGCAGCGCCTGGAGCCGGGCGACGAGGCTCGTGAGGAGGCGGTCGCCGACGCTGTGGCCATAGGCGTCGTTCACCGGCTTGAAGCGGTCGAGATCGAGGGTGACGATCGACACCGGGTGGCACGTGTCCGCCTCCGCCACCGCGGCGCGCAGGTCCTGGACGAAGGCGACGCGGTTGCCCGCCCCGGTCAGCGGGTCGTGATGGGCGAGGAAGCGGATCTTCGCCTCCGCCTTCACCCGCTCGCTGAGGTCGACGAAGATGAGGATGTTCTCGCCCGCCCGCCGCTCCGGCGGCAGCATCCTGTCGAGCGAGGCCTTCATCTCGACGAAGGCGGTCTTCACCAGGAACTCGCGCGCCTCCGATTCCAGGCAAAGCTGCAATTCGCCCTGCGGCGGGGTCGCGAGGAGCACGCGGACGAGCTCGCGAAAGCCAGCGATCGGCTGCTTGCCGAGGGTGAAGGCGTGCGCGCCCCCGGCGAGGTCGTCGAGGTCCGCCGCGCCCAGCATCCCGAGGAGCGCGTCGTTGACGAAAAGGATTTTGCCCGCCTCGTCGACCTGGCAGATGCCGACCGGCGCGCCCTCTGCGAGGGCCGTGAAGCGGCGCGCCTCCCGCTCCAGCCGCTCGCGCAGCTCATAAAGCTCGGTCACGTCGATCGCGACGCCGACATTCGAACCTTGCGGCGTGCGCGTCTTCGTCACCCTGAGCCAGGCGTGGCCGGGATAGAGCCGGTCGGACGGCCGCCCGTCGGCCACCGACTGGAGCGCGAGGCGGCGTTCGAACTCCTTCTCGATCTCCGGCTCCGGCATCGTCTTCGGCAGGGAGAGGCGCAGGAGCTCGCCATAGTGGACGCCGGGGACGAATGCATCGTCCGGCACGCCGAGCGCCTCGCGGTAGCGCCGGTTGGCGAGGACGAGCCGGTCGTCCTTGTCGTAGACGACGATGGCGGACTGCGTGGCGTCGAGCGCATCCTGCACGAGCATCGAGCGGTGGCGGAGCGTCTTCAAGGCAAAGAGGGCGACGAGGCCGCTCCCGACCGGGACGGCGTGGAGCCATAAAGCGAGCGGGCCGGCATCGGCCTCACTGACGAGCACGACCACGGACGGCACGAGCGTGCCGACGAGCGCGACCATCGCGATCACGGCAATCTGATCGGTGCTCAGAAGCCGCAGCCGCGCCAGAAGCCGGCGCCACACAGGCGCTGCGCGTCCGCCAGGGTTCACACTGCCGTGCATCGTGAGACCGACCTATCCGTGCCGTTGTGATCCCGCCTCGCGCCAGCAGCCTATAGGTTGCCTGCACATGCGAACGAATTTCACTCTATGGTTTAATTAAATGCGCATCCGCCACTTGACATTATGCCTGCTCACCCTGGATTGCGCAAAGCTTCTCGCCGGGCTCGCCAACCCAACCGAAAAGCGTGTTAAGCTTGGAGAAAGATGCGATCGACCAGATCGCGAACGAGAGACATAAGACCGGCACGCCAAGGCCGGCGGTCTGACGTTGACACAAAGGGCGGAGCTAACATGGACGTCATCCGGAGCCTGATCGACCACGTCGAACTGCCGCGCATGGTCCCCGCGCGCCAGATCTTCGACGATACGGCCCTGCCCGACGTCGAGGCTGCGCTGCGCCAGAGCTTCAAGGATTCCGGCGTCGCCGGGCGCATCGAGAAGGGCGCGCGGATCGCCGTCGGCGTCGGCAGCCGCGGCCTTGCCGATCTCCCCCTCCTCGTCCGCGTCACGGTCGACGAGTTGAAGAAGCTCGGCGCCGAGCCCTTCGTCGTGCCCGCGATGGGCAGCCACGGCGGGGCGAGCGCGCTCGGCCAGGAGCGCCTCCTCGCCGGCCTCGGCGTCACGGAAGAAAGCGTCGGCGCCCCGGTCCGCTCCTCGATGGACACGGTCGAGCTCGACCGCCTCGCGAACGGCCTCCCCGTCCTCATCGACCGCCTCGCCATGGAGGCGGACGGGATCTGCGTGATCAACCGCGTGAAGGCCCACACGAGCTTCACCGCGCCGATCGAGAGCGGTCTCGCCAAGATGATCACGATCGGCCTCGGCAAGCAGAAGGGCGCCGATTCCTGCCACGCGCACGGCTTCGGCAAGATGGCCGAGCACGTCGTCGAGATGGCGAAGATCAAGCTCGACAAGGCGAAGATCCTGTTCGGCGTCGCCTCCGTCGAGAACGCCTACGACAAGATCGCCGTCGCCGAGGTCGTCCTCGCCGAGAACATCCTCCGGCGCGAGGAGGAGCTTCTCAAGATCTCCAAGGCGAACATGCCCCGTGTCCTCTTCAACCCGATCGACGTCCTGATCGTCGACCGGATGGGCAAGGAATATTCCGGCACGGGCGCCGACCCGAACATCACCGGCCGCGCGCCGACCCCGTTCATCAAGACGCGCCAGGAGGCGACCCGCCTCGTGATCCTCGATCTCAGCCTGAAGAGCGGCGGCAACGCCACCGGGATGGGCCTTGCCGACATCATCACCCGGCGCCTCTTCAACAAGATCGACTTCAACGCGACCTACGCCAACCACATCACCTCCACGGTGATGCTCGGCGCGAAGATTCCGATGATTATGGACAGCGACGAGCTGGCGCTGAAGTGCGCGATCAAGACGTGCAACAGCCCGGACCCGTCGAACATCAAGATGGTCCGCATCTCCGACACGCTGCACCTCGAGACCATCTGGATCTCCGAGGCGCTGATGGCCGATGCGCAGAGCAATCCGGACGTGGAGATCCTCGGCGAGCCCCGCCCCTGGGCGTTCGATCCCGACGGGACCATCACCTCCGACATGGCCGCGGCCGCCTGAGGGCCCGCAGCCGACGACCGAGAGAGGCACAATGACCCTCAAGGGTCACATTCACCTCGACGCCGTGGGCGGCGCGGCGGGCGACATGTTCGTGGCCGCGCTCATCGCCGCGCGGCCCGACCTCGAGGATCGCGTCTTCGCCGACTGCGCCGCGGTCCTGCCCGCGGGCTACCGCCCTGTCCTCGAGACGGGGGTGAGCGGCGGCCTCGCCGTCCACCGCTTCCGGCTGGACGAGCCGGCGCACGCGCACGGCCACCATCATCACCATGAGGGTGTGCACGGGCACGACCACGGGACGGCCGCGAACGGGCACCATCATCACGACCACGGCACCTCCTACGCCGCGCTAGCCGCGCGGATCGAGGCCGCCCCGCTCTCCGACGGGACAGCGCGGGAGGCGAAGGCCATCCTCCACCGCATCGCGGAAGCGGAGGCGAAGGTCCACGACGTGCCGATCGAGACCGTGCATTTCCACGAGCTCGCGGACTGGGATTCGCTGATGGACGTGGTCGCGGCCGGCAGCATCGCCGCCGCCCTCGCCGGCTTCCGCTGGAGCGTGTCGACGCTCCCGACCGGCAGCGGCTTCGTGCGGACCGCGCACGGGCGCCTCCCCGTCCCCGCTCCGGCGACCGCCGAGATCCTGAAGGGCTTCACCATGGTGGACGACGGCGTTCCCGGCGAACGGGTGACGCCGACGGGGGCCGCGATCCTCGCCCACCTCGCCGGCGAGGGCCACGCGCGCCCGGCGGGCAAGCTCACCGGCACCGGGCTCGGCGCGGGCACGCGCGAACTTCCGGGCATGGCGAACGTGCTGCGCGTCCTCATCTACGAGACCGAGCAGAAGAGCATCGACACCGACGAGGTCGGCATCATCATGTTCGACATCGACGATATGAGCGGCGAGGAGCTCGCCGTCGCCGCCGATCATCTGCGCGCCGCCGACGGTGTGCTCGACGTCTCCTTCGGGATGCGGATCGGCAAGAAGGGCCGCCCGATGCAGGAGGTCCGCCTCCTGACGCGGGCCGACCGGGTCGAGCCCATCGCCCGTCTCTGCCTCAACGAGACGACGACGATCGGCCTCCGCTGGCGGATCGAGCAGCGCTTCCACCTGCCGCGCTGGACGGGCCTGTCCGGCGAGGGACAGACGGCGGTGCGCACCAAGCATGTGGTCCGCCCCGACGGGCGTGAGACGGTGAAGGTCGAGAGCGACGATGTCGCCGCCATCCCCGGCCTTTCGGCCCGGCGGGCGGCGCGTGCTGTGAAGAAGCCGGTGGGTGAAGCTTGAGCGTTGCGACCGAACTCGACCGTCTCCGGGCGGCCATCACGCGCCATCCGACCCTCGCCATCGCGGTGAGCGGCGGCGTCGATTCCATGGTGCTGACCCACGTCGCCCACGGCAGCGGCGCCTCCGTCACGGCGATCCACGCCGTCTCCCCCGCGGTCCCCGTGTCCGCAACCGAGCGCGTGAAACGCCACGCCGCGCGCCACAACTGGACGCTCCGCCTCCTCGACGCGGGCGAGATGAACGACCCGGACTATCTCGCGAACCCCGTCAATCGCTGCTTCTTCTGCAAGACGAACCTCTATTCGCGCATCCGCTCCGTGACCGAGGCGCCGATCGCCTCCGGCACCAACGCCGACGATCTCGGCGACTATCGGCCCGGCCTCCAGGCGGCCGAGGCGCACGGGGTCGTGCATCCGTTCGTGGAGGCGGGGATCGGCAAGGACGGGATCTACGCACTCGCCGCCGCCCTCGGCCTCTCCGACCTCGAGCGGCTGCCGGCGCAGCCATGCCTCGCGAGCCGGATCGAGACGGGCATCCCGGTCGACGCCGACATGCTGATCTTCATCGACAAGGCGGAGAACGCGCTGCGCGAGATCCTGCCGGACGCCGAGGCGCTCCGCTGCCGCGTGACGGCGGGCGGGATCGTCGCCGAGATCAGCCCGCTGCCGGACGCCGACCGGGCCGACCGCGTCGCCCGCCTCGCCGACACCTTGTGCCATGATGCCGGACGCCCGTTCGCGGGGATCCGGCCCTACCGCCGCGGATCGGCGTTCCTCCACCCGAAGCCATGAGCGACTTTACCATCGACTGGGACCGCGAGGCCCGCACCGGCGTCGCCGAAGCGGTGCTTTGCGACGGGAAGACCCCGGCGCAGATCGCCGCGATCCTCGCCTCCGCCGGCCCGCGCCGCCTCTTCCTCACCCGCCTCTCCGAAGATGCGCACGGCCGCCTGCCCGAGACGGCGCGCGCGCGGCTCGACTACGACCCCCTCTCGCGCACCGCCGTCCATGGCGAGCCGGTCGCGCCGACGATGCCGGGCGTCGGCGTCGTGTGCGCCGGCACGTCCGACCTGCCGGTCGCCCGTGAGGCGGCGCGCGCGCTCGCCTTTGCCGGGTTCGACGCGCCGGTGATCGCCGATGTCGGCGTCGCCGGTCTGTGGCGGCTGATGAACCGCCTGCCGGAGATCCGCGAGCAGCGCGTGGTGATCGCGGTGGCCGGGATGGAGGGGGCGCTCTTCAGCGTCCTCGCGGGACTCGTCGCCGCGCCGGTCGTCGCCGTGCCGACATCGGTCGGTTACGGCGTCGCCGAGGGCGGCAAGGCGGCCTTGTCGAGCGCCCTTGCCTCGTGCGCCGCCGGGCTCGTCACCGTGAACATCGACAACGGGTTCGGGGCCGCGAGCGCGGCGATCCGGATCTTTCGGGCAATGTCGCGAGACATGAGCGAGAAACAGAACTCCGCCTGAGGCGGCCGTTTCGGCTCGGCATCATTCTCCCCGCCTTCCTTCACATCGCGGCTGATCCCGACCGGTTTGGGAACGAGTCGGCCCGCTCGGATGTTTGCGCAATTGCAACAGTGTTTGTCCGAGTGCGTCTTGGCCTTGATTGCGGCCATCAACCGAGATACCTGCCCACATTGACGTGTTATCCACGCTGAGCAGACGATCAACAGTAATGAACAACTGTCAGTTTGGATCGAAGAGATTTTATTCCAGGTCGTGCGGGGCAGGGTTTTGGTAAATTATTCCTGTACGCAAGCCGTGGTTACCGGCTCTGAGAGGATGTCGCCGGTGCGCGTCGCGGGCTCGACCGATCGAACTTCACCCCGAAGACTCTGCCACATTTTAGGCATCTTCAAACACCCCCGATATCCTGGATTTTCGTCCTATCCGTTCAGAATCCCGCCGTCTGTTTCCACTTTTTTTACCCAATCGACTGCGATCTCGCCACCTATGGGGAGATTTTATGCTTTTTCCGGCCGGTAACTCATGGTATTGCCGTTGTGTCTGTGTGTAGCGTCCCTGTTTATCCGTGTTGCATCGAATCTGAGGGAGAGTGTCGGACGCGCAATTGCGTCGACTGAGAAGCATTGAATTCGCTTGGACAGATCTTAAATCCGACATTAAGGTTCAAGGTTTTCGCCATGTATAGCGGAAGCCCAAGGGCTATTTTGATGTCGGAAATGTCAATCGATCTACGTCTGAAGTGAATCGCTGATCAACCGAGAGGCCGTTCATGGTTGTTTTCTTAAGCCCCTCAGATATCGATGTGGCGACCGGCGCTGAACTTGGCAAATCGGTCCCCCAATACGCGTACGCGGACACCTTTCGGGGTCTCGATACCGAAAGCACGCCTGACTTGAACTCCGACGAAGCAACGATTGCCTTCGACGGGGGTCATGACTCCGACGTCACTTGCGCTATTGAGCAGTGTAACGCCGCAAGCTCGCGGTCACTCCCCGCGATCGACTTGATCACCGGTCACCACGATTTCCACTTCAGCCTTCCCCGAGTGAGGGGGAGCGAAGAGATCGTGTTGCCTGGACGTGACGAAATCGTGGCACAGGCCGGCTGCGAAGCCGGAATGCGCTTCGTCGCGCCCGGCATTCGAAGAGGACTCGTCGCGTCTGAATTCTCTTTGTTTCGCTCGATTTCGGTCGAGACGGATTTCGTGCAGGAGGCCTGACCATCTGCACGATCTCGGTTCCTACTGCGCCTCCGACTCCGCTGGGGCTCCGGCCCGTCGAGCAAGGGGAACGTGCCGGCGATCCGAGACAACCGGCCAACGCCGCGCCAGCCGCCAAGAGCAACAAAAGCGGCGTTGCTAAACTTCAATTTGCACGTGTCTTCTCTCGTGCAACCAACCGGCTGAACCCGTACGGTCAGCTCTAAACTCGTGGGAGACTAACCATGGCTCTGTTACCTGTTCGCTTCGGCACCCAAGGCCCCGACTACATCGACGTTCTCTGGGGCGGCACCACCTTTGCTCGCGCCGGCAACGACACCATCGACGGTGGTATCGTTGGCGACGTGATCTTCGGCGGCGGCGGCAATGACCTCATCGTCGGCAACACCGGTGACGACATCCTGACCGGCTGGGCTGGCGCTGACACGTTCCGCTTCAACGTCCTGAACCCGTTCGAGGGCGACGACGTCATCACCGACTTCAGCATCCTGTTCTGGGGTCCGGACAAGATCGACTTCCCGGCTGACCAGGTCACCGCGACCCTGTTCTTCCAGCAGAGCCTTCTGCTCGATGGTCTCCAGGTTGCCGACCTCGACGCCGCGTCGAACTACTCCGTCACGACCGTCGGCCTCGACGTCGTGATCGACACCCCGTTCGGCAACTCGATCGTGCTCGACAACTACTACATCACCAACGGCCCGGCGATCGTGGACTCCTTCGTGGACCTCGCCGCCAACGGCTCGTTCGTGTTCTCGTAAGCCACTGCGGAACGGATCTCCCCGGAGATCCAATCCTTGTGACGAAAAAGGCGCCCATTTGGGCGCCTTTTTTATTGTGCCGGTTCCGCCGCAGGGCCGATGGCCGCCGCGCTACTCGGCCGGCGTATGGTCCGGAACGCGCCGCCCCATCTTGAAGAGGCCCGTGACGTCGGAGCCGATCGCGAAGAGGACCGGGATCAGCAGCGTCACGATCACCGTCGCGACCGCGAGGCCGAAGATGAACGTCACCGCCAGCGGGATCAGGAACTGCGCCTGCCGGCTCGTCTCGAAGAGGAGCGGCAGCAGGCCGAAGATCGTCGTGATGGACGTCAGCAGGATCGCGCGCAGGCGGTCCTGGCTCGCCCGGATCGCCGCCTCCCGCACGGTCTCCCCCATCGCGAGGCGCTGCGCCACACGGTCGATCAGGATGATCGAGTCGTTCACGAGAACGCCCGTGAGGCCGAGGAAGCCGACCAGGCTGACGACCGTGAGATCCATCCCGAGCATGAGATGGCCGAGGAGCGCGCCCATCCCGCCGAACGGGATCATGATCATGACGAAGAAGGGGCGGATGTAGCTCTCGAAGATGAGGGCAAGGATCACGTAGATGAACACGCCCGCGAGGAGGAGGCCGAACATGAAGTCCGAGAAGGACTGCGCCCGCTCGCTCTCCTGCCCCTCGATCTGGAAGGTGACGCCGTATTGCTCCGCGATGGCGGGGAGCGCGGTCAGCCTCAGGTCCGAGAGCACGTTGGTCGCGGAGGTGATCCGGTTGTCGACGTCGGCGCTCACTTTCACCGTGCGCTGCCCGTCGGCGTGGAGGATGATCGCGAAGCTGTCCACCTCGTTGAGGTGCAGGACCTCGCCGAGCGGCACCCACCGCCCTTGCGGGCTCTGCACCATCAGATTGTCGAGGTCCGGCCGGCCGGCGCGGTTGTCGCGCATGACCTTGACGGTCACCTCCTCGTCGTTGCGGGCGAAGCGGTCGGCGACCGCGCCCTCCACGAGGTTGCGGACCTGTCGGCCGACGCCCTCCATGGTGAAGCCGAGCGCCCGCCCCTCGTCGGTGATCTCCATGACAAGCTCCTGCTTGCCGTAGGGGAGGTTGTCGAGGATGCCGTTCACGCCCTCATAGCCGCGCAGCGCCTTGGCGACATCCTCGGCCGCGTTCTTCAGCTCCGCGATCGGCGCGCCCTTCAGCTGGATCTCGATCGCCCGGTCCGGCAGGCCCTGCTCGACGGGGCTGACGGCGATATCGAGGACGCCCGGTATCGGCGGGATCTTCTCGGTCCACAGGTCCACGATGGTGTTCGTCGGCACGGTGCGCGACTCGCTCGCCGTCACCTCCACCTCGATCTGCGCGACGTTCTGCAGACGGATCCGCTCGAACACCTCATAGGCGCCGATGGTCGTGAATGTGGCGTTGATGAGCTTGTCCTCGCTGGTGCCCTGGAGAAGCTCCCGCTCGCTGTCGCGCAGCGCCTCCTCGATCCTCGACAGCGCCGCGCGCTGCTCCGGCACCGGGATGCCCGGCGCGAAGACGACGCTCGCCCGCACGAACTCCGCCTCCGGGGCGAGGAAGAAGTGGAAGCGGATGCGGTCGCCCGCGATCAGCCCGGCGAGCACGATAAGGAGCGCCGCGAGGCCCGCGACGAAGGTATAGCGCCAGTCGACCGTCCAGTTGAGGAGGCGGTGGAAGGGGCCGTCGCGCAGCGCGATGAAGTTCCGGTCGAACACGCGACGCACGATGTTCGGCCGCTTCCCCGCCCGGCTCTTCGACTTGTTGAGGTGCGCCGGCAGCACCATGAAGCACTCGAAGGTCGAGGCGAGGAGCACCGCAAGCACCACCATCGGGATCACGTGCATGACCTGGCCGATCGGGCCGGTCACCGCGAAGATCGGCACGAAGGCGGCCATCGTCGTCAGCGTCGCCGCCATCACCGGCTTCAGCATCATGGACGCGCCGCCGATCGAGGCGGCGATCGGGGGATGCCCCTCCTCCTCCATCGTCGCCGTGTGCTCGCCGACGACGATCGCGTCGTCGACGATGATGCCGATCATCATGATGAGCGAGAAGATCGACACCATGTTGAGCGACTGACCGGTCAGCCACATCAGCCCCAGCGTGCCGAAGATCGATACGGGAATGCCGGCGGCGACCCAGAAGGCGATGCGCGCGTCGAGGAAGAGGGAGAGCGCGACGAGCACGAGGAGCAAGCCGGTGATGCCGTTCTCGACCAGGATCGACAGGCGCTGCAGCACGAAGCGGCCGGTCGTGTCGTACTGGTAGATCTCCAGCGTCGGGGGCATCTCGGAGCGGATCTTGGCGATGTACTCGTCGACGATCTCGGTCGTCTTCAGCGTGTCGGCGCTGACGGCGCGCTTCACGCGCAGCTCGATCGCGGGTTGGCCGCGGATCTGTCCGATGGGCGCCTCGCGGTCGAAGCGCGTCTCGATGTCGGCGATGTCGCGGATCTCGATCTTCTCGCCATTGGCGAGGGCGCGGACCTCGATCTCGCCGATCTCCTCGGGCGTCTGGCGTGGCTTCATCGAGCGGAGCTGGATCTCGCGCTCACCCTCGACCGTGCCGGCGGGGATGTTCTGGACGCCCTGCTTCACGCGCTCGGCGATGTCGGCGACGGAGAGGTTCAGCTCGCGCTGCACCGATTCGGGGACGAGGACGGAGATCTCCTCCTCGCGCACGCCGACGAGCTCGACCTGGTCGATGCCCGCGTCGAGGAGACCGTCGCGGATCTGCCGCGCATAGTGCTTCAGCACCTCCTCGCTGAACGGGCCGGTGATGGCGATCTTCGACACCGGCTCGTAGAACTGGACGCGGCGCACCTGTGGCGGCTCGGAATCGATGGGAAGGATCGTCACGCTCGCGATCGCCTGCTCGGCGTCAGCGAGCGCCTTCTGCATGTCCGCCTCGGCGTCGAACTCCAGCGTGACGAGGGCCGAGCCCTCGCGCGCCATGCCCGTCGTCTTCGACACGCCGTCGAGGAAGCGCAGCTCCGGCTCCAGCGCGTCGAGGATGCGGCTCTCCACGTCCGCCGCGCTCGCGCCCGGCCAGGCGACCTCCACGAGGATGACCGGCACCTGGATCGTCGGGAAGAACTGCACGTTGAGCTTCAGCGCGCCGATCAGCCCCATCGCGACCATCGCGATCATCAGGAGGTTCGCCGCCGTCGGATGGCGCACGAACAGGCTGATGAACCCGACGCGGGGGAAATTGTGGGACGGCTCGCTCATGCTCGCACTCGTTTTCGGGTGGCGCCCCTGTGGCGCCGCCCCATGGACCTCTGTCCCCGCGCCGCGGCGCGGAATGCTATTGGGCGCGGACCTTCAGGCCCTCGCCGACGCCCGGCAGGCGCATCGTCAGGATCTTCTGGCCGGCGTCGAACTCGCCGGTAACGAAGAGCTGGTCCACATTGCGGCCGACGACCGTGACGGGACGCTCCTCGAGCCGCTCGTCCGCGCCGACGACGAAGACGCGCCTGGAATCGTAGACCGCCGCCTCGGGCAGCCGGACCACATTCTCGTACGGCCGGTCGGGCACGAAGACCTCGACGAAGGCGCCGCTGCGCAGAAGCGTCGTGTGGTCGATCCCCTCGATCCGCGCGAACACCTCGATGCCGCCGGTCTCGGCGTCGATCTCCGCGCCGATCCGCTCGATGCGGGCGCGGAACTCCATCGGGTCCGAGCCCACATTCCAGCGCACGGTCACGGCGCGGCCGATGATTGTGCCTTCCGTCGCCACGACGCGGGCGAACTGGCTGTTGCTCATGACGAAGCGCACTTCGAGCCAGTCGGCGTCGTAGAGGACCGCGATCTGCTCGTTCGCGGTCACGAAGCGGCCGACCTCCGCCGTCACCCCGCCGACGAAGCCGTCATAGGGGGCGACGACGCGGGTGTCGTCGAGATCGCGCTCGGCGAGCGCCACGGCCTGGCGCAGGCGCTCGATCACGGCCTCCTGCTGGGCAAGGTGCGTCTCGTTCAGCTTGACCTTGTTCTCGCTGTTCACCACGGCGAGCTGCTGCTCGACGGCGCGGATCTCGCGATCGTCGGCCGTGCGCTCGGCGACGGACTGGCTGCTGATGAGGCTCCGCGCGCGCTCAAGGTCCTTCGAGGCGATCTGGAACTGCCGCTTGGCGAGCTCCAGCCGCTCCGACTCGCCCTCTGCCGTCAGCTTCAGCTCCGACAGCCGCGCCTCGGCCTCGGCCAGCGACTGGCGCGCCTCGCCGAGCGCGACCTGATAGCGGAAGCGGTCGACCTCGAAGAGCAATTCGCCGCCCTGGACGAAGCCGCCATCGCGCAGACTCTGCGAGGTGGACGAGATCTTGCCGCCGACCAGCGCCCGCACTTCGAGCTTCTGGCCGGGGATCACCTCGCCATAGAGGCGCATCTCGGGCTGGAAGGTGCCGATGACCGCCTCGTGCGTCGTGATGGGGATCACCGTCTCGAGATCGCCGCGGCGCGGCACCTCGGGGCGCGAGGCCTTGAGGCCGGAGAAGGCGAGTACGGCGAGATAGAGGAGGAAGATCGGAACGGCGGCCTTGAAGAGAAGGCGCAGCATCCGCCCGACCAGCCGGCGGAAACGGGAGAAGCCGCCGCCGCCCTCTTCGGTCCGTCGCGCCTTGCGTCCGCGCCGGCCGGCACGCTTGACCTCCTGGACGTCGGCGACATTCGCCTCGTCTTCCGGTCCCGGTGGCTCAATTAACGCAACGCGTGTCACGATTCGCCCGCTCCAAATCGAATGCCGTTAAATTTGCGCAGAATATGCTCGACCCGTTACCATTCGCACCACCTCGAGGCGAGTGGCGTTCACACGGTCGTCCGCGCCATGTCCCGAACCCGGCACGTGTTTCGGGGACCGCGGTCGGGGACACTCGCCCGACCCGTCGCGGTCCGCCGTCTCGTCCGACGGCACCGGCCGTCCCGCACGCCAAGCGAAGCCGCCCCGCGACGTCGCGCCGGTCCTGTCATCCGTTCGCATGGCATGGATCAATTGTGGCGACAAGCCATGTTTCCGGTGGCCGCCGCCTGGGGCCGACGCCGCGCACGGCGCCGGCATGCGCGCACTCAATGGTGCGTCATCTCCGCTTCCGGCTCCGCCTCGACCGCCGGCGCCGCATTCTCGTTGACGTGGACCGTCATCGGCAGTGTGTCGCCCGGCCGCAGCGTGAGGCGCGTGGTCGGGTAAACGCGCGCACCCGCGTCGAGCCGCAGGTCGAACGCCTGGCGCAGGACCGCGAGGCAGGTGATCGCCTCGGCGAGCGCGAACGCCATGCCGGGGCACACGCGCGGACCGATCGCGAACGGCACATACTGGTATTTGTTGGGCCGCTTCGGACCGAGGAAGCGCTCGGGCACGAAATCGTCCGGCCGGTCCCACAGGTTCGGGTTGCGGTGGAGGAGCCACGGGGCGACGAGCACGATCGAGCCCTTCGCCACATCCTCGCCGTCCATCTTGCCCGGGCACATCGCCTCGCGGCCGAGGAGCGGCACGGGCGGATAGAGGCGCAGCGTCTCCTCGATCACGGCCTTGGTGTAGACGAGCTTGTCGAGGTCGTCATAGTCCGGGATGCGGCCGCCGAGCACGCGGCGGTGCTCCTCGTCGAGCTTCTCGCGCGCCCAGTCGGCCTGCGACAGGAGATAGAAGCACCAGGCGAGCGTGTTCGCCGTCGTCTCGTGCCCGGCCATGAAGAGCACGATCGATTCGTTGCGCACCGCCTCGCGGCTGAGGGCGGGCTTGCCGTCCTTCTGCGCGTCGAAGAGCTGCGAGATCATGGCGCGGCGCGGGCACTTCGCCTCGCCATCGTCCGCCTTCGTTTCCGGCGCCGCCTCGCGCTCGCGGATCACCTCGTCCATGATCTGGTCGATCACGGCGTGGATGTTCGCGGCGGACTTGGCGACCTCGGGCCGCTGATAGCGCGGCACCCAGCTCGGCAGCTCCAGCATGTCGGCGATCGCGGTCTGGCCGACATATTTCTGGTAGATCGCGAAGTTGGAGACGATGTCGTTCGTGTATTTCCGGCCGACGCGCTGCCCGAACACGGAGCGCGCGATGATCTCGGCCGTGAGGAGGCCCATCTCGTTCAGGATGTCGATCGGCCCCTGGTCGACCGACTTGCCCCAATGCTCGCGCCATTCGAGCGCGGCCTCGAGCATGATCGGGAAGAAGGAGCGCATGTGGCGGGTGTGGACGATCGGCGCGACGGCGAGGCGCCGCTCCTTCCACGTCTCGCTGTCGCTGACGAAGAGACCGTCGCCCAGAAGCGGGATGAGGGCCGCCCGCATCTGCGGGGTCTTGCGCTGGAAGGCCTCGTGCTGGGTGACGAACGCGTCGCGCACGAGTTCCGGCGAGTTCGCCACATAGACGTCGCGCGTCAGGATGCGGCGATGCGTCATCGGGCGTTTGAAGGCTTCGGCCTCGAACGGGCGGAGGATGTCCTGCGTGAACATCATGATGGCGCGGGGGGCGGAAACCCGACGCGGGGGACGGGGCCAATAAGGCGGCGCAAAGGCCGGCACATCTGCGTAAAGCGACGTCACACTACTCTCCGCTTTGGGCACGCACGGGGACCGAGGCAGCATAGTCGCTTCGGCCGACCGATCAATAAAAACCGACCCACTCGTACACGGTGTTTGCACTGCAGAAAAGGAAACGGCGCCAACGATTTGCTCGTCGGCGCCGCTTTTGATTTAGAGCAATGAGAGCGACGAAGCGCCGCTCCCAATCCCGTCGATTAGAAGAAGAACCCGCCGTTCAGCGACGCGTTGCTGATCTGCGAGTCGAACTTGAAGTCGCTCTCCAGAACGTCTTCGAAGAGAAGACCCTCGACGACGATCGTGCCGGCGCCGGTCACGTCGTCGATGTTGCTGTCGATCAGCGACAGGTCAATGACGAGCCAGCCTTCCGCGGACGCGCTGAAGGCCACGTCGTGCAGATCGGTCAAATAGTCGAACGCCTCCTGCCCCTGACCATTCGGGGTGAGGTCCACGAACAGCGACAGGTCGATGACGTCCTGGCCCTGCACGAAGTTCCGGATGATGTCGTTGCCAGTGTCGATGACATCGGACTCGTTGTCGCCCTTCACCACGAAGCGGTCGTTGCCGAGGCCGCCGAACATCACGTCGTCGCCGAGGCCGGTCACGAACGTGTCGTTGCCGCGGCCGCCGATCATGAAGTCGTTGCCCTCGTCGCCGAAGATGATGTCGTTGCCGGCGCCGCCGACCACGCGATCATTGCCTTCGTTGCCGTACATGATGTCGTTGCCGGCACCACCGAACATGCGGTCGAGACCACGCCCGCCGATCATGATGTCGTTGCCGTCCTGGCCGAACATCGTGTCGTTGAGCTGACCGATCGACTCGAGAAGGTCGGCGGTCGCACCCGTGATCTCCGCGAGGATCGCGGCAATGTCCGGCGCGTTCGGGTCCGGCTCCTCTTCGCCGCCGAGGAGGCCGCCGAGGAGGCCTTCGAGCAGCGGCGAGATCACGTCGCCGACCGTGCCGTCGGTGACGAAGTCGCCGAGCATGATGTCGATGCCGTCGCCGCCGAACATCCGGTCACGCCCAGCACCGCCGATGAGGAAGTCTTCGCCCTCGTCGCCGTTGATGATGTCGTTGCCGGAGTTGCCGAACACAACGTCGGTGCCTTCACCGCCGTTGACAGTGTCGCGGCCGCCGCCGATGCCGAGGCCCCAGAAGTCGCCGACGATGAAGTCATCCTCGTCGCCGCCATTGATGAGGTCGCCGCGCAGGCCGCCGAGGATGAGGTCCTCGAGCTCCGTGCCGTTCAGCTCGTCCGCCTGGAAGGGCGTGCCGCTGACGGTGTCGCCATTGCGGTTGATGATGAGCTCGAGCAGCGACTCGGTCATCGCGTTGTACGGGTCCGCCGCACCGATGATCAGCGCGTTCGGGGTCGACTGATCCTCCGTCGCGACCCAAAGCTGCTTCTCTTCATCCCACTCGACCGACACGCCGACGAGCTTGCGCACGCCGTAGGCGGAGTCGCCGAAGCTGAGATTGTTGTCGAGCTCGTCGGTGACGACCTTGAGGGTCCAGGCCGTGTCGTCGGTCGGATCTTCCGGTGTCCCCTTGTTGTCGGTCTCGTGCGTCAGCTCGATGAGCTTGCCGGGGCCGCTGAAGTCACCGATGAAGAGCGAGTCGCCGATGACGTAGGTCTGCCAAACGTACGTCGCGTCTGCGACGCCCGGACCGTCATAGTCGTCCGGAAGCTCGGTCTCGAAGCCGTCGTCGGTGATGGTTTCCCAAGTGCCAGGATTGTCGAGGTCCATCCGGTAGAGGGTGGCGCCGCCCTGGAAGTAGTTGACACTGCCGACATAAAGGTAGCCATCGAACTCGATGAGCTGCATGACACCGTCGCCGGTCGGCGGGCCCGGAGGTGTGACTTCCGTGATTACGCCAGCGGAGTCGATCTTGAAGATGCCGTACGGGAACCAGGTGCCGATGTAGGTTTCGTAGCCGTCAATCTCATTGCCGACAACGAGAGTTTCCGACACGGCCGCTGCATACGGAAGACCGGAGGTGCCGTCGAACGAGGCGACCTGATGCCAGTTGCCTTCCTCATCGTAGTACCAGAGCTGTGCACCTTCCGTGACATTCTCGGTACCGACCAGAAGCGCCTTGCCCGTACCGTCAGGATCGTTGATCACGGTGAGCGCGCGGATCGAGGCAGTGCCTTCGACGTCAAGCGGGCCGCCGGTCAGCTCGTCCCAATTCTCGCCGTCCGACGAGTAGACGATCTTCGCTTCGTTGTTGCCGGCTTCGAGGAGCGAGAAGATCAGCGAGGTGGAGGTGCTGAAATAGACCGAACCATTGAAGCTGACGCCGTCGCGGAAGCCGAGGTCCTCGTCGTCGACGAGAGAGCCGGGGCCCGTGTCGTAGGCCTGGCTCCACTCGCCGGTATCGAAGTCGTACTTCCAGATCTCGGGGCCGTCTGAGGAGATCGTATTCGGGAAGTCCCCACCGAGGAATTCGCGAAGGCCCTCCGAGTCGCCGCCGAAGAGGAGGCTGAACACGCTGTCGCCGCCGGTGTTGGCGACGGCGTTGAACACGACGCTGGCGCCGATGCCGCCGACATAGCTCGTCTGGCCGTTCAGCGTGCCAACATAGAGGTCGGGTCCCTCCGGCCCTTCTTCACCGTCGGGATCGAAGAGAGTGGCGGACCATGTGTATTTGTTCTTAGGATCGCCGAAGCCCGGGCCGATTTCCTCGGTCAGTTCGACGAAATGCGCCGGCTCCTCTCCGTTCGCCGGAACATACAGGAAAACCTGTGTTCCGAGATCGCCCAACTCCAACATTTCACACCCTCCGGTTGTGTCCCGTGGCCACTTTTAGGCCTAACTTGTGCCTGTTAGCAGACTTTTTGTCACGCGAGAAGCATCCGAGTGCTTAATTTGCCTAACACATCGTTCATGTTGCACGCGCGGAACGCTTTGTCCGATCAATACTTACGCAATCTAGACCCCCGCGAGTTCCTTTTTCTCGAGCAATGCGCGGCACCAATACGCAACTGATCCGATTGCATGCTATACAAGTCGGCGCAAACGCCACATTTCAGCTCGCGGAAAAAGTCATACGACTCTTGAGGCCGAAACATTTGTCGTTTTACAGCACGCCTGAACGTGCCAACATCCGCGCATTTCCAACTGCAGATGGCATTTCGGAACAATGCTCGATTGAGATGAAAGCCACGCCTTGAGGCAAATCGTCAGGAATATACATTTCCCTGCCCTCTTCGGCTTCCCTCTGCAAAATTCGAATATTATATTGAGCCACTGCCTCACACAGCGTTACACGCGGTGATGACGCTGCGGTTGCGTGCAAGTTTGGAGACCCCGGAATGACCGGTGCGTTTGTTTTGTCCGTCGGTCGATCCGGCTCGACTCTTCTATCCAGATTACTTGAGCAACATCCAGACATATTGTCCCTTTCGGAATATTGGACGTGCTTCTGGATGCGCTCGATCGGCGACCCGGTTCGTTCCGGGCGGAACTATTGGGAACTTCTGTCTGACCCGCCCTACTGGTTTGGGAACCTGGTCCAGAAGGCGAAGGCCGCCGACGAGCTCCCCGTCGAGTTCATCTACGACGAGGCGCGCGGGCGCTACCCGCTGGAGAAGTGCCCGCCGATCCTCACCATGACGCTCCCGGCGATGACCGACGACCCGGACAGCCTCTATGACGAGCTGAGCGGCATCGTCCCCTCCTGGGAGAGCGCCCCGATCTCGGACCAGTCGCGCAGGCTCTTCGAGATGCTCGCCACCAAATATCAGCGCCCGCTCTGGATCGAGCGCTCGGGCCTCAGCTACTGGTACGCGCCCGACATCCTGAAGGGCTTTCCCGACTCGAAGTATGTCCACCTGACGCGCGACGGGCGGGACGTCGTCCTCTCCATGATGAACATGCGGCTCTTCGATCCGGTGATCCGGTTCGGCTGGATGATCTCCAATCTCGGCCGGCGCGGCCACCTGCAGACGGCGCTCTATTTCCACATGCGCCCGTTCGCCCGGCGCAGCCTCCTTGCCCTCACAGACCTGGAGCGTTCGCTGACCGGCCAGCACGGGCGCGACCGTCCCTACAGCCTGCCGGACTCGCTCTCCGAAAAGCAGCGCGTCCTCGCCTATGCGGAGTTCTGGGCGCGGTCGACGACGCTCGGCAACCGGGCGATCCAGTCCGTCTCCCCGAAAAATCTCCTCACCGTGCGCTACGAGGATCTCGTCGCCTCTCCGCGCGACACGCTCGGCGCGATCATCGAATTCCTGCGCCCCGGCAGCGACCATTGCGCCTGGCTGAACGCCGTCGTTGACGAGCCGAAGGCCCGACCGAGCCGGTGGTCGACGCTCGATCCGGAGATCGCGGCCGCGGCGGAGGAGATCATCGCCCCGGTGAACGCCACCCTCGGCTATCGCTGAGGGGCTCCGTCAGGCCGCGGACCCGCCCTCGTCCTCCGCGTCGCGCGCGAAAAGGCGCATGTGGGGGAAGGGCGGGAGCCAGGATTCGCGGCGGATCACCCAGAGCTCGTAGGTCGGCGTGAGTTGGTCGGGCGCGTCAAGCGTCCCGAGATGAACCTCGATCTCGCCGCCGCCCCGCCCGAAGACCGACGAGCCGCAATTGGGGCAGAAGCTGCGCCCCGCATATTCGCGCGTCTCGCCCTCGATCGTCACCGCCGCTTCCGGATACATCGCCGCCGCGTAGAACAGCGCTCCGTGGTGCTTGCGGCAGTCGAGGCAGTGGCAAATGCCGACCCGGTCCGGCTGCCCCGTCGCCACCAGACGAACCCGGCCGCACAGGCAACCCCCCTCATAGCGTTCCATTCCGCCCTCCCCCTTCGCGCGCTCTCGCCCGGAAGATAGGGCACGCGCGGCGGCCGCGCGCGGGGCAAACGAAAAACGGCGACCCGTGGGCCGCCGTTTCCGTGTCTCAAAGGCGCGCCGCCGGTGGCGGCGCGAGGCCGTGTCAGTTCACGAGGACCGGCTTCTGGTCCGTCAGCTCGGACTGGAACCAGCGGACCATCGCCGCGAGGCTTTCGCGACCATAGACCTGCTGCTCCGGCTCCGAGCTCGGCAGGATCGGCTCGTCGAGCTGCGTGCCGAGCATGTTGTTCGCCGCGCCGCTCATGAAGAAGGCCGGGAGCCAGAGCGCCGGGTGACCCGGGTTCGCCTCGAAGAACTCGATCGCCCGCGTGATGAACTCGTCGATCGGCAGGAGGTCGACCATGTAGCCGTTCTCGTCACTGATCGACTTGATGTCGCGGATGGAGAGCGACGGCCAGTCGGTGATGTGACGGGTGGCGAACTGCTCACCCGGCGTGTCGATGAACGCCACGATCCGCTGGGCCGCGATGTCCACCGGGATGACCGGCAGGGCCACGTCGACGTCCGGCAGGAACCGGGTGTCGAGCGCGAACTTCGCAAGCGCCGAACCGAGGTCGCTGACGCTGGAGAAGCCGTCGGTCGTCCGGCCGATCACGAAGGACGGGCGGTAGATGCCGATCGGCATGCCCTTCTCGCGCGCGGCCGTCGCGTACATGTCGGCCGACCACTTGGTCTGGACGTAGCCGCCTTCCTCTTCCGGCGGCAGCCACGGATCGACACCTTCGTTGATCCGCGCCCCTTCGATCTGGTCGAGGCGGGCGTAAACGCGGAGCGTCGACACGAAGTGGACCGCCTTGTCGCCCTTCTTGGCCGCGAGGTCGATCAGCCGCTTGACGCTGAGGACGTTGCCCTCACGCATCTCCTGGTAGCCCTTCACGAAGCTCACGTCGGCGCCGTTGTGGATGATGACATCCACCTCGTCTTCCAGGATCTTCCACTGCTCCGGCGTCATCTCGAAGTCGGCGGCGTTGAAGTCACCGGACCAGACTTCGATCTTCTTGCCGACCTCGTTCGCGACGTCGTCCAGCTTGGCGCGACGCAGGACCGCGATGAGGCGCTCCTCGGCGTGCTTCTGGCTGCGGCCACGGTTCAGCGCGATGATGCGCTTCGTGCCCTTCTTCAGCAGCTCATCGAGGATGAAGCTGCCGAGGAAGCCCGTGCCACCGGTGAAGAACACCGCGTTGCGCTCGGCGAGCGGAACCTGCGCGACTTCGCCTTTGTAGGAGAAGTCTTCCGGCAGGGTCGCGTCCGCCTTCATGAGCTCGGACACGCTGACCGACGGAGCCGACGCCGGCGCCGAGGACACCGCCACCTCGACATTGAGGCGGCCGAGCATGACGAAGGCGAGGTCGCGGATGGAGCGATCGGCCGTCAGCTCGGAACGCGGGATCGACACGCCGAGACGTTGCTCGATCGCCATGCCGAACTCGACCGCCATCAGCGAGTCGAGACCGGTCGCGGTGAGCGACTTCTCCGGATCGATCCGGCTTTCCTTCGCACCCATGATCTTCGCGATCGTCTCGATGAGGACGTGCTCCATCAAGGCGGCGCGCTCTTCCGGCGGGACCGACGTGAAGTCGATCTTGTCGGCGTCCGACAGGCTGTGATCGTCGCCGCCGCCGAGGACACCCGACACGCGGGCCGTCTTCAGGATCGGCGCCTTCATCAGCTTGCCGTGCGGGTTGAGCACGGTCGCGACCGCGGGCTCGCCGGAGACGAGCAGGCTGTCGAGCGTCGCGAGGATGTCGGCCACGGTGATCGTGCTGCCGAGCGACTGGTTGAGGTTCGCCTCGTCACGCTGAAGGATGCCCGCATCCTCCACCGCGCCCAGTGCGAGCGCCAGCGCGGGAAGCCCTTCGGCGCGGCGCGCCTCGGACAGCTTCTCGAGATAGGCGTTCGCCGCGACATAGTTCGCCTGGCCGGGGTTACCGAGCAGGGTCGCCAGCGAGGAGAAGGAGACGAAATAGTCGAGCGGCTGACCGCGGGTCAGACGGTCGAGGTGGTACGCACCGTCGACCTTCGGGCTCGCGGCTTTGACGAACTTCTCTTCCGTCATGTTGCTCATCAGGCCGTCCTCGAGGACGAGCACGGCGTGCATGATGCCACGGATCGAACCGTGGTCGCGCACCAGCTCCTCGACGAGCGACTTGACCCGATCGCCGTCCGCGACGTCGGCCTGCGCCACCACAACCTTGGCACCGGCCGCTTCGATCCCTTCGATCGCCGCGGTCTGCTCCTCGGTCGTGACGCCCTTGCGGCCCACGAGTGCGATCGTCTTCGCCCCGCGCTCGGCCATCCAATGGGCGAGCTTGAGGCCGATGCCGCCGAGGCCGCCGGTGATGAGGTGCACGCCTTCCGAAGCGAAACTCACAGAGGGCTTCGGAAGCGGCAGCGGACGCGCGTCGAGCTGCTCGAGGTCGATGACCAGCTTGCCGAAGTGGCGGCCGGCCTGCATCAGGCGGAACGCCTCCTTGATGCCCGCGACCGTGTAGGTGCGGAAGGGCAGCGGCCGGATCGCACCGGACTCGCAGGCCTCCAGCAGGAGCTGCCAGGTCTCGACGAAGAGATCCGGGCGGTAGCGCGGCAGGTAGGTGAGGTCGACCGCGAAGTACGAGATGTTCTTCTCGAGCGCCTTGAGGTTCAGGCGGTTGTTCGCCTCGAAGTCGCGCTTGCCGATTTCGACGAAGCGGCCGAACGGCTTCAGGAGATCGAGCGTCGTGAGCATCGCGTCGCCTGCGAGCGAGTTGAGCACCACGTCCACGCCTTCGCCGTTGGTGAAGGCCCGCACGTCCTCGTCGAACTTCAGCGTGCGCGAGTCGGAGATGCAGTCGACGCCGAGCGCCTTCAGCAGGTCACGCTTCTCGGGCGAGCCCGCGGTCGCGATGACCTTGGCGCCGAGCGACTTCGCGTACTGGATGGCGAGGAGGCCGATGCCGCCCGCGCCGCCATGGACCAGGAAGGTCTCCCCGGCGCGCAGCCGCGCGACGGTCGACAGCGCGTAAACCACCGTGAGGCCGACGACCGGGAGCGTCGCCGCTTCCGGATAGGACCAGCCGCTCGGGAGCTTCTGGACCGCCTGGGCCGGCACCGTCAGGTGCGAGGCGAAGCAGCCCTCCGCCATCACCATCACATGGTCGCCCACCGTCACGTTGGTGACGCCCTCGCCGACGCGGACCACCTCACCGGCGCCTTCGAGACCCATGAGCGGGCCGACGGGGCTGTCCTTGAGGAGCTCCGGCGGGAGCATGCCGAGCGCGAGGATGATGTCCTTGAAGTTGAGACCCGCGGACTTGATCGCGATCTCGACCGAGCCCGGCTCGATCGACGCGGTCGGCGGGACCTCCTTCAGGAGGAGGTTGTCGATGGAGCCCTGCGCGTTCAGCGTGACGGCGAACTGCTTCGCCGGCGCACCGCTCGCCGCGGCCTCCATCTCAGCGTCTTCCACCACCTCGATGTAGGAGGCGAGGACGCCCTCGGACGTGATGCGCAGCTCGTCGATGGTCTCGCCGACGGACGGATCACCCGTGCCGGCCGCGAGCAGCCACTCGAGGAGGTGCGCACGCGCCTCGTCCTCGCGGGCCGTGTCGATACGGCGGGACTTCCACTGCGGCTGCTCGTTCACGATCGTGCGGCCGATGCCCCAGAAGGCGGCGCCCGCCAGGTTCACGGCCTTTTCGCCCTCGACGCCCTCGGTCACGAGGGTGAAGCGCGGCGTGCAGCTCCAGTCGGCCAGGATCGACGCCTTCACGAAGGCGACGAGCGACCAGCCGGCGTTCGCGTGCGGCGCGGCCGGGAGCGTCGAGTCGGGCGCGAACACCACGATCTCGTCGACCGACTTGCCCTTCAGCTCGTTGCAGAACTTCGCCCAGGCGGCTTCGTCCCCACCGGCGATGGTGAGCGAGGCCCCTTCCGGCGCACCCGACTCGTCGGACACGGCGACGTCGTGGACGATGTCGCCCGCGGCGCGGATCCGCTCCACGAGCTTCGGCGCCACGGAGCCGCCGGTCGCGTAGGAGAGGACCACCCAGTTCTTCGGAGCCGGCGCTTCGGGCGCGGCCTCGGCCGCTTCGCCCTCGGGCACCTCGACCGGCTTCGTGTAGACCTCCGACTCACCCTCGCGAACATTCTTGCGGGCGAGCAGGACCGAGACGTTGGACGGGGTCGTCGCCGTCTCGTCGGTCTTGAGGCCGATCGAGTCGAAGCCCTCTTCACCGAGGATCTCGACCCACTTCGCACCCGCCATCAGCGCGTGCTCGGGACGGTCGTCGACGTCGTTGAACGCCCAGACGCCCGGCAGGAGGCCGAAGAAGAAGTCGAAGTAGGAGACGCGCTCGAGCTCGATGAGCCCGATCATGCCGTTGTCGCGCAGGAGGCCGCGCGCATTGCGCAGGCTGTCACGGATGCTGGCCGTGGCGTGGATCACGTTCGCCCCGATGACGAGGTCGAACGGACCGCCGAGATCGGCCGGGTCCTTCGGCGAGCTGACGTCGAACACCGCGGTGTCGAAGCCGGGAACGTCGTTGAAGCGACGCTCGACGCGCATCAGGAAGTCCGGGGAGACGTCCGTGAAGATGTACTTGAAGCGGCCCTTCGGGAGCGCCTTCAGGATGTGCGCCGTCGTGCCGCCGGTGCCGCCGCCGACCTCGAGGATCCGCACGGGGCGGGTCGTCGGCATCTGGAGCACGAACTCGCGCACCGCGTGGGCGAGGGCCGTGTTGGCGCCGATCGAGGAGAAGCCCTGCTCGTAGATCTGCTCCATCACCGGGCTGCCCGAGCGCGGGAAGAGAATCTCGAGGACCTCGACCTCACCCGACAGGAGCGGGATGTGCTGCAGGTAGATGCGGGCGGTCAGGAACCACTCGGCCGCGTACTGCGGATAGAGCGGCTGATGCTCGCGCCACATCACCATCGGATCCGGCGAGGAGACGACGCGGTAGGTGCCGTCGCCCTCTTCGGCGATGAAGCCTTCCTTGACGGAGTCGCGCACGATGGTCCGCGCATACTTGGCGTGGCGCTCCGCGACCTTGCCCTCGGCGACGAGGGACTCGATCGTGAACGGCGCGCCGCCCGTCAGCGTCTGCATCGTGTCGGCCGTGAAGGCCCCGCAGACGAGTGCGCTGGTGCGGTTGTACTCGTCGATGATCGCGTCGCGACGGGCGACGGCCTCGGTCACGGGCGCGTTGGCGAGGAGCGCCACCGGGTCGACGGAGACGAGCGCCGGGTCGAACGCCATCAGCGGCTTCTGGACCTGCTCGACGGTGACCGCGTCGTTGCCGTGGCCGGTGCCGACCGAGCGGACCTGCACGCCGATGAGCTCGGCGAGGACATCGCCCTCGGGCGAGACGATCGTCACGTCGGCGCTCAGATAGAAGCGGTTCGCACCGCGGGCGACGACGTGGGCGTAGACCGTCGGGAACTCACGCGTGGAGGCGTGATAGACGAGGCGGTCGATCTGGACCGGGACGAACAGGCGGCGGTCGTTGCCGGTGTCGATCAGGCCGATCATCGCCTGCAGCGCGCCGTCGACCTGGGTCGGGTCGAGGTTGAAGGTGCCGCCGACATCGTCCTTGCGCACGAGCGTAGCGAGCACTTCGCGGTCGCCGAGCTCCACGCGGTCCACGGTCTGGAAGGCCGGGCCGTAATGGAGGCCGCGCGAGGCGGTCAGGTGGTAGTGCTCGGTCGCTTCGCGGAAGCCGTTGCGCATGCGCGCCTTGATCGGCTCCAGGTCGAGCTTCGGCGTGGTCTTCGGACGGAATTCGAGGACCGCGCGCAGGTGATCGGTGAACGGATCGGGCTCGGCGTCCGCCTCGGCGTTGATGACGCGCGAACGGATCGACAGGCTGTGGTCCACCTTGTCGATGAAGGTCTGGAGGAGGACCTCGCGCTCGTCATCGAGCGGCAACGCCTTCTCGATGAGGCCGGCGCGCAGCTCGACCGTGGTCTCCGGCGCGGCCTCGGTGAGGCCCGCGGCGATCGCGGTCTCGAAGAAGCCGGCAGCCGGGAAGAGGACCGTGTCGCGGATCACGTGATCGCCGACGAACGGCACGCGCGACAGCGCCATTTCCTGCGACCAGACATCCTCGGCGAGGCCGATCTGGTAGCCGAGGAAAACGTGGTCGGCCATCTTCGTCGGCAGCGGCGCGCGCGGCGCCGGCCGGTTGAAGAAGCGCTCGTGCTGCCAGGGATAGGTCGGCAGGTCGAGGGCGCGGACCGGCTGCGGGAACATCGTCGAGAAGTCGAACGAGGCGCCGGCGACGGCGGCGGCCGCGACGGCCTTGCGGCGGGCGCGGACCTCGTCCTCGCCACGGCGCAGCGTCTCGATCGTGCGGACCGACTTGCCGGCCGCCTTGCCGACGGCCTTCACGTAGCCGATGAGGTTCGGGTGCGGGCCGACTTCGACGAAGAGGCCGAAACCGTCAGCGCACATTTCCTCGATCGCGGGGCGGAAGAGCACCGGATCGCGGAGGTTCTTCCACCAATAATTCTCGTCCATCTCGCGCCCGTCCTGCGGCAGGCCGCTGACGGTGGAGTAGAACGGGACGTCGCCCTCGACACCACGGACGCCGCGCACTTCGGCGCGGAAGCCCTCTTCGATGGGGTCCATCATCGGCGAGTGGAAGGCGTAGTTCAGACGGAGCTTGCGCGCGAAGACGCCGCTTTCGTCGAGCTTCTTCACGATCGTGTCGATCGCGGCGACCGGGCCGGCGATCGTCGTCGCGTCCGGGCCGTTGTCACCGGTGATGACGAGGCTCTTGTCGTGCGCGATCGCCTCGGCGGTCTTCTCCATGCCGAGGCCGACAGCGGCCATCGCGCCGGTGCCGGCGGTCTTGCCCTGCTGGTTGCTTCGGGCCGACACGATCTTGACGATCGTCTCGAGCGAGAAGAGGCCGGCGCAGTAGGCGGCGGCGAGCTCGCCGGCAGAGTGGCCGACCGTCGCGCCCGGATAGATGCCGTCCTCGGCGAGGCAGCGGACGATGCCGACCTGGATGGCGAAGAGCGCCGGCTGGGCGATCTCCGTCATCGCCATGCGGCTGTCGGATTCCTCGCAATTCATCATCTCTTCGATGAGATTGAGGTCCGACACCTCACGGAAGGCGGCGTCGATCTCGTTGATCGTGTCGCGGAACGTCTCCGACCCGGCATAGAGCTCGCGGCCCATGCCCCACCATTGCGGGCCGTTGCCGGTGAAGACGAAGACCGGGCGCTGCGTGGCGAGAGCCGAACCGACCTGGGCGCTCGGCGCCTCCTTGTCGGCGGCGATCGCGTCGAGATTGACGCGCAATTCCTCGATCGAGTCCGCCCAGATCGCGGCGCGCTGCGAGTGCCAGGTGCGGCGGGTGAGGAGGTTGCCGGCAAGCTCGAAGACGGACGGGGTGGTCGCCCGCTCGTCGAGATATTTGGACAGGTTGCCCGCCGCGGCGCGCAGCGCCTCGGGCGAACGGCCGGAGACCATGAACCACGGCCGGTCGAGATCGTGCTCGACCTGCGGGCCGGGGACCGGCGGCTCGGCGATCACGACGTGCGCGTTGGCGCCGCCGAAGCCGAACGAGTTGATCGCGACAAGCGCCGGACCGGAGGTCTGCGGCAGCGGCATCATCTCCGTCACGACCTTGATGCGCAGGGCATCGAAGTCGATCGCCGGGTTCGGCGTGTCGAAGTGGAGCTGCGGCGGGATCTGGCGCTTGTTGAGGCAGAGGATCGCCTTGGCGAGGCCGGCGAGACCGGACGCCGGCTCCAGGTGGCCGACATTGGTCTTGATCGAGCCGATCGGCGTGACCGAGTCGCCGCTGCGGGCCTGGGCGATGCCGCGCGCGATGGCGCCAGCCTCGATCGGGTCGCCGGCGGCGGTGCCGGTGCCGTGGGCCTCGACATAGACGACGTCGTCGTAGCGGATGCCGTGGCTGTGGAACACGCGCTCGATCAGCTCGGCCTGGGCGTCGCCGTTCGGGAGCGAGAGGCCGCCGGTGCGGCCGTCATTGTTGGCGTCGGTGCCGCGCACGACCGCGAGGATCGGGTCGTTGTCGGCGCGCGCCTTGTCGAGCGGCTTCAGCACGAAGGCGACCGCGCCCTCGGCACGCACGAAGCCCGCGCCGTCGGCGTCGAACGCGCGGCACTGGGCGACCGGGGAGAGCATCTTCGCGCCGCAGAAGCCGGCGAAGGGCTCGGCCTTGAAGAGCGCGTTCGCCGCACCGACGATCGCCATCTCACACGCACCCTGGCGGATGGAGCGGACGGCGTAGTCAAACGCGGTGAGGCCCGACGAGCAGGCCGTGTCGATCGCCATCGACGGGCCGCGCAGGTCGAAGACGTAGGAGATGCGGTTCGCGGCGATGGAGAAGGCGCCGCCGGTGTTGGTGTAGGCGTTGCCGCGGCGGGGCTCTTCGTTCTGATACTGGATGTAGTCGTTCGAGGAGATGCCGACGAAGACGCCCGTGCGGGTCTTCGCGATCTTCTCCAGCGGAACGCCTGCATTCTCGAGCGCCTCGTAGGAGGTCTCGATCAGGATGCGCTGCTGCGGATCGATCTGGGCGGCTTCACGCGGCGAAATGCTGAGGAAGCTCGTGTCGATGAGGTCCAGACCGTCAATGAACCCCGCGCGACGCACGTACGTGCGGCCGTGACGGGGCTTGGGGTCGTAGAGATCATGGATCCAGCGGCCTTCCGGCAGGTCGCGGATCGCATCGCCGCGCCCTTTCAGGAAGTCCCACAGCGCCTCGAGGTCATTCACACCTCCGGGCAGCCGCATCCCGCAACCGATGATCGCCACATCACCAACAGCGGATAGTTGCGAGGAATCAGCAGCCGACCGCTGATGTGCAGACACGATATTCATAGGTTAGCCACCTTCACACATTCACCACTACTTCAGGCGGGCCCGCACACTGAAGCAAATCGCCAACCCCTCGCTCATTTCTTGTTCGTTTCTTGAGCCGATCTTCAAACGTTCGCGCGAGTTTGTCTACGTTACAAGTCAGAAACAAAACGGAACTTCATCACCCCGCATCTCTGCGAGGCCCCCGATTCCTCTCAGCTTTGTTGTCCGATCCTGCAATTTATGGAACTGGCGAATCTACTAGCGTTTAGCCTCCAGCGTGTCAACGAGCCGCAGCCGCCCACAGGCATATCGTCCTGTGGCCGAAAAGCAGGCATTCTTGCCGCTGGGCGTCGCCTTATGGGCGAGATTGTCATCGAAAACGCCTTTGCAATCATAGCATTACCGGTAATCGTCACTCTGTTGAGCACCACAACCCGATAGCCGCTAACTGCATCTTTGACGTCACCACCACACCCGCAACGAGCAATATATACCCATCACGTCCAAACGGTGACGGGTGCACAGCGGGGAAAGACGCGCACCGCTCGTCTCGCCCGCAGGCCAAGTGCCCGATTTTTACACGCTCCGCAACCCAGTCTTGAACGGCAGAAGCAGGCTGAAACAACCTTGCCTCATCAATTCCGCAATGCCGGTAGTACAAGAAGCGTGCCTACATGCCGGTTCGCCACAATTATGGCGACGGTCCGTTTCTGGACCGTTAGCGTGTCAACTCCAGGAAAACTCACGCTTTTCGGTGTTTGACACCCGGCTTGAAGAGCTTCGCGCAAGTTCAAACAGAATTGCCTGCGCGTCGATCATGTGAATTTTTCGAAAGGGTCGCTTTTCTCGAATTTATTCCTCGACCCGCGCCCCACGCAATGCGCCCCGCCAAAGGGGCGGTGCGGCCCCGGAAATCGCCGGCGCCGCACCCACAGGCTGTGCCCTTTAACGCGTGTATTATTACACTTTCGGTAAGATCAAAGCGTCATCCGCGGAGACAGAGCCCGCGGATCGACCTTGAGATCCAGAATAGATGGCATCCCGCTCGCGCGCGCACGGGCCAGCGCATCGGCGAAGGAGGCGTTGTCGGTCACCGTCTCGCCGAAGGCGCCGTACGAGCGCGCCCAGGCCGCGAAGTCCGGATTGCGCATCTTGGTGCCCGAGACGCGGCCCGGATATTCGCGCTCCTGATGCATGCGGATCGTGCCGTACATGCCGTTGTTCGAGATGAGCACGATGATGTTCGCGCCATACTCGCAGGCCGTGCCGAATTCCTGGCACGTCATCTGGAAGCAGCCGTCACCGGCAAGGCACACGACGTCCCGCTCCGGCGCGGCGAGCTTCGCCGCCACCGCCGCCGGCAGGCCGTACCCCATCGAGCCGGAGGTCGGCGCGAGCTGGGTGCGGAACGAGCGGTAGCGATAATAGCGGTGGAGCCAGGCCGAATAGTTGCCCGCCCCATTGGTCAGGATCGCGTCGTCCCCCAGCGCCTCGTTGAGGTGCTGGATCACATATTCCATCTGGAGCGCGCCGGGGGTCGCCTGCGGCATCTGCCACCCTTCGTACACGGCGCGCGCCGCCTCGCGCCACGCGCCCCAGGCGACCTGCGGCGCCTTGCGCGCGGCGAGCGCCTCGAGGACCGGCTCCGATCCCGCCGCGACCGCCACCGCCGGGCGATAGACGCGGCCGAGCTCGGCCGTGTCCGGGTGGACGTGGATCAGCGTCTGCTTCGGCTCCGGCACGTTGAGGAGCGTGTAGCCGCTCGTCGTCATCTCGCCGAGACGCGCGCCGATCGTGAGGATGAGGTCCGCCTCGCGGATCTTCTCCGCGAGCTTCGGGTTCACGCCGACGCCCGCGTCGCCGACATATTGCGGCAGGCGGTTGTCGAGATAGTCCTGGCAGCGGAAGGACGCGGCGACCGGCAGGTCCCACGCCGACGCGAACCGCGCCAGCGCGTCCGAGGTCGCGGCGGACCAGCCACCGCCACCTACGATTGCGAGCGGCCGCTTCGCTTTCGCCAGCGCGTCGACGATGGCGTCGATCGACTGCTCGCTCGCGTCGTTGCGAACCATGGTCGCAGGCGGCACGATCGGCGCGTGCGCCTCGGCGGACAGCATGTCCTCCGGAAGGGCCAGCACAACCGGCCCGGGCCGCCCGGATTGGGCGACGTGGAAGGCATGGCTCACATATTCAGGAATGCGCTCGGTGAGCTCGATCTCCGCCACCCACTTGGCGAGCGGACCGAACATGGCGCGATAGTCCACCTCCTGGAACGCCTCGCGATCCCGCTGGTCCCGCGCCACCTGGCCGACGAAGAGGACCATAGGCGTCGAATCCTGGAACGCGACGTGGACGCCCGCCGAGGCGTTGGTCGCGCCGGGGCCGCGCGTCACGAACGCGACGCCCGGACGGCCGGTCAACTTTCCGTGAGCCTCGGCCATCATCGCCGCGCCGCCTTCCTGGCGGCACACCACGAGCTCGATGCCGGCGCCGACCATCCCGTCGAGCGCCGCGAGATAGCTTTCGCCCGGAATGCAGTAGGCCCGCTCGACGCCCTCGGCGGCGAGCTGGTCGATCAGGAGCTGGCCGCCATGATGCGGGCGCGCGGTTTCCGCGCGGGACAGCGTCGCAACCTCAGACATCGGAGCTCTCCCGTCCGGCAACAGGCAGGGCGAGAACGGGGCGGGTGTGCAGGACGACCCGCACGTTCGAGTGGTTCATGGCGACGGACTCCGCAAAAAGGACGTTCCTGGGCGCTCTTCCGACGAACGCCTCTATCGTTTTTCATCGTAGTCCGCACTACTAAGCCAGCCACGCCGTCCGCGACAGCCCGTCATCGGCCTCGCTTTGCCCAAAACTTCGGCAGCCGCTCAACCTCTCATCGCGGGTGCGCCATGGCGTCGCACGCGGCGGCTGTGAGGGATGGGATCACTGCATCACCATCCCGCCGTCGATCATCAGGAGCTGGCCGGTCATGTAGTCCGACTCCGGGCTCGCGAGGAAGGCGGCGGTGCCGATGACGTCCTCCGGGTAGGAGTAGCGCTTCATCAGGATCATGTTCGCGGCGAGCGAATCCATCGACTCGCCCGGCTTGTCGAACTTGCCGATCGCGACGAGGTCCTTGTCGAGCTGCTCCCACAATTCGGTCCGCACCACGCCCGGCCCGTACCCGTTCACCGTGATGTTGTGCTCGACGAGGGCGCGCGCCCCGCCGGTGATCATCGCGAGCACCGCGTGCTTCGAGCAGCAATAGGGAACGACGTCGTCGAACGTCGTGCGCGAGGCGATCGAGCCGACATTGATGATCTTGTAGGGCCCGTTCTCCTTGCCCTGCTTGATCATCTGCCGCGCCGCCTCCTGCATCCCGAGAAGAACGCCCTTCGCGTTGACGTTCATGATGAGGTCCCAATTGTCCTCGTCGATGTCCATGAAGAAGCGCGGCTTGTTGAGACCGGCATTCATCAGCGCGACATTGATCGAGCCGAACGCGTCGACGGTGGCGGCGACGGCCGCCGCGTTGTCCTCGCGCTTCGTCACGTCGAGCTTCACGGCGATCGCCTCGCCGTTGCCGGCCGCGTTGATCCGGTCCGCCACCGCCTTCACCCCTTCGAGGTTGATGTCGCCGAGGCAGACATTGGCGCCCTGGGCGGCGTAGTGCTCGGCGATCGCGGCGCCCATGCCCTGGGCCGCGCCGGTGATCATGACGTTCTTGTCCTTCAGGCGGTTCGCATCCATCGGTCGTTTCCTTCTCATTCGTTCTTCGTCAGCACGAGCGCCTCGGTCGCGCGCTGGACCGTGGCGAGGGCGTCGCTCGGGGCGATGAGGCCGCGCAGCATGTCGTGGAAGATCTCGCCGCAGATCTGGATGATCCCGGAGATCTGCGGCGCGGGCGGCCGGGGCCAGAATTGGAGGAGGCCGCTGCGCGCCATCGCCCCCATCGAGGCGATCGCGGGCGAGAGGGCCTGCACCTCCGGGTCGGCGGTGACCGAGAAGCGCGGGCAGGCGCGGCTGCCGGAGGTGATGTAGAGCTTGCTCACTTCGGCCGAGGTGAGGAGCGCCAGCGCCCGCCCCACCGCCGCCCGCCGCTCCGGCGCGAGGTTCGCCGGAATGCCGAGCACGTAGCCGCCGACCGGGGCGATCTGGTGCCCGTGCGGCCCCGCCGGGTGCGGCACGAAGCCGGTCCGCCCGTGCGCCGGCCGCGTCGGGTCGCTCTCGAAATAGGGGGCGAGCAGCGTATAGGTGTAGGCCATGGCGACCTCGCCATCGCCATAGGCGACGACGCGCTCGTACCAGGACATCGACAGGATGTTGCGCGGCGAGACCTCGAGGAGGCGCATCAGGAAGTCCGCCGTCTCCGCCGCCTCCGGCGTGTCGAACATCGGCCGCAGCCGGTCGCCGGTGAGGTCGGACGCGTCGAACCCCTCGTCGAGGCGGGGGAGGTTCAGGACCGGCTGGCCGAACGCCCCCATCAGCATGAGGAAGGTGTGACCGAGGGGCGTGCCCTTCGCCGCGTTCCAGGCGATGCCGCGCATCCCGCGCTCCGGCCGGTGGAGCGCCCGCGCGGCGGCGAGCAGCGCGTCGGTCGTCTCGGGTGGGGCGAGGCCCTCGGCCTCGAAAAGGTCGGTGCGGTAGGCGAGAAGCTCCGGCGTCGTCTGGATCGGGACGCCATAGAGCGCGCCGCGATAGACCGCGCCATTCCATCCGGCGGGGTGGAAGTCGGACCGGTTGATCCCCTCCGAGGCCACCACCGCGTCGAGCGGGGCGAGCACACCGCGCTCGGCGAATTCGCCAACCCAGGGCAGGTCCACCGCCATGATGTCGTAGGCCGAGGCGGGCGCGGCCGCGTTCTCCAGCATTTCAAGGCGGAGGCGGTCGATCGACAGCGCACGCGAGCGGATCGAGGCGCCGAGCACGTTCTCGAGCTGCCGCTTCAGGCTGTCCATCGCCATGAAGGTCGGATCGGCGTGGACGAGGAAGCGCAGCGGCGCCGCGATCTTCAGCGGCTCGGTGTGGACCCCCGGCAGCGGGATGATCCGCGCCTTGAGATAGGAGCCGCCGAAATAATAGTCCGCCTCCTCCCCCTGCTCGCTGAGCCCGATCGTGCGTCCGACCACCAGCTTGATGCGGTGCGCGTAGCGCTGCCAGGCCTCGATCAGGCCGGGCGAGGGATGGAGCGAGAAGCTCTTCCCGGACTTCGTGCGCGGGCGCTGGTGGATCAACCCCTCGTCCTGCATCTCGCGGATGCGCCGGACCGCCGTCGCGTAGGGCACGCGCGCCGCCATCGCGAGGGAGGAGATCGTCGTCAGCTTCCCCTCGATGTGGTTGCGCATCAGGTGGATGGTGATGTGGAGGTAGGAGTCGGGCGTGCTCAGCGGCAGGACGTGCGCGCCCTCGTCCTCCATCTCGTCGATGAATTCGAGGAAGCGCAGCATCTCGTGGCGCGTGAGGGTGCGGCCGGCCGCGGGCGTCGGCTGCCGGGCGGAGGCGCGGAGCGCCTCGGGGGCGAGGGCCGTGTCGGCGGGCCGCATCTCAGAGCCCCGAGATCGCCTGGACGAGGCGGTCCTCGGTCAGGCCGTCCGCGTCGAACTCCCCCGCGATCCGCCCGTGATAGAGCGCGAGCACGCGGTCCGACACGCCCATGATCTCCGGCATCTCGGAGGAGATGACGAGGACGGCGAGCCCGCTCGCGGCGAGACGCCGGATGAGGTCGTGGATCTCCGACTTGGAGCCGACATCGATCCCGCGCGTCGGCTCGTCGAGGATCAGGATCTCGGGATGGGTGGAGAGCCACTTGCCGATCACCACCTTCTGCTGGTTCCCGCCCGACAGGTTGACGACGAGCGTCTGCGGGCCGGGTGAGCGCAGGTCGAGCCGCTTGGCATATTCGTCGTAGATCGCCTGCTCGGCCTTCGGCTTCAGCCAGCCGAGCCCGGTCGACACCGTGTCGAGCTGCGCCATCGACATGTTGTCCCGGCAGCTCATGCCAAGGACGAGCCCCTGCTCCTTGCGGCTCTCCGGCACGAGGGCGAGGCCCCGCGCGATCGCGTCGGGCGGCGCGTCGATCTCCACCGCCTCGCCGTCGATGCGGATCTCGCCCGAATCCGGCGTGCGCAGGCCAAAGAGCGTCTCGGCGATCTCCGTCCGCCCCGCCCCGATGAGGCCGTACATGCCGACGACCTCGCCCTTGCGGATCTCGAACGAGATGTCGCTGTAGAGCGAGCCGCAGGTGAGGCCCGAGACGGAGAGCGCGACCGGGCCGGGGGCGCCGCCCGAATGCTTCGTCCGCCCCTCCAGCGAGCGGCCGATCATGAGGCGGGTGATCTCGTCCTCGTTGGTGTCGGCGGTCGTCAGCGTGCCGCGCACCTTGCCGTCGCGCAGGACGGTGAGGCGGTGGGAGAGGGTGAAGATCTCGTCCATCCGGTGCGAGATGTAGACGACGCCGACGCCCTTGCGCGTGAGGCCGCGGATGATCTCGAAGAGCACGACCTTCTCGGCGTCGGTCAGCGAGGCGGTCGGCTCGTCGAACACCACCACCTTCGGCGTCACCGCGAGGGCGCGGGCGATCTCCACCATCTGGCGGTTGGCGATCGACAGCTTCTCGACCTTGGTGCGCGAGGAGAAGCGGCAGCCGAGCGTCTTGAGGATCTCGTCCGCCACCGCGTGGAGGACGCGCCACTTCACCGTGCCGAACAGCCCCTTCGGCAGCGAGCCGAGAAAGATGTTCTCGGCCACCGTCATGTCCGGCACCAGCGACAGCTCCTGGTGGATGAGGACGATCCCGGCGCGCTTGGCCTGCATCGGGTTGTCGAAATGAACCGGCTCGCCTTCGAGGTGGATCACGCCGCGATTGGCGGTGTGGTTGCCGGCGAGGATCTTCATGAGGGTCGACTTGCCGGCCCCGTTCTCGCCGAGGAGGGCGTGGACCTCGCCCGCATGCACATCGAGGCTCACATCGTCGAGGGCGACGACGCCGGGGAAGGTCTTGGTGATCCCGTCGAGGAGGAGGAGGGGCGCGGCGCCGTCGCGGGCCGCGCCGTGATCGTGCGCGCTCATATCTCGATCTCCTCGGCGCCCGCCCGGTTCACCTGCCGGTCGATGAAGAGGACGGCGATCAGGATCGCGCCCAGGATGACGAGCACGTAGAAGGCCGGCACCTGCATCAGGTTCATGCCGTTGCGCAGGATGCCGATCGCCAGCACCCCGCCGAGCGTGCCGATGATCGTGCCGGAGCCGCCGGTCAGCTTCGTGCCGCCGAGGACGACGGCGGTGATCGTCCAGAGCTCGTATTCGCGGCCGAGATTGGGCGTCGACGCGCCCATCTGGGTCGACAGGGTGATCCCGGCGAGGGCGGCGAAGAAGCCGACGATCATGAAGTTCACGACCATGTGCCAGCCGACCCGGATGCCGGCATTCAGCGCCGCTTCCCGGTTGCCGCCGACCGCGTAGGCGTTGCGGCCGTGGACGGTCGAGGTCATCACCCAGTGCATCAGGAGGGTGAAGCCGAGGAAGACCCAGGCGAGCGTCGGCAGCCCCGCGAAGGAGGACATGCCGAAGTCCGAATAGGCGAAGTCCATCGCGAAGAAGGACTGCTCCTGCGTGTAGAGGAAGACGAGGCCGCGCACGCCGATCATGGCGCCCAGCGTGACGATGAAGGCGTCCACCCCGGTCTTCCAGACGATCATGCCGTTGACGAAGCCGAGCCCGATCCCGGCGGCAAGGCCGACGAACACCGCCGGCAGCGTGCCGATCTCGGGCTGGAGCCCCACCGCGAGCGAGGCGGCGAGGGCCACGACGGCCCCGACCGACAGGTCGATATTGCCGTTGATCATCACCACCGTCATGCCGAGCGCGATGAGGCCGATGGTGGAGGTCTGCTGCAGGATGTTCTGCAGGTTGCCGATGTCGGCGAAATTGTCCGTCATCAGCGAGAAGAAGAGTGCGCAGAGCGCGGTGAAGATCCAGATCGGGGGCACCACCGTGAAGCGGCGGATCCCCTGGAGCGCGGCGAGGGCGTGGGTCATCCGATCCTCCTCACGTCGTCGTGGTGAAGAGGCGGCCGCGCTGCGAGGCGACGTCGAGCCACACGGCGAGGATGATGACGACCCAGGTGACGAGCCACTGGGCGTAATATTGGTAGCCCATCAGGAGGAGCCCGTTCTGGATGAAGCCCAGGATGAGGACACCGATGACGGTCTTGATGATCGAGCCCGACCCGCCGAGCAGCGACGTGCCGCCGAGGATCACCCCGGCGAGGACGAGAAGCTCGTACCCCTGGCCGACATTGTTCTGGCTGCCCATCACGCGGCTGCCGAGGATCAGCGCCGCGCAATAGACGGTGAAGGCGGACACCACGTAGGTGGAGAAGACGACGCGGGCGCGGCGGATGCCGGAGAAGGTGGCCGCCACCTTGTTGCCGCCGACGGCGAAGACGCGCCGCCCGTAGGTCGTGCGCGTCAGGACGATGTGGAAGAGGACCGCGAGGCCGAGGAAGATCCACGTCGGCACCGCGATGCCGAGCACGAAATCACGTCCGAAGAAGGCAAACCACGTCGCCTCCTGGTCGGTGATGTCGACATTCTGGCCACCCGAATAGATGAGCGTCAGCCCCTGGATCGCCGACAGCATCCCGAGCGTGACGATCAGCGAGTTGAGCCGCAGGAAGCCGACGAGGAAGCCGTTCACGCAGCCGATGGCGAGCGTCGCGACGAGGGTGATCGCCATCGCCGGCGCCGGGCCGATCTTGTCGTGGAGGTCGACCACCATGACCGTCGCGAAGGAGAGCATCGAGCCGACCGACAGGTCGAGATTGCCGCCGATGACCACGATCGTGACGCCGAGCGCCATCGTCCCGACGATCGAGACCTGGCGGAACACGGTGGAGGCGTTCTCCCAGCTCGCGAACCGCTCGGACACGAGCGAGAACAGGATGATGAAGACGATGAAGGCGAGGAGGATGCCCTGCCGCTGCGCGAGCCGCCCGACCTCTCCCCATCCGGGGAGGAGGCTCGGCCGCGATGGCGCGCTCCTGGTGTCGGTCGTCATGATGCCTTTCCTCTCCCTTCGACGGCCGGTCTGTCGCCGGCTCGTCGCATTGGCGGCCCGCGCCGCCGGTCGCGCTCAGACGGCGCCGGACGCCGCCCACCGCGCGCCGCGGCGGATGATCTCCGTCACTTCCGGAACCTTGAGATCGTCGAGCGTGTGGCCGATCGAGCAGTAGAAGACGCGGCCCTTGTCCCATCGCCGCGTCCACACGACCGGGATCACCGTTCCCTCGATCCACCACAGGTGCTCACCGGAGAAGGTCGTCGTCGCGAGCACCTCGTTTGAGGGGTCGACGAGCATGTAATATTGCTCCGACTTCAGGCGGAAACTGCGGATTCCGTCCATGATCGGGTGGTGCGGGCGCGTGACCGTCACGTCGTAGTCGATGAAATCGTCGGACGGGACGGGATTGTCCGGCCACCCCGGCGGGTGGGCGACGAACTGGCCGCCGATCAGGAAATGGTAGGTCGGACGGTCGCGGAAGGCGTCGCCCATGTGGCCGTGCCAGCCGGCAAGGCCCGCCCCGCGCGCGACGGCCGCGAGGAGACCGTCCTCCTCCGCCTTCGTCATGTTGCCGAACTCGGGCCGGTGCGCCGAGCGCGCGGAGGACCAGATGGGAACGATGAGGTCGACGTCCGCCATCGCCTCGGCATCGGCGAGCGGGGCGAGCGAATCGTAGCTCTCCACCGCGAACCCTTCGCGGCCGAGGAGGTCGTCCGCCCACGCCCGGAACCGCTCCGGGTCGTGCCCCTCCCAGCCGCCACTGAACAAGATGGCCTTCATGTCCGAACCCCAGGGCGGCGCCGGGCCGCCTTTGGCGGGCGCCGACAACGCCGGCGCCGCGCGAGACGAGGACGGGGCGGCAGGCGCCCCGCGCGCTTTGGGTCCCGTCAGAAGACGGGCTTCTCGAACTCGCCCATGTTGTCCTTGGTGATCTTCGGCGTGTCGAAATAGTTGAGGAACGGAACCTCTTCGCCGCTCGCCACCGCCTTGGCGGTCGCGAGCGCGTTCTTCGCGTCCTCGACCGGGGACTGGTAGACCGAGCCCCAATATTCGCCGCGCTCCATCGCCTCGTAGCCGACCGCGAAATTGGTCGCGCCGATGAAGACCATGCCGTCGGCCCGGTTCGCCGCCTTCGCCGCGTTCAGCGCGCCGACGCCCATGTTGTCGTCGCCGGAATAGACGCCGTCGATCTCGTCATATTTCGTGAGGAAGTTCTCCATCACGCGCTGTGACTTCTCGCGGTTCCAGTCGCCGGGCTGCGTCTCGAGGATCTTCACGCCGGGGCAGCTCTTGGCGAGCTCGTCCTCGAAACCCTTCTGCCGCTCGATCGCGGTGGTGTAGCCGGGCTGGCCGGAGATCTGCACGATCTGGCCGTCGCCGCCGAGCGCCTCGCACATCATCTGCGCCGAATATTCACCCTGGATGATGTTGTTGGGGCCGGAGAAGGACTTCACGAAGTCGAACCCCGCCTCGGCGATCTGGCTGTTGGTGATGACGACGGGAATGCCCGCGCGGTCGGCCTGGCGCACGGCCGGCACGACGGCCTGGCCGTTCGTCGGCCAGATGATGATCGCGTCGACCTTCTGCTGGATGAGATCCTGGATTTGTCCAATCTGGCGGGCGACGTCACCGCCCGCATCGAGCACGACCACGTCGACGGCGGGGTCGGAGTCCGCGGCCTCGATGAAGGCGCGCTCGTAGGTCGTCTGATAGCTGTCCACGCCGACATTGTTCTGCGTGATGCCGATGGTCATGGTCTCGGCGATCGCGGGAGCACTCATCAGGGCGAGGGTGCTGACGGCCGCAAGTGTCGCTGTGAGCTTCATTGTTTCCTCTCCGTGCTTTTGTATGGCGCAGCGCGTGAGACGGTCTCGTCCGACGGTGCGGGCGCGCAATTTATTGGCCGAGGGACCATCGCCACTTCAGCGATCGTTTGCAGCACTCAATATGTCCATTATGGATATTCTGACCGTGAACACCACGGGTTGCGCCGAAATCGGGACTCAGAAATCCTCAATCCGGGCAAACGCCTAGCGCACGGGCGGCCGTCCCCGGCCATCACCCGACATTTTTCCGCACGGGTCAGGGGCGAGGGACGGGCTCAGCCGCCCCGCTTCAGCGCGACATAGCGCTCGAGGTGGAAGTCCGTGTCGCCGAGCTGATGGTCGATCATCACGAGGCGCTTGGCATAGTGGCCGAGCGGATACTCCCACGTCATCCCGATCGCCCCGTGGAGCTGGATCGCCTCCTCGGCCACCATCCGGCCGACCCGGCCCACGAGATTCTTCGCCCCCGAGAGGGCGAGTTCGCGCGGAAGCCGCGCCGCCCCGTCGACGGCGCTCGCGGCGCGAATGACCGCCGAACGGACCGTCTCGATCTCGATCGTCATGTCCACCATGCGGTGCTGCAGCGCCTGGAAGGCCCCGATCGGCCGGCCGAACTGGTGGCGCTCGGCGAGGTAGCGCAGCGTCATCGCCTTCACCGCCTCCATCGCCCCCAGCGCCTCCGCCGAAAGGGCGAGAACGCCGAGCCCCAGCACCTCCTCGATCAGCGGATAGGCGTCCCCCGGCGCGCCGATCACCGCATCGGCTCCGACCAAGACCTCGCTGAGCACGAGATCCGCCGCCCCGCCGCCATCGACCGTCGGATAGGCGATCCGCGTGAGGCCCGGCGCGTCGGCGGGAATCGCGAAGAGGGCGAGCCCATCCTCGTCCCCCGCCTCTCCCGCGACGCGCGCGCTCACGAACAGCGTATCCGCCTGGTCGGCACCGAGGGCGACGGCCTTCCGCCCATCGATCCGCCAGCCGTCACCCGCCGCGACGGCCCGGGTCTCGATCTCGGCCATGTCGTACCGGCTCTGCGGCTCGTGGTGGGCGAAGGCGAGGCGCGCTTCCCCGGCGATGGCCGCCTCGACGAGGTCGCCCCGCCCGCCCGCCGCCGCGAGGCGCGCGCCGAGCACCCCCGTCGCGAGCGCCGGCTCGAGGACAAGCGCGTGGCCGAGCGCCTCGAACACGGTGGCGATGTCGAACCCGCCCCCGGCGAAGCCGCCCGCCTCCTCCGGCACGAGCGCGCCGATCGCGCCGAGATCGCAAAGCGCGCGCCAGAAGGCGGGGTCGTGGCCGGTCTCCAGCCGCGCCGCCATCGCCTCCGGCCCGTGACGGTCGGCGAGGAAGCGGGCGAGGCTGTCGGCGAGCAGGCGGCGCTCTTCGGTCGGCTCGAAATTCATGGAGCCTCCTCAGAGCCCGAGCATGTGCTTGGCGATGATGTTCTTCTGGATCTCGTTCGATCCGCCATAGATCGAGATCTTGCGGTTGTTGAAGTAGGCCTCCGCCCGCCGGCCGAGCGCCTCCGGGCGGACCTCCAGATTGTCGCCCGCGTCGAGATCCATCAGCACCGGGGCGGCATATGGCCCGAGCGCGCGGCGGGCGAGGTCGTTGATCGCCTGGCGCAGGACCGTGCCCTTCACCTTCAGCATCGAACTCTCTGCGGCCGGCGCGCCACCGGCCTCCACCGCGGCGAGGATGCGCAGATTGGTGAGCTTCACCGCCTCGAGATCGATCTCGATCTCGGCGATGCGCGCCGCGAAGACCGGATCCTCGATGAGCGGCCGCCCGCGCCGCACCATGGTGCGCGCCGCGTCCTTCACCTGTTCGAGCCCGAGCGCGGCGAAGCCGAGCCCCGCGATGTTCGTCCGCTCGTGGGTGAGGAGATATTTCGCGCAGTCCCAGCCGCGATTCTCCTCGCCGACGAGATTGGCGACCGGCACGCGCACATTGTCGAAGAAGACCTCGTTGATCTCGCGGCTCCCGTCGAGGAGGCGGATCGGGCGGACATCGATGCCGGGCGTCGCCATGTCGATGAGGAGGAAGGAGATGCCCGCCTGCTTCTTGCCCTCGGTGGCGGTGCGCACGAGGCAGAAGATCCAGTTCGCGTGCTGGGCGTAGGTCGTCCAGGTCTTCTGCCCGTTCACGACATAATGGTCCCCGTCGCGCACGGCGCGGGTCGAGAGCGCGGCAAGGTCGGAACCGGCGCCGGGCTCCGAATAGCCCTGGCACCACCAGTCCGTCCCGTCGAGGATGCGCGGCAGATAGTGGGCCTTCTGGGCGGCCGTGCCGAACTTGATCAGCACCGGGCCGAGCATCTTGAGACCGAACGGGACGATGCGCGGCGCCCCGGCGAGGCAGCACTCCTCCTCGAAGATGTGCTTCTCGACCGCGCTCCACCCCGTCCCGCCATACTCGGTGGGCCAGTTGGTCGCGAGCCAGCCGCGCCGGTTCAGGATCGCGTGCCAGCCCTCCATGTCGGCCTTCGTGAGGGAGGCGTCGGAGAGCACCTTGCGCGAGAGCGCCTCGGGCAGCTCGGCCTGCAAGAACGCGCGCACCTCCGCCTCGAAGGCTTTCTCGGCCGGCGTGTAGCTGAGATCCATCGCTTCTCCCCCGCCGCGCCTCTTGAAGGGCGCCCCGTCCGGCATCGAGCTTAGACCGGATCGCACGGCCCCGGACAAGGCTTGCCCGGCCGAGGCCAGCGCCCGGCGCCGCCAGTCGAGCCTCGCGCCATCCTCGCCCCCTATCAGTCACACGCCCGGCGAGGGGTGCGGCAAGAACGGGGGCGGCGTAGGCGATGCGACTGAGCGCAAAGATCATGATCCTGGCGGCGATATCCGTGCTCGGCGTCGTCGCCATCACGGCGAACGGCCTCGTCCAGGACTACCAGCGGTGGCGGCAGGCCGAGGAGGCCGAGATCCGCATCGCCCGCACCCCGCTCTTCAGCGGCCTCGCGCACGAATTGCAGAAAGAGCGCGGCCTGTCCGCCGGCTATATCGGCTCGCGCGGCGCGACCTTCGCCAACGCGCTGAACCAGCAGCAGCGCGATACGGACGCGGCGCTCGCGCGCGTGCGGGCGCTCCTGCCCCAGATGCGGGCGGGCGCGGAGCGCGTGGCCGAGATCGACGCCCTCGACCGCACCCTCTCCCACCTCGCCGCGTGGCGGAACAAAGTGCTCGACATCGCCGTCCCGGTCTCGGAGATGGCCGGCTTCTACACGGGGATGATCCGCCAGCTCCTGGACCTGTCGACCATCCCGTCCGAGCTCGTCGAGGACGCCGAGACGATCCGGCAGGCGACGGTGTTCTTCACCATCATCAACGCCAAGGAGGCGGCCGGGCTCGAGCGGGCGATGGGCGCGACCGGTTTCGGCTCGGGCGCCTTCGCGCAGCCGATCTACGAGCGCTTCATCCGCCTCGGCGCGCTCCAGGACGGCTACCTGGAGGTCGCCCACCGCAAGGCCACCGCCGAACAGAGCGCCCTCATCGACCGCACCCTCTCCGGTCCGGTGATCGAGCGCGTGGAGGCGATGCGCACCGTCGCGCGCGGCAGCGCCTTCGGCACGCCGGTCGCGAGCGTCACCGGCCGCGAATGGTTCGAGGCCTCGACGGCGCGCATCGAGCTCCTGAAAGCGCTGGAGGAGAGAGTCGTCACCGACCTTGTCGCGGCCTCGGAGGCGGCCGAGCACGCCGCGCTGCGCGGACTCGCGATCACCGGCGGCATCGGACTCGCGATCGTCCTCCTCACCACGATCCTGTGCTGGCAGATCACCCGCTCGCTGAAGCAGCCCATCCGCGCGATCGTCGACAAGCTGCGCCGCGTCAGCGACGGGGACGCCGACCTCACCATCGAGGAGACGGCGCGGCGGGACGAGATAGGCGACATCGCCCGTGGCCTCGAGATCCTGCGGCAGAAGGAGAAGGAGCGGGTGCGCCTCGTCGAAGCCTCGCGCGAGTCGCAGGCGAGCGAGGTCCAGCGCGCCCGGCGGCTCGAGGAGGCGATCGAGGGGTTCCGCAGCCGGGCGGAGGACGCGCTCGCCGAGGTCGACCGGATGGCGTCGCTCCTCGCCACGGTCGCGCGCTCCCTGACCGACGCGGTGGACATCACGAACCGCAACACCGCCGACGCGCAGAGCTCCTCCCTCCAGGCCAACGAGGCGGTGGAGGACGTCGCGACCGCCGTCAGCGAGCTGCAGGGCTCCATCGCGGAGATTTCGAGCCGGATCGATTCCTCCCAGCGCGCGACGGACGAGGCCGCATCCGCCGCCGCCTCCGCCTCCACGCGCATCACGGGCCTTTCGAGCGCGGCTCAGTCCATCGAGACGGTGGCGACGATGATCGCGAAGATCGCCGCGCAGACGAACCTCCTCGCCCTCAACGCCACGATCGAGGCCGAGCGGGCCGGCGCGGCGGGGCGCGGCTTCGCCGTGGTGGCGCACGAGGTGAAGGAGCTCGCCAATCAGACCGCAGCCGCGACCAGCGACATCGCCAAGCAGATCGCCGAGATCCAGCGGGAGACCAGCGCGGCGGTGAGCGGGATCGACGACATCCTGAAACGCTTCGACGCGCTGAAATCGTCCGCCCTCGGGATCGCCTCGGTGATGGCGCAGCAAAACCAGGCGACGCGCGACATCAGCGCCGGCATCAACAGCGCGTCGAGCGGGTCGCGGGTGGCGAGCGACCGCGTCGTGAGCGTCGTCAGCGCGGCCGAGCGCACCTCGGGCGACGCGAAGGAGGTGCAGACGGCCTCGGCGCGGATGAACGAGGTCTCCTCGCACCTGCGCGCCGTCGTGACCGATTTTCTGCACGGCGTGCGCGCAGCCTGATACACTCGGTCCGCGTCATCGGGTCGTCACCCATGCGGACGACACTGTTGTCGATCAGGCCGGCGGGCCCTTCCAGCCTTCCGGCAACACGACGGAGCGACGCGCCATGATTGTAGTTCGACCGGTGATCCTCGCGGCGCTCGCCGCGGCGTCGCCCGCCATGGCGGACGATTGCGCCACGCTGCGCGCCGCGCACGGCCCCAGCGTCTACATGTGCTCACTGGCGTTCAATGACGGCAGCTCGGCGAAGTCGAAGCATTCCTGCTTCGTCGATGTCGACGAGGGGTTCCGCTGGATGGGCCAGCAGGCGTCCTTCGCTAAGGGCCCGATCTTCGTCGGCAACTGCCGCAACGACGCGGGCATGGTCCGCTATCGCGACTGGGCGGCGACGAAGGGCCTCGACGAGAAACCGGACGTGCGCATGCCGAAAAACCCGACGAGCCCCGCCGAACAAGCCGCCGAGGCCGAACGGGCGCGGTAGGCCGCGCCCTCCAGAGCGGTGAGCCTCAGAGGCTCACCGTGATGCCGCCGTCCACATAGAGCGTGTGGCCGTTGACGAAGCTCGACGCGGACGAAGCGAGGAAGATGCACGCGCCCACGAGCTCGGGCAGCTTGCCCCAGCGCCCCTGCGGCGTGCGCTTGCAGAGCCACGAATTGAAATCCGTGTCGGCGATCAGCGCCGCATTCAGCGGCGTCTCGAAATAGCCGGGCGCGATGGCGTTGACGTTGAGACCGTATTTCGCCCAGTCCGTCGCCATCCCCTTGGTGAGGTTCGCGACCGCCCCCTTTGACGCCGTGTAGGGCGCGATGCCCGGCCGCGCGAGCGCCGACTGCACCGAGGCGATGTTGATGATCTTGCCCGCACCGCGCGCGATCATATGCCGGGCCACCGCCTGGCCGACATTGAAGACGCTCGACACGTTGGTGCGCATCAGCCGCTCGAAAGCCTCGGCCTCGAACTCCTCCAGCGGCCCGCGATGCTGCATCCCCGCATTGTTGACGGCGATGTCGATCGGCCCCTTCTCCGCCTCGTAGAGATCGATCGTGGCGCGCGCGGCCGCGTGGTCGGTCGCATCGAAGGGCAGCGCCTCGACGCTTGCGCCGGCGGCTTCGAGACGGCTCACCGCCTCGGCGAGGCGGCCCGCGTCGCGGCCGTTCACGACCACCTTCGCCCCGGCCGCCGCGAGCCCTTCGGCGAGCGCGAAGCCGATCCCCTGGCTCGATCCCGTGATCAGCGCCGTCTTGCCGTCCAGCGAAAAGAGCGCGAGCCCCGTTGCCATGTCCCGTCCTCCGATATCCGACTGACGAGTAGCGGCTGCCGCGTGGCCACGCCAGCGGATCTTCCGGCGACATCCACCTTTGCGGGACGCGCCCTCTCCGGCCGCCCCTCGCCCGTCAGCGGATCCCGAGCGCGCGGGCGCGCCCGTAGCGCGGCGGCGGCCCCTCGGTGGCGCCCGGATGGCCGACGGTCCCGGCCGCGATCCGCGCCGCCATCTCCTCGGCCGCGCGGACCGTGCCGGCGCGCGAATAGATCGTGCCGCGCACCTGGATCGCGGCGACGAGCGCCTTGCGGAAATCGCGGAAGAGGTCCGGGTCGGGCGGGGTCGCCTCGCGCCAGAAGGCGTCGAGCGTGCCCTGGAAGGTGAGGCCCGGCACGTCGTAGATCGCCGGGGACATCGCGAAGGTCGGAAGCCCGGCCGCGAGGGCGTCGAGCGCCGCGCTGGAGTTGACGGTCACGAGGCCCGCCGCGTCCGCGCACCAGCGGTCCATGCCGAGCCCGTCGACGAAATCCACCCGGTCGCCGATGCCCGCCACCATGGCGATCGCCGGCACCGTCGCGTCCCAGTCGACCGGGCCGAGATCGCCCGGATGCTTCTTGACGACGAGCCGCGCGTCCGGGGGGGCGTGCGCCGCGAAGGACGCGAACACCTCGCCGAGCGCCTCGGCCATGTTTTCAAGCTGGGAGTTCGCACGGATCTGGAAATCCGTGTCGGTCTGCATCGCGAAGAGGAAGAAGGGCGGCTTCAGCCGGTCCCGCACCTCCTGCGCGGCCGCGTCGCGCGCGCCCTTGTGCCCCTCGCGCCAGAGGAAACGGGCGTAGGCGACGAACGGGTGATAGAGCCCGTGCGCGCGATAATGCGGGTAGAGGAACCAGAGGAAGACGTTCGGCAGGCTGTTCGAGAGGTCGTCCACCGTCTCTAGCCCCGCCTCACGCGGGTAGAGGACGCCCGTCTCGACCTCAGGCGCGCCGGCCGCGATCGCGCGGATCGCGTCGGGATCGGTCGGGAAGAGGGAATCGACGGAGTTGCCGTTGACCTCCAGCGTCATCCAGTCCGGCCGCAGATAGCCGAGCTCGGTGACGAGCACGTCGATCCCGCGCCGCCGCGCCTCCGCGGCCGCTTCGAGGTGATAGGGCCGGCGCTCGGAATGCATCAGCACCGCGTCGATGCCGTGCTTCTCCATGAACGCGCCGACGAAGGCCGGCCAGTCCGCCTTGCGGCCGCGAAAGGATGTGCCACGACGAAAACCCCAGGCGACACGGTCGCCTGGGCACAGATTGATCCGGTGCGTGGAGATCCCCGCCGCCTCCAGATTCGCCGCGATGCGGCGGTAGAGGGGCGAGAGCGGTCCTTCGAGGAGGAGGACCGCCTTGGGCTTCCTCAGGCCGCGCCTCCGTCGGATTTCTCCTCCGACGGCTGCTCGGCCTCGGGGGCCTCCTTCGGCGCCTCGCCGGGCTTCGGACCGCCCTTCGAGACCCCGACCATCGCCGGACGCAGCACGCGATCGCCGATCATCGAGCCCGCCTGCATCACCTGCAGGACGGTGCCGGACGGCACGTCCGGATTCTCGATCTCGTACATCGCCTGATGCTTGTTCGGATCGAAGCGCTGGCCGGTCGGGTCGACGACCGTCACGCCGTGACGCTCGAACACCTGCTTGAGCTCGCGGTCGGTCATCCGCACCCCGTCGAGCAGGCTCTGCACCTCGGGCGAGAGGCCCTCGGACGCCATGCCCTCAACGCTCTGCAGGGCGCGCTGGAAATTGTCCGCAACGGTCAGCAGGTCACGTGCAAAGCTCGTCACGGCATATTGCCGTGCGTCCGTCACGTCACGCTGCGCACGCCGGCGCACATTCTCCGCCTCGGCGAGGGCGCGCAGCATCTGCTGGCGCATCTCGTCGCTCTCGCGCCGCAATTCTTCCATTGCGGCCCCGAACGCGTCGGGCGCTGAATCCTGTGCCGCACGGTCGTTCGCGGCGCCGCCCATGATCTCTTCGGCTTCGGGAACCAAGCTTTCTTGGGCGTGCGCGTCCTTGGACGCGCCCGTCTTGTTGTCGTCTGCCATAGCCGCCCCTGCGGTTAGATGGACGAATTGATCCAGTCGACGAGCTTGCCCTTCGGGGCGGCCCCAACCTGGGTCGACGTCGGCTCACCATTCTTGAACATGATGAGCGTCGGGATCGAGCGTACGCCGTACTTCATGGCGACGCTCTGATTCTCGTCAACGTTCAGCTTGGCGATCTTCACCTTGCCTTCCATCTCGTTGGCGATTTCCTCGAGGGCGGGCGCAATCATTTTGCAGGGACCGCACCACTCGGCCCAGAAGTCGACGACCACGGGCTCGGCGGAGTTGATGACGTCGTCGTTGAAGGACGCGTCCGTAACGGTGGAGGGGGACATGCCTCACCTTTTACTGTGTCGGAAAAGTTGAATGGTACGTATGGACGGCCCGGCACAGCGTCAAGCAGCAGCGGTGCCGGTGACGACCTCGACGACAGGCAGAACCCCGTCGAGATCCATGAATCGCGGGCCCGCCGTCCAGACGATTCCGGCCGAAACGCGTCGTCCGGGACACATCGCCACCACGAGAGCACGGTAAATGGCGAGTTGAAGCCGGTAGCCCTCGGGCGCCCATTCGGCCCGCTCCGGGACAGCGCGGTCGGTTTTGAAGTCGACAATCAACACCTTGTCATGGCTGAATTGCAATCGGTCGATACGTCCGGTCACCCGGCGGACGCTTCCGTCGGGCAGGCGCACGTCGCCGGTGACGTCGACCTCGCGCCGCACCGTCCCCTCGCCCAGCATGTCGAGCGCCAGCGCCGCGCGCGCCTCGGCAACGATCGCCGCCGCCGCGCCCGGCAGGAGGTCGGGGAAGCTCGCCGCGACGCGCGCCGCCATTTCGGCCTCGCTCTCCCCCTCGCGCTCCAGGAGGACGTGGAGGATCGTGCCGAACTCGGCCGCGGCGAGCGGACGCCGCTCCACGAGGGCGGGCGCGGCGGCGATCTCGTGCTCGCCCGCCGAGGGGGCGAGCGGCTCGGGGGCGAGGCGGATGTGCGGGGCCGGCGCGCCGAGCCAGGCGGGCAACGGCTCCGGCGGGCGCGGCGGCGCGTCCTCCTCGGCGGCAGCGGCTTGGGTGGGCGTGGCGTCGGGGTGGCGCCAGCGCAGGACCGGCCCGGCCTCGGTCTCGATCGTCTCCGCCTCCGCGCCCAGCGCATCGGTCACGATCTCGTGCCACATGCCCGCCGCAGGCCGCAGCGAGCGGTAGGCGCCGCAGATGACGAGATGCCGCTCCGCCCGCGTCATCCCGACATAGAGGAGGCGGTGATGCTCGGCCCGCTCGGCGACCTCCGACTGGGCCATCTCCACTTCCACCAGCGCCGGCCGGTGTGCCTTGGTCGGGGCGAAGAGCACGGCGTCGGCGGCCTTCCTGGCGGGCGGCTCGTCGAGCGGAAGGGCGTACTGGTCCGACCCGGCGGGCTCCGGGCGTTCGGGGATGGGGAGGACCACGGTCGTCCCGCCTGTCTGGCGCTGGATGACGCTGGACCCGACATCGGCGAGGAACACCACCGGCGCCTCGAGCCCCTTCGAGCCGTGGACGGTCATCACGCGCACCGCGACTCCCTTCCCCTCGGCGGCGCGGCGCAGCTCCTGCCGCGTCTTGGAGAGGCGCAGGAGGAAGGTCTCCAGCGAGGGGATGCCCCGCCCCTCGTGCTCCAGCGCGAGGTCGAGGAGCGCGTCGAGCGCATCCTCCGCCTCGCTCCCCATCCGGGCGGCGAAATCGGCGCGCCGGCCCTCGCCGATCAGGATGGACGCCAGGAAATCGAACGGGCGCTCCCGCCGCGCCGCGCGCCCCCAGCGCAGGAGCGTCGCGTGCGCGGCGACGGCGCGGGCGTCGCCCGCCGCGAGCGCGGCAAGAAGCGTGCCCTCGCGCCCGTGGGCGACGGCGAACAGGTCCTCCTCGCCGAAGCCGAAGAGCGGGCTCTTCAGCACGGCGGCGAGCGACAGATCGTCCGGAGTCACGAGCGCGCGGGCGAGCGCCAGCATGTCCTGCACCGCGATGTGGGCGGTGACGTCGAGCCGGTCGGAGCCCGCCGTCGGAATGCCCCGGCGCTTCAGTTCGCGGTTCATCAGCGTCGCGAACGGGGCGCGCTTGCGAGCGAGGATCATCACGTCACCCGGCTTGATCGGCGCCCCGCCATCAGGACCGACCGCGCACCACGCCTCGATCTGGTCGGCGATCGCGCGCACGAGCTTCACCATGCCCGCATTCTCCGGCGCATGGTCGAAGGGGAGGTACCATTCCTTCGGCTGCTCCGACTGGGTGTCGCTGAAGAGCGGCCAGACATCGACACCGCCCACCCGCGAGCGCACCGGAATGTGCCGCACGCTCCCCGCCGCGGCCCGCACCGAGGCGGCCAGCGCGTCCATGCGGAAGACGCGGTCGACCGCCGACAGCACCTCAGGCGAGGAGCGCATCGAATGCGCGAGGTCGACGGCGTGAAAGGGAATGCCTGCGGCAGCGGCGCTTCCGCCATAGGCATCACGCATCTTTGCGAAGAGATCGGGCGCGGCGCCCTGGAACGAGTAGATCGACTGTTTCTCGTCGCCGACGACGAAGAGCGTGCGGTGGGCCTCGCGCGCACCGTGGCCGGCGAAGAACTCCTCCGTCAGCGCCTCGACCATCTGCCATTGCGGCGGGGAGGTGTCCTGCGCCTCGTCGACCATCACGTGGTCGACGCCCTCGTCGAGCTTGAAGCGCACCCAGGCGGCGGCCGAACCGGCGCGCACGAGGTTCATCGCCCGCTCGATCTGGTCGTCATAGTCGATGAGGCCGCGCCGCCGCTTCTCGGCCTCCAGCACGCCGAGCACCTGCCAGGCGAGCTGGACGAGGGGCACGGTCGCCGCGATCGCGTTCCGCGCCTTCTGCCGCTCCTGCCAGGCCGCGAGGCGCGCCTGCTCGGCCTCGATCATCTCATCGAGGGCGGGAAAGCGCTGCCGGACGGGTTTCGTCACGACGCGGCTCGCGGCACGGGGCGCGCCATCGTCCTTCAGGAAGATCTGCGCCCAGAAGAGCTCGCGCTGGGCCGGCTCCTCGCAGCCGAGCGCGCTGGCGAGACGTTCGGCCGTGTCGCGCGAGTGACCGCCGAGCGTCAGGAAGTCGAGAAGCTCGCGGCAGAAATCGGCGCCCCAGGCGCAGGGCGTCTCGTCCCCGTCGGCGATGCCGAGCGCGGCTTCGAGGTCGGCGGTGAGGCGCGCTGTGCCCGTTCCGGTGCGCAGCCAGGGGGCGAGGTGCTGGCGTTCGGCGAGCACGGCCCGCAGCGCGCCCGAGAGGCCGCCGTCGGAGATGTGCGGCAGCAGCGCCTCGATCGCGGCGGCGATGGGGCCGTCCGGCTCGGTGGCGCCCTTGGCGAGGACGGTGGCGATCGCGCGGTCGGTCAGTTCCTCGCGCGTGCCGTCGTCGAGCACCTGGAAGGAGCCGGAGATGTTCGCCTCCAGCGGGAAGCGGCGCAGCAGGGCGGCGGCGAAGGCATGGAGCGTCTGCACCTTCAGTCCGCCCGGCGTCTCGAGCGCCTCGGCGAAGAGGGTGCGCGCCCGCGCCATCGCGATCGCGGGGTCCGCCTCCGGCGCCAGCACCGCAACCCGCTCGGCGAGCGCCGCGTCCGGAAGCGTCGAGAGGCGGGCGAGTTCGGCGAAGACGCGCTGCGCCATCTCCGCCGCGGCGGCGTTGGTGTAAGTGAGGCAGAGGATCGAGCGCGGCGCGACGCCAGCGAGGAGCAGCCGCACGACGCGCTGGGCGAGCACGTAGGTCTTCCCCGCCCCGGCATTCGCCGAGACCCAGACGGACGCACCGGGGTCGGAGGAGCGGCGCTGCGCGGCGTCCGCCTCGGGCGGAACGATCAGCTGTTCTGCCATTCGCCCGTCCTCGCGAGGTGGTCATAGTCGCCGTCGATGACGAGCTCCTCCTTCGGCCGCGCCCGCGAGAGGTAGCCCATCGCCGGATCGTCATAGCGGGCGAGGAGGGCCATCAATTCGGCGAGCGTGTCTGCGGCCAGCGTCTCGGCATCGTCGGCGGCGATGCCCTTCCAGGCGACCGGCACCCTCCCCGCGCCAAGCTCCACATAGGAAAGGTCCCGGATGGGCTCGGCGGGATCGATGTCGGCGACCGCCCCGGCGCGCAGGAGCGCGGCCTCCAGCGGGAGTTGCGGCTCGAAAAAGGTCGTTACCTGCTTCGCGGTAGGGGCCTTGCCGGACTTGTAGTCGATGAGGGCGAGGCTGCCGTCGCGCATCCGGTCGATCCGGTCGATCCGGCCGCGCAGGACGACCCCGTTCGCGAGCGTCGTCTCGGCGGCGATCTCGACGAGCGATCCGGCGACCGAGGGCGCGCGCTCGGCCTCGATCGCGACCACCTTGTCGGCGATGTACTTGAAGCGCGCGCCCCAGAGGGCCTGCGCGTCCGGCGCGTTCTCCAGCGATTTCAGCGCGTCGTCGACGAGGGCGTGGAAGCGGGCGACGGCGTCCGGCACGGTCTGCAGGCGGTCGCGGATGAAATGGGCGAGCACGTCGTGGATGATCTCGCCGCGATCGCCCGCGCCGGGATCGGCCTCCAGCGGGTCGAGCGGGGATAGGTCCAGCACGCGGCGCGCGTAGATCGCGTAGGGATCGCGCACGAGCCGCGCGACTTCGGTCACGCGCAGCACCTTCGGACGGGCCGCGAGCGGCGGGCGCGGCTCCGGACGCGGCGCGGGGGGCATCGCGTCCCGCGCCTCCAAGGCGGCGGCGAGGCGGACGAGCGCCCGCCCCCGCTCGCGCGCCACCTCGATCGCCTCGCCCGCGAAGGCGGCGAGCCGCAGCCACCAGCGGGACGGGACGGACGGGCCGTCCCCCGCCTTGCGCGCCCGCGTCAGCGTCACCCGCTTCTGGTGCGCGGCCATCACGAAATCATGCGCCGAGAGGCCGATCCGGCGCTCCGGCAGGTCGATGCCGAACGCGCTCATCATCCCGCGCGACATCCACGGCCCCGCATCCGGCAGAGCGGGCCAGGTGCCCTCGTTGAGGCCGCCGAGGATCGCGTGGTCGAACGCCTGGAGGCGCGCCTCCAGCGGACCGAGAATGCGCACCGCGTCCTCGCGCGGCGCGCCGCGCACGACGATCCCCGAGAGGAGCGCCTCGAAGGTGGACGGCCAGTCCCCGGCCGGGATGGCGAGCTCGGTGCGCGCCGAGAGGCCTTCGAGCGCGGCGACGATGGCGGAAAGGTCGGGGCTCGCGACGGCGTCGGGCGCAACGCGGGCGAGCGCCGTGCGGTGGGCGCGGGCGAGGGCGCCGACGGTCCGCGACGTGCCGCGGAGCGCGATGAGGGGCGCCAGCGCCTCGGCGATGGGTCCGGCGACGCGGTCGGCCGCCTCCCCCTTCGCCTTCATCGCCGCGAACACCTTGCCAGGCGCGAGGCGCGGGCCGCGGAACATCTTCTCGATGGCGAGGATCCCGGCGCGCATCTCGGCCGGGTCGACGGAGAAGGTCGCCGCCGGATGCTTGAGGAGGGCGAGCCATTCGGCCGCCCCGCCCGAGAAGGCCACCGCCGCGATCAGCCGAGCGAGGATGCCGGCCGAGGTCCCGGTCGCGGGCTCGCCGGCCGAATCGTCGACCGCGATCTCCCAGCGGGTCAGCGCGTGGCGCACGCGGCGGGCGAGCGTGCGATGGGGCGTGATGAGCGCCACCGTCTCGCCGCGCTCCACCGACTGGCGCATCGCGACGGCGATCGCCTGCGCCTCCTCCCGCTCGTCCGCCGCCTCGACGAGGGCGACATTCTCGAGCCCGGCCGAAAGGTCCGTCGCGGCGCGGTCCGCGAGCCAAGCGCCCGTCGCGGGCGCCGGCCGGAGCGCGGCCGACAGCACCGCCGTGCGCGCCGGATGGACGCCGGAGGGGCGCGGGGCGGAGAGGCGTGCGACGTCCGCCGGCGCGAGGCCGAGCGCCTCGACGAGCTGGTGCATGCCGAACTGGGGATGGCCGGGCGCGTCGGCCGCATCGACGAGCCCCGTCCAGTCCGCCGCGCTCGCCGCGCGATCGAAGCCCGGCAGCACCACGGCCCCCCAGGGGCTCTCGGCGATCGCGCGGATGAGGCGGCGCGTCGCCGGCATCGAGCCGGTGGAGCCCGCGACGATGATCGGCCCCCTCGCGTGCGCGACCCGCAGCGCGGCCGCCTCGGCCTCGAGGCGGCGCGCCGTCGCGGCGCTGATGCGGCCGGTGGCGGTGAGATGGTCGGGCCAGGCCTCGGTCGCGATCGTGAGGAAGCGGGTGGTGATCTGCCAGTGCTCGGCGAGGTCGGCGCGCTCCACGAGGCCCGGCAGGTCCGCCCAGTCGACCTCCTGCGTCTCCACCTGGTCCATCAGCGCGATGAGATCGTCGGCGAGGCGCACCGAGTCGGCGCCGGAGGACGGGACGAGCACGCGCCCGTCGGGCTCCGCCTCCTCCGCCTCTTCGAGCGCCCCGGCCCAGGCGCGGATCAACCGTGCGAGGACGACGCGCGCCTCAAGGATGTCCATGACGGCGCCGCTCTCGACCGCCTCGTCCTCGGCGTCGCCGAGCGCCTCGATGCGCGGAAGCGCGGTGGCGCCGCCGCCGGCGGCCTCGAGGAAGGCCGTCGCGAGGGCGCGTGCGGCGCGGCGGGTCGGCAGGTAGATGGTGACGTCGGCGAGGGCCAGCGGGTCGTCGGGCACGGTGCCGCCCGGCCACAGCGTCCCGTCGCAGATGCGCGCGGCGAGCGTCGCGAGGAAGGGGTCACTCGGATCGACCGAGTAGACCCTCATGCCGCGCTGGCGAAATAAGCCCGTTCCGCCTCGCGGATCGCGCCCGGCGTGCCGACATGCAGCCAGAGTCCGTCGAGCCGGAGGCCGTGGAGCCGCCCCTCCTGGATCAGCCGGTTGAAGATCGTGGTGAGCGGGAACTTGCCCTCGGGCGCCCCGTCGAAGACCGACGGCGACATCACCGCGCAGCCGGCATAGACAAAGGGCGCGACCGTCCGCTCACGGCGCCATTTGAGGCGCCCGTCGGTCGAGAGCTCGAAATCGCCCGACCCGTCATAGCCCACGGCGCCGACCGTCGGCGCGAGGAGGAGGAGGGCGTCCATCTTGTCGGGGTCGAAGGCGGAGAGGAGGCGGGGGAGGTTGGCGCTCGCCCCCTCGATCCAGAAGGTGTCGGAGTTCGCCACCACGAAGGGCGCGTCGCCGAGGATGGGGAGCGCCTTGACGATGCCGCCGCCGGTGTCGAGCGCGGCCTTGCGCTCGTCCGAGATCAGCACCCGGTCCCCGGCGCGGCGGCGCACATGCACCTCGATGAGGTCGGCGAGATAGTGGACGTTGACCACGATGCGGCGGACATCCACCGCGTCGAGCCGGTCGAACACATGGTCGATCAGGGCCTTACCGGCGACCTCGATCAAGGGTTTCGGCGTCATGGCGGTGAGGGGGCGCATCCGGGTGCCCCGCCCTGCGGCGAGCACCATGGCCGACAGTCCAGTGGCGCTCACGAGACCTCGCTGAGAATGGTGGTATGGCGTGCGAACCAAGCCTTTAGCGGCTCAAGGGCCGGTTCGGCACGAAGATTCTTCGCGAGCTGCCGCTTCAGCCGGGGCAGGTGCGCGAGATATTGGGGCTTGCCGTCACGGTCGTTGAGGCGGCGGAAGACGCCGAGAATGCGCGTCGCCCGCTCGGCGCCGACGATGTGATAGGCGCGACGCCAGGCAGTGACGTCGAGGCCCGGCCGGGCGGCGAGGTAGCGCGCGACAAGCTCGGCCTCGATCTCGTCCGGCACGTCGACGCGGGCGTCCTGCGTCAGCGAGACCACGTCGTAGACGCTCGGCGCGAAGAGGGCGTCCTGATAGTCGATCCAGCCGATCTTGTGGACGCCCTCGCGCTCGGGGAGCCAGAGGAGGTTCGGCGAGTGGACGTCGCGGAGCGCGAGGTGATCGTCGGCGTGGCCGATCCCCTCGATCGCCGCGCGCCAGAGGGCCGCGAACTCCGGATCGATCGGCGCGCGCAGATACCATTCGGGGAAGAGCGCGACCTCGACGGCCGCAAGGTCCGCGTCGAAGCGCGGCGGGGTGTAGGCGGGTGGGCCGGGCAGGATCGCGGGCGGCGGGGCCTGATGGAAGGCCGCGATCGCGTCCGCCGCGGCGCGGTAGCGCTCGGCGACCATCACCCCGTCCACCGCGATCTTCTCGTCGCCGAGATCCTCCTGGAGGAGGCAGCCGGCCTCGGCGTCGACCGCCAGCGTGCGCGGCACCGTCAGCCCGCGCGCGGCGAGGAGGGCGCCGACGGCGAGGAAGGCGCCCATGTTGCCGTCCGCGAGGCGGGCGCGCACCGGGTAGGAATCGGGCGGCGGCACGAAGGACGGCGCGTCCATGAGGACGGCCCGCTCCTCGCCGCGGAAGAGACGCTCATAGCGCCGCGTCGAGGCGTCGGCCTTCAGCACGGTCCGTTCGGCCGCGCCCCAGCCGGCCTTGTCGAGGAAGGCGGCGAGCACGTCCTGCCGCGCCAGCGCATCCGTGAAGGTGGAAGGAGCCTCGATCGTCACTCTCCGGGCCTCGTCCGCGTCGCCAAAACCGATCTCGACGGTGATGGGCATCGCCTCGCGGGGCCATTCCACGAGCTCGACGGCGTCACCTTCGCCGAGGCCGAGCTCGACAAGCTCATCATCGCCGGACACGCGGTAGAGGTCGACGTGCCTCACCGCAAGCCTCAGATCGTAGTCCTGCACCAGGGTGAAGGTCGGGCTCGGCACTTCGAGCGCCGGATCCTCGGCGATCGCGCGCAGGATCGCCCGCGAGAGGGTGGTCTTCCCCGCCCCGAGATCGCCGACGAGGGCGACCCGGTCGCCCGGCCGCAGCACGCGGGCGATGGACCCGCCGAGGGCGGCCATCGCGGCTTCGTCGCGAATGTCGATCCGGACGGTGCTCACGCAGCTCGCTGCACCGGTGCGCGATCGGCCACCGCGCCCGAGTCGGCGGTCAGCGGGAAGCGGACCACCAGCTCGGCCCCCGCCCCGTCGACCGGCGCGACCGAGACGGACCCGCCATGAAGCTCGACGAAGCTGCGCACGAGCGACAGGCCGAGACCGACCCCGCCGCGCCTGCCCTGCGCACCCGTCGTGTGGAAGCGCTCGAACACCGCCTCGGCCTTGTCCTCGGCGATGCCGGGGCCGTGGTCGCGCACGGAGACGGCGACGAAGGTCCCGTCGCGCTGGGAGGCGACGACCACCGCGCCGCCCGGCGGCGAGTGGGAGATGGCGTTGGAGACGAGATTGAAGAGCACCTGGCGCACCCGCAGCGGGTCGGCATCGAAGACCTTCGCGTCATCGGCGATGTCGATGCGAATGTCGATGGCGCCCTCCGCAACCCTGTCCTTCAGCCCGTCGAGGACCTGGCGGACCGTGTCGGCGATGTCCACCGGCTCGACATTCAGCTCCATGATGCCGGCATCGATGGTGGCAAGGTCGAGGATGCCGTCGATGATGACGAGGAGCGCCTCGGACGAGGCGGAGATGTAATTGGCGTACTCGCGCTGGCGGTCGGTGAGGTCGCCCGTCTCCGGCCGCGCGAGGAGCTGGGTGAAGCCGATGATCGTGTTCAGCGGCGAGCGCAGCTCGTAGGAGACGTGCTCGATGAAGGCGTTCTTCAGCCGGTCCGCCTCGACGAGGGCGTTGTTCCGGTCGACGAGCGCGCGGGCGATGTTCACGCTGTCGGTGACGTCGGCGAAGGTCGCGAGGGTGGACCCGTCCGGCAGCGGCGAGAAGGCGTAGTCGAGCACCTGCCCGCTGGTGCGCTCCAGCCGGCCGCTGACATTGATGCGGTGGTCGGTCATCCCGGTGACGCGCTCGATGAGGGCGTCCCACATCTCCCGCTCGTCGTCCGGGGCGCTGGCGGCGAGATCGCGGACGTGCTCGCCCACGTCCGCCGGCGGCGTGGAGGTGACGAGCCAGAAGGCCGGGTTCGCGAGGCGCAGGAGGCCGTCGGGCCCGAAGGTCGCGATCCCCTCGCCGAGGCTGTCGATCGTCTCGGCCTGGACGCGGGAGAGGGCGTTATAGTTGCGCTCGAGCGCGAGCTGCTCGGTGACGTTCTCGTAGATATAGGTGACGCCGCCGTCCGCCCCCGGATTGGCGATGACGCGCAGCGTCTGCCCGTCGGGCAAGTGCCACCAGCGCTCGAACCCCTCGCGCGTCTCGTAACCCTTCAGCTGTTCGCGCTTCCACGACTTGAAGTCGGCGGTCTCGGGCAGGCGCCGCTCGGCGCGCAGGCGGTCGAGGACGCGCTCCTCCGGCGGCGACTGCTCCAGGAAGGCCGGCGGCAGCGCCCACAGCGTCTGGAAGGCGGCATTGTGGAAGGTGAGGCGGCGGTCAGAGCCGTAGATCGCGATCGCGGTGGCGAGCCGGTCGAGCGTCGCCGCGTGGCTCTCCAGTGCGCGCGCCTGGTTGGTGATGGCGAGCGTCGCGTCCGTCACGTCGATCGCGAGCGCGGCGAGGGAGGTGTCGCGGTGGTCGGCCGTCACGTCGAGGATGCGCCGCTCGCCCGCGACGACGGTCTGCACCCGCTCGTGCGCGACGCCGCCCTTGCTCGCCGCGAGGAGCTGGGCCGAGGCGTTGGCATCAAGGAGCGGGAGGGGGCCGAGCGCGGGATCGGCCCCGGCGCCGCGCTCCACCGCGCGCGTGTAGGCGGGGTTCGCCCACATCGTCTCGCCCGTCTCCGTCGCGACCCAGGCCGCGTGCGGCACGCGCGCGAGGAGGCCCTCGATGATGCCGGCGATCCCCTCCAACGCCGCGCCCGGCTCGAAATGGGCGGTGGGCTCCACGAAGAGGGTCGGGTAGCCGCCATCGAGCGTGCCGATCACCATCGCGCCGCCATTGGCGCCGGCGATGCGCTGGCGGAAGGTCGCGCCGGTGGAGAGGAGGCGCGCGACGGCCTTGTCGAGCTCGCTCGCGGGGGCGTCGCACTGGTCGAGCGCGGCGAGGAGCGGCTGCGGGACCGCGCCGCACGTGATGCGCTCGCCCGTCGGGCTGACGCGCACCGCGCCGCTCGCCCCGCGCTCCATCGCGCGTGACGCGAGCGCGGCGCGCGAGGCCACCGCCGCGCAGCTCTCCTCGGAGCGATGCGCGGCGCCGATCGCAAGGCGCGCCTTCACGATGAACGCGGCGGCCAGCGCGCACGCCGCCGCCGTCACTGCCCAGGCCGCTAGCACCGTTTGGCGCCCTCCGGCGCGTCGCGGTTCATGCCATCATCCCATCCGCCGAATCAGCCGGCAGGATACAGGCTTGGGCGCCGCCTTGAAATGGCGGCGGCGCCGCGGGGGCTCAGAAGAAGATCTTCTGGTCGCCGAGATCCTTGTAGAGGCCGGCCACCTCCTCGGCGTAGCCGTTATAGAGAAGCGTCGGGATGCGGTCGTTGCCGCCGAGCGGCTCCTCCATCGCCTGGCTCCAGCGCGGATGCGGCACCTCCGGGTTCACGTTCGCCCAGAAGCCGTACTCGCTCGGCGCGATATCCATCCAGAACGAGCTCGGCTGCTTGTCCGTGAAGGTGAAGCGCACGATCGATTTGACGGACTTGAAACCGTATTTCCACGGCAGCGCGATGCGCAGCGGCGCGCCGTTCTGCTCCTCGATCGGCTTGCCGTAGAGCCCGGTCACCATGAAGGCGAGCGGGTTCATCGCCTCCTCCATCGTCACCCCCTCCACATAGGGCCAGGGGTACCAGCTCTGGCGCTGGCCGGAGGCGACGTCCGGGTTGAGGAAGGTCTCCATCCGGATATAGCGCGCACCCGAGGTCGGCTTGGCGAAGGCGACGAGGTCGGCCAGCGGAAAGCCCGTCCACGGCACGACCATCGACCACGTCTCGACGCAGCGATGGCGGTAGACGCGCTCCTCCAGCGTCATCTGGCGGATCAGCGAATCGATATCGACCGTCTTCTCCTCCTCGACCATGCCGTCGAAGGTGACGGTCCAGGGCCGGATCGGGAGCTTCTGCGATTCGGCGGCGATCCGCTTGCTGGTGCCGAACTCGTAGAAGTTGTTGTACGACGTGGCGAGGCTCTCGTCGGTCAGCGGGCGCATGACCTGATAGGCCTCGTTGCGCGGGGCCGGGTAGAGATCGGCCGTCGGGTCGACCTCCGCGTCCGGCTTCGCCCCGCCCGCGCCGAGCAGATTGTCGAAAAAGCCTGCCTGTGCGGGCGCTGCGATCCCCGCGCCGAGGATGCCGAAGCCAGCGGCCTTCAGCAGTGCCCGGCGGTTCCGAAAGACCGCCTCCGGTGTCACCTCCCGCTCGGGCAGCGCCCAGCGAGGTTTATGGTGGATTTGCATTCGCGGGCCTTTCACACGATCTTCGCAATCAGTGGTCAAGTTAGACCCGAGGGATATTCCCTCAAGTCAAGCTTGCGTTAGGTCTCCGTGTTTTAATTGCCGTCAACTGGGGACACGCGTTGCGTCACGGAGCGAACATGCGATCCCTTCAGCGCGTCGTCTTAAGCGCTTTGCCCGTCGCCGGGTGTGTCCTCTGCGCGGCGCTCGTCATCGAGAATCCCACGGCCGGCCTCGCCGTCGCGGCAGCGGCGGGCCTGACCTTCTGGCGGCCTGGCCGCGCGGCGGCCGAGGAGATGGAGCTCTCCTCCCCCCTCACGAGCGATGCGCGCGCCATCCTCGACGTCTCGCCCGATGCCTGCATCATCCTGTCGAACGAGGGCACGATCCTCTGGGCGAACACCGCTGCGCGCGAGCAGCTCGGCATCTTCACGGTCGGCAACCCCATCTCCTTCGCGCTGCGCATCCCCGACCTTATCCGCGCGGTCGAGAAGGTGGGCCGCACCGGCCTTTCCGAGCGGGTGAGCTGGTCGGAAAAGGTGCCGACGACGCGCTGGTACGAGGCGTTCATCTCCGCCTGCACCCTCGCCGCCTCCGAGGGCGAGCGCGCGATCGCCCTCTTCGTGCGCGACCTCACCGAGCAGAAGCGGCTCGACCGGATGCGCGAGGATTTCGTCGCGAACGCCAGCCACGAGCTGCGCACCCCGCTCGCCGCGCTGACCGGCTTCATCGAGACGCTCCAGGGCCCCGCCCGCGACGACCCGAAGGCGCGCGAGCAATTCCTCGCGATCATGCGCGAGCAGGCCGACCGGATGAAGCGCCTCACCGACGCGCTCCTCTCCCTCTCCCGCATCGAGATGCGCGCCCATGTGCGGCCGACCGACATCGTCGACTGCACGGAGACCGTCCGCTACGCGGTCGAGATGATCCGCGCGATGGCGCAGGACCACAGCGTCGCGCTGGAGCTCGCCATCTCGCCCGACCCCATCCTGGTGCGCGGCGATTCGGACGAGCTCGTCCAGGTGATCGACAATCTCGTCGAGAACGCGATCAAGTATGGCGGCGATGGCGGGCGCGTCCTCATCAGCGTCGCCGCGGAAGCGAATCCGAGCGGGCCGATGGCGGTGATCTCGGTGGAGGATTTCGGCCGCGGCATCGCGCCCGAACACGTCCCGCGGCTGACCGAGCGCTTCTACCGCGTCGATGTCGAGGAATCGCGCGCCCGGCAGGGGACGGGGCTCGGCCTCGCGATCGTGAAGCACATCATCGCGCGCCATCGCGGACGGCTCACGGTGCGCTCCGAATTGGGCGCCGGATCAACCTTCGCGGTGCGAATTCCGCTGGAGAGCGGAATGACGCCGAAGGCAGAAGTCTAATTCACACGTTTTTTCAGTGACTTAGACTGTCGCGGAAAGTTCATCGATCCGACATAAGACATTCTGGAAGAGCCCATACTTGAGGGGTCAAGCGATCCGGCGGTGAACGACCTCGCCGCGGTCGCGCAGAGACGACCCCAACCGAGGGAGCAATCCAGTGAAATTCAATTCCATCGCGAGCGTCGCGGCGCTTGCCGCTGCCGGTGCGCTTGCCGCCACCGCCGCCGCCGCTCAGTCGCGCGACACGATCCAGATCGCGGGCTCGTCGACGGTTCTGCCGTTCGCGTCCGTGGTCGCCGAGGAATTCGGCAACACCTATCCCGAGTTCAAGACCCCGGTCGTCGGCTCCGGCGGTTCGTCGGGCGGCCTGCGCCAGTTCTGTGCTGGCGTCGGCGAGAACACCATCGACATCGCCAACGCCTCGCGCCCGATCCGCGGCTCCGAGGTCGAGGCCTGCGCCGCCAACGGCGTGAAGAACATCATCGAAGTCCGCGTCGGCTATGACGGCATCGTCTTCGCGTCCGACATCGAGAGCGGCCACTTCGAGCTTTCCCCGGCCCAGATCTTCCAGGCGATCGCCGCCGAAGTTCCGCAGGACGGCAAGCTCGTCGCGAACCCCTACACCAACTGGAACCAGATCGATTCCAGCCTCCCGGACCAGGACATCACCCTCGTGATCCCGGGCACCAATCACGGCACCCGTGAAGTGTTCGAAGAGAAGGTGATCGCGCCGGGCTGCGAGTCCTTCGAAGTCATCGAAGCGCTCGAAGGCGACGCCAAGAAGGCGGCTTGCATCACCTTCCGCCAGGACGGCCGCGTCATCGAGGTTGCCGGCGACTACACCGAGACGCTCGGCCGTCTCGACGCCCAGCCGAACGCCGTCGGCGTGTTCGGTCTCTCCTTCTACGACCAGAACCGTGACCGCCTCCAGGTCGCCACGATCGACGGCGTCGAGCCCTCGCTCGACACGATCGCGACCGGCGAATATCCGGTGTCGCGTCCGCTCTTCTTCTACGTGAAGGGCGAGCACATGGGCGTCATTCCGGGCATCGAAGACTACGCCCTCTACTTCCTCTCCGACGCCGTTTCCGGCACCGGCTCCCCGCTCGAGGCCCTCGGCCTGATCCCGCTCCCGGACGACGAGCGCCAGGCCCAGGTCGAGAAGGTCGAGAACAAGACGACCGTCGAGACCAACTGATCTCGCATCGCGCGCGGCGCCCTCGGCACCCGCGCCCTTCTACGGAGGCCCGCCGTCACCGACGGCGGGTCTTTCGGCCGCTGAGGCCATCCCCCTTCGCAGACGATGCCGCCCACGGCGAATGTCGCCGCCTCACTCCGACCACGCGGAGCCTTCAGTGAACACACTGATCGTCATAGCCGTCCTCCTGATCGCCCTTGGGTTCGCCTACAGCTGGGGTGTCCGGGTCAGCCGCAATGTGGCGGGCCGCACGGGTGCCAAGATGCACTCCCGCCCCGTCTATTACGGCCTCTATGTCATGCTGTGGTGCGCGATCCCCGCGGCCATCGTCCTGATCCTCTACCTCCTCTTCGAGCCGATGATCGCCGACTCGGTCGTGCGCGCCTATCTGCCCGATGACGTGCTCGCCAACACGGGCGAGCTGCCGGGCATCCTGCGCAGCATCGAGAGCATCGCCTCCGGCTACGGCATCGTCGGCGAGGTCGCGCCCTACCAGCAGCAGGCCGCCGAGGCGCTCCAGTCCTTCAACATGATGGCGCGGCTCGCCCTCATCGCGCTCGCCGCGGTGGCCGCGGTCGCCGGCCTCGTGTTCGCCCAGCGCCGGATCAGCCCCAACTTCCGCGCCCGCAACCGGGTCGAGATCGCGATCAAGGTGCTCCTCCTCACCTGCTCGGCGATCGCGATCCTGACGACGGTCGGCATCGTGCTCTCGGTCCTGTCCGAGGCGATCCGCTTCTTCACCTTCGTCCACCCGATCGACTTCTTCTTCGGCACCACCTGGAACCCGCGCTTCTCGACCACCGGGACCGGCGGCCAGGGCGAGTTCGGCCTCCTGCCGCTCCTTGCCGGCACGATGATGATCACCGTCATCGCGATGGCGGTCGCGGTGCCGATCGGCCTGATGGCGGCGGTGTACCTGTCCGAATATGCGGGCCGGAAATTCCGCTTCGTCGCGAAGCCCCTCCTCGAGGTGCTCGCCGGCATCCCGACCATCGTCTACGGCTTCTTCGCGCTCGTCACGGTCGGCCCCTTCCTGAACCAGGTGGGCGCCATGATCGGGCTCAACATCAACGCCACCAGCGCCTTCACCGCCGGCATCGTGATGGGGATCATGATCATCCCCTTCGTGTCGTCCCTCTCGGACGACATCATCACCCAGGTGCCGCAGGCGATGCGTGACGGCTCCTACGGCCTCGGCGCGACCCAGTCCGAGACGATCCGCAGGGTCATCCTCCCGGCGGCGCTGCCGGGCATCGTCGGCGCCTTCCTCCTCGCGGTGAGCCGCGCGGTGGGCGAGACGATGATCGTGGTGCTCGCGGCCGGCAACAGCCCGGTCCTGACCGGCAACCCGTTCGAGGCGGTGTCGACCGTCACCGTCACCATCGTGAACCAGCTCACCGGCGACACCGACTTCGCGAGCCCGCAATCGCTCGTCGCCTTCGCGCTGGGCCTGACCCTCTTCGTCATCACGCTCTGCCTCAACGTGGTGGCCATCTACATCGTCAAGAAATACCGGGAGCAATACGAGTAGGCCGATGGCGATCCAGTCCACTGACGCCGCCATTCCCGGCGGCCCCTCCATCATCGAGACCCGCGCCCGCATCCAGCAGCGTCTCGCCGGCCGCCACCGCTCGGAATTCATCTTCCGCTCGGTGGGCCTCGGCGCGATCCTCCTCGGCATTGCGCTCGTCGGCATCCTGTTCGGCTCGATCCTCGCGAAGGGCATCCCCGCCTTCACGCAGGCGACGCTGCACCTCAACGTCACCTTCGACACCGACATCCTGCGCCTGCCGCCCCGGCCGGAGCAGGCCCCCGGCCAGAGCGCGGCGGAGTTCCACGCCGAGCTGATCTCCTGGCAGCGCAAGCTGCGCACGGCGAACTGGAACCGCCTCATCCAGGCGGCCCTCGCCGAGCAGATCCCGGCGATCGGCGACAATGCGCGCGACGCGGGCGGCATGGTCGCCTCCGGCGAACGCGTGAAGCTGTGGGACATGGTGGAGAGCGATCCGACCATCATCGGCAAGACGGTGCCGGTCTCGCTCGTCGCCGCCGCGAATGTCGACGTCTGGCTGAAGGGCAACATCGACCGCACGCTCGACCAGCGCTACCAGCAGCTCACCGCGCTGCAGCAGCAATGGTCGGACGAGCTCTATGAGCGCGGCGTGATCCGGATGGACTTCTCGACCTCGCTGTTCACCAATGTCGACTCGCGCTCCTCGCCCGCGACGGCCGGTCTCCTCGGCGCCATCGTCGGCTCGCTCATGATGATGCTCATCGTCCTCGTGGTCGCGGTCCCGGTCGGCGTGATGGCGGCGATCTACCTCGAGGAGTTCGCCCCGAAGAACCGGATCACCGACCTCATCGAGATCAACATCAACAACCTCGCCGCGGTCCCCTCGATCGTGTTCGGTCTGCTCGGCGCGGCGGTGTTCATCAACTTCCTGGGGCTGCCGCTCTCGGCGCCTCTCGTCGGCGGCCTCGTCCTCTCCCTGATGACGCTGCCGACCGTCATCATCGCCTCGCGCGCCTCGCTGCGCGCCGTGCCGCCCTCGATCCGCCAGGCCGCGCTCGGCGTCGGCGCTTCGCCGACCCAGGCGATGTTCCACCACACCCTGCCGCTGGCGGTGCCGGGGATGCTGACGGGTGCGATCATCGGCGTGGCGCAAGCTCTCGGTGAGACCGCGCCGCTGCTCCTCATCGGCATGAACGCCTTCGTCGCCAGTGTTCCGTCCACGCCGATGGAACAGGCTTCCGCTCTGCCCGTGCAGATCTATCTATGGCAGGGCAACGAGCTGCGGAACTTCTTCGAAGCGCGCACCTCCGCGGCGATCATCGTCCTGCTCGCCGTCATGATTACGCTGAATGCCCTCGCCATCGTCCTGCGCCACCGCTTCGAGCGGCGGTGGTAGTGGCCAATACGCACAAGGATAGACCCATGAGTGCTGTCGCCTACGCGGATGCGCCCCAAGAGCCCCGCTACGAGACCATCCGGATCCCGGACCCGCAGCCGCGCGACACCAAGATCGCCGCGCAGGACGTGTCCGTCTTCTACGGTGCGAAGCAGGCCCTCCACCACGTCTCGATCGACATCCCGGCCCGTGCCGTGACCGCCTTCATCGGCCCGTCGGGCTGCGGCAAGTCCACGTTCCTGCGCTGCTTCAACCGCATGAACGACACCATCGAGAATTGCCGCGTCGTCGGCACGCTCGACATGGAGGGGGACGACCTCAACGACCACAGCCTCGACGTGGTGCTCCTGCGCGCCCGCGTCGGCATGGTCTTCCAGAAGCCGAACCCGTTCCCGAAGTCGATCTACGAGAACATCGCCTACGGCCCGCGCATCCACGGCGTGTCGAAGTCGAAGGCCGATCTCGACGAGATCATCGAGAGCAGCCTCACCAAGGCCGGCCTCTGGAACGAGGTGAAGGACCGCCTGCACGAGCCCGGCACCGGCCTCTCCGGCGGCCAGCAGCAGCGCCTGTGCATCGCCCGCGCGATCGCCGTCAGCCCGGAAGTCATCCTGATGGACGAGCCGTGCTCGGCGCTCGACCCGATCGCCACGGCCCGCGTCGAAGAGTTGATCCGCGAGTTGCGTGAAAACTATACGATCGTCATCGTGACGCACTCGATGAGCCAGGCGCAGCGCGTGTCCGACCGCACCGCCTATTTCCACCTCGGCTATCTTGTCGAGGAAGGCCCGACTGAGAATATTTTCAACGATCCGCAAGAGAAGCGGACGAAGGACTATATCACCGGCGTTTTCGGCTGATCGTATCGTCGAGGCGCACGGACAATCTGGAGGATGACGTCCGTGACGGATAGTGTTCGCGACCGGCAGCGTGAGTTGCAGAGTCTTGCCGGTGAGATCGCAGAGATGGGCGGGCTCGCCGAGCGCCTCGTGATGGACAGCGTGATCGCGCTGACCCGGATCGACACCCAGCTCGCCCGCGCCGTGATCGCCGCCGATCAGCGTCTCGACGCCATGCAGCGCACGGTCGAGGCGCACGCGGTCGATCTGATCGCGGCGCACCGTCCGGTCGACAAGCCGCTGCGCGAGCTCGTGGCGGCGCTGCGCATCTCCTCCGACCTCGAACGGGTCGGGGACCTTGCGAAGAACAACGCCAAGCGCGTCCTCGCGATCGAGGGGCGGATCCATCCGACCCGCGTGGCGCTCGGCGTGGAGCACATGTCCGACATCGCGCTCGAGCAGCTGAAGGCCGTGCTCGACGCGTTCACGAGCCAGGACCTCTCCGCCGCCCTCGAAGTGCGCAATCGCGACGACGAGGTCGACGCCATCTACACGTCCATTTTCCGCGAGCTTCTGACCTACATGATGGAAGACCCGCGGAACATCACCTTCTGCACCCACCTCCTGTTCTGCGCGAAGAACATCGAGCGCATCGGCGACCACGCGACCAACATCGCCGAGAACATCCACTACCTCGTCACCGGCGAGCAGCCGGCCGAGGCACGGGTGAAGGCCGACACGTCCGCCTACCTGCCCGCCGACTTCACCAGCAAACCCCCTAGGAGTTCCTGATCGTGCCACGGGTCATGATCGTGGAGGATGAGGAACCCCTCATTCTCCTCCTGCGCTACAATCTCGAAGCCGACGGATATGATGTCGAGGCTTGCCGACGCGGCGACGAAGCCGAGCTGCGCCTCCTCGAAGAACTCCCGGACCTTCTGATTCTCGACTGGATGCTGCCGGGCCTCTCCGGCATCGAGCTGTGCCGCCGCATCCGCTCGCGGCCCCAGTCCGAGCACCTGCCGGTCGTCATGCTGACCGCGCGCGGCGAGGAGACGGAGCGCATCCGCGGCCTCGCGACCGGCGCGGACGATTATGTCGTGAAGCCGTTCTCGACGCCTGAGCTGATGGCGCGCGTGCGGGCGATCCTGCGCCGCTCGAAGCCGGAGGTGGTCTCCTCGATGCTGCGCGCGGGCGATATCGAGCTCGACCGAACGACGCACCGCGTCCGCCGCGCGACGCGCGAGGTCCATCTCGGCCCGACCGAGTTCCGCCTTCTGGAATTCCTGATGCAGTCCCCCGGCCGCGTCTTCTCGCGCGAGCAGCTTCTCGACGGGGTGTGGGGACGGGACGTCTATGTCGACGAGCGCACCGTCGACGTCCATATCGGCCGGCTGCGCAAGGCGATGAACCGCGGCAAGGCCCGCGACCCGATCCGCACGGTGCGCGGCGCCGGCTACGCCTTCAACGACCAGTTCGCGCGCTGAGGCGCGCGGGCCCGGCGGTCGCAGCCGGGGGAACGGGAGGCCGCCTCAGTGCGGCCTGTCCTTGCCCTTCTTGGCGACGCGCTGCGGGAACGCGAGATCAGCGTGCGCATTGCAATAGACGGCACCCGGCGTCGTCCGCGCGCCGCAAAAATGGAAGCGCGGATCGGACGGATCGCCGATCGGCCAGCGGCAATGGGAATGTCCGAGATCGAGCAGCGTGATCCCACCGCGCAGCGGCACGACCTCCGCGACCGGCTCGGGCTGGGGCGGGGCGATCATCGGCGGCGCCTCGCGCTCCACCACCTTCACCACGGTCGAGCCGACGGCCATGACGCGCGGCTGCGCGCCGGCGGGCTTCGGCCGCGCGACGTGGGGCGGGACGGACGGCGCCGGCGCGCTGACGGTGCGCTGGCGCGTCGGACGGGCCTTCGGCGTTTTGACGCGCCCAGACAGGCCCAGTCGATGGATCTTGCCGATCACCGCATTGCGGCTGACGCCGCCAAGGGTGGTCGCGATCTGGGAGGCCGAATGGCCTTCCGCCCAGAGTTTCCGCAGCACTTCGATTCGCTCGTCGGTCCAGCTCATCGGGCAACCCCCTTTGTCCACGGCCGATCCACAGGGACTCCACAGCCGCACGCCGACGATCGGCGCCAGGAAGCGCGGCAAACCGTGAGGAGTATGCGGGGCACGCGAAATCGTGCCTTGCTGACGCGAATCCTAGGAGATTTGACGAATCACCGTCTATGCCCTCGGACTCACGGACGACTCGAACCTTGCTTTTTCCCCAACCATCGGGAAGAAAGCCCGCTCGTTCCCGCCACATCAAAAGTTTCATGTGGAGAAGCGCGAAAGGCGCCGAAATGACCCTCAACAGCCTGTTCAAGAACTACAACCGCGTCGACATCTCCTTCGAGAAGGGGGAGGGCGTGTGGCTCGAGGGTTCGGACGGGCGACGATATCTCGACATGGGAGCCGGCATTGCGGTGACCGCGCTCGGGCACGCCCATCCCCATCTCGTCGAGACGCTGCGGGAGGCCGCGGGCAAGGTCTGGCACACGTCCAACCTCTACCGGATTCCGGAGCAGGAGCGGCTCGCCGAGCGGCTGTGCGCGGCGACCTTCGCCGACCGGGTCTTCTTCTGCAACTCGGGCGCCGAGGCGAACGAGGCGGCGATCAAGGCCGCGCGCCGCTATCATTATGTGAAGGGCGCGCCGAACCGGACCCGCATCATCACCGTCGAGGGCGCCTTCCACGGCCGCACGCTCGGCACGATCGCGGCCGGCGGCTCGCCCAAATATCTGGAAGGCTTCGGTGAGCCCCTCACCGGGTTCGATCAGGTGCCGTTCAACGACCTGAAGGCCGCCGAAGCGGCGATCGGGCCGGATACGGCCGCCATCATGGTCGAGCCGATCCAGGGCGAGGGCGGCATCCGCGTCATGGACCGGCAGGTCCTGAAGGGCCTGCGGGCGCTGTGCGACAAGCACGGCCTCTTGCTCGTCTTCGACGAGGTACAGACCGGTCTCGGCCGTCTCGGCACGCTCTTCGCCTATGAGAGCCTCGGCGTCACGCCGGATATCCTCGCCTCGGCGAAGGGTCTCGGCGGCGGCTTCCCGATCGGCGCGTGCCTTGCGACCGAGGATGCGGCCTCCGGCATCGTCGCCGGCACGCACGGCACCACCTTCGGCGGCAACGCGCTCGCCGTGACGGTGGCGAACGCCGTGCTCGACGTCGTCCTGGCGCCGGGCTTCCTCGACGAGGTGAAGCGCAAGGGGCTCGTCGCCAAGCAGCTCCTCGCCGGCGTCGTCGACGCGCATCCGAAGGTCTTCTCCGAGATTCGCGGCGAAGGCCTGATGCTCGGCGTGAAGTGCACCGCGCCGATCGGCGATGTCGTCACCGCGGCACGTCAGGAAGGTCTTCTCCTCGTGCCGGCCGGCGAAGCGACCGCGCGTCTCCTCCCGGCCCTCACCGTGACCGATGAGGAGCTGAAGGAAGCCACGCACCGTCTCGAATCGGCCGCGCGCGACGTGGAGCGGGCGCTGGAGGCGGCGGCCTCGGCATGACCAAACGGGATTTTCTGGATATCGCGTCGCAGACCCCTGCGACGCTGAGAACGATTCTGGACGAGGCGCACCGGCTGAAGGCGGCCGGGCGCGACCGGCTGGACATGCTGACGGGCAACACGCTCGCCATGCTGTTCGAGCAGGTCTCGACCCGCACCCGCTTCTCCTTCGACCTCGCGATGCGCGAGCTCGGCGGCGACACCATCGTCGCCTCTGGCGGCGAGATGCAGCTCGGCCGCGGCGAGAGCCTCGGCGACACGGCCGCGGTGCTGTCGCGCTATGTCGACGCCATCATGATCCGGATGCTCGACCATGACGGGCTCGTCACGTTCGCGCGCCAGGCCTCGATCCCGGTCATCAACGGCCTCACCCGCCGTTCGCACCCGTGCCAGATCATGGCCGACATCCAGACGATCGAGGAGCGCCTCGGCCCGATCTCCGAGCGCACCGTCGCCTGGGTCGGGGACGGCAACAACGTCGCCGCCACCTTCGTCGAAGCGGCGACGCGGCTGAACTTCCGCCTCAAGATCGCGACGCCGTCCGAGCTGGAGCTCCCCGCGACGCTCGTCGCGTCGGCCGAGGCCGAAGGGGCGAAACTCGAGGTCGGGCTCGACCCGTGGAAGGCCGTGAAGGACGCCGACGTCGTCGTCACCGACACGTGGACCTCGATGGGCGACATCGACGAGGACCGCCGCCGCACACTGCTGACGCCCTTCCGCGTCGACAATGCGCTGATGGCGGCCGCCGCGCCGAACGCGATCTTCCTCCACTGCCTCCCCGCCCACCGCGGCGAGGAGGTGACGGACGAGGTGATGGACGGCCCGCAATCGGCGGTGTTCGACGAGGCGGAGAATCGCGTCCACGCCCAGAAGGCGATCCTCGCCTGGTGCTTCGGCGCCATCGGCTGAGAGAGGCCGGAGGCCGGGTTCACGCCCGGCCTTCTTTTTACCGACAAGGCAGGCCGCATCCCCGCGGCCGACCTCGCCGAACCCACCGGTCGAGACGCCGCTCTCCGGGCCGCTGCGGGGCTGTCGGCAGGGTGTGACGGGCCCGCGATCCGCGTGCGGTGACGATCGCGCCGCGAGTGCCTATATGTCGGTTTTCGGGACATTCTCGGATGCAACGATCGGGTGCCGTTTCGCGGCGCCGCGACCCTTTGTTACGGAGAAGCGCGTGCAGAGTTTCAACCATCCCGGCGGAGTCGTCGCGTGAACGCGGACCACAGAAGCGACGATCTCGTCCTCCCCTTCGCCGTCGAGGCGCTCGATGTGCGCGGCCGTGTGGCGCGCCTCGGGCCTGCGCTCGATTCCATTCTTCGCAAGCACGACTATCCCCCCATCGTCTCTCGCCTGCTCGGCGAGGCGGTGGTGCTCAACGTCCTCTTCGCGACCGCGCTGAAGCTGGAGGGCCGCGTCGTCCTCCAGATCCAGTCCAACGGCCCGGTGTCCCTCCTCGTCACGGACTTCACGAGCCCGGACAGCCTGCGCGGCTATGCGAAATTCGACGAGGCGGCGATCGCCGCCCTCCCCGATTCTCCGACGCTGCCGGAGATCGTGGGCGAGGGCTCGCTCGCGCTGACGGTCGACCCGCGCGCCAACATGCGCCGCTATCAGGGCGTCGTCGCGCTGGACGGCAACAGCCTCGAAGAGGTCGCGCTCAGCTACTTCACCCAGTCGGAGCAGATCCCGACGATGATCCGCCTCGCCGTCGCCGAGACGCTGGAACGTCAGCCCGGCGAGGAGCCGCGCCGCACCTGGCGCGGCGGCGGCGTCACCGTGCAGTTCCTGCCGGAGGCGAGCGACCGGATCGTGGTGCGGGACCTTGCCCCCGGCGACGCGCCGGACGACGCGATCCTCGACACGCGGGAGGACGACGACGCGTGGGTGGAGGCGTCCGCCCGCGCCCAAAGCACGCAGGACCACGAGCTGGTCGACCCGGCCATCACGGCCGAGCGGCTGCTCCTGCGCCTGTTTCACCAGCGGGACGTGCGCGTCTTCGACCCGTTCACCGTGAGTGCAGACTGTCACTGCTCAACTGAGCGCATCAAGACGATGCTCGAGCAGTTTGACGACGGCGACCGTTCGTCCATGGTGGAGGACGGGGTGATCAAGGTGACATGCGAGTTTTGCAACACGCACTACACGTTCGACCCGGACAAGCTCGACCTGGTCGGCGAGCCGCACTGAGCGAGACTGCCGGACGCCGCGCCCGCGGCGGCGTCCGATGAAGCGCGCCCTGCGCCTCGGCGCGCAGGCCATCCTGCCGGCCGCCGTCCTCTTCGGCGCATTCTCGCTGACGAGCCACCTCGTCAGCGGCGGGCGGACCATGCCCGCCGCCCCGCCACGCACCGAGGCCGTCTACGCCGTCGCGGCCACGAACGCCGTGGTGGACACAAACCGCGCCACGCTGCGCGCCTTCGGCACCATCGTGGCCGCGGAGACGGCGGAGCTGCGCGTCGCCTCCCCCGGCGAGGTGATCGCCATCGCCGACGGGCTCGAAGTCGGCGAGATCGTCGAGGCCGGCACCGCGCTCGTCACCATTGACCCCTTCGCCTACGAGGGCGCGCTGCGCGAGGCGCGCGCCCAGCTCGCCGAGGCCGTCGCCGGGCGGGAGGAGGCCGCCGCGCGCATCCAGATGGAGGAGAGCGCGGCGGAGCGGGCGCGCGAGCAGCTCGACCTCGCCGCCCGCGATCTCGAGCGGGCGCGCGCGCTCGTCTCCAGCGGGAACATCACCGAGAAGGGCGTCGACGACCGCCGCCTCCTCGTCAGCCAGGCGACGCAGACGATGGAGCAGCGCCGCTACACGCTGCGCGCCGAGGAGGCGCGGCACGAGCAGCAGGTCGCGGCGGTGGAGCGGCTCGAATGGCTCGTGGAGAGCGCTGAGCGCGCGCTGCAGGACACCGTCCTCACCGCCCCCTTCAACGGCATCGTGCGCGAGGAAAACGCCGCGATCGGCCAGATCCTCGGCGCGAACGACATGGCCGTCTCGCTCATCGGCGCCGACGCGCTCGACGTGCGCTTCGTCCTCTCCGACCAGCGCTATGGCCGCCTTCTCGCCCACGGCTCGCTGCTCGGCACGCCGATCTCCCTCACCTGGCGGATCGGCGACATTCCCCTCACCTATTCGGCCGTCATCACCCGCGTCGCTGCGGACATCGCGAGCGGCACCGGCGGCGTCGACGTTTTCGCGCGGATCGAGATGCCCGAGGCGGGGGCCGTGCCGCGGCCGGGCGCGTTCGTGGAGGTCACCGTGCCGGGGCCGCGCCATCCGGGGTCCGTGCGCCTTCCGGCGACCGCCCTCTACGGCCAGTCGGTCTATGTCATCGCCGAGGAGGAGCGGCTGAAGGCCCGGCCCGTGCGCCTCCTCGCCCTCGACGACGGCGAGATCATCGTGTCCGGCCCGATCGCGCCCGGCGAGGCGGTCATCACCACGCGCCTCGCCGAGATCGGCGAGGGCATCAAGGTGCGCCGCGTCGATGACCCGTCGGTGCCGAGCCTTGCCGACCTCACCCGTGCGCGCACGCCCGAGGCCGAGGCCCCCGCGATCCCGAACGACGCGCCCCAGGCCCATCCGCGCCGGCGCGGCCCCCCGGCGGACCGCTCCTGATGACGCCCGCCTCGCTGATCGAAAGGTTCGCGCGGCACCCGAACGCCGCGAATCTGCTGATGGTGCTGATGCTGGCGCTCGGCCTCTTCGCGCTCACCAACCTCACCACGCGCTTCTGGCCGCCGACCGAGCTCAACGAGGTCGAGATCACCATCGCCTGGCCCGGCGCCAGCGCGGAGGACGTCAGCAAGACCATCCTCGCTGCGGTCGAGCCGGCGGTGCGCTATCTCGACAATGTCGACAATCTGCGCTCGATCGGGCGCGACGGCTCCGCCTTCACCTCCGTCGCCTTCGAGGCGGGGAGCGACATGCAGAAGGCGCTGAGCGACGTCGAGCAGGCCGTCGGCGCGATCACGACGCTGCCCGAGGAGGCCGAGCGGCCCGTCATCCGCTTCGACACGATGCGGGACCCGGTCGCCAAGATCAGCATCTCCGGCCCCTTCACCGAGGAGGCGCTTCAGGTCTTCGCCCGCCGCATCCGCGACGACCTCCTCGACCGCGGGCTCGACCGGATCTCGTTCGGCGGGGTGCGCGAGCGCGAGATCATCGTCGACGCGCGCGAACACGACCTCATGCGCCTCGGCCTCACGACCGACGACATCGCGGCCGCAATCCGCGCGAACACGGTGGACCGACCGTCCGGCGTGCTCGACGGGGCGGTGGACCGGCAGGTCCGCGTCGTCTCCGACGAGGAGACGCCGCGCGCCATCGCCGCGATCACCGTCAAGGCGCTCGACAATGGGGAGCGGATCACGATCGGGGACGTCGCCGACGTCACCAACGGCTTCTCGCGCGGGTCGGTGACGGGGCTGCGGGACGGCAATCCGGCGATCGAGCTGACGATCCAGCGCGCCCAGACCGCCGACGCGCTGACGACGGACCGCATCGTCCGCGACTATGTCGAGGAGGCGCGCGAGACCTTGCCGGCGAGCCTGCACCTCAAGCTCTATGACGTGAGCACGGCGCAGCTCTGGGAGCGCATCTCGATGCTCATCACCAACGGCTGGCAGGGGCTCGCCGTGGTGCTCGTGGTGCTGTTCCTCTTCCTCGACGCCCGCGTCGCCTTCTGGGTCGCGCTCGGCGTTCCGGTGGCCTTCGCGGGCACGCTCGCGGTCATGTTCGCGAGTGGGCAGTCGATCAACATGATCTCCCTCTTCGCGCTCATCATGATGCTCGGCGTCATCGTCGACGACGCGATCGTCGTCGGCGAACACGCCGACACGCTCACCGCACGCGGCCTGCCGCCCGGCGAGGCGGCGACGCGCGGGGCGACGGAGATGCTGGTCCCCGTGCTCGCCTCCTCGCTCACCACAATCGCCGCCCTCGCCCCGATCTTCCTGATGCGCGACATCATCGGGCAGATGATGGCGGCGCTCCCGCTCGTCGGCATCGCCATCATTATCGCCTCGCTGATCGAGTGCTTCTTCGTCTTGCCCGGCCATCTCGCCCACGCCGGCCGCCCGCCGAGCGGGCTCGCGATCGGGCGCTTCCTGCGGCTCACCTTGATGGCCGGCATCGGCGCGGCCTTCATCGGCGGCATCATCCGCGCGGGGGGAGCCATGTTCGCGGGGCCCGATGCGGCGCCCTCCGCGCTCGGCGCGATCCTCAGCCTGCCGGTGAGCCTCCTCGCGGTCGTCGCGATCCTCCTCGGCCTCGTCCTCGCGGGGCTCGTGGAGCGTGTCCTCGCCCGCCGGCGCGGGCGGGTTGCCGGTCCCTCCCCGCTCGCCCGCTTCCGCGCGGGCTTCGATCGCGGGTTCGACGCCTTCCGCAACGGCCCCTTCACCCGCTTCGTCGCCGCGAGCTTCGCCTTCCGCTACACGACGGCGGCGGTTGCGGTCGGCAGCATCGTGGTCGTCCTCTACGGGCTATATGTCGGCGGCGGGCACGTGCGGTTCGTCTTCTTCCCCTCGCCGGAGGCCGAGTTCGTCTCGGCCCGCGTCGAGTTCCACGCCGGCACCCCGCGCGAGGTCGCGATCGCCGGGATGGAGAAGATCGAGGCCGCGCTGACGGCCGCGCAGCAGGAGCTCGCGCCGAAGGGCGAGGTGCTGGTGGAGGACGTCTACGCCCTCATCGGCCGCGCCGGACGCGACCGGGGGGACAATCTCGCGACGCTCTCGGTCCAGCTCACCCCGTCCGAAGACCGGACGGTGCGCACGCCCGACATCGTGCGGGCCTGGCGCGAGAAGATCCCCGACCTTTCAGGCCTCAAGCGAGTCTCCATCGCCGAACGGCGCGGCGGGCCGCCGGGGCGCGACATCGACCTGAAGCTCACCGGCGCGGACGCCGGCAGCCTCAAGGAGGCGGCGGCGTCCATCATGGCCGCGCTCGAGGCGATGCCGGGCGTCTCCGCCGTCACCGACGACCTGCCCTATGGCAAGCCGGAGATCGTGATCCGCCTCACCCCGCGCGGCGAGGCGCTCGGTTTCTCGATCGAGTCCATCGGCCGCCAGGTGCGCGGCGCGTTCGAGGGCGACATCGCCCGCCGCCTCGCCCAGGGCGACGAGGAGGTGCCGGTCCGCGTGCGCCAGCGCACCGACGGGCGGCCCGTCCCGCTGGAGGATCTCTTCCTGCGCGCGCCGGGCGGGATCTTCGTGCCGCTGACGGAGGTCGCACAGATCACCGAGCGCAACACCTTCTCGCTGATCCTGCGGCGCGACGGGGTCGTCACCGTCGCCGTGACGGCGGATGTCGACCCCGCGGTCGCCTCGCCGCAGGACGTGAGCGCGCGCATCGCGGAGACGGCGCTGCCGGCCGCGGAGGCGCGCTATGGGGTGCGTGGGGAGTTCGCGGGGCGCGACCGGGAGCGGCGCCGCTCCTTCGAGGACCTTCGCCAGGGCGCTTATCTCGCGATGGTGGTGATCTACCTGACGCTCGCGCTGGTGTTCGGCTCCTACTGGCGGCCGATCGTCATCATGATGATCATCCCGTTCGGCGCGGTGGGGGCGATCATCGGCCACGCGCTCCTCGGCATGAACCTCACCATCGTGAGCTTCGTGGGGTTGCTGGGGCTCGCGGGCATCCTCGTCAACGACTCGATCATCCTCGTGAAGCGCTTCGACGAGCGCCTGGAGGCCGGTGAGGACCACGCGACGGCGGCGGTGGGGGCGAGCGCGGACCGGCTGCGCGCGGTGATCCTGACGTCGCTGACGACGATCGGCGGGCTCTTCCCGCTCCTCTTCGAGACGTCGATGTCAGCGCAATTCCTACTGCCGATGGCGGTGACGATCGTGTTCGGCCTCGCCGCCGCGACGGTGCTGGTGCTCGTGCTGGTGCCGACGCTGATCGGAATCGGCTTCGATATCGGCCGGGTCTTCGCCGGGCTGATCGGGCGGCGCGAGGGCGCGACGGAAGGCCGGCCCTGACCGAGGAATCAGAGCCGCGCCGGTCGCGCGCAATCGTTAGATGCTGGAGCCCGCGAGCTCGGCCGCGTAGCGGTCGCGCCGCTCGCGAATGTCTTCCAGGAAGGGATGCACCTCGAGAGCGCGGTCCATCACCTTCAGCGCCTCTTCCTTCTCCTCCAGCGTGACGAGGATCATCGCGAGGCCGACGAGGGCGCCCCAGTGGCGCGGCTCGCGCTTCAGCGTCTGCTCGATGTCCGCGATGGAGCGGCCATAATTGTTCATCAGGAAGTAGACGGTGGCGCGCCGGTTCCAGCCCTCGGTGAAATTCGGGTCGAGGCGGATGACCCCGTCCAGAAGGTCGAGCGCATCGCCATAGCGCTTCTCCTTCATCGCGCGGCCGGCGCGATCCATGAGAAGGTCCACGGTGTCGCTGCCCGACTGGGTCATGCGGCGCAGGATGTGTGAGGCGATCCGGTCCGCACGGCGCTTGTCGGTGGCCTTGGCGAGGCGGCCGAACATCATGTCGAGCCGGGCCTGCCGCCGTTCTTCGAGCGTGCTGGAGGGTGCAGCGTCCCGCCGGTCCCCTTTGGTCGGGACGGCATCGGACGACACGGCCGGCGCCGTTGGCACGGATCCGGCATCTTGGGCGCTTACGGGAGCAGCAAGCGCGACGAGCAACAAAAGTGAGCTTGCAACCTTTTTCATCCCCTCACTATGAGCCCGAGCGGGCCCACCCGTCAAAGGGGGAACATGGTCGCAACTGCGTGATCGGACCTCGCGTGACGAGCCCCGACCCAGCGTCGTGTCAGCCCTGACGCGCCTTGTAGCGGGGGGCCTTCTTGTTGATGATGTAGACGCGCCCTTTGCGACGGACCAGCTTGTTGTTGCGGTCACGCGCCATCAGCGCCTTGAGCGAGTTCTTGATCTTCATGACTGGTTCCGAATAGCCGGCAAACGAAAAGACGGCGCGGAAATCCGCGCCGTGATCGCTGTGTATTAGGGATCGGAGGGGGTCGATGTCAACCCGTCGCCGCGAGGCGAACCGGCTCCCCTCTCTGATCGCGCAGCGGCAGCTCGACTTCCACCTCGAGGAGGGAGACGTCGTCGCCGCGATCCATCGCGACCTTCACCTTGTCGTGGTCGATCGGCATGTGCTTGGCGATGACCGCGAGAATCTCCTCACGCAGCGTGGCCACGAGGTCGGAATTGCCGCGGGCGGCCCGCTCGTGCGCGAGGATGATCTGCAACCGCTCGCGAGCGACCGGCGCAGACGACTTCTTGCGAAAGAGTTCCAGTAGGTTCATGCCGCCTTCCTTGCGAAGATCTTCCCGAACAGGCCCCGACGATCGGTCGGGATCTGGATCTGGACATCTTCGCCCATCAGCCGCCGCGCGGCGTCGGTGTAGGCCTTGGAGGCGTTCGAGGCGGGCGAGCCGAGCGTCACCGGCATGCCGAGGTTGGAGGCCTTCAGCACGTCCTGGCTTTCCGGCACGACCGCGAGCAGCGGGATCGAGAGGATCTCGAGCACGTCGTCGACCTTGAGCATCTCGCCACGCTCCGCACGGACGGGGTCGTAGCGGGTCAGGAGAAGATACTTCTCCATGCGCTCATCGTTCTCGGCCTTCATCGTCTTGGAATCGACGAGGCCGATGATGCGGTCGGAGTCGCGCACCGACGACACTTCCGGGTTCGTCACCACGATCGCGACGTCGGCATGGCGCATCGCGAGGGTGGCGCCGCGCTCGATGCCGGCCGGGCTGTCGCACAGGATGTAGTCGAACTTCTCGCGCATCTCGGTGATCACGCGGGCGACGCCGTCCTCGGTCAGCGCGTCCTTGTCGCGCGTCTGCGAGGCCGGCAGAAGCGACAGGGTGTCGATCCGCTTGTCGCGGATGAGCGCCTGATTGAGCTTCGCATCACCGTTGATCACGTTGATCAGGTCGAAAACAACACGCCGCTCCGCACCCATCACCAGATCGAGGTTGCGCAGTCCCACGTCGAAATCGACGATGGCGACATTGGCGCCCGTTTTCGCAAGCGCGGCGCCAAGTGCAGCTGTTGATGTGGTCTTGCCGACGCCCCCCTTGCCGGACGTGACAACCAGGACTTTCGCCATCCGTTCATCCCTTTCCATTGAAGGCGGCCATCTTCAGGGCGTCGCCGTCGAGCCATGCTTGGACGGCGCGGCCCAAGTAGCCGCGCTCCAGGTCTTCCGCGGTCTTGTAGAGACCGTCGATCGCGACAAGCTCAGCGTGCAGCGCCTGCGCGAAGATCCGCGCCTTGCGATTGCCGTTCGAGCCGGCGATGGCGCGCCCGCGGAGCGCGCCATAGATGTGTATCGATCCGGCCGCGATGACCTCGGAGCCGGACGCGACGGAACCGATCACGGTCACGTCGCCCTTGAGATTGACGATCGACTGGCCCGAGCGGATCGGAGAATCGACGATCATCGTCTCCGAGTTTTCAGGCTCCTCGATCGCCTTTTCCACCGCGGCGAGGGCCGCCTCGGTGACCGCGTCGAGCTGAGGCGTCGCGACGGTCTCGGCCGAGATGGGCCCGGCCTCCGCAACGCTGGCCGCCGTGTCGGCGAGCTGGGCGAGCCCCGCGATCTCCTTGCCCCCGGACAGAATCGGGGGCAGGCCGCGGGCGTCAGCCCCGAGCTCGCCCGGCGCGCGGCCGTCGAGCCCCATGATCGTGATGTGCCGCCGCTTCAGCTCGGTGATCAGGTGGACGAGCTCCGGCCGCGTCGGCGGCATATGGGAGATGTCCACCACCACCGGCCGCCCGACGAAGAAGCCGGGGCTGCGCCGTGCGAATGTGTCGAAATCTTCTAGCCAGTCGGCCACGGGCGGCTGGGGCGACAGCACAAACGCCATGAACGAGCGGCCCGTGAACCGGATGGATCGCTGAGTCGGGGTTGTCTGTTGCACAAGCGTCTGTCCGGTTCCGCGTGATGACCAATCTGAATACGAACGCGGTGAAGGATTGGTTAACGACTGATTCGTTGCACGCGTCGTGTCGGGCCATCCACAGATTCGGGGTCAACCGCCGAGCGGTTGGTTAAGGCACGCGCCCACCAAAAAACCCTCTGTTATGCTTAATGCTCCGTTGTAACGGCCGGTCGAATGAGACGGAGTCGAGGCAAAGCCGGTTCGAATACGCGGCCTTTAAATTTTGCCCATAATCGAAAATTGCCGTCCGGAGTGAACTCGGAAGGACTATACGTCGAACGCTCAATTCTGAGCATCGGTCGCGGTCATCGCGGACCTACGGTCATTTGGGACAAATACGACAATGACGCAATTCATTGGGGACGGGGACGGCAACACGCTGATCATCGGCACCGAGATGCCGGACAAGCTGCGCGGCCTCGACGGCGACGACACCATTTATGGCCTCGATGGCGCGGACTCGCTCGGCGGCGGGAACGGCAATGACGAACTGATCGGCGGCAGCGGCGACGACACGATGTCGGGCCGCGCGGGCGACGACAAGCTCCTCGGCCAGGCGGGCAACGACCTCCTCTTCGGCGGACCGGGCAGCGACACGATCCTCGGCGGCGGCGGCTACGACACGATCTATGGCGCCGAGGGCAACGACGTCCTCTTCGGGGGTGGCGGCGGCGACACCTTCATGGGCCTCCTCAATGCCGGCCACGACGTCATCCGCGATTTCGGCCGCTATGACGTGCTCGACTTCACCCAGGCGGGCTACAGCCTCTCCGACCTCGTCATCCGCGAGACCCCGGCGGGCGACACCGTGATCCGCTATGGCGGCTCGTCGTTCAAGCTCCTCGACGTGACGCCGGACGAACTGCGCCCGTGGCAGTTCCTCTTCTCGGGTGGGTCGGACGACTACAAGTCCAACCCGCACACGACGGGTGAGGTCGAGGTCGGCAAGAGCGTCACCGGCGCGATCGAGTTCGGCAACGATTCCGACTGGATCGCCGTCGAGCTCGTCGCCGGGCAGGTCTATGATTTCACCGCGCGCGGCTACGGCCCGCTCGGCCTCGGTGACCCGACGCTGACGCTGCGCGCCGCGGACGGCACCGAGCTCGCCTTCAACGACGACTCGCTGAACCTCTCCTCGCGCATCTCCGGCTTCGTGCCCGAGACGTCGGGCACCTACTATCTCGACGTCGACGCCTTCCAGCCGGACGCGATCGGCACCTACAAGGTGCGCGCGATCCTCGGCCAGCCGGACGATTATGCGGGCGACACGTCCACCACGGGGACGATCGATCCGACGGGGCCGGCCGTCCACGGCACGATCGGCGCCACCGACGACACCGACTGGTTCGCCGTCGAGCTGGTGGAGGGGGTGTCCTACAAGATCCGCCTCGGCGGTGCGTCGAGCGATTCCGGCACGCTCGCCGATCCCTTCCTCGGCATCTATGACGGCAACGGCGAACTCGTCGCGGTCGACGATGATGGCGGACGCGGGCTCAATGCGGCGCTGGTCTTCACGCCCGAGACGAGCGGGACCTACTACCTGTCGGCGGAATCGTTCGAAGGCGTCTCGACCGGCTCCTACACGCTCGACATCGCGACGCTGTTCGCCTGAGCGAAGGGGGCGCCGGCCGGAAACGGCCGCGCCCCTATTCCTCCTCGCCCGTCTCGGGCGTGGCGCTCGTGTCTTCCTCGACGACGGGGATCGCGTAGTGGCCGCCGAGCCAGCGGTGGAGATCCACGTCGGCGCAGCGCTTCGAGCAGAAGGGCCGTGTCGCGTGCTGGGCCGGCTTGCCGCAGATCGGACAAGGCTTGCCCTTGTCCTGCGGCGTGTTGTCGTTCTCGGCCTTCGTCACTGGGCCGCGACGGTCTCGGCGTCGTCGGTCGCGACGCTGGGCTTGAAGCCGGAGCCGACGAGGAGGGCCTCGGTCTCGTAGAGAGGCAGGCCGACCACGTTGAAGTAGGACCCGACGATCCCGGTCACGAACGCGCCGGCGCGTCCCTGGATCGCGTAGCCGCCGGCTTTGCCGTCCCACTCGGCGCTCGCCAGATAGTCGGCGATCTCCTTGTCGGACAGGCGCTTCATCTTCACGCGCGTCTCGACGAGGCGCTCACGCACCTTGCCGCGCGGACCGCGCAGGACAACCGCCGTCATCACGCGATGATTGCGGCCGGAGAGGTTCTTGAGGCACGCCTCGGCGACCTCGTAGGAATCGGCCTTCGGCAGGATGCGGCGACCGATCGAGACGACCGTGTCGGCGGCCAGCACGAACGTGTTCAGCGGGTCGAGCGCTTCGCGCACCCGTTCCCAGGCCACGTCCGCCTTCTCGCGGGCGAGCCGCATCGCATAGGCGTTCGGCCGTTCCTTCGACAGAGGAGTCTCGTCGATGCCGGCCGGGGCCAGGTGATCCGGCGGATAGCCGATTTGTTCTAGGAGCTGGAGGCGTCGGGGCGAGCCGGAAGCCAGCACGAGAACGGAGGTGTTGCGCGCTCGCGCCATCGGCTCACTTGTAGCGGTAGGTGATGCGACCCTTGGTGAGGTCGTACGGGGTCATCTCAACCAACACTTTGTCACCGGCCAGCACGCGAATGCGGTTCTTGCGCATCCGGCCTGCGGTGTGAGCGATGATCTCGTGGTCGTTTTCGAGCTTGACCCGAAATGTTGCATTCGGAAGGAGCTCGGTCACTTGGCCCGGGAACTCCAAAACTTCTTCTTTCGCCATGGGCGCCTTTTTCGTTCATTGCACGACGGACTGCGACACAACGCCGTCCCATGCTATAAGGTAGTGTCAACGGCAAGTGGTTCCAATGCCGCAATTAACTGGCAAACCGCTCGCGGATAACACCGTCGAGCGCATTGCGGCACGCACGGTAGCTTTCCAGGATCTGCTCGCGTGAGCCATCCGTACCGGACGGGTCGAGTGTTGGCCAGTACTCTACGTCGAACGACTGCGTTCTGGCGAGGTCCAGCACGTGATGATGTGCTTCCGGCGCAAGCGTGACGATCAGATCGAACGACGTGTCGGCCAATTCGACAAGCGTGCGCGGCACGCGTTTCGAGATGTCGAGGTCCATCTCCGCCATGACGGCGACGGCGAAGGGGTCGGCCTCGCCGTATTCCACACCCGCCGAGCGGATATAGATCGACGGGGCGTGGAGCCGGGCGAGCGCCGCGGCGATCGGCGATCGGATGGCGTTGTGGCGGCAGACGAACAGGACTGATCGCGGAACCGACCCCACACTCACCCCTTGAAGTGAAGCGCGCAAATCAGCGTGAACAGGCGCCGCGCCGTGTCCTGATCGACGTCGATCTTGCCTTCCAGCCGCTCGATCAGCAGGCGCGAGCCCTCATTGTGGACCCCGCGCCGACCCATGTCGATTGCCTCGATCTGCGCCGGGGCGGCCGAACGGATCGCCGTGAAGTAGCTCTCGCAGATCAGGAAATAGTCCTTCACCACCTTCCGCAGCGGGTTGAGCGACAGGATGTGGGTGATGACGGGCGCGCCGTCCGCAAGCTCCACCTGCAGGACGAGGCGGTTCTCACGGATGGAGAGGACCAGCCTATAGGGGCCGCGCGGCCCGGCGAGCGGGCGGAAATAATTGTCCTCCAGGAGGTCGTAGACCGCGATCGCCCGCTCCTGCTCGACGTCCGGCGCGCCGCGCTCGATCGACGCCTCGTCGAGCGTCACCGCGACGAGGCGGTCCTCCTTGCCGTCGGCGGATCCGCTGGGCTCATCGCTCACCGGGGTCGCCCCCTACCGCTCCAGGCGACGCGCGATGGAGATGCGGTGCGCGTCGAGCCCTTCGGTCGCGGCGAGCGTCATCGCGTGGCCGCCGAGTGTTTCGAGACCGCCCCGGCCGACGCCGAGGAGCGTGGTCCGCTTCATGAAGTCGAGCACGGAGAGGCCTGAGGAGAAGCGGGCAGAGCGGCTCGTCGGCAGCACATGGTTGGTGCCGGCCACATAGTCGCCGATGGCTTCGGGCGTCTGCGTGCCGAGGAAGATCGCGCCGGCGTGGGTGATCGAGCCGGCGAGCGCGTCGGGGTCGCTGACCGCGAGTTCCAGGTGCTCCGGGGCGAGGCGGTCGACGAGGTCGATCGCTTCGTCCAGCTCGCCGATCTTGATGATCGCGCCATGATTGCGCCAGCTCGCGGTCGCGACCTCGCGGCGGGGCAGAGTGGCGAGCTGCGCCTCGACGGCGGCGGCGACATCGTCCGCCAGCATCGCGTCGTCGGTGATGAGGATCGACTGCGCCGCCTCGTCGTGCTCGGCCTGGGCGAGGAGGTCGGCCGCGACGTGCTCGGGGTCGGCCGTGCCGTCGGCGACGATCACCACCTCGGACGGGCCGGCGACGAGGTCGATGCCGACCGCGCCGAAGACCTGGCGTTTGGCCGAGGCGACATAGGCGTTGCCGGGGCCGACGATCTTGTCGACGGGCTTGATCGTCTCCGTCCCATAGGCGAGCGCGGCGATCGCCTGCGCCCCGCCGATCCGGTAGATCTCGTCGACGCCGGCAAGGTCGGCCGCGGCGAGCACGATCGGGGCGATCACGCCGTCGGGCGCGGGGACCACCATCACGATGCGCTTCACGCCGGCGACCTTCGCCGGCACCGCGTTCATGAGCACCGAGCTCGGATAGGCGGCAAGGCCGCCGGGAACGTAGAGACCGACCGAGGAGACGGCGGTCCAGCGCCAGCCGAGCGTCGCGCCGGCATCGTCGACATAGCGCACATCGTCCGGCCGCTGGCGCTCGTGGAAGGCGGCGATCCGGTCACGGGCGAAGGCGAGGGACTCGATCGCCTCGTTCGAGACGGCGGCGCGCGCGGCTGCGATCTCCTCCGGCCTCAGCCGGGCGGGAACCGCACCGAGGTCGAACCGGTCGAACCGCTTCGTGTACTCCGCAACGGCCGCATCCCCGCGCTTGCGCACGTCCGCAATGATGGCGGCGACGACGTCCGTCACGTCCTGCGAGAGCTCGCGCTGGTCGGCGAGGAGGGCGGAGAAGGCCTCCGCGAAATTGAGGTCGCGCGTGTCGAGGCGTTGCATCAACGCGCCTCCTTTCCGAGACGGTGCGTCGGGCGCATGGACGCGCTCCAGGCCGCACCGAGATCGGTGAGCTGGGCCTCGATGCACTCGACGTCGAGCCGGAAGGCGATTTCGCCGGAGCAGACGATCGTCACGACTCCGGCCGGGGACTCGCCCATCTCGAACACCACGGCGAGGACGGAGAGCACCGCGTCACGGTCGTTCGGGCCGATGCCGGAGGCGCGGGCGCGGCGCACGCGGTCGAAATGGAGGACGGAGCGGCGGCGCTGATCGCCCTCGCGGCGGGTTCGCCTGGCGGTGGTCCGCTCCCAGGCGAAGCGGTTCATCGGGACGCTGAACTGCTGGGAGGTCGGCGACCAGCGGATGTCCGACACCTTCACCACCGCGTCCTGCACATGGGCGGACAGGACGGCGAGATCGTCTTCGTCGAGCGCGTAGAGCTTGAGCGGGCGAATGGTCGACATGGGCTGCGGCATCCGAAGGTGGAGGTCGGTCAGCCCCGCCTATAGACGGGATCGGCGTTCGCCGCGAGGGGTTAAGCCGAAACCCGCTCGATCTGGGCGCCGCAGCGGGACAGTTTCTGCTCCAGCCGCTCGAACCCACGGTCGAGGTGATAGATGCGGGAGACTTCCGTCTCCCCCTCGGCCGCGAGGCCCGCGATCACCAGCGAGACGGAGGCGCGAAGGTCGGTCGCCATCACCGGCGCGCCCTTCAGCGTCTTCACGCCTTCGATCGTCGCGGTCTGGCCGTTCAGAGAGATCTTCGCACCGAGGCGGGCGAGTTCCTGGACGTGCATGAAGCGGTTCTCGAAGATCGTCTCGGTGACGTGGCTCGTGCCCTTGCCGGCCGTCATCAGCGCCATGAACTGGGCCTGGAGGTCGGTCGGGAAGCCGGGATAGGGGGCGGTCTCGGCATCGACGGCGTAGATGCCGTGCCCGTTGCGGCGCACGCGCATCCCGCGATTGGTGACGGTGATGTCGGCACCGGCCTGGCGCATCAGCTCGATCGGCTTCTCGAGATGGTCGGCGCTCGCGCCTTCCAGCGTGACGTCGCCGCCGGCCATCGCCACGGCGAGGGCGTACGTGCCGGTCTCGATCCGGTCCGGCATGACGGCGTGGCGCGCGCCGCGCAGGCGCGGGACACCCTCGATGAAGATGGTCGAGGTGCCGTGCCCCTCGATCTTCGCGCCCATCGCGATGAGGCATTCGCCGAGGTCGGCGATCTCGGGCTCACAGGCCGCGTTCTCGAGCACCGTCTCGCCGCGGGCGAGCGTTGCCGCCATCATCAGCGTGTGGGTCGCCCCGACCGAGGCCTTCGGCAGGCGGATGCGGTTGCCGATGAGGCCCGCGCGGGCCTGGGCGACCACGTAGCCGGCTTCGATCTCGATGTTGGCGCCGAGTGCGCGCAGACCCTCGATGAAGAAGTCGACCGGGCGCGTGCCGATGGCGCAGCCGCCGGGGAGGGAGACGCGCGCCTCGCCCATGCGGGCAAGGAGGGGGCCGATCACCCAGAAGCTCGCCCGCATCTTGGAGACGAGGTCATAGGGGGCGGTGGTGTCGACGATGGCGCGGGCGAGGAGGTCGACCGTCTGCCCGGCGAGCTGGTCCTGCCCGGTGCGCTTGCCCTGGAAGGAGGTGTCGACGCCGTGATTGGCGAGGATGTGGAAGAGCTGTTGGACGTCGGCAAGGCGCGGGACGTTGTCGAGCGTGAGCGTCTCGTCGGTCAGGAGCGATGCGATCATCAGCGGGAGCGCGGCGTTCTTGGCCCCCGAAATGGGGATCGAGCCCTCCAGCGGGACGCCGCCCGTGATGCGAATCCGATCCATAGCCCGCCCCTTTCAACTCGATACGTGGGTCCGGCCAGAGCGTATTGGCCGATTCCCGAATAGCGAGTCGCTACGGGAGGCGGGGTTGGCAATCAACGATCATCCGCTGCCGGCTCATCCGCGGCGGGCGACATCCGCGAGCCTGCGACATTTACGTCACAGACCGGCGCGGTCCGGGCGTTTTGGTAAAGGCGACGGCCTCGAAATCAAGCCCGGAGCGAGACGACGATCGGGCCTTCCTGGCTGAACTCCATCCCATCGGTCGTGCAGCGGCGGATGTAGCTCAGAACCTCGGTCTCGGGCATCGGTCGGCTGTAGAGGAAGCCCTGCAGCTCGTCATAGCCGGCGAGCCGGGCGAAGTCGCGCTGGTACTCGGTCTCGATGCCCTCGGCGGTGACTTCGAGGTCCATCGCATCGCTCATCGCGCTGATGGTGCGCAGCACCTCGCCCACCCGTTCGGCCTGGCCGAGCGACATGAAGCAGGAGCGATCGACCTTCACCTTGTCGAACGGGAACTTCCAGAGATAGCTCAGACTCGAATAGCCGGTGCCGAAATCGTCCATCACGAGGCGCACGCCGAGATCCTTGAGGGCGCTGAGCTGCGTGCCCACTGCCTCCGGATCCTTGATGAGGAGACTCTCCGTCACCTCGAGGCCGAGGCGGTCCGGCTCCAGATTGCTCTGGGTGAGCGCGGCCTCGACCTCGCGCACGACGTTCTCCTCGAACTGCTGCGGGGAGAGGTTGACCGAGATGGAAAGCGGCACGTCCCACGTGGCGGCCGCGATGCAGGCCTGCCGCAGCACCCACGCCCCGATGCGCGGCGTGAGGCACATCTCCTCCGCGACGGGGATGAAGATGCCCGGCGGGATGTGGCCGCCCTCGCCGTCCGGAAGGCGCAGGAGCGCCTCGAAGCCGGTCAGCGCGCCGTCCGTCGCGCGGTGGATCGGCTGGAAATAGAGCTCGAACGACATCGTCTCGGTCGCGGCGCGGATCTTCATGCGCAGGAGCGCGCGCTCGCGCAGCTCCACGTCCATCCCCGCCTCGAAGGTGACGGCGCGGTCGCGGCCCGATTCCTTCGCCCGGTAGAGCGCAACGTCGGCGCATTTCTGCAGGTCGCCGACATCGCACGCATGGGCCGGCGCGATCGTGATGCCGACGCTGGCGCTGACGCGGATCGTCTGCCCCTCCACCGAATCGATCAGGCTCACGCTGTGGATGATCTCGGCCGCGAGCGCCTCGGCCGCTTCCGGGTTCGCGATGCGCCGCTGGACGATGGCGAACTCGTCCCCGCCGAGCCGGGCGAGAAGATCCTCGGGACCGAGGAGACGGGCCGCCTCGCGCGCGACGCGGCGCAGGACACCGTCCCCCACGTCGTGGCCGAGCGTGTCATTGACGTGCTTGAAGCCGTCGAGGTCGAGAAGGTGGAGGGCGAAGGAGGTCTCGCTCCCGCGATGGACCGCGTCCATCGTCTCGGCCAGGAATTCCTGATATTGGTGGCGGTTCGCGACGCCCGTCAGCGGGTCGTGGTGGGCGAGGTGATGGATCCGCGCGTCGGCCCGTTGCTGGCGGTGCAGGAGGAAGCCGATCGCGATGGAACTCGTCAGCGCGAGCCCGGCGAGGACCGAGCTCAGCACCATGGAGCGGACCATCTCGTCGTCATAGACGGCCTTCGCGCCCGATTCGTCCGAATAGACGCGCGCCATGCCGACGACCTGGCCGTAGCGGCGGAGCGGCACGTCGAGGACCGAATAATAGGGCGGCATCCCGTCGGCATCGGTCCCGTGGCGAATGTCGGCCACGGCCCGGCCTTCCGCCGCTTCCAGCACCATTTGCGGGTCGGAAGGCATCGCGCCGACGTCGCGGAAGGTGCCGTTGGCGTAGGCGACGATGGGGGTGCCGTCGAGGCCGAAAATCTCGAACTGGACGACGTTGCCGCCGTTCGCGAGGGTCGCGAGATGTGCCTCCTCGCTCTCGGGGAGGCCGCGCCCGAGAAAGAGGCCCTCGACCGCGATGGAGGGCGCCAGCGCCCCGTCCACCCAGCGCGTGGCCTCCTGCTGGGCGATGCCTCGCAGCTCGTCCTCGGCCGAAACGATCGAGAGCACGGTAATCGCGAGATAAACGCAGATGATCAGGACCGACGCGCCGAGATTCAGCGCAAAGGCTTGGCCGATCGTATAACCATTTCGTAAAATCAAGCTTTTTACCATGGGTCGTCGCCGGGTCTTCGATGCTGGTGCGGCGACTTTATTTTCGATGGCTCTCCTCTGGCTGTCCTATGCGCAGACTTTGGAGAGTGACCACCAGCACATATGTTGAAGACGGCCGCGACGGGCCGTGTGTTCGCCGGCCGCAAGTCATCGATGCTGCGCGGTGTCGTCTTTGTCGGAGAAGATCGTCTCGTGCCGGAAAAGCCGGCGAAGCGCAATGCAATCGCAATGCGATTCTGCAACCCTGAACTGTGTCAGACGCGGGTCACGAAACTGTCGATCACCCGCTTGCGGCCGGCCTTGTCGAAATCGACGGTGAGCTTGTTGCCCTCGACGCCGGAGACGTCGCCATTGCCGAACTTCTGGTGGAAGACGCGGTCGCCGACGGAGAAGGCGGACGGCGCGGTCGTCACCGACTTCGCCACCAGCTCGCCCTCGATCGTCCGCCCCGCGGTGCGGCGGCGGGGCGTCGCATCCTCGCGGCGGCGCTGCGCCCGCTCCCAGCCCGGCGTGTGGTAGCTGGAGGAGAAGGATTCGACCTTGTCGAACCGGCTCGCCCCGTAGCCGCCGAGCCCGCCATAGCCGACATCCTCGCGCACCATGACGTGCGCCTCGGGCAGCTCGTCGATGAAGCGCGACGGGGCGGAGGACTGCCACATCCCGTGCAGGCGGCGGTTGAGGGCGAACCAGATGAAGGCGCGGTGGCGGGCGCGGGTGAGCCCGACATAGGCGAGGCGGCGCTCCTCCTCGAGCCCGGCCTGCCCGTTCTCGTCGAGCGCGCGGATCGAGGGGAAGAGGCCTTCCTCCCAGCCGGGCAGGAAGACGACGTCGAACTCAAGACCCTTCGCCGCGTGGAGGGTCATAAGCGTGACGGCCTCTGCGGAGGTCTCGCCCTGCGCGTCCGTCACGAGGGCGACGTGCTCCAGGAAGGCTGGGAGGGTCTCGAACTCCTCCATGGAGCGGATCAGCTCCTTGAGGTTCTCGAGCCGGCCCGGCGCGTCGGCGGACCGATCGGCGCGAAGCATGTCGGTGTAGCCCGATTCCTCGAGGATGATCTCGGCGAGCTCGGTGTGGCTGATCCGGTCGAGCTGGTCGCGCCAGCGCTCGAAGGCGCCGACGAGGGTGTTGAGCGCGGTGCGGCCCTTGCCCTTGATCTCGTCCGTGGTGAGGAGCTCCGCCGCGGCGTGGAGCATCGGCACCTCGCGGGCGCGGGCGGCGTCGGCGATCGTGCGGACCGCGACCTGGCCGAGGCCGCGCGCCGGCACGTTGATGATGCGCTCGAAGGCGAGATCGAAGCTCGGCTGCACGACGCAGCGGAAATAGGCGAGGGCGTCGCGGATCTCCCGCCGCTCGTAGAAGCGCGGGCCGCCGATGACGCGATAGGACGTGCCGGTGGTGACGAACCGGTCCTCGAAGGCGCGCATCTGCGCGGTGGTGCGCACGAGGATCGCCTGCTCGTCGAGCGAGACGCCCTGGCGCTGGAGGCTCTCGATCTCCTCGTTGATCGCGCGGGCCTCTTCCTCCGAATCCCAGGCGGAGGCGACGACGACCTGCTTCTCGTCCGGGTCGCTCGCCTCTGAGAAGAGAGTTTTGCCGAGCCGACCCTCATTGTGGCTGATGAGGTGGGAGGCGGCGCCCAGAATGTGGCTGGTGGAGCGATAGTTGCGTTCGAGGCGCACCACGACGGCGCCGGGAAAATCGGTCTCGAAGCGCAGGATGTTGTCCACCTCGGCGCCACGCCAGCCGTAGATCGACTGGTCGTCGTCGCCGACCACGCACAGATTGCGGTTCCCCTGGGCGAGCAGGCGCAGCCAGAGATACTGGGCGACGTTCGTGTCCTGATACTCGTCGACCAGCATGTAGCGAAAACGGCTCTGGTAGCTCTCCAGAATGTCCGGATTGGCGCGGAAGAGGCGGATCGGCTCCAGGAGAAGGTCGCCGAAATCGGCCGCGTTCAGCGTCTTGAGGCGCTGGCGATAGTCCCGGTAGAGCTCGATCCCGCGCCCGTTGCCGAAATATTCGCCCTCGCCGTTCGGCACCTCGTCCGGCGTCAGCCCGCGATTCTTCCAGGCGTCGATCATCCCGAGCATCTGGCGCGCGGGCCAGCGCTTCTCGTCGAGATTGGCGGCCTGGAGGATCTGCTTGGCGAGGCGGATCTGGTCGTCCGTGTCGAGGATGGTGAAGTCGGGGTGGAGATCCACGAGCTCGGCATGGCGGCGCAGGATGCGCGTGCCGATCGCGTGGAAGGTGCCGAGCCAGGGCATGCCCTCGGCCGTCCCGCCGCCGAGGACGGCGCCGATCCGCTCCTTCATCTCGCGCGCGGCCTTGTTCGTGAAGGTCACCGCGAGGATCTCGGACGGGCGCGCCTTGCCGAGATTGAGGATGTGGGCGATGCGCGTCGTCAGCACCCGCGTCTTGCCGGTGCCGGCGCCGGCGAGCACGAGAACGGGCCCGTCGATCGCCTCCACGGCGCGGCGCTGCTCCGGGTTCAGCCGGTCGAGATAGGTGGGGGTCGGCCGCGATGCCGCGGCGGCACGCTGGGAAATCGACACGTTGGCAACCGTTTGGCGCGCAGCCTTCGCCATCAACTCATCCCGAATCACAATGGGCGCAGTCTAGAACAGATGTGCAACGCCGTCACCCATTGTCCAAGGCGTCGCGGGCCATCAGGTGCAAAATCGCATGCCGCCGGGCAAGCTTGTCCACATCGTCCATATAGCCACCGCCGAGGACGCCGGCCAGCGGAAGGCCCCGCCGGCGCACGGCGTCGATGACCCGTCGGTCGCGCTCGGCGAGGCCGAGATCGGTGAGGGCGAGGCGGCCGAGCCGGTCGTCGCGATGGGGATCGACGCCGGCATTATAAAAGACGATGTCGGCCGGAACGGCGCCCGCCGCCTCCAGCATCTCGTCCAGCGCGGCGAGATAGTCGGCATCCTCCGTCCCGTCGGGAAGCGCGACGTCGAGCGAGGATTGGGCCTTGCGCGTCGGGTAGTTCGCGGCGGCGTGGATCGACATGGTCGTCACGCTCGGATCGCCGGCGAAGATGTGCGCCGTGCCGTCCCCCTGGTGGACGTCGCAGTCGATCACGAGCGCCTGCCGGATCACGCCCTCGGCCTGGAGGACGCGGATCGCGACGGCGACATCGTTGAAGACGCAGAAGCCGGCCCCCTGTTCGTGCCGCGCGTGGTGGCTCCCGCCGGCGGTGTTGCAGGCGATGCCGTGCTCCAGCGCGAGCCGGGCGGTGAGCGTCGTCCCCGCGCAGGCCGTCCGCGCGCGCAGGGCAACGCGGTCGTTCATGGGAAAGCCGATCTCGCGTGCGACCTTCGCCGGCACGTCGGACGCCAGCACCTGGTCGACATAGGTCCGGTCGTGGGCGAGCGCGATCCAGTCGGCCGGGGCCGGGGAGGGGATGTGGAACGGGCCGAAGCCGAATTCGGTGAGGATCGCGGCGACGGCCGCGAACTTTCCCATGGGGAAGCGGTGATTGTCCGGCAGCGGCGCGTGATAATTCGGGTTGTGAACGACCGGAAGCACGGCCCCTCCGTTTCGACGAACCGGCGAAGGGCCGGCGGATTCGACAGATAGGGCTCCGGCACTGCGGTGAAAGCGGGGCGTGACGAAGGCGCCCGGACGCGCCGATTGCAATTCTTCTATCTCAGGAAGTGATACCACCCGTTCCAAAAGCGCGCTAACGGGATGGGCGAAGTCCCACCCAGGTCACCCGATGCATCCGCCGCAGATCCGGCCGTTCACGGTCAAGCTTCCGATGGTGCTGCGCATCGCCGTGCCGATGACGATCGCCCACATCTCGACCCCGCTGATCGGCATCGTCGACACGGCGGTCATCGGTCAGCTCGGCAGCGCGATCCTCATCGGCGCGGTCGCCCTCGGCGCGCTGCTGATCGACTTCGTCGGCACGTCCATGAACTTCCTGCGCATGGGGACGACCGGCCTCGTCGCGCAGGCGATGGGCGCGGAGGACCGCGAGGCGGAGGCGATGGCGCTGTGGCGCGCGATCGTGATGGGCCTCGTCACGGGCGTCGCGATCATCCTCCTCCAGTTGCCGCTCATCGCGATCTTCCTCTTCGTGATGGGGCCGAGCGAGGCGGTCGCGGCGGCGACGCGGGACTATGTGGCGATCCGCGTGTGGGGCGTGCCCTTCATGCTGATCAACTACGTGATCCTCGGCTGGCTCCTCGGCCTCGCGCGGGCGCGGGCGGGGCTCCTCCTCCAGATCGTGCTCGGGTTCAGCAACATCGTCGGCTCGGTCGCCTTCGTCCTCTTTCTCGGCTGGGGGGTGAAGGGCGTCGCGGCGGCCTCGGTGCTCGCCGAGCTCGTGACGGTCGCGGCGGGCGGCGTGTTCGTCGTGCGCCATCTCGCGACGCAGCCGCTCCCGCCGCTTGCCTCCATCTTCGAGCGTGTCGGCTTCCGCCGCATGGTCGCGGTCAACACCGACATCCTGATCCGCTCGGTGCTCCTCATCAGCACCTTCACCGCCTTCAGCGCGATGGGGGCGCGGTTCGGCGACGTGACGCTCGCCGCGAACGCGGTGCTCCTCAACATCCTGCTCCTGTGCGGCTACATGCTCGACGGCGTGGCGACGGCGGCCGAGCAGCTCGGCGGCCGCGCGATCGGCGCGCGCTACAAGCCGGCCTTCACCGACACGGTGCGCCTCACCGTCACCGCCGCGTTCGTGGTGGCGGCCGGCCTCTCGGCGTTCGCGCTCGTGGGCGGCGGGCTCTTCATCCACATCTCGACGACGGCGGAGGACGTGCGCGCGGCGAGCCTTGCCTATCTCGGCTGGGCCGCGATCACGCCGCTCACCGGCGCGCTCGCCTATTCGATGGACGGGCTCTTCGTGGGGGCGACGTGGACGCGGGCGATGCGCAACATGATGATCTGCGCCTCATCGCTCTTCTTCGTCGTGTGCTTCACGGTGACGCCGATCCTCGGCAATCACGGCCTCTGGCTCGCGCTGAACCTCTATCTCGCGGCGCGGGGCGTGTCGCTCTGGCTGATGGTGCCGTCGATGACGCGGCGGACCTTCGCCGCCATGCACGCGGCCTGACCGGCCTTCATCGGGAGGGTGGTGCGCCGGAGCGGACAAGGTTGGTGCGAGAGGGGGGACTCGAACCCCCAAGCCTTGCGGCGGACGATTTTGAGTCGTCTGCGTCTACCGATTCCGCCACTCTCGCGCTCGCTTCGGCGGGCGGCACCATAGCGGCTGGCACGCACGACACAAGCCTCTTTATCTCAATGCAAGGTTGTGTTAGGAGATACATACTTAGATTGTATCTCCTAGCAACACATCCAAAGGGTGCGCCATGCGTCTGCCCCTCGCCCTTGCCTGCGTCCTGTGGACGGCCCCGGTCCTGGCCGGCGCGTGGACGCTGGAGCAGGGCGAGACGAAGACCTTCGTCACCAGCTCTTTCACCTATGGCGAGAACGGATTCGACAAGAACGGACGGCTCGTCAGCGTCCCCGAATATCGCAAGTTCGAACTGTCGGGCCGGTTCGAGTACGGCGTGCGGCCCTGGCTGACGATGATCGCGATCGGGGAGTTGCGGGAGGAGAGCGTCGAGACGGTCGTGACCCCCAATCTGATCGCCCCCGTCTCGACGTCCTTCGGCTCGGTCGCCGGCGGCGCCCGCCTGCGCCTCCACAAGGCGCCCAACTGGGTGTTCTCGACGGAGGTGAAGCTCCTCTCCGGCGGCTTCGACTCGAACGGGACGAGCGCCCCGGCCGACGGCCTCGCGCTCGACTCCCGCGCGATGTTCGGAATCGGCGGAGAGGTTCTCGGCAAGCACACCTTCGCCGACGTGCAGGCGGCCTACCAGACGAGCTTCCAGGAGGACGATGCGGACGAGATCAACATCGAGCTGACGCTCGGCCGGCAGGTCCGCCCCCGCTGGCTCGTCCTCGCCCAATCCTTCTCGACGTTCGAGCTCGGCGGCTCCGACACCCAGTATCACAAGGTGTCGGCAAGCGTGATCCGCCGGGTGAGCGAGCGGCTCCAGGTGGAGGTCAGCGGCCTCGCGACCGTCTATGGCCGCAACGCGCTGCAGGAGTTCGGCGGCAAGCTCGGCTTCTGGTACACCTACTGACGGCGGCGCCTACGCGATCGGCGGCCGCGATCCGAAGATCGCCGATCCGACGCGGACCCAGTGCGCCCCGTGCGCGATCGCCTCGACATAGTCGCCCGACATCCCCATCGAGGTCTTGAGCCCGCCGCAATCGCGCGCGATGCGGGCGAGCGCCTCGAAGTGCGGCCCCGCGGCCTCGTCCACCGGCGGAATGGTCATCAGCCCGTCGATCGGCAGGCCGAGCACGCGGCAGCGCGCGACGAAGGCGGGTGCCTCGTCCGGCATCACCCCGGCCTTCTGCGGCTCACGGCCGATATTGACCTGCACGAGGCAGCGCGGCATCCGCCCGACGCTGTCGGCCGCGCTCGCGATCGCCGTCGCGATCTTCTCGCGGTCGACGCTCTGGATCATGTCGAAGAGGGTGACCGCGTCCTTGGCCTTGTTGGACTGGAGCGGGCCGAGAAGGTGGAGCTCGATCCCGTCGAACTCCTCGCGCAGGGCCGGCCACTTGCCCTTGGCCTCCTGCACCCGGTTCTCGCCGACGATGCGCTGCCCTGCGACAAGTGCGGGGCGGATATGCTCGGCGGTGAACGTCTTCGTCACCGCGACGAGTTCGACCGGGTCTGTCCGCCCGGCTCGGGCCGCCGCGTCGGCGATCGCGCGGCGCACCTCGGCAAGACGCGTGGCCACCCCCTCGGTGGCGTCGATGGCTGTCATGAGTGTTGACCCCCGGCGATCTCTTGCCCATGGTCCGGCGTCTTTTCGCATCGCCGGTCCCAAATATCCATGAGTACGTCAGAGCGTTACAACGCGCCCGCCTCTGAAGCCAAGTGGCGCGCGGCCTGGGAGGAGGCGGACCTGTTCCGCACCCAAAACGACGACCCACGGCCGAAATATTATGTGTTGGAGATGTTCCCGTACCCGTCGGGACGCATCCACATGGGCCACGTGCGCAACTACACGATGGGTGACGTCGTCGCCCGCTTCCGCCGCGCCAAGGGATACAACGTCCTCCACCCGATGGGTTGGGACGCGTTCGGCATGCCGGCCGAGAACGCGGCCATGCAGAACAAGATCCACCCGCGCGAGTGGACCTACGCCAACATCGCCGCCATGAAGGCGCAGCTGAAATCGATGGGCCTCTCGCTCGACTGGTCGCGCGAGTTCGCGACCTGCGATGTCGACTACTACCACCAGCAGCAGCGCCTCTTCCTCGCCTTCCTCGCCGAGGGCCTCGTCACGCGCAAGACGAGCAAGGTGAACTGGGACCCGGTCGACCAGACCGTGCTCGCCAACGAGCAGGTGATCGACGGGCGCGGCTGGCGCTCCGGCGCGCAGGTCGAGCAGCGCGAGCTGTCGCAGTGGTTCTTCAAGATCACCGACTATGCCGAGGACCTCCTGGACGCGATCGACGGTCTCGAGCGCTGGCCCGACAAGGTGCGCCTGATGCAGCGCAACTGGATCGGCCGGTCCGAGGGCCTCAGGATGCGCTTCCCGCTGAAGTCCACCGCGCCGGACGGCTCGACCGAGATCGAGGTCTTCACGACGCGCCCGGACACGATCTTCGGGGCGAGCTTCGTCGCCGTCGCGGCCGGCCACCCGCTGGCGCGCGCCGTCGCGGCCGCCCGGCCCGACGTCGCCGCCTTCGTGGAAGAGACGCAGCGCATGGGCACCAGCGCCGTCGCCATCGAAAGCGCGGAGAAGAAGGGCGTCGACACGGGCCTGCGCGTCGCCCACCCCTTCATCGAGGGTGAGGTGCTGCCGGTCTACGTCGCCAACTTCATCCTGATGGAATACGGCACCGGCGCCATCTTCGGCTGCCCCGCGCACGACCAGCGCGACCTCGACTTCGCCCTGAAATACGACCTGCCGGTGATCACCGTCGTGCGCCCGAACGATGCGCCCGACACCTTCGATGTCGGCGTCGAGGCCTATACGGGCGACGGCGTCCTCATCAACTCGCACTTCCTCAACGGGATGAGCATACCCGCGGCGAAGGACGAGATCGCGACCCGCCTCGAAGGCCGGATGATGGGCAACGCCCCCCAGGGGGAGCGCAAGGTGAACTATCGCCTGCGCGACTGGGGCATCTCGCGCCAGCGCTATTGGGGCTGCCCGATCCCGGTCATCCATTGCGAGGCGTGCGGCATCGTCCCGGTGCCCGACGACCAGCTTCCCGTGAAGCTGCCCGACGACGTGACCTTCGACGTGCCGGGCAACCCGCTCGACCGTCACCCGACCTTCACCAAGGTCGACTGCCCGTCCTGCGGCGCCCCCGCCCGGCGCGAGACGGACACGATGGACACGTTCGTCGACTCGTCCTGGTACTTCGCCCGCTTCACCACCCCGCATGAGACGAGCGCGCCGCTCATCCCGTCGATCATGGAGAACTGGCTGCCGGTCGACCAATATATCGGCGGCGTCGAGCACGCGATCCTGCACCTCCTCTACTCGCGCTTCTTCATGCGCGCGGTGGCGAAGGCCGGCTACGGCAACTGCCCGGAGCCGTTCGCGGGCCTCTTCACGCAGGGCATGGTCACGCACGAGACGTACAAGGACGAGGCCGGCGCCTGGGTCTTCCCGGAAGACGTCGTGGTGCGTGACGGCGCGGCGGTCCACGCCAAGACCGGCGGGCCGATCACCGTCGGCGCGATCGAGTCGATGTCGAAGTCGAAGAAGAACGTCGTCGACCCCGACCAGATCATCGCAGGCTACGGCGCGGACACCGCCCGCTGGTTCATGCTCTCCGACACCCCGCCCGAGCGCGACATCGAGTGGACGGACGGCGGCGTCGACGCGGCGCACCGTTTCGTGCAGCGCGTCTGGCGCCTCATCGGCGAGGCGATCCCGCGCATGAACGACACCGGGTCAGGCGACGGGCTCGTCCTGCGCAAGGCCTCCCACGGCTTCGTGCGCGCGATCGAGAACGACATCGAGACGCTCGGCTTCAACCGCGCCGTCGCCCGCCTTTATGAGTGGGCGAACGCGCTGCAGAAGGCGCTGGCGGACCCCGAGACGCCGGGTTCGGCGCTGCGCGAAAGCGTCGACGCGATGATCCGCTGTTTTGCGCCGATGATGCCACACCTCGCCGAAGAGTGCTGGAAAGCGATCGGAAACGAGGGCTTTGCCGCCGCTGCCGCATGGCCGACGGTGGACGAAAGCCTCCTCGTGGAGGATACGATAACCTTGCCGGTCCAGGTGAACGGCAAGAAGCGGGCGGAGGTGACGGTGCCGAAGGACGCGAGTCAGGCGGAGATCGAGGGCGTGGTCCTCTCTCTCGACGAGGTGCAGCGCTTCCTCGAAGGCCGCCCGCCGCGCCGGGTCATCGTTGTGCCGCAGCGGATCGTCAATGTCGTGGCGTAGGCTCGCCTCGGCGGCGCTCCTCGGCCTCGCGCTCGCGGGCTGCCAGGTGCGCCCGCTCTATCTCGACGCGTCGACGGGCGGGCCACTCTCGCCCGTCCCGGACCTCCGGGCGATCGTCATCGATCCGCCGCGCAACTACACAGAACAGGTCCTGCGCAACGAGCTGCTCTTCCTCTTCCGCGGCGACGGCGGCCAGGCCGACGAGGAGCGCTATCGGCTTCGCGTCCTCGTCAGCCGCGGCACCGACCCCCTTGCCGTGCAGCTCGAGGAGGATCTGCCTGCGGCCGTCCTCGTGACGATCGACTCGACCTTCATCCTGACCGAGATCGCCACGCAGAAAACGCTCCTCACCGGATCGAGCACGGCGACCGCCTCCTACGACTTCTCGTCCCAGCGCTTCGCCAACGTGCGTGCCGAGCGCGACGCGTCGGCCCGAGCGGCGCGCACCATGGCCGAACAGATCTCGGCGCGCGTCGCCGCCTACTTCGCGGCGAAGCGCTCGGACTCGTGACCTCGCTGCGGGCGTCGGACGTCAGCCGCCGGCTGAACGATCCGGCGACCCTCCCCCCGGTGATCCTCGTCTTCGGGCCCGATCGCGGCCTCGTCACCGAAGTGACCGACGCGATCTCCGCTCTCTTCCAGGCGAACCAGGACGATCCGTTCTCGGTGGTCCGGCTCGACGCCGCCACCGTCAGCTCCGACCCCGCGCGCCTCATCGACGAGGCGGGCACCGTCTCCCTCTTCGGCGAGCGGCGGCTGATCGTCGTGCGCGACGGCGGCGCGCGCAATCTCTCCCCGGCCGTCTCCCCGCTCCTCGACCAACTCCCGACCGATGCGGTGGTGGTGGTGGAGGCCGGCGACCTCCGCCGCGGGACGGGCCTGCGCAAGGAGGTCGAGGACCACCGCCAGGCCGTCGCCATCTATTGCCCGGTCGACAGCGAGCGCGATCTCGAACGGATGATCGACGAGGAGGCGCAACGCCTCGGCCTCACCGTCGACACGGACGCGCGCGCCGTCCTCGTGGACCGGCTCGGCGCCGACCGCGCTGCCTCCCGCGCCGAGGTGCTGAAGGCGTGCCTCCACGCCGTCGACAATGGCCGCCTCACCGTCGCCGACGTCGACGCGGTCGTGGGCGACATCGCGCTCAGCCAGCTCGGCGACGCGGTGGACGCCGCCTTCCTCGGCCAGCGCGAAACGCTCGACCGCCTCCTCACGCGCCTCCTGCGCCAGGACTCGGCCGCGGTGCAGCTCCTGATGGCGGCACAACGAATGAGCCACACGCTGGAGCTCGCCGCCGCCGCCGTCGCGGGCGGCCAGTCGCCGAGCCGCGCGGTGGAGTTCGTCCGCCCACCGCTCTTCGGCGCCCACAAGGACGCCGCCGCGCGGATCCTCGACCGCTGGACGCACGCCCGCCTGCGCGCCGCGTCCGCCGCCATCGCCGACGCCACCTTCCGCACCCGCACGATGCCCCACCTCGCCGCCGCGGTGACGCGCGACGTCCTCTACCGCATCGCGTCGCAAGCCGCCGCGCGCTGAGCGCGCGGGGCGGCTGGGCAGCTGGATAGCTGGGTGGTTGGGGCGACGCGGTGGACACGGCAGTCGCCGACTTCCTCAGCCAGTGTGAGATCCTCGACCACCTCCCCACGCGCCTGCCGCACCAGGCCCGGCCGCCATGCCGCTCTAGTTGTCGTTTCCAAGAAGATTATTCAGCGGGAGCCATGGAGTTTGTTGGGCGAGGGCGGAGTGTGGGCGGGCAGGGTTGTAGGCTCTGAGGAAGGGCTGCATGGCGCGCGTTCGCTCGTGCGAGGAGTGATAGGGCTGGGCGTAGACCCATTCCCGCAGCGAGGTCTGGATGAAGCGCTCGGCCTTGCCGTTGGTGCGGGGC
>NZ_QBBV01000016.1:0-736 GCF_003073115.1 Acuticoccus kandeliae | reverse complement strand
AGACGTGTGCTCGTCCGATCTGGCGACGGCCGCATCCGCATCGAGGACGGCGACCGGTTCTGGAAGATCACGTTGATCCCGGACGACGGCGGCGAGGAGATCGTCTACGAGAAGCTGTCCAAGCGGCAGTGGCTCGGGATGACCACCGTCGACGGCACCGAGCGTCCGCTCGCGGACGGCGACCACGTGACGGTCGGCCAGCTGCTCCTCGAGGGCATGGCGGACCCGCACGAGGTGCTGCGTGTCATGGGCCCGCGTGAGGTGCAGCTGCACCTCGTGCGTGAGGTGCAGAAGGTGTACCGCACGCAGAGCGTGGACATCCACGACAAGCACATCGAGGTCATCGTCCGGCAGATGCTGCGCCGGGTCACGATCATCGACTCGGGTGCGACCGAGTTCCTGCCCGGTGCACTGGCCGAGCGGGGCGAGTTCGAGTCCGAGAACCGCCGGGTCGTCGCCGAGGGTCTGGAGCCGGCCTCGGGCCGTCCGGTCCTGATGGGGATCACCAAGGCCTCGCTGGCGACGGAGTCGTGGCTGTCCGCGGCCTCGTTCCAGGAGACCACCCGCATCCTCACCGATGCCGCGATCAACGGGAAGCGCGACAAGCTCGTCGGGCTCAAGGAGAACGTGATCATCGGTAAGCTGATCCCGGCCGGTACCGGCATCAACCGGTACCGCAACATCCAGGTCCAGCCGACCGAGGAGGCCCGCGCGGCCGCCTACGCGCTGCCGAGCA
>NZ_QBBV01000015.1:0-807 GCF_003073115.1 Acuticoccus kandeliae | reverse complement strand
GCTCTTCCGATCTCTACCGGCTCAGCGACGAGCACACGGCCCTCCGCGAGGCGGTCCGGGACCTGGCGGAGAAGGAGATCGCCCCGCACGCCGCCGACGTCGACGAGCAGGGCCGGTACCCCGTCGAGGCGCGCGACGCGCTGGTCAAGGCCGGCTTCCAGGCCGTGATCATCCACGAGGAGTACGGCGGCCAGGGCGCCGACGAGCTCGCCGGCTGCATCGTGATCGAGGAGGTCGCGCGGGTCTGCGCGTCGTCGTCGCTGATCCCCGGGGTGAACGGCCTCGGGCTCACCCCGATCCTGCTGTCCGCCTCGGACGAGCTGAAGAAGCAGGTCCTGCCGTCGGTCGCCGCGGGCGAGGCGATGGTCAGCTACGCCCTGTCCGAGCGCGAGGCGGGCTCCGACGCCGCGTCGATGAAGACCCGCGCCCGCCGCGACGGCGACGAGTGGGTCCTCAACGGCACCAAGTGCTGGATCACCAACGCCGGCGAGTCGACCTGGTACACGGTCATGGCCGTCACCGACCCGGAGAAGAAGGCCAACGGGATCTCGGCGTTCGTGGTCCACTCCGACGACCCGGGCTTCGTCATCGGTACCAAGGAGCGCAAGCTCGGGATCCACGGCTCGCCGACCCGCGAGATCCACTTCGAGGACTGCCGCATCCCGGCCGACCGGATCATCGGCGCCGAGGGCACCGGCTTCAAGACCGCGCTGCGCACGCTGGACCACACGCGTCCGACCATCGGTGCGCAGGCCGTCGGCATCGCGCAGGGCGCGCTCGACGTCGCGACGCAGTACATGAAGGAGC
>NZ_QBBV01000014.1:0-841 GCF_003073115.1 Acuticoccus kandeliae | reverse complement strand
GAACCGACATAGCCGGCTCCTTCTGGTCCATCGGGTGAGTGCAGAGGGGTGATCTTTGGTCGATGCCGCAAGCGCTGCCGGTATCTCGAAGCGAACCGCTTTCAAGTGGCTCGCCCGCTTCCGAGCTGGCGGCGAAGCCGCTCTCGACGATCGCTCCAACGCCCCCCATCGCATCCGCCACAAGCTGCCAGACCAGACCATCGAAGAGATCAAGTAGCTGCGGCTTCAGCGCATGACGGGGCCAGCCATCGCCCGCCGGCTCAATATGCCCCGCCCCACCGTCGGGGCCGTTCTGCGCCGGCTCGGCCTCGGCAAGCTCAAGGCGCTCGACGAGACACCGCCGGCCCGCCGCTACCAGCGCGAGCGGCCCGGCGAGCTGATCCATATCGACACCAAAAAACTCGGCCGGATCGATGGGATCGGCCATCGCATCACCGGCGACCGGACGGGCCAATCGAACAAGCTCGGCACCGGCTGGGAAGTCCTGCATGTCGCCATCGACGACGCCTCACGCCTCGCCTACACCGAGGTCCTCGCAACAGAGAAACGCGAGGACGCTATCGCGTTTCTCCAGCGCGCACTCGCCTTCTTCGCTCGCCACGGCGTCATCGTCGAGCGGGTCATGTCCGGCAACGGCTCCGCCTATCGCAGCCACACCTTCCGTGGCGAGCTCGCCGCGCGCGGCCTGCGCCACATCCGCACCAGGCCCTACACGCCCCGCACCAACGGCAAGGCCGAGCGCTTCATCCAGACCTCGCTGCGGGAATGGGTCTACGCCCAGCCCTATCACTCCTCGCACGAGCGAACGCGCGCCATGCAGCCCTTCCTCAGAGCCTACAAC
>NZ_QBBV01000013.1:0-895 GCF_003073115.1 Acuticoccus kandeliae | reverse complement strand
CAAAGCGCGGTTGCTGAAACGCTGAAATACTCCGTTAAACCGGAAGATATGGCAAACGATCCTGAGTGGTTTCTTGAGCTGACGCGGCAGCTTCACAAGCGCCGTTTTATCTCGACCGGTGGGGCGCTAAAAAACGTCCTCCAGTTGGATCGAGAAACCAATGAGGATCTTGTCATTGCCGACGATGTAGGGGATGGCACTGATGACGGGAAGCGGACGGCGTTTGTCTGGGATTCAGGTAAACGGCGTTACAAACGCGCCCCTGAGAAGGATAAATCGGATTAACGTATGAATATTAATATTGAATACCTGAATGGAAATAAGACTATTGGTTTATTTTTTTTAAGAAGTGAAGCGGTGATTCCTGACAGGTTTAAAAACCTTATTTTGCTTATTGATGGATTAAGTTTTGGCACATTTGGTTTTCATCCGCACGAAGGTTTTGAGGATGAATTAATTTTATATATTCAGAAAACAAACGAGAGGGTAAAAACTCTTTTTGTGAAAATAGATTTAAACGGTATCAAGTTTGGATTTTTAAGAACGCATTCTTAGTTCTGGAAAAGAGCCAGCGGCAGGCTGAGGTGATAGGTACGAGATTGCATGCAATCTCTAGTGCTCTGTCTATCCTGCATTATCCTCAGCATTATCCTCAGCATTATCCTCAGCCTTGCCAACTCGACACCAATGCAGGATAGACAATCCGATGTCAAATGTTAACACTCTGCGAGTGGTACATTTTCCCCGGATTATCGTCCTGAGCCTGCCGCTGGCTCTCTTTCTACCGCCTCGCTTTGCTCGTTGCTCAACGCCTCACAGACACGGATTAAAATCCGCATCCGTTCACCGTTTTTTAAAGTCCGTTAAAAGCATGATGCCATCTCCGAGAGTTAAT
>NZ_QBBV01000211.1:0-279 GCF_003073115.1 Acuticoccus kandeliae | reverse complement strand
CGCGCAGCAGGTCGCGCACCCCACCGACGGTGACGTCGGTGTCGAAGCCGTTCTCCGCCGTCGTCGCGCCGATCACGAGGTCGCCGTACCCGGGCAGCGTCCGCGGCACGGCGTAGACCGGGCGCCCGTCGACGAGCGCCCGCACCGTCCGCGACGGCGGCGGCACGGCACCGGCGCGGCGGGTCAGCCGCAGGATCTCGCCCTTCACCGGGCGGACCAGCCCGTCGAGCACCGGGTGCAGCGACGACGAGTGCGCCCCCGCCGCGACGACGACCGCGT
>NZ_QBBV01000210.1:0-279 GCF_003073115.1 Acuticoccus kandeliae | reverse complement strand
TTTGGTTGGAGAAAAGAGAGGCTTATTCCAAACTAAGTATTGCCAGGAAGCATGGTCAGTTTACATGATTGGGTGTCCCAATCAATCACATCCATAAGGAGGGCAGACTAGAGCAAGGATAAAGGAGCATTTGCAACCATCAGTCGTGTTTCCCAGGATAAGATGTTCAGTACTTTCTGAATTGCACAGTGCCCTGTTTCTCTGTGCTTAAATGAAATTATGTATAGTCTTGTTTTGTTTCACTTTATTATGATTTCAGTGTATCCTTATTTGATGTTT
>NZ_QBBV01000209.1:0-279 GCF_003073115.1 Acuticoccus kandeliae | reverse complement strand
CGGCGGCAGCACCAGGGGCAGCGTCAAGACCGAATCGATGACCTCGCGCAGGCGGCTGCGCGTGCGTGCGAGCGCGTAGGCCGCGCCCACGCCCAGCACGAGGTTGAGGACGGTCGCCCAGCCCGCCACCTTGAGTGAGAGCAGCAGAGGCGTCCAGATGGAAGCGGACAGCCCCACCGTGGAGTTCACGCGGCTGCCGGCCAGTTGCACGCCGATGCGTTCGGCGGACAGCATGTTGCGCTCGGCATCGATCACGTCCAGGTAGTTGACCGACCCCGC
>NZ_QBBV01000208.1:0-279 GCF_003073115.1 Acuticoccus kandeliae | reverse complement strand
TAGGAATAGAATAGAAGTTACCACTTTTTTCTTGTTTTTGCCAGGATTTGGCCTCCTCTCTTCAAAGAACCAACTTCCTCAGCCATTACTTTTATTTTCCTACCCCAAACTGGGCTTCAAGTAGTGCTTCAAGATAACAGCCTCCACAGTCCTTCCAGTTCTTCTGGCCTCTTCTGTTCCTTGCCTCTTGAATGCATCCTGTCAGTTTCTGAGTCTGAGTCTTTGCATGAAGGACTCCATCTGTTTGGGATTCACTTTTTCCCCAGTCTGGGTCTCACT
>NZ_QBBV01000207.1:0-280 GCF_003073115.1 Acuticoccus kandeliae | reverse complement strand
CTCCTTGTTGTCGTCCCAGGTCTTCCCGATGCCCGTCCCGTTCCGCCGCTGAGCTGAACGGGCCCCGGCCTGGTTCCGGGGGTACTACCGGGCCCGTGTGGCCCGGCAGGTGCATCGGGGGCTTCTGCTGCGCGATCAGAGGATCGCGACCGGTACCGCTCTGCTCAGCCCTGGCGCTGCTTGTGGCGCAGGTTCGAGCAGATCACGATGATCCGGCCGTGACGGCGGATCACCTGGCACTTGTCGCAGATCTTCTTGACGCTCGGCTTGACCTTCACGA
>NZ_QBBV01000206.1:0-280 GCF_003073115.1 Acuticoccus kandeliae | reverse complement strand
GCTCTTCCGATCTCCGATGACGAGGTGCAGGTTGGCCTGCTTGTCGACCCGGAAGTTGACCTTGCCGCCCTTGATCTCGTTGATGGCCTTCGTGACGTCCGGCGTCACGGTGCCCGTCTTCGGGTTCGGCATCAGGCCACGCGGGCCGAGGATGCGGGCGATGCGGCCGACCTTGGCCATCTGGTCCGGGGTCGCGATGGCGGCGTCGAAGTCGAGCCACCCGCCCTGGATCCGCTCGATGAGGTCCTCGGCGCACACGGCGTCGGCGCCGGCGGCCTCG
>NZ_QBBV01000205.1:0-280 GCF_003073115.1 Acuticoccus kandeliae | reverse complement strand
GAATGTGAGACATGAAGGAAACAGTTACTTCTAATCTTTGAAATACCTATATGGTCAGGGAAGTTTCCTCAAGTATCTTGGAATTCAAATACGGAAAAACAGACTAAGTAGGGCAGGAGGTCCAAATGAAAACTGTCTTAGAAACTTCTTATCCCCTCCTTTCTCTCCCATCATTTTTTCATTGTCTGTAGGTAGTCTCTTGTTGGTCTTTATAACTAAGCAAAACTTTTTTCTCCCCTCTTCATTTTTATGTAAATTAGTAGTGTCAGACCTTTCCTGG
>NZ_QBBV01000204.1:0-280 GCF_003073115.1 Acuticoccus kandeliae | reverse complement strand
TTTTTTTATATCTCAGACTCATGTCTTGATTTTTACTATCACATATGAATGAAGCCTTTATATATATGTGATAGTAAAAATCAAGACATGAGTCTGAGATATAAAAAAGTATAAATGGATATCTAAAATGTAATAGCAAAATATTCATGTGTAAGTACTTTGGGATCTGAAAAGTCAGAATTCACTTCTTTCTTTAAAGATTTAATCTGTTAAAAATGTAAGATTAAAAAAGACAAAAGATAATATTGTTTTTAGAAACAAGTAAAGAAAATGGAAAACA
>NZ_QBBV01000203.1:0-280 GCF_003073115.1 Acuticoccus kandeliae | reverse complement strand
TTCCGTTCAAATTTTCAAAGTAAAAATAACCCAAGTTGTGCACTATTGCCTTAGGAAAGGGACGGGGAACAGTGAGGTGGTAAAGGAACACAGTCAACTTAATATCAAACTTGAGAAAGTAAAGTCACTTCTGCTCAGCTTTGAGTTTACAAATATTAAAAAGAACAAGAGGAAAAATTACACTTAATGTTCAGATTTATATAACTGTAGTCCCAATACAGCTTCTGTACTTGAAATGGCTTTAGGCCACTGGCTGATCTGCCTCTGAGGTCCACACTAC
>NZ_QBBV01000202.1:0-280 GCF_003073115.1 Acuticoccus kandeliae | reverse complement strand
CTGGAGTAAGGGACGCCTGAAACAGGAAGGGCCGAACGTCAACTCAGGGATGAATCAGACTCTTTCGAGATGTTGCGTGTCGAAGCAGAATTCCTTTCGGAACTCATCTGAGGAAGCAAGGGTGAAGCCCAGAGGGCCTCAGGTCGAGGGCTGAGCGCAACCCGGCAAGACCTGAATCTCATCCCGCGGAAGGAGAAGATCACGATGGCTTTGTTGGAACGCATCTTAGCGAGAGACAACCTCATCACGGCGCTCAAACGGGTCGAAGCGAACCAAGGAG
>NZ_QBBV01000201.1:0-280 GCF_003073115.1 Acuticoccus kandeliae | reverse complement strand
AAAACATCACGTAAGAACTTTGGTGTTTTCCATTTTTCAAATTATCCTGAAACCACCTGGTATGAGTTTGCAAAAAAAATTGCTGAATTATCAGAATCTTCAGTTAAATTAAATGCACTGACTACTGAACAATATCCTACTCCGGCCAAAAGACCTAAGAGAAGTACAATGTGCTTAGACAAAATTGAAGAAGTTTATAAAATTGAACCCAAACATTGGGAGAATAGTCTTGAAGAATGTGTTAGCATTCTTGCACAACAATAAATATCTTATGAAGAAC
>NZ_QBBV01000199.1:0-281 GCF_003073115.1 Acuticoccus kandeliae | reverse complement strand
GATGCCCTTGTCCACCATTTCGAGGCTCTAAAAATTGAACACTTTCTGAAAGTACCTCAGTTACATAAACTCTTTTTCCGTCTTGCCCTTCATAATTGCGGGTTTGTAACCTTCCATCTACCCCGGCAAGAGATCCTTTTTTGAGATAATTCGCAACGTTTTCCGCTGTCTTTCGCCACACAACGCAATTTATAAAGTCAGCCTCTCGCTCCCCTTGCTGGTTGGCTCTTGCTCGATTGACCGCAAGCGTAAACGTAGCAACCGCAACCCCGTTCGGTGTG
>NZ_QBBV01000198.1:0-281 GCF_003073115.1 Acuticoccus kandeliae | reverse complement strand
GGGACGATGAACGCGAGCACCGGGGTCTGGTGGCCGACGACGGCGCCGATCTCGGCGTAGGGGATGCCGGTCAGGTTGCCCGCGGTGATGATCGGGGTGCCGACGGCGCCGAAGGCGACCGGGGCGGTGTTGGCGAGCAGGACGACGACGGCGGCGCGCAGCGGGGAGAACCCGAGCGCCATCAGCATGACACCGGTGATCGCGACGGGGGCGCCGAACCCGGCCAGCGCCTCCAGCAGACCCCCGAAGCAGAACGCGATGATGATCGCCTGCACGCGGGG
>NZ_QBBV01000197.1:0-281 GCF_003073115.1 Acuticoccus kandeliae | reverse complement strand
CGCCCCGTTACCCAAATCGTATTATGCACTACTTGGTTCATTTGGTGAGAAGCATTGATAATTCCGCCGGCGCCAGCAGGAATAAAGAAGACCATTCCAACAAACGGTGCGAAGAAGCGTGCATCTCCCCAAGGCAGTTTGCGAAGCCAGCCAAATAGCCCAGTTGCTCCTTTCGATCGTCCATATGCTTCAAATGTCGCAAACATCGCAAACGCCGTCATTAGCGATGGAACGACTACCATAAGTGTTAAGAAAACTTGTATGAATTTCCAAAACGGCTT